>NZ_JBICVO010000006.1:0-244810 GCF_043199105.1 Streptomyces sp. NPDC048644
CTTGCTGCGCCTTTCGGCGTGGTCACTACTTTAGCGGAATTCCTCGGTGACTCATAATCGAGCCGCGGTCCGAATTTCGGCATGCCGAAATTGTTCCCGGTGAGGAGTCGTGCAGTAGTGGTGTGCCGCGAAGCGGCGGATGGCTGCTACAGAACCGTTCCGGCTGTGTGGCAACTCGGAGAACACTACGTATCGGCCTGGGGCGTGTCAACCCGCGTCAGTCGAGGTCGGTGAGGCGCCCGTCGGCGTCCGGCTGGGCGTCTTCCACGCGGCGGAGCAGGCGGGTCAGTACCTGGCCGAGGAGCCGGCGTTCGTCGCCGGAGAGGTCCTGGAGGAGGTCCTCCTCGAAGACCGATGCCATCCGCATGGCCTCCAGCCACTTCTCGCGGCCCTCGTGCGTCAGCTCGACGATCACCCGGACGCGGTTCGTCTCGTCGCGCTCGCGGTTGACCAGACCTTCGCTCGCCATCCGGTCGATGCGGTGCGTCATCGCGGCCGGTGTGAGGCCGAGGCGCTTGGCGAGTTCGCCGGGGCCCAGCTGGTACGGGGCGCCGGAGACGACGAGGGCCTTGAGGACTTCCCATTCGGCGTTGCTCATGCCGAGCGTGGCCGTCTGGCGTCCGTAGGCGACGTTCATCCGCCGGTTGAGCCGCTGAAGTGCGGAGACGACCTGTTCGACCTGGGGGTCGAGGTCTTGGAACTCGCGCTGATAGGCCGCGATCTGTTCCTCGAGGCTGGGCTCGGCGGCGGCGCCGGACGCTTCTGAGGTCTCAGGCATGCGGCGCAGTATGGCATGGAACTCATTGGCGTCGAAGTCCTTCTCCATGTACTGTTTAGCTTCGAACTTTAGAGTTGAAGTCTTCAGGGTACGACCGTCCGGTCCCCTGGAGACGGGGGGTCTGTGCGTCCGCGCGGCCGGCCGCCGCTTCTTGTCTGTTCTTCTTCTTGATCGTCTTTCGACATGACCTAGGTAGGTGAGTGTGACCACCGCGATGGGCGCTGCGCTGCGCCGGATCCAGCTGGGGAACGCGCTGAGCGCGTTCGGCAACGGCTTCACGGTTCCGTATCTGTACGTCTATGTGGCGAAGGTGCGGGATCTCGGCGCGAGTACGGCCGGTGTGGTGCTGGCGATGCTGGCCGTTTCGGCGCTGGTGGTGCTGCCGTTGACCGGGCGGGCCATCGACCGGCGCGGTCCCCTCCCGGTGGCGGTGGTCGGTACGGTCTCGGCCGCCGTCGGTGCGCTGGGGCTCGGGCTGTCCAGCAGCGAGGCGCAGGTCATCGTGTCCGCCGTGGCGCTCGGTGCCGGTATCGCGGTGATCCAGCCGGCGCTGGCGACGATGATCGTGTGGTGTTCCACGACGGTCACCAGGTCGCGGGCGTTCGCCACCCAGTTCTTCCTGAACAACCTGGGGCTCGGCATCGGCGGTCTGGTCGGCGGTCTGATGGTCGACGAGGCGCACGCGTCGAGCTTTGTGCGGCTGTTCGCCATCGAGGCGGCGATGTTCCTGGTGCTCGGTGCGGCGATCGCGACCGTACGGCTGCCGGGTGCGCCGAAGGTCGAGGACGAGGTGCCGACCGGGGAGCGTCCGCGGGGGGCGTGGCGCGCGTTGTTCGCCGACCGGCGGATGGTGTGGCTGTGCGTGCTGGGGTTCGTGCTGTTCTTCGCCTGCTACGGGCAGTTCGAGTCGGGGCTCGCGGCGTACGCCACCGAGGTCACCCGGATCGCTCCGGCCACGCTGGGCATCGCGCTCGCGGCCAACACGGCGGCGATCGTGGCGGCGCAGTTCGTGGTGCTCAAGCTGGTGGAGCGGCGGCGGCGCAGCCGGGTCATGGCGGTGGTCGGCGTGATCTGGACCGTGGCGTGGATCGCGGCCGGGCTCTCGGGTCTGGTGCACGGCGCGCAGGCGGTGGCGACGACGCTGCTGATCTCGACGTACGCGCTGTTCGGCATCGGCGAGTCGCTGCTGTCGCCGACGGTGGCGCCGCTGGTGGCCGATCTCGCTCCGGCTTCCCTGATCGGGCAGTACAACTCGGCGTTCGCGCTGGTCAAGCAGTTGGCGCTGGCGGTCGGTCCGGCCGTGGGTGCGCTGATGGTGGGCCACGGGATGTCCGTGGCGTACATCGGGATGCTGGTGCTGTGCGCGCTGGGGATCACGGTGCTGTCGTTGCGGCTGGGGCGGATGCTGACCCCGGCGCAGGACAACCCGCACCGTGCGGCGGCTGCCGGGCCGGTGTCCCCGACGGCGGCGGATGCCGAGGCGGAAGCCGCCGTGGCCGTGGCCTGACGGCGGCCCCGCCGGGCGGCCGGTGCGCGGGTCAGGTCTTCGGAAGGGCGAATTCGCACCAGACGGCCTTGCCGCCGCCCGGTGTCCGGCGGGAGCCCCAGGACGAGGCGATGGTCGCGACGATGGAGATGCCGCGGCCCGCTTCGTCGACGGGTTCGGCGCTGCGGCGCCGCGGGAGGTGGTCGTCGCCGTCGGTGACCTCGACGATCAGGCGGCGGTCGGTGCGGCGCAGGCGGAGCCGCATCGGGGGCGTGCCGTGCTGGAGTGAGTTGGCGACGAGTTCGCTGGCGGCGAGCACGCCGAGGTCGTGGAGTTCGGGGGAGAAGCGCCAGGAGGCGAGGACGCCGGAGGCGAAGGCGCGGGCGCGCGGGGCGGCTTCGGTGCCGCCGTGGAGTTCGAGTACGGCGTTGTGGAACAGCTCGGCGTCGTGTCCGGTCCGCTCCGGGTGCTGGACGACGAGGATGGCGACGTCGTCGTCGTGTTCGGCGGTGATGCCCAGGGAGCGCAGCAGGCGGTCGCAGACGATGTCGGGTGCGCCGTCGGCGCCGGCGAAGGCCGCTTCCAGCGCTTCGACGCCGTGGTCGATGTCCTTGTCGCGGCGTTCGACGAGGCCGTCGGTATAGAGGACGGCGCTGGATCCCGCGCCGAGCTGGACGGAGTCCGATGTGTGCTGCCAGCCGCCGGTGCCCAGGGGTGGCCCGGTGGGCTCGCCCGCGCGGTGGACGACGCCGTCGGCGTCGCGGACCAGGATCGGCAGGTGGCCGGCCGAGGCATAGACCAGGCGGCCCTCGTTCGGGTCGTGGACGGCGTAGACGCAGGTGGCGATCTGGTTGGCGTCGATCTCGGCGGCGAGTCCGTCGAGGAGTTGCAGGACTTCGTGGGGCGGCAGGTCGAGGCGGGCGTAGGCGCGGACGGCGGTGCGCAGCTGGCCCATGACGGCGGCGGCGCGGACGCCGCGGCCCATGACGTCGCCGATGACCAGGGCGGTGCGGCCGGCGCCGAGGGTGATGACGTCGTACCAGTCACCGCCGACCGCGGCATCCGTGCCGCCCGGCTGGTAGGTGGCGGCGACGCGGAGGTCGTCGGGCTGCTCCAGTTCCTGGGGCAGCAGGGAGCGCTGGAGGGTGACGGCGGCGGCGCGCTGGCTGGCTTCGCTCGCGCGCAGGCGTTCGGCGGATTCGACCTGGTCGGTGACCTCGGCGCCGAAGACGAGTACGCCCTTGTGCGGGGCGACGCAGGCGACCTCGGGGTCGGGGGCCGGGCCGCTGGCCGCGACCTCGATGGGGGTGCAGGTGAAGGTGTAGTAGCCGTCCCGTGAGCAGTCGGATCCCGAACCGCCGCGCACTTTGCGGGACTTGACCGTGCGGGGCTTCCTGCTGCGCAGGACCTGGTCCATCAGGGGCAGCAGGCCGAGCGCGTCCAGTTCGGGCAGTGCCTCGCGGGCGGTGCGGCCGGCCGGGCGGGGGCCGAAGACGGTGGCGTAGGCGCTGTTGACGTAGGCGATGCGGTGTTCGGGGCCGTAGACGACGGCGACCAGGGCGGGGATGGTGCCGAGGATGTCGTGGACGGAGAGCGCGTCGACGGTGGGCGGCGGGGTGTCGGCGGACGGGACCTGCGTGTCCGGTGCGGGGCGGGTGCCGTCCTCGGCGCGGGCGGCGGGTACGGAGCCCGGTGCGCGTGGCGCGGCGGCGCCGTCGGCGGGCGGCGGGGTGGTCCCCGGGGCTGCGGATGCCGGGCGGGGTGCGGCGCGGCCGGAACGGGCGGCGGCGCGCCGCTGTGTGCCGGGGAGTTTGGCGCTCCAGCGCGTGAAGATCACGGAGGGGTACCTCTTACTTCGCGTCGTCGCGCGGGATCGGGCCGTCGGCTTGGGGGCGCCGGCCGGACCGGGACCGGTGGACGGTCGGCTGGGGCCTCGCGTGGCGCCCTCTGGTGGAATGCAGCAAACGTCCGGATTCCTCGTGATTGTCACTCTTCGCAAGTACGAGCCCACCCATGGTCACACGTCCAGTGTGGCCGACGCGCTCGGCATCCGTCAGACGTCCGGGGGCCGGGACGGAGTTCCGCGCTCCGTTCCGCCGGTTCCGCCCGGTGTCCCGCGGGGCCGCCAAGGCTTCGGGCCGGACGGCGGGTCAGCTGGCTTCGTTGTGCCGTCCGGTGTCCGCGGCGAGGGCGAATTCGGCGCGCGGGTTCTCCAGCGAGCCGAGCGAGACGATCTCCCGTTTGAAGAGGCCGGCGAGGGTCCATTCGGCGAGCACCTTCGCCTTGCGGTTGAAGGTCGGCACCCGGCTGAGGTGGTAGGCGCGGTGCATGAACCACGCCGGGTAGCCCTTCAGCTTGCGGCCGTAGACATGGGCGACGCCCTTGTGGAGGCCGAGCGAGGCCACCGATCCGGCGTACTTGTGCGCGTAGTCCACGATCGGGCCGCCGCGCACCGCAGCCGCGACGTTCTCGGCGAGGACCTTGGACTGCCGTACGGCGTGCTGGGCGTTGGGGGCGCACAGGGCGGGCGGTGCGTCCGGTGTGGCGGGGGCCTCGGCCGTCAGGTCGGGGACGGCCGCGGCGTCGCCTGCCGCCCAGGCGTGCGGGACGCCGTCCACCTGGAGGGCGGCCGTGCACGCGAGGCGGCCGTGGCCGTTCAGGGGCAGTCCGGTGGCGGCGAGGATGGGGTGCGGTTTCACGCCTGCCGTCCACACCAGGGTGCGGGTGGGGAAGCGGGAGCCGTCGCTCAGCACGGCGACCCGGTCCTCGCAGGAGTCGAGGCGGGTGTCGAGGCGTACGTCGATGTTGCGGGCGCGCAGCTCACGGACGGCGTAGCGGCCCATGTCCGGGCCCACTTCGGGCAGGATCTTGCCGGTGGCCTCGACCAGGATCCACTTCATGTCATCGGGTGTGACGTTGTGGTAGTAGCGGAGCGCGTAGCCGGCCATGTCCTCCAATTCGGCCAGTGCCTCGACGCCCGCGTAGCCGCCGCCGACGAAGACGAAGGTGAGGGCGGCGTCGCGGACGGCCGGGTCGCGGGTGGAGGAGGCGATGTCCAGCTGTTCCAGGACGTGGTTGCGCAGGCCGATGGCCTCTTCGACGGTTTTGAAGCCGATGCCGTGGTCGGCGAGGCCGGGGACCGGGAGGGTACGGGAGATCGAGCCGGGGGCGAGGATCAGTTCGTCGTAGGCGACGAGGGCGTCCGCGGTGCCGGCTTCCTCGGCGGCCAGCGTCCGGATCGTGGCGGTGCGTTCCCCGTGGTCGATGGCGGTGACCTCGCCGATGACGACCTGGCACTGAGGCAGTACGCGGCGCAGCGGCACGACGACATGGCGGGGGGAGATCGAGCCGGCCGCGGCTTCCGGGAGGAACGGCTGGTAGGTCATGTACGGCTCGGGGTCGACGACGGTGATGCGGACCGTGCCCTGGCGCAGTTCCCGCTTCAGTTTCCGTTGCAGCCGCAGCGCGGTGTACATGCCCACGTAGCCGCCGCCGACGATGAGGATCCGCGCCACGTGTTCCGGGTCCTTGGCGTCCTTGGCGTCCTTGGCGTCCTTGGGATCCGTCGAACCGTCTGAATCCGTCGATTCCTTCGGTTCCTTCGGTTCCGTCGAATCCGTCGAAGATTCAGCCTTCACAGAGGTTCTCCTCGCGATGTCGACAGGTCCCGGGGCGGCACCGATCCGGGGTGACCGGCGGCGCGGCACCTCGGGCGCTGTGCCCCGGGAAAGCACAGCACTGTTCCATGACGCACTGCCGGCCGGGCTTTGTCCACAGCCTCGTCGAAATGTATGACCGGCAACGGGCGCCGGGCCGGAGGGGAAGGTTCCGCGGATGCCGGGGCAGCGGCGCAGGTCAGGTGGCGGATGGCGGCCCGCGGGGCGGCCCGGAAAGGGGATGGATCGCTTCCGTAGGCCGAACGGGGGGCGGTGTGCCCGGAACTGGCCCTTCATTCTTGACCTGGGCTCAACTATGTTCGTACCTCGTTGGGGTGCACCTTTTCGTCGGTACGCCCCTACTGTCAGGGCGGGGAGTCTCCGGGGGGAGACGTCATGACCGGGGGATCATTCATGCATAGTCAGGGCTCGCAAGGAACAGTCGGCGTGGCTACGGCGCACGGCGTCGGCGGCGGTGTCGGCAGACATCACGAACACGACAGCGACCACACCGTGCCGGTCGGCGGCATGGGGGCGGGCGACGACGGTACGGGCCGGACCTCGGCCGCCGCCGGGCGGAACGCACCGCTGCGGGTGGACGCCCAGCGCAATCTGGAACACGTACTGCGCGCCGCCCGTGAGGTCTTCGGCGAACTGGGCTACGGCGCGCCCATGGAGGACGTGGCCCGCCGGGCCCGCGTCGGCGTCGGGACGGTCTACCGCCGCTTCCCGAGCAAGGACGTCCTGGTCAGGCGGATAGCCGAGGAGGAGACCTCCCGGCTGACCGAGCAGGCGCGTACGGCACTCGGCCAGGAGGAAGACCCCTGGTCGGCGCTCTCCCGCTTTCTGCGGACGTCGGTCGCGTCGGGCGCCGGGCGGCTGCTGCCGCCGAGCGTGCTGCGGGTGGGCGCCAGCACAGGCCACCCGGGCGAGCAGGCACCTGAGGGTGCCGCGGCCGGCGCCCGGGTGCCGCAGCAGCGCCCCGCGCCGGACACCGACGAGGTGGCCGCCCGCGCCGGCGGAGAGGTGCACGCCGATGCGGCAGGGACGGTCGTGGACGGCGGACCGCAGCCCGCGGGCGGGCGGCCCGACGAGCCCGGTGGCGTGCCCGCGCTGCTGGATGTCGTCGGGCGGCTCGTGGAGCGCGCCAGGTCGGCGGGGGCGCTGCGGCCCGACGTGACCGTCGGCGACGTACTCCTGGTGATCGCCACGGGCGCGCCCGCGCTGCCCGATCCCGGGCATCAGCAGGCCGCGTCCGCGCGCCTGTTGGAGATATTGCTGGAGGGGCTGCGCTCGCGCCCCGCCGGCTGAGGCCCGGCACGCAGGTCCCTTCGGCCCGGCCCCGCGGGCACTGCCCCGGACGGGTGAACGCGGGGGCTCCCGTACGGGAGGCCGCCCCGGACGGGTGGTTGGCGGACGGGGCGTCCGATGGCGGTCGCTCCGTGTGGCACGCTTGCGCGGTGTTCCGGTGTGATGGCGTGTTCGGGGGCCTCGGCGATGACTCTTGACGGGCGGGACGAGCGGCGCGGCGGCGAGCCTTCCGCCATGGACGCGGGCGGCTCGGGCGGCCGGGCGGCTGCGCAGGTCCCCGGGCAGACCGGGCCGCTGGGGGCGACTCCCCCGGTCGGCGAGCCCGCGGAGCGGCACGACCGCGCCGAGCGCTTCGAGTCCGGGGTGCCGTCGCAGCGCGACGGATCCGACGACGCCGGCCCGACGGCCGACGGCACCACGTCCGGTCCCGGGTCCGCCGGCCTCCCGCCGTCCGACACCGAGTTGCTCGCCGCGATGCGGGCCGGGGACGACAGCGCGTACGAGGAGATGTACCGCAGGCACGCCGACGCGGTGCGCCGCTATGCGCGCAGTTGCTGCCGGGACGCGCACACGGCGGACGATCTGACCGGCGAGGTGTTCGCCCGCACGCTGCAGGCGGTGCGCGGCGGTGCAGGCCCTGAGACGGCGGTGCGGGCGTATCTGCTGACGACGGTCCGCCGGGTCGCCGCGGCCTGGGGGAAGACCGCGCGGCGTGAGCAACTGGTCGAGGACTTCGCGGTGTTCGCGGTCTCCGCCGCCGGTTCGTCGATGGACGACACCCTCGATCTCGGCGCCGACGTGCGGGCCATGCACGAAGCCGAGCGGTCGATGGCCGTACGGGCGTTCCGCAGTCTGCCGGAGCGCTATCAGACGGTGCTGTGGCACACCACGATCGAGGACGAGTCGCCGAGCGACGTCGCCCCGCTGCTCGGGCTGACCGCCAACGCGACGGCGGTGCTGGCCCATCGGGCCCGCGAGGGTCTCAAGCAGGCGTACCTCCAGGCGCACGTCAGCCAGTCGCTGACCGAGGGCGGTGACTGCGCGCGCTATGCCGACCGGTTGGGCGCGTACGCCCGTGGCGGGCTGCGGATGCGGGCCGAGCGGGGGCTGCGCAAGCATCTGGACGGCTGTGCCAGGTGCCGGATGGCCGCGGTCGAGGTCGCGGACGTCAACCAGCGGATCGGTGCGGTGCTGCCCGTCGCCGTCATCGGCTGGTTCGCCGCCGGGTACGCGGTCAAGACGGCGGCTGCGGTGGCCGGCGTCGCGGGGGCCGCGGGCGCTGCCGGTGCGGGTGCCGCGGCGGCTGCCGCCGGTTCGGGTTCCGGTGCGGCGGGCGGTGCAGGTGGCGCCGCGGCGGGCGAGGCGATCGGCGCGCCGCTCAAGGTCGGGATAGGGGTCGGCGTGGTGGCGGTCGCCGGGGCGGCGCTCGCGATGGCGCTGTCCGGCTCCCCGCAGCCGGCGCCGAAGCCGCAGGCCGAGCCGGAGCGGACGGCCACCGCCGCGCCGCAGAAGCCCGCGCCGAAGCCACCGCCGCCGAAGCCGGTGCCGAAGCCGCCCGCCCCGCGTCCGGCCCCGCCGCCGGAGCCGAAGCCCACGCCGACACCCACACCCACGCCCACACCGAAGCCGAGCCCGCCGGAGCCGAAGCCCACGCCGACGCGCACCCCCGAGCCGCCCGCGCCGGCCCCGACACCGACTCCGACCCCGCCAGCCCCGACGCCGTACCTCCTGAACACTCTCGACCAGGACCTGACGGGCGACGGCACGAAGCCGGAGGTCCGCACCCTGGAGAGCAGTTGGGTGTGGCAGCGGGACGATCCGAGCATCGACGGCCGTACCTACCCGCACGGCGTGACCGTGCACGGCAGGTCATCGGTGGTCATAGACCTCAACCGCAGCTGCACGGCGTACGACGCGAGCGTCGGCGTCGACGACATCGGCCTGGGGCTCGGGGCGCTGCGCTTCTCCGTGGAGGCGGACGGGCAGCGGCTGTGGCGGTCGGACGTGGTGCGCGGCGGGGAGCACGCGGTGCCGGTGCACGTCCCGTTGGCGGGCCGCAGGACGCTGCGGCTGATCGTGGAGCCGGAGACACCGGTGGACGCCCTGGCGTTCGGGGACTGGGCGCAGTCGCAGATCAGCTGCCGCTGAGGCGGGCGGCAACGGGCCTGCGGGCCGCGGACATGCCCCTAAGGGCGGCGCAGTACCGGCTGCTCGGCGCCCGGCCGCGGCCCGACGCCGCCGGCCACCGCGCGCTGCCGTGGCGCCGCCGCGCCCGTCCAGCAGGTGCCGCGCCGGGACAGCAGGCGGCGCAGCCACAGCTCGGTGGAGACCAGCTCCGCGAGGCCGTCGAGCGGCAGCGGCGCGCCATCGGCCGCCGCGCGCAGGGCCTTGCGTACGACCCGTGCCTCCACGAGACCGGCGTCGGCGAGCAGCGGGGTGTCGAAGAGCTGGACGAGGGTGCCGACGGCGCCGCGCAGTCCGGCGCGTACCGCGGCGGTGTGGGTGGGCTGCGAGGTGGCGCCCCAGCCGGCCGGCAGATCGCGTACGCCGGCGCCGGAGAGCACCGAGCGCAGCACGGCGGCGCGCGCGCCTGGCTGTACCCGCAGGGTGTCGGGCAGGGCGCGGCAGGCGAGCACGACCTGGTTGTCGAGGAAGGGGGCGTGCAGCCGCTGGTTGC
Source organism: Streptomyces sp. NPDC048644 (assembly GCF_043199105.1). Lineage (NCBI taxonomy): Bacteria > Bacillati > Actinomycetota > Actinomycetes > Kitasatosporales > Streptomycetaceae > Streptomyces > Streptomyces sp. NPDC048644. The sequence continues at coordinate 9,909 of NZ_JBICVO010000006.1, forward strand.
GGACCTCCGCGGCCTGTTCGAAAACGCGGTGGTCGGCGGCCTGGCGGGCCAGCGCGGCGCGGGCCCGGTGCCCCCCGGGGCGGCTGCTTCCGGGGGAGCGGGTGGCCGCGTCCCCGAGGCGAACCGATACTTCGGCGAGCGCCTCGCCGGTGAGCCAGCGCGCGGCCGGCCCGGGGCGGCACCAGAAGAGAGCGGCAAGTGACGCGTCGACCGCGCCGTCCGCCACGGGTTCGTCGGCGAACTGCCGCTCCATGAGGCGGCGCGCGGTGTCGGCGACCCCGGCTCCGTAGGGCGTACGGGCCAGCCTGCGGGCGGCGCGGTAGACGGTGAAGGGGACCAGGACGGACTGTGCGGAAGGACCGTCCGCGCGGGCGAGCGCGGTGGCCGGGCGCAGCAGGTGGCGCCGGCGGCGGTCCAGGAGGAGGTCGGCGAGGCGGGCGGGGTGGGCGTCCAGGACCTGGCGGGCGCCGTGGCCGACGAAGTGGTCGGCGCTGCCGGCCAGCAGGCGCCTGCGGTGGCGTCCCGCGAGGGTGAGGGAGGGGCCTGGCTCGTCGGTGAGGGGGCCGGTGCCGAGGTCGGCGTAGGGCAGCGCCTCCTCGCCCGCGGCGACGACGACGTGGTGCAGGCGGGGGTTGGCGGCGATGCTGCGGGCGCGTTCCAGTTCGGCTTCGTGGTGGGCCCGGTCGCCGTTCGTGGCAAGGTCGTTGAAGGTGACGGCCAGCAGGCGCTCGCCGTGGCCGCCCAGCGATCCGGGCGCTCCCGGGAGGCCGGCGGCCAGGAGGGCGAGGGTTCCGGAGGCGCTGCCTCCGGAGAGGTCGGCGCCGACTCCCGGGGCCGGGCCGCCGCGCGCGGCCCGGCGTTCGGCGGGGCCCATGCCCGGTACGGGGCCGGGGTCCAGACCGTCGAGCCCGTCCGGGTCGGGCGCGTGCCGGGGGCTCGCGAGCCGGGCGCGCACCGCCTCGACCAGCGCCTCGCGTACGCCGTCCACGGCTTGTTCGGGGGCGAGTTGGGGCGCGGCCACGGCCAGCGACGCCGTCGGCTCGTAGGAGGCGATCTCGCGGGCGCCGCCGCGCAGGACCAGGGCGTGGCCTGGCGGGACGCGGCGCACGCCCTCGTACGGGGTGCCGGAGCCGATCGCTTCGGGGGTGTCGGGGCAGGCCAGCAGGGCGGCGAGGTGGCCGACGTCGAGGCCGGCCTCGACGAGGTCGGCGAGCGGCAGGGCGGCGGTGGCGTAGGCGGTGCCGCCGTCCCAGGGGGTGTGGAAGACGGGGCGGGCGCCGGCCAGATCGCCCGTGATCGTGATCCGCCGTCCCACCTGTGCGACGGCGGTGTAGCTGCCTGGCCAGGCGGTGAGGTGCCGCAGCGCGCCGCCGCGGGCCGCGAACAGGCCCACCCGCAACTGGTCGTTGGTGGCGCCGCAGATGCCGAAGACGGCGAGCCGGGTCTCGGGGTCGGCCTGGACGACGCGTACCTCGTCGGGCCGCCAGTCACCGACCGCCCACAGCGGATCCGGTCCGCCCCACAGGAGTTGGGCGCCTACGGGGATGACCGCGCGGCTCTCCCCGGTGGGGGCCGGCCCCGTGGCGGCACTGCTCCACCCCACCAACCAGCGCATCGCGCCTCCACGCTTCCCCGTCCGGCGGAGGGCGCGCCACCACCCCGAACCGCGGATTACCAGCCGTTGTGCGGTCCATGCTGCCATGACAGCGGCGCGCGGGAGGCGTGGGAGAGGGCCCGTGTGCGGGCGGTTCGCGCCGCTGCGGCACGGCGGCTCCGGCGCGCCGCGCCTCTCGTCAGGGGCGTACCGGAGCGGCAGGAGCGTGGCTTCAGGGGTGCGCGGCGTAAAATTTTCACCCACCACTATTCAGCCAAAGTCCGTTCGTCACACTCCAGTTGGCGACGCGTAACCGTGGCGCGGCCCGGTGTGCCGCCGGTGGCGGCCGGCCTCGTGCGACGGTCCGGGAAGCGGGCTGCGCCTCCCGGACCGGACCACCACCTGCGGGGAATGAGGTGGTGGTATCCCCCAGCCCACTGGATCAAGTGCAGCGGGCCGACCCACGCAACACCCATGGAAGCCCTCGCGTCACAGGGCAGGCAGCGCGCACGTGTGGGCGCACGGCAACACGTACCCGGAGCACATGCCAATTCCCGTACCCCTGTTTGAACATGAATCTCGCCATCCAGGACACCGACCCTTAACGGTCGGGATCCGGCGAACTACTCTGGGTGGACGCATGCCCCGGGGTACCGGGGCGGCCGTCGCTGTGTCGAGGGGTGCGCATGTCCAGGGATATACGCGGGCCGAACGAAAAGCTCGGCACCGTTCTCGCCCTCGCGGGTATCAGCAATGCCGGACTGGCGCGCCGGGTCAACGACCTCGGCGCGCAGCGCGGCCTGACGCTTCGTTACGACAAGACGTCGGTGGCGCGATGGGTCTCGAAGGGCATGGTGCCCCAGGGCGCCGCGCCGCATCTGATCGCTTCGGCGATCGGCAGCAAGCTCGGCCGCCCGGTGCCGCTGCACGAAATCGGCCTGGGCGACGCGGATCCGGCGCCCGAGGTCGGGCTGACATTTCCCCGCGATGTGGGAGCAGCGGTGCGTTCGGCGACGGATCTCTACCGCCTGGATCTGGCCGGACGGCGGGCCGGCGGCGGTGGGATCTGGCAGAGCCTGGCCGGATCCTTCGCCGTCAGCGCGTACGCCACACCCGCGTCGCGCTGGCTGATATCCCCGGCCGACAGCTCGGTGGCGCGCGAGGCGTCCGAGGCGCGCGACAAGGATGTGTCCGGCGGGGCGGACGGGGGCATACCGCAGCACGTCGGCCACAGCGACGTCAGCAAGCTCCGCGAGGCGGCGGAGGACGCGCGCCGCTGGGACTCCAAGTACGGGGGCGGCGACTGGCGTTCGTCCATGGTCCCGGAGTGCCTCCGGGTGGACGCGGCGCCCCTGCTTCTGGCCTCCTACAGCGACGAAGTGGGCCGCGCGCTCTTCGGGGCGACCTCCGAACTCACCCGGCTCGCCGGGTGGATGGCCTTCGACACCGGCCAACAGGAGGCGGCGCAGCGGTACTACATCCAGGCGCTGCGGCTCGCCCGCGCCGCCGCCGACGTCCCGCTGGGCGGCTACGTCCTCGCCTCGATGTCCCTCCAGGCCACCTACCGCGGCTTCGCCGACGAGGGTGTCGACCTCGCGCAGGCCGCCCTGGAACGCAACCGCGGGCTCGCCACCGCCCGCACGATGAGCTTCTTCCGCCTGGTGGAGGCCCGCGCCCAGGCGAAGGCCGGCGAGGCACGCGCCTGCGAGGTGGCCCTGAAGGCCGCCGAGGGCTGGCTGGAGCGCTCCCGTGGCGGCGACCCCGACCCGTCCTGGCTGGACTTCTACTCCTACGAGCGGTTCGCAGCCGACGCCGCCGAGTGCTACCGCGATCTGCGGCTGCCCCGTCAGGTGCGCCGCTTCACCGAGCAGGCGCTGTCCCGGCCCACCGAGGAGTTCGTCCGCTCGCACGGTCTGCGCCTGGTGGTCTCCGCGGTGGCGGAACTGGAGTCGGGGAACCTCGACGCCGCGTGCGCGGCGGGCACCCGCGCGGTCGAGGTCGCCGGCCGCATCTCGTCGGCCCGCACCACCGAGTACGTCCGCGACCTCCTGCACCGCCTGGAGCCCTACGGCGACGAGCCCCGGGTGGTGGAGCTGCGCGAGCGCGCCCGGCCCCTGCTGGCGGCGCCGGCGTAGGGCGGGGGACGGGCACGGCGGAGACCTGGGACGCGGGGCGGACAAAGGGAGCACACCGTCACACTCCGCCTGCTCCGTGCGTCTCCCCTCTTCCGCTGCCCTCGCCGCGTTGTCAGTACCGCGCGTCATGATGGGGTATGTCGTTCGGTGATGAGGTGCGGGCCCGCGGTCAGGGGCGGTTCCGCAATCCCGGGGTTGGGGAGGTGCAGTGGCGGCGTACGACTGCGATGTACTGGTGATCGGTGCCGGCATCGTCGGGCTCTCCACGGCCCGGGCGATCACCCGCGCCGTTCCGGACGCCCGCGTGGTGGTCCTGGAGAAGGAGGCGGGGCCCGCCCGCCATCAGACCGGGCGCAACAGCGGCGTGATCCACAGCGGCATCTACTACCCTCCCGGCTCCCTCAAGGCCCGCTTCGCCCTCCAGGGCTCGGCGGAGATGGCCAAGTTCTGCGCCGAACAGGACGTGCCGCACGAGCTCACGGGCAAGCTGATCGTCGCCACGGACCGCAGCGAGCTGCCCCGGCTGCACGGCCTGATCCAGCGCGGCCGGGAGCACGGCCTGCCGGTGCGCGAGCTGGGCCCGGCCCAGATAGCCGCGTACGAACCCGAGGTGCGCGGCCTGGCCGCCATCCATGTCGGCACGACCGGCATCTGCGACTTCGGCGCCGTCGCCCGCCGCTTCGCCGCTCTCGCCAAGGACACCGGTACCCGCATCGCCTACGGCGCGGAGGTCACCCGGATCGCCCGCCGCCCCGGCCGGGTCGCGGTCGGCACCGCGTCCGGGGCGGTCTACCGCGCCCGCGCCCTGGTCAACTGCGCCGGGCTGCACAGCGATCGCGTCGCGCGGCTCGCGGGCGACGACCCGGGCATGCGGATCATCCCGTTCCGCGGCGAGTACCACACCCTCGCCCCGGAGCGCGCCCCGCTGGTCCGCGGCCTGGTCTACCCCGTCCCCGACCCGGCCTTCCCGTTCCTCGGCGTCCACCTCACCCGTGGTATCGACGGCGCCGTCCACATCGGCCCGAACGCCGTGCCCGCCCTCGCCCGCGAGGGCTACGCCTGGCACACCGTCCGCACCGCCGAGCTGGCCGGCACCCTCGCCTACCGCGGCTCCTGGCAGATAGCCCGCCGCCACTGGCGCCACGGCGCGGGCGAACTCCACCGCTCGCTGTCCCGCCACGCCTTCGCCGACGCCGTGCGCCGCCTGCTGCCCGCGGTCTCCGACGACGACCTCAGGCCCGCCCCGGCCGGCGTCCGCGCCCAGGCCGTCCTCCCCGACGGCACCCTCGTCGACGACTTCCTCTTCGCCGAGACCCCCGGCATCGTCCACGTCCTCAACGCCCCGTCACCGGCGGCCACGGCCTCCTTGCCGATCGGGCGGGAGATCGCGCGGCGGGTGGTGGGGATCCTGGCATAGGGGCCGACACGGCAAGGGGCGGCACGAGGCATACCGCCTCGCACCGCCCACTCACCGCACACGGCCCCCCGCGCCCGTACCTCCCGGCCCCCAAGACGCCATGGGCGGGCCGGCCGCGGGTACGTCAGGTGCCCGGCACCTGGAACGCCCGGATGAACGGCGCGTCACCCGACGGGTGATTGCCCTCGATGTAGAGCGTGTGCTCGTTGTCGTTCCAGCGGACCGACATCTGCGTCGCGGAGGGAAGGTCGTGCTTCGGGTCGTAGAGCGTGCCCAAGACCTTCTCCTTGCCGTCCCGCAACCCCAGGGAGAGCAACTGGGGGTCCTGCGTGCCGAGTTGGGTGGCCGTTCCCTTGGAGGACCCGACCACGATGGCGTTCTCACCGTCCAGCGCGGTGGCCGCGGCCCCGCTCCGCTTCCAGAGCAGCTTGCCGCTCTTCAGGTCGACGGCAGCGGTTCCCGAGCTGTTGCCGTAGGTCGTCACCAGCACCTGGGCGTCCCCGTCGACCATGGTGGTGCGGGGCACGAAGTCCAGCTCCTTCAGATCGCCGGTCAGCTCGATCCGCTTGTCCGGCTTGGGGTCACCGGTCGTCGTATAGGTCTGGAGGACGCGGGTCGGCTCGCTGTCGTCGCTCGTCATGAGCAGCGTCAGCGGCTCGTCCGACACGATGCGTTCCAGGTCCAGCTTCTCCCCGTGGAGATTCGCGGAGATGCTGTCGAGGTCCAGGTGCTGGATGTCCAGCTGCCGCTGCGGCTTCCCGTCCGAGCAGTCGCTGACCCGCGCCATGTACTCGGCGCTCAGCCCGACCGACACCATGCAGTGGTGACCGCGCCGCTTCAGCTGCCACTTGCCGACGCCGCCCGTGACGCTGAAGCCGGCGTAGGTGTCCCCGATCGCCACGGCGACGTACTCACGGCTGATGCCGACGTGCGGGTGCGTCTCCTTGGCGCGGCCCTTGAGGTTCTTCACCCAGAGCGTGCGCCCGGTGTTCGAGTCGAAGACGGACAGATACGAGCAGTCACCGCCGCCCGCGTCGAAGACCGCGGCGCCCACACCCTCGCTGCTCGGTTCCGCGGGCAGGGCGCACACGCCGCCGGCACCCTTGGGGGTTTCGAGCTCCCACTGCTGCTTGCCGGTCTGACGGTTGTAGGCGCGCACACCGTCGTGGCCGCCGAAGATGACCTCGTCATCGTTCAGCCACATCGCCCGCATGCCGTTGTCCTCGTCGGGACGACTGGTGGTCGACTGCAGGTCGACGTTCCATTTCCGGGCCATGGCCAGCGGCGGCTTCTCCTCGCCTGCATCACCGGAACCGCCCGCCAGGAAGAAGTACCCGCCCACCCCGAAGGCGATCAGCACGACCAGCACGATGCCGATGATGGCGGGCACCGGCACCCCACTACGGGGCGGACGCCCCGGCGCTCCCGGGAACGGCGGCATCGGGCCACCAGGGGGCGGGACCTGCCCCGGTATCCCGTGCGGCGCGTACCCCGGACCCGGCTGCGGCCCGCCGGGCGGCGCGGGCGGATACGCGTACCCCTGCGGCGGCTGACCGGGCTGACCGGGCTGACCGGGACCTGCGTACGGGTAGGGGGTGCCCTGCGGCTGTGACGGCGGCGGCACCGGCGCCGGGCCGAACTGGCCCTGCCCGGCCGGGGGTTGACTCACAGGAGGCCCGGCGGGCGGGACGGCACCGGCCGGGCCCGGCTGCGGCGGCACGCCCTGCCCGTGGCCCCCCGGCCCTCCCGGATACGACGCCGCCGGGGCGACCGGGCCCGGCTGACCCGGCTGCGGGACGGCCGGCGGCACAGGCGCGGGCGGCACCCCCTGCGACTCCTGTGGATTCCCGGTGCTGCCCTGACCGTCCTGCGGCACGATGAACCGACCCCCTGGTTGTTTTGCCTGCGTATCAGCGACGCATCGTATGCATCCGACTGCGCAGAGCGCCAACGGCCGTTCCGTCCCGCCCGCGGCACCGGAGGCGATGTCCGGCCGGCGCCGTCCCCGTAGAATCTCCGCACTGTGTCCGAGAACCCCGCCACCCCCGAATCCGCCCCCGCGACCGACGCCGCAGGGCCCGTCAGCCCTGACGCCCCGGAACCCGGCGCCTCTCCCGGTACGTCCCCGGGGAACCCGGCCCCCGTGGCCACCGGCCCCTCCGGAACAGTCCCCTCCGATACGGACCTCTCCGATACGGACCTCTCCGGCCCCGCCCGCCGCACCCAGCCGATGTTCCCCGACGGGACCGGGCCGGCGGCCGACCCCGCGGGCTCCCATCACGAGCGGCGGATCCGCTCCTTCCAGCCCCGCCGCAGCCGCGTCTCGCCCAGCCAGGCCGACGCGCTGCGCCGCATGTGGGCGAAGTGGGGCCTGGACATCGACGGGCTCTCCCGCATCGACCTCGACGCGTTCTTCGACGGCCTGCCGGTCGTCCTGGAGGTCGGCTTCGGCATGGGCGAGGCCACGGCGCAGATGGCAGCCGCCGACCCGGACACCGGCATCCTCGCCTGCGACGTCCACACCCCGGGCCAGGGCAACCTCCTCGCCCTCGCGGAGCGCAACGGCCTGACCAACATCCGCGTGGCGAACGGCGACGCGATCATCCTGCTGCGCGAGATGCTCGCCCCCGCGTCCCTGGCCGGCCTGCGCGTCTTCTTCCCCGACCCCTGGCCGAAGAAGCGCCACCACAAGCGCCGGCTGATCCAGCCGGACTTCCTCTCCCTGGTCACCACCCGGCTCGCCCCCGGCGCCCTCGTCCACTGCGCGACCGACTGGGAGCCGTACGCCGAGCAGATGCTCGAGGTGCTCTCCGCCGAGCCGACGCTCCAGAACCTCCACTCCGGGTACGCACCCCGGCCGGACTTCCGCCCGCTCACCAAGTTCGAAGGCCAGGGCCTGGACAAGGGCCACACCGTCCACGACCTGCTCTTCCGCCGCCGACCTGTGTAGGGGCGGGGCGGGCGACCGGCAGAGGGGGCGACCGGTAGAAGAGGCGACCGGTAGAGGGGGGGGCGGGCGCCCCGGCCCGGCACCCGCGCCCCTCGTTACTGTCGACGGGTGCACCCACCCCCGCCGCCGTCGCTTCCGCCCCAACCGGCGGAGGCGCCCGAGCCCCGCCCGTACGCCTCCGCGTACGCGGGCGCTCCCCGAAGGCGTGCGCCCTGGCACAACAAGGCCGTGCGCACGGCCGCGCTGATTCTGCTGCTCGCGGGGTCCGGCGTGCTCATCCTGGTGATCATCGGCCGGCAGACCGGAACCGAGGGCTTCTTCGTCGGCCTGGGCCTGTCCGCCTTCCCCGTACCGCTGCTGATCGCCGCGTTCCGCCGGCTGGGCCGCATCGCACCGGAGCCGTGGCGCAACCTCGCCTTCGCCTTCGCCTGGGGCGCCTGCGCGGCCACCCTCGTCGCGCTCCTCGCCAACGGCTTCGCCACCGACTGGCTGGACACCACCTTCACCCACGCCTCCCCCTCCTCCACCCAGGCGTGGGGCGCGAACGTCATAGCGCCGGTCGTCGAGGAAACCGCCAAGGCTGCCGCCGTCCTGCTCCTCTACCGCTTCCGCCGACGCGATTTCGACGGCATCACGGACGGCATCGTCATCGCCGGCATCACCGCCACCGGCTTCGCCTTCACCGAGAACGTCCTCTACCTGGGCAGCGCCTTCGGCCAGGACCTCTCGATGGGCCACACCGGCCTCAACTCCCTCACCGCCGGCACCTTCTTCCTCCGCATCGTCGTCTCCCCCTTCGCCCACCCCCTCTTCACCATCCTCACGGGCCTGGGCTTCGGCGCCGCCGCCACCCGCTACCCGCACCGCCGCGCGTCCCGCGTCGCCCTCGTCCTCTTCGGCCTGCTGACCGCCGTCCTCCTGCACGCCGTCTGGAACGCCGCCTCCTCCCTCGGCGACCTCGGCTTCCTCACCGTCTACGGCCTCTTCTTCGTCCCCGTCCTGCTCACCGTCACCTGGTTCGCCCTCTGGGCCCGCCGCCAGGAACTGCTGTCCCTGCACAGCTATCTCGCCCCGTACACCGCCACCGGCTGGCTCACCCCCACCGAACCCGCCGCCCTCTCCTCCCTCAAAACCCGAACCCTCGCCCGCGACCTGGCCCGCCACACCCACGGCCCCACCGCCGCCCAAGCCGTCACCACCTACACCACCCTCGCCACCACCCTCTCCTTCCACCGCCGCCGGGCTCATCTCATGGGCCCCACCCCCCACTTCACCGAACGCGAGACCGCCCTCCTCCGGGAGCTGTGGCACCACAAACCAGTGGCGGAACCGGCGTTGCTGCATGCGTGGGAGGTGGGGGGTGTGGAAGGCCGGGAACTGCCAGATCGGCGCCTTCTTGGCCTACACCGCGGCGCCGGGCCAGACGCTTCCGGCTCCCCTGGCTCTAGAGAGTGACGCTCGACCACCGGGTGGGGCCGTCATGTATATCAGCGACCTGGCAACGGTGACCTTGACCAAAACGAGCGGCCCCCAATCGGGGGCCGTCGTCATGTCGTCGTGCCGCCCACGCTCAGTGCTCTGCTCACCCACACACGAGGCACGGCCAACAATTCTGCCTGTACCGCCCGTGTGCCCAGCGAGGCTCCAACCTAGAGCGCTATCAACCGTAGGGGCGGCTGGCGCTCACGGCTGCTCTGGGAGCTCGGGCTGAGAGGGACGTTCCGCCCACCGGCTCCGATGCTGGCGTAGGTACCTCACCTGTATCTGGTGCTCCTTGACCCGCGTCAACGCGTACTTGAACTTCTGCGTCAGACCATCGATCACATCGAAGTCATCGGTCAACTGGAGAGCCCCTCGGTCAAACAGCGCGTGGCAGTTGGGGCAGAGACACAGCACATTCTCTATCGTGTCCGGACCGTTGTGAGGTTTCCCCAACGCCTGGATATGCGCAGCCTCGCTGATTGCCTTGTCATCGGGGGACACCACCAGCCGCACATCGCACATTTGGCAGGTGTCGCGGTACCACTCCTTAACGTTCCGCACCACCGCAGAGTCGCGCAGCAGGCGCTCGTAAGCGACGGTCCGACGAAACTGCTCTTCCAGGTCGGTTTTCGTGTCACCGTCCGGCGATACGGGTTGCGGCTTGACCGTTTCATCGGGCCCGACCTTGACGAGTCGGAACTGGCAGATGCGGAAGCCTTCCTTGCCAACGGTCTTCCAGCTCTCGGCCACCCGGTACAGGCCACAGTACCGATAGCCGCCTGTGGCCTTCTGTCGCTTGATGTCCAACCCTCGAATGACACGGACTCGATTTCCGAGGGCTTGATTCAGCAACAACCCGGCGTTTCCAGGCGTATCCATGGTCTGGTCGGCCACCATGCACTGCGTCTTCCGGTCGCGTCCGCCCTCGCCGGTGTAGATGATCTCGTCGTCACCGTAGACGTCGTCGATATAGCCACCGGAGAGCACGATGGAGTCGACGCCTTCCCGCGCAGTACCGGAGATTCCCCGCCCTTTTTGTCGGTGCACGCCGTACGCGTGCAGCTCCATGTGGCTCTCGAAATGCTGCCCTTCAACGACCCCCTCAGGGGGACCGAACTTCACAGGGTTCTTTGATTTTGCCTTCGCCATGCGGGGAATTCTGCCCACAACTTGATCGCTATGTCACTCGGGTTGGAACTGCCGAGCGTAGGCTCAGAGACGTTGTCCCTCATGAGGAGGTTGTAGCGGTGGCTGGTGTGCCAACGGCAGTTGTGGCGGCGAGTGGCCTCGTAGGCGGCTACGCCGTAGCCCGCTGGACAAAAAAGCGGCCCCTGGGTGGGGCAGTGCTGGCTGCCGCCGGTGCGGTGGCGGTCAAGGGGTGGCAGGAGAAGGCTGGGGGGAAGGCTGCGGCTGTGCTGGGTGGGGCGTATGTGGCGGCGTTTGCCGGGTCGCATCCGCTCGCGAAGAAGGTCGGGGCGTGGCCTTCGGTGTTCACGGTGGCGGGCGGGATGGCGCTTGTGTCGTGGCTGGTGGCCGACCGGCGGGTGTGAGGCGCGGGAGCGCGTACGAGGACGGCCGTACGGGCCGGGGCGGCAGTCGCGCCCCGGCCCGTACGGCTGTCGTGCCCGCCCCGGTGTACGGGGGTTCGCGTCAGGCCGACGCCTCGTTCAGGAGCGTCAGTTCGGCGTCCGTGAGGGTCAGGTCCAAGGACGCGAGGAGGGACGGGAGTTGGGCGACCGTGCGGGCGCTGGCGATGGGGGCGGCGACCGTGGGGCGGGCGGCCAGCCAGGCGAGGGCGACGGTGGCGATCTCGGCGTCGTGGGCGGCTGCGACGGTGTCGAGGGCCTGGAGGACGCGGGGGCCGCGGTCGGTGGCCAGGTACTGGGCGGCCTTGGCCGAGCGGGCGCTGTCGATGTCCGTGCCGGGACGGTACTTGCCCGTCAGGAAGCCGGAGGCGAGGGCGTAGTACGGGACGGCGGCGAGGCCGTGGCGGGCGGCGACGTCGGCCAGTTCGCCCTCGTAGGTGTCGCGCGAGACCAGGTTGTAGTGCGGCTGGAGGGCGACGTAGCGGGCCAGGCCCTCGCGGTCGGAGCAGGCCAGGGACTCCTCCAGACGCGGCGCCGAGATGTTGGACGCGGCGATCTCGCGGACCTTGCCGGCCTTGACGAGGTCGTCGAGTGCGGTGAGGAACTCCGCGACCTCGACCGACTCGTCGTCGTAGTGCGTGTAGTAGAGGTCGATGTAGTCCGTGCGCAGGCGGCTCAGGGATCCGTCGACGGCCTTCTTGATCGTCGCGGTGGACAGGCCCTTGAGTCCCGGCTGGGCGCCGACCTTGGTGGCGATGACGACGTCGGCGCGGTTGCCGCGGGCGGCCAGCCAGTTGCCGATCACCGTCTCGGACTCGCCGCCCTTGTTGCCCTCGACCCAGAACGAGTAGGCGTCGGCGGTGTCGATGAAGTTGCCGCCGCCCGCCACGTACGCGTCGAGCACGGCGAACGACTCGGCTTCGTCGGCCGTCCAGCCGAAGACGTTGCCACCGAGGGAGAGCGGGGAGACGGACAGCGAGCCGAGGTTCTTGCGTGAAACGGTCATGCGTGATTGCAGCGTCGGGCGGGAAGGGAATATTCCGGCCCCGCCCGGCCTCCGGCCGATCAGCCGTGCCGGACCCGCCTTACCGGGCCCGCCCCGCCGACCGGCCGTGCCGTGACCGCCGTGCCAGCCCCGCCCGGTGTCAGACCTTCAGGCCGTGGTCCCGCAGCCAGGGCATGGGGTCGACGGGGTCGCCGCCGCCCGGCCTGACCTCCAGGTGGAGGTGGGGTCCTGTGACGTTCCCGGTGGCGCCCACGCGGGCGATGACCTCGCCGGTGCCGACCTTGCCCGAGGTCTTCACCATGGACGAGAGGTGGCAGAACCAGAGTTCGGTGCCGTCGTCGAGGGTGAGGACGACGCGGTAGCCGTACGAACCGGCCCAGCCCGCCTGGGTGATGGTGCCGGAGTGCACCGCCTTGACGGGGGTGCCGGTCGGGGCGGCGAAGTCCTGGCCGGTGTGGTCGGCCGCCCAGCGGTCGCCGGCCTGGCCGAAGCTCGCCGTGAGGGTGTACGAGGTGACCGGGAGGAGGTAGCTCTTGGCGAGTTCGGCGAGCCGCTCGGCCTCCGCCTTCTTGTGGGCCGCCGCCTTCGCCTCGCGCTCGGCCTCGGCCCGCGCCTCCTCCTTGGCCGCCGCGGCCTTCTTCTGCGCCGCCGAAGCGGTCTTCTCGGCCTGTTCGACGGCGGACTGCTCGGCCGCGTCACGGGCGTCACGCTCGGCGGCGCTCTGCTGCGCGTCGGCCTGCTGGAGGATGCGGCTGCGCAGCGCCTCGCCCGCGCCGCCCGTCCCCTGGGTGCCGTCGTCCGGGGTGAGGCCGGCGGAGGAGAGCGGTGCCGATGCGTGGGTGGCGGAGGTGGCGTGGGTGGCGGAGGTGGCGTGGGTGCCGGATTTTGGTGCGGCGGAGTCGGCCGCGGTGTCGGCTGCCGCGTCGGAGTCGTCCGAGATGAGGGGGCCGATGCCGGGCAGGGATTCGGCGTCCGGCAGCTTCTCCGAGAGGTCGTCGGTGATCGCGCCGAGGTCAGGCACGGAGATCGGCACCGGCGGCTTTCCCTCGGCCGTGGCCATCCCGCCGGCGCCGACCGCCGCGATGACGCCGACACCGAGGACCGTGCCACCGCGGGCGAATCCCCCGCTGCGCTGCTTGGCGACCCGGTGTTTGCCGCGGGCGGCGCGGACGGATTCCTCGGTGGGGTTCCATTCCTCCCACGGTCCTTCACCTGCGTCGGCACGGCCGGGGCCGCCGGACGGCCGGGGGCCGTCGAAGGGGGCGGTGTCGTCGAGGGCGTAGGCGGACGGAGCCTCGGGGGCAGACCTGTTGGACGCCACGGGGGCGCACTCCTTTCCTTCCTTCTCGCCTACCGGGTTAGCTGACGGGTTCGGAGCAGGAAGGTCTCCTACGGGCGGCCTCTGGCGCGAGGCGTCCGATTCACCCCATGGTGGTGGTTCCCCGGTTCCCTCCGCGCGGTTCGGGATCCATCCGACATTCCAGGGCGTTTCCCGTAGTTCACGGAAATTCCCTGCAGTTCACGGCAGTTCGTGAAATTTCGATGCTGCGGTACTGCGGCGTATCGCGGCATGCTGCGGTGAACGTGCAGGTCGTGACCAGCGGTGGTGCCCGTGATGCCCGAGGCGCCCGAAGAGCGCTTGCAGGATTCAGCGTCGGCGCACGGTGCCGCCTCTTGCGACGGCTGGGACGACCGCGCTCCGTTATCGGACAGTAATAGAGATGGCCGCGGATTTCCAAGCGTTCTCACGAATCCGCATCCCCTACTCACCAGCTTTGGCCTGGACTTATGGGCCCACCAAGGTTCTAAACAGGGCGAGTTGACCGTCCGGCGGGAAACGGGCTGCGCGTGATTGTGCATCACTTGTTATGCAGAGGGGTGCGCGGCAATCACGGAACGTGAGGGAAGTAGCGTCTGATCATGGTCGTCAACTTCGTCAACAACGGGCAGACACTGGCGGATCGCTACCGGGACTTCTCCTGGTGGCAGGCGCGCGGGCAGTGCGAGGCCCACGAGGAACTGACGGCGCGGATCAGCCAGGACCCGGAATTCTGCGAGCTGTTGGCGGGCTCGCTGCCGCCCGGCAACAAGCAGCAGCCCAACCTCCTCCTCGCCGCCGTCCGCCATCTCGACGGCCCGCACGCCGAGCAGGGCCCGCGCGGCGACCTCGCCTACCGCCGCTGGCGCGAGTGGACCATCAGGCACTGGGACGAGGTCCGCGCGGTGATCATGCGGCGCGCCACCCAGACCAACGAACCGGCCCGCTGCGCCACCCTCCTCCCGCTGCTGGCCCGCCTCCCCCAGCCGCTGGCCCTCCTGGAGGTCGGCGCGTCGGCCGGCCTGTGCCTGTACCCGGACCGCTACCGGTACGCGTTCGATGACGGCGGGGACGCGGGCGCGGCCGTGGAGGTCGGCCCGTCCGGCAGCCCGGTGACGTTCCGGTGCCGTACGAGCCGGGAGGCCCGGGTGCCGGACGACTGGGCGGCCCCGCCCGGACGGCTGCCCGAGGTCGTCTGGCGGGGCGGCATCGACCTCAATCCGCTGGATCCGGTCGGTGACCCCGACGCGCTGCGCTGGCTCCAGGCGCTCATCTGGCCCGGGGCGACCGAGCGGGCGCAGCACCTCCCGGCCGCCGTCGACGCCGTACGGGGAGCGCCGCGCCCTCGGATGGTGCGCGGCGACCTCGTCGACGAACTGCCCGCGCTCGCGGCCGAAGCGCCGGCCGACGCCACGCTGGTCGTCTTCCACACCGCCGTACTGACCTACCTGCCACCGGACCGCCGGGAGCGGTTCGCCGCGAGCGTGCGGGAGCTGCTCGCCCAGCGGGCGGGGGCAGGACACTGGATCTCCCAGGAGCACCACTCCGTCCTGCCGTGGATCGCCGCCCCGCACAGCGACGCGCTCGGCCCGGCGGAGCGGGAGCCGCTGCTGACGCTCTCCCTGGACGAGCGTCCTGTCGCCCTCACCGGGCAGCACGGCCGGAGCCTGCACTGGGTGGCGGGGACGGCGTAGGCACCACCGCCGCCCCTCGCCGCGACGCCCACCGGCCACGCCCTACGCCGGCAGTGGCCGCTGCACCGCCAGCAGCGCCATGTCGTCCGTCCCCGCCCCTCCGGTGTGCCGGGCGACCTCGTCGACCAGTGTGTCCAGGAGCGCGTCGGGCCCCGTGAAATGGCGTCCGCGCAGCCGGGCGACCGGGTCGTAGAACACTCCCGTGCGGTTGCGGGCCTCGGTCAGCCCGTCGGTGAACAACAGCAGGACCGACCCGGCCGGGAAGAACGTCTCGTCCGACCGGTCGGGCCACCCCGCCACCTCGCTCAGGCCCAGGGGCAGCGCCGCCGATGCCGGGGGCAGCGCCCGCAGCCCGCCGTCCGGGGCGAGCAGCAGGGGCGGCGGGTGCCCGCGGTTGAGCACCCGCAGGACGTGTTCCGTGGGCGGGATCTCCGCGAGGACGGCGGTGGTGAACCCCTCGAACTGGTCGAGCCCTTCGCGCCGCCCGCCCTCCCGTTGCAGCGCACGCTCCAGCCGGCCCGCCACCGCCTCCAACGTGGCCTCCTGCTCCGCCGCCTCCCGGAATGCCCCGATGACGATCGCGGCGGCCTCCACCGCTTCGAGGCCCTTGCCCCGTACGTCGCCGACGATCAGCCGCACGCCGTACGGGGTGTCCTGCACGGCGTAGAGGTCCCCGCCGATCCGGGCGTCGGCCTGCGCCCCGACGTACCGGGCGGCGACCGCGAGCCCCGCGACCCGCTCGGGCGGCGTGGGCAACACGGCCCGCTGGGCGGCCTCCGAGACGTCGCGTACGGACGCCAGCGTGGCGTCGGACCTCCGGACGACCCGGTTGATGCCGAGCGCGAGTACGGCGACGACGAAGACCGTCGAGACCTCCGTCGCGGACTCGTTGGTGTCACGGGCACCGTGATACGCCACGACCCACACCGCGCCTGCCACCGCGGCGACCGCCGTGACGGCCGTGCTGCGCAGCGAGTGCAGGGGCGCGGCGACCAGGGGCGCGGCCGAGAAGAACGGCGACGCGGTGTAGCGGGCCGGCGTGACGATGTCGAAGACCAGGCCGGAGGCGATCAGGATCGCGGGCAGCCAGCGCGCCAGCCTGCGGCCGATGGGCGACATCTGCGCCCGGCGTGCCCGCCGTTCCCCTTCGCCCGTGCGGGCCCTCCCGCCTCGACGCATCCGCACCGGCATCTTCCCGCTCCTGGCGCCCGTCCGTCCTTGAGCCGTCGGCCCCTTCGTCCGCCGGGCCCGGCCCTGCCCGTCCCTTCGTCCGTCGGCGCCCGGCACCCGTCCCCCAGGTTTTCGGGTGCCGGGCCCGGCAGCGACTCCTCGTGGGCCGGACGGGTCACGGAAGGGTCGGTCAGGGCTCGGCGCGCCGGGTGCGCAGCAGCCCGGCCGCCAGCAGCGCGGTGCCGAGCAGACCGAAGGACGCGAGGACGCAGGCTCCCCCGCGCGCACCCGGCCCGGCGACGAGGAACCGGACCGCACGGAAGGCCCCGGCGACGGCAGCGGCCGGAAGTCACCCGCCTGAGCTGCCCCGTCCCTCGGGCCAGGACGCGGCACGACAACAGGGGCCGGTCGGATGCTCCCGACCGGCCCCCGGACGCACCCGGCGGTCGCGCCCTGCGAGGGTTACCGGGTCCTGAAGCGGCGGAAGAGGTTCCGGGCCACGTACACCCCCGGGCCGCCGAAGCCGACGATGTCGACGCGCCCGTCACCGGTGATGTCGGCGAGGAAGCGGGAGTGGCGGTCGACCCGCCAGCCGCCCGCGTCCTCGTTGTACCCGAACCCGCGGCACACCAACTGGGCCTGCTCGAACCGGCCGTCGCCGCGGCTGTGCGACACCCAGACCCCCTCGTCTCCGAAGCCGACGACGTCCGGGTTGCCGTCGCCTGTGACGTCGGCAAGGAGCCGGAGGTGCTTGCCGCCCGTCCACCCCTGGGCGAGCCCGAAGTCGTTCAGGACGAGCTTCGGGCGCTCGAACGTGCCGTCGCCGCGCCCGCGTGACACGACGACGCCCTGCGGGCCGAACCCGACGATGTCCAACGCTCCGCCGCCGGTGGTCCCGACCAGGAACCTGGGGTGCTCCGCAACCGAGCTCCACCCCTGGTCGACCCCGAAGTCGTCGAGGACGTACAGGGGCTCGGCGAACGTCCCGTCCTCGTCCTGGAGCGACACCCAGACACCGTCGTCATGGAATCCGACGATGTCGAGCCTGCCGTCACCTGTGGTGTCGACGAGGAAGCGGGGATGCTTGTCGGCAAGCCAGCCACCCGCCTTCTCGTCGTGGCCGAACGCCCGGAGAACGGGTTCATCGGCGACCGGTGCGAACTTCCCCTCCTCGTCCTGGAGTGACACCCGGACGCCGTCGTCGTGGCAGCCCACGATGTCGAGCCTGCCGTCACCTGTGGTGTCGACGAGGAAGCGGGGATGCTTGTCGGCAAGCCACCCGCCGGCCTGCCGGCCGTGTCCGAACGCCTTGAGGACCAGCTCGCCGCCCGCGGGCGCGAACGTCCCGCTCTCGTCCTGGGAGGACACCCGGACACCGTCGACGGCGAGCACGACGACGTCGGTCCTGCCGTCGCCGGTCGTGTCCGCGAGGGTCCACAGGTCCTCGGGGCTCGGGGAGGGCGGGGGTCGGTGCAGGAGGCGCTCGTCGCCGAACGTGCCGTCGCCCCTGCTGGACGACGTCACAGCGCCCTTCGCGGGTTCGATCCCGACGAGGTCCTCCCGCCCTGCGCCCGTGGTGTCGGCGAGGAACCGCGCACCGGCCCCGGCCCACCGGCCCGGTTGCCCGCCGGGAGAGCGGGTGGCCCCTGCGGTCTTCCATCCCCCGGCGTCCTGGTCGCTCCCGAACTGCTCCAGGACCAGCAGCAGGTCGCTGAAGGAAGGCGTCGCGTCGGGTGCCGGCCGCAGCGCGGTCGAGCGGGCCAGCCGCCAGGACCGGCGGCCGTTCCAGTGGCTCAGGGATGACCAGCGCAGCACGGGGTCGCTGATGCGCTCCGGCTCGGCCGGGACGAACCGCCACCGCTGGCTCTCCGCGCTGTCGTCGTGCTCGCGCAGGACGATCCTGGTGTCGTCATCGCCGGGGTCGGCGAGGTCGAGAACGGCGCCATCGGTCGCGCCCTCGATGAAAAAGAGGCCCGCCTCGCCCTCGACGGGGACGACGTGCCACTGCTGGCCCTTCTTGCCGGCGGCGGCGTCCCACTGGCGGACACCGCGGTCCGCGGCGGCGGGGTTGTCGAGCACCTTGCCGCTGACCGCGTTGCGGATCACATAGACCTGGTCGTCCTGCGCTTGCCCGCCTTGCGCGGCCTGCACGGGGGCGAGCTGCCACTGCTCAGGGCTCGGGCCGCCATCGGGGAAGTCGCGGACGACGAGCGCCCCGTCCGCGCTCGGCGCGGCCTTGGCGCCGAGGGGTTTCCCCGTGGCGGCGTTGACGATCTCCAGCTTCAGTTCTTCCGTGGGCACGGACATCGTGGTGCCTCTTCCAGGCGGTACGGGCGTTGACTCGGGACGGGTTCGGCACAGCGGTGGCCGCGGATCACGTGAAGACGTGGTGGTACGGGACGCTCCACTCGTTGGGCAGCCGCGGGTAGAACGTGTTGATGACCGTCCCGGTGAAGTCCCCGCCCCAGTTGTAGGTGAGACGCACCTCGCTGTTGGCCGTCACCGCGTGGTCCTTGAACCCGAGGATGGCGTCGGGGTGGGTGATCGGCACGAAGGTGATCCCGCCCCACGGCGTCACCGTGACGACCCAGAGCTGGGTGTCCTCGGGCGCGCCGTTCTTCCCGCGCCACTTGTCGCCGACCTTGTCGGGGAGGCCGACCTGGACGGTGTCGGCCGTGCTCTTGGGGGCATCCTGGTGGACGGTGATGCGCCTGCGCTGCGGCTTCGGCGCACCGTCGTCGCCGCGCCCGGCGCCGGCTTCGCCCGCACCGGCGGGCTTGGGCGAGACCTGGCCCGCGGCGCTCTCGATGAAGTACAGCGGTCGCTGCCCGAAGAAGCCGGCGGGGGTGATGTGCCAGAGGTGGCCCTGCGCCTCCTTGGTGGCCGGGTCGAGCGCGGTGGCCAGCTGGACCCCCTTGTCGTGGCTCTCCTCCTTCAGTTCGGCGGGCCGCAGGTAGCCGCCGTTGAAGGCGTGGACGAGCATGACCGGCCGGTTCTCGATCAGCGCTGCCACGATTGCGTTGTCATAACTGTTCACCGCCACCGGGCCGCCGACCACCAAATTCGCCATCGTCGTGCGTTCTTGGGTGTACATCGCGGAAACCTCACCTGTTCTGGATATGGAGAACAACGCGTCGGACGCTCAGTCCAGTGGTCGATCACGCGGAATCACGGCAGGCCGAATCGCCCTCGATCGAAACGAATCCGAAGGTGAATGGACGGCCGAAGCCCATGCCCTGATCCACGGCAACGGTCGAGGCCACAACACCCGCGGACGGGGCTGCCTGAAGGCCGTCGGCCGAGTGATCGACAGCGCCTCAACTTACCGCCGGTTCCCCCGAGTTGGGGACGGTCAGCGAACCCCGTTCACCCGATTGAGCGTGATCTTCAGAGGCTTCTTCCCGGGCAATGGACCCCGTGATAACTTCGATTTTCGGAACATACGCATATGTCTATTTCCACTTCACCGAGCACGGTTCGACCAGAATTAGTCGAGGACGGGGAAATGCCTTCCAACGCGTACAACCTGGAACGGGCCAAGCGCCAGCCGTTGACGAAGAAGAACCTGCGGGAACTCGGCATCGAGCAGACCTGGCAGTCCGTCCTGGACCACCCCAACCTGGTTTACGTCGACGATTACGGCGTGCGGCACAAGCCCGTCGGATTCTCCGTGAACAAGTCGAGCTTCGGTGCTTTCCCCGGCTCCGCGTCCAAGCTGGGCTGGCTCGCCTACATGAACCTCGGAGAACCGCTGATCGAGGAGCGGGGCAACATCAGCCAGCCCCCGCCCGACACGTTCTCCTCGCGCGCCTACGTCAACCGCAGCCGGACGTCCAAGATGACCTTCACCGACTCGGTCGATTTCACCGTGTCGAACGGGGTCACCTGGTCGCTCCAGGGAGACGCCCGGCTCACCTTCGGCGGCAGCGTCAGCGCGCAGCTCCAGCTGCAGTTGCAGAACCAGCTCAAGATGGACCTCCAGTCGCAGCTTCAGGCGCAGAGCCAGAACGAAGTGGCGAACAGGAACACGGACACCGTGACCAACAAGAACAGCAAGGACAGCGTCGGGGTGGACAACGCCCACGCCACCGAGACGTCCACGAGGAACTCCGCGACGAACTCCGCAACGAACTCGGTGACGAACTCGGTGGCGTTCACGACCACGGGCAGCGCCACCGGCAGCGCGACGCTCAACGCCCAGTTGGCGCTGGGCATCACGGCTTCCGTCGGCGGCTCCCTGACCACCAGCTGGACCTCGAAATCGCAGATCTCCGGCGAGATCGAGCCGGACTCCCGCGTGAAGACCCTCGTCACGCAGCGGCGTACGCACAAGCAGTACACCTACGAGATCCCGGTGACCTTCTCCGGGCTGCTCGCGGTGAAGTACGACGTGCCGGTGACGGTCCTGTCTCCCCCGCAGTCCGGGGACCACCCCGGGCTCGACCAGTTGGTCGCCCGCGACATCGGCGACCTCGACCTGGCGGGCGGCGGCTTCCGCATGAAGGGGCTGGCCGAGGTCGTCTCCGCCCTGGAGGTCCACCACACGATGTTCGACGGCGAGAGCCTGACGGACAGCCAACGAGCGCTGCACAAGCAGCCTTGACCGGGCGGGCGGCGCCGCCACGACGACGACCAGGGGTGACGACATGGTGTTCGACAACATCTTCGGCTTCGCAGGCAAAGGCGCGGGGCTCTTCTCCGTAACCACCGACGGCACCAAGCCACAGCCGGGCGCGGGCGTCGACTTCGAGGACGCCGACGACGACACATACGACGACACGAGCACGAGCCTCTTCCCCAACGCGATCCACGGGGCAACTTCCCGCGCGAAGGTCGTGCAGGAGCAGTCGCCCGAAGCGCGGGCCGTCCTGGGCTTCCTCGGCTCCTTCATCCAGACCACCCAGGAGTCGGCCGGCGCGCAGGCCCAGTACGCCGGGAATCCCAGCTCGGTGTCCACGGCGGCTGCCGCAGGCATGCAGGAGTCGAGTACGACGGTGACGGAGCACAGCGGCCTGCAGAAGGACGAGGACCTGGAGAGCACGCCGAAGAAGAGCGACTTCACCAAGGCTCCCAAGGCCCCGGAGACACCCAAAGCACCCAAGCCGACCGCGGAGGACACGTCCGATTCCCAGTAGTGCACGACGCAGTGCACGGCTCCCGAGGGGGCAGGGACGATCTCGCCCCTGCCCCCTCGTGCGTCATACGGGCAGCAGTTGCCACTGCCGTTCCCGGTGGTCGCCCTCCGCCCCGTGCTGCTTGATCACCGTGCGGGCATTGGTGTCGACCCGCAGGAGCAGACCGCTGTTCCGGTTCGCGATCTCGTACGCCCGCGGGGTGTCGGCCACAGAACCCACCGGGATCAGCCGCCACTGCTGGTGGTGCGCGTCGACTCCCTCGTAGGTACGTTGCGCGACCACCGCCCCGGCCCTCTCCTGCGCGCCGACGACCTCCAGGACCTTGCCGCTGCGCACGTTCTCGATCGCGTACAGGACGTCACCGTTGTCCTGGCCCGCCACGACCAACCGCCACCGCTGGTGGCCCCTGGGGGTGGCGAGGGACTGGTGGATCTCGGCCCCGTCCTTGGTGGACTCACGCAGGACCGCCATCCGCAACCTGCTCCGGACGTTCGCCCAGGAGACCACCGTGCCCGCATCGGGCAGCCCGGCCATCTTCGGCGACGCGATCTTCCGGACCCGGTTGTTGACGTGGTCGGCGATATAGAGGGTGTCGACGCAGTCGACGGCGAGCCCGAACGGGTTCTTCAGTTGGGCTGAAGCGGCCGGTCCTTCGTCACCGCCGAAACCCGCGGCGCCCGTACCGGCAACCGTGCTGATCGTCCCGTCCGCCGCCACCTTCCGGACCCGGTGGCCGCCGTACTCGGAGAGGTAGAGGTCGCCGGCGCTGTCCACCACCACCCCCACCGGGCCGTTCAGCTTCGCCGAAGCGGCCGGGCCGCCGTCACCGTCGAAGCCCGCGGCGCCCGTACCGGCAACCGTGCTGATCGTCCCGTCCGCCGCCACCTTCCGGACCCGGTGGCCGCCGTACTCGGCGATGTAGAGGACACCCTCGCCGTCCAGCGCCACTCCGTGCGGGCGGTTCAGCTGGGCTGAAATCGCTGGACCGTCGTCTCCCCCGGAGCCCGCGGTCCCGTTCCCCGCGACCGTGCTGATCGTCCCGTCAGTCGTGATCTTCCGGACCCGGTTGTTGTGGTATTCGGAGACGTAGAGGACGCCGGCGCTGTCCACCACCACCCCCAACGGGAGGTTCAGCCGGGCGGCGGTGGCGGGGCCGCCGTCACCACTGAAGCCCGCGGCGCCCGTGCCGATGACCGTGCTGATCGTCCCGTCGGCCGCGACCTTCCGGACCCGGTGGTTATTGGCGTCGACGATGTAGACGGCGCCTTCGCTGTCCACCGCCACCTCGCGCGGGCAGTTCAACTGGGCCGAGACAGCAGGGCCGTTGTCACCCCGGTAGCCCGCGGCCCCGGTCCCCGCGACCGTACTGATCTTCCCGTCAGTCGTGATCTTCCGGACCCGGTGGTTGTTGTAGTCGGAGAAGTAGAGGGTGCCGACGCTGTCCACCACGATCCCGTACGGACGGTTCAACTGGGCCGAAACGGCAGGCTCGTTGTCCCCCGTGAACCCCGCGACCCCGGTGCCCGCGACCGTGCTGATCGGAGGGGCGGAGACCTCGCCACCTGTGCTTGCCGCGTGAGCAGTGCTCATCGTCGTCCCTTCACCGTTCACCGACCGCCCATTACAAGCGGTTGTATGTTGATTCCAGAAAGTCACACGAGTACCGGGTTGGGCAAGATCACTTCCGAGTGATCCTTGGGGAACACATTGACGAGACACCGCACCGGTCACCTCCCCCGCCAACTCCCGCACGCGCACCGCTCGGTCGCGACGGCATCCCGCCCGAGGAGAGGGCCGTACCGGCCGGGATGAAGCCGTTCGGAAGGCCGCGGGGCCCGCGCCCGGCAGAGCCCCCGCCGCACGCTCAGAGCGGCACTGAACGGCGCCACCGACCAGCAGTTGATCACCTTCACCCCGGCCGCCCACGTCGAGCTGGAGTCCGGGAAGCGCCCCGAGCCCACGCAAGGGCCCGAAAAGACGGAACGCCCCGGCCGGTGATTCCCGGCCGAGGCGCTGCCTCGCAGGTCAGCGACGCCGATCCGCGCCGCATGCGGTGGGCCATCAGGGGCTCGAACCCTGAACCAATGGATTAAAAGTCCACTGCTCTGCCAATTGAGCTAATGGCCCGCACCGAGCAGCATAGCCCGAGCCCGCGCCGCAGCCCGAAAACATTAGCCATCGGCGGAATCCCGGCTGCTCAGCGGCCCGCCCCTGCGCCGTCCGCCACCCGGTCGCCCGCACCTCAACGCACAGGGCCCGTACGGCACTTGCGTGCGGTACGGGCCCTGTGGCGGATCAGCTCACCGGCGGCGGTGCGCCGGTCGCGGGTCAGCCGTTGCGCTTCCAGCGCGGCTTGTCGTCACGGCGGCCGAAGGAGCCGGTGCCGGCGCCCGAGCCGCGGTGGTCGTCACGACGGCCGTAGGGGCGGTCGCTGTTGCCGGAGCGGAAGCCGCCGGAGGACGGACGGCCACCGGAACGGTCGTCACGGTTGAACGGACGGTCGCCGCCACCGGAGCGGTAGCCGCCGGAGGACGGACGGCCACCGGAGCGGTCGTCACGGTTGAACGGGCGGCTCGGACGGTCGCCGCGGTCGCGGTTGAAGCCGCCACCGGAGCGGTCGTCACGACGGTCGAAGGAACGGCCGCCACCGGAACGGTCATCGCGGCGGTCACGGTTGAAGCCACCGCCGGAACGGTCGTCACGACGGTCACGGTTGAAGCCACCGCCCGACCGGTCGTCACGACGGTCGAAAGAACGGCCACCACCGGAACGGTCATCGCGGCGGTCACGGTTGAAACCGCCACCGGAACGGTCGTCACGACGGTCACGGTTGAAGCCACCGCCCGACCGGTCGTCACGACGGTCGAAAGAACGGCCACCACCGGAACGGTCATCCCGACGGTCACGGTTGAAACCGCCGCCCGAGCGGTCGTCACGACGGTCACGGCGCTCGAAGTTGCCCCGCTCGTCGCGGTTGCTGCGCTCGGCGGGACGGCGCTCGTCCGGTGCGGTGGGCTGGGCCGGCACGGCGGCGACCTCGGCGGCAGCGGCCTCCACGGTCGCGGCGACGGCGGCGAGCGCCTCGGCCGGGTCCTCGCCACGCTCACGGGCGGCGCGGGCGGTCAGCCGGTCGGCGTCCTCGCGCAGCTCGGTGGCGCGGCGCTGCACGCGCTCCAGCTCGCGGGTCAGCTCCTGCACCTCGCGCTCCGCCTGCTTGGCGGAGTTGGCGGCGGACTCGGCCTGGACCTCGGTGAGCGAGCGCGCACCGGTGATCTGGGCGACGTCGTCGTCGAAGGCACCGGCGCCGCCGACGATGTGCCGCGAGGCGTCCACACCCGCGTCCTCCATCAGGCGGAAGATCTGCCGGCGCTGGTGCGGCAGCGAGAGCGACACGACGGTGCCGGACCGCCCCGCACGGGCCGTACGGCCACTGCGGTGCAGGTAGTCCTTGTGGTCACCGGCCGGATCGACGTTCAGGACCAGGTCGATGCCGTCGACGTGGATGCCGCGGGCGGCGACGTCGGTGGCGACCAGGCAGTTGACGTAGCCGTCCTTGAAGTCGGCCAGGGTGCGGGTGCGCGCGCCCTGCGTCATGCCGCCGTGCAGCGCGTCGGCGAGTACACCGGCGTCCCGCAGCTGCTCGGCGACGCGGTCGGCGCCGAGCTGGGTGCGGACGAAGATGATGGTGCGGCCCTTGCGGGCGGCGATGGCGGCGGTGACCGGCGCCTTGTCCTTCGGCTTCACGACGAGGACGTGGTGCGTCATGGTCGTGACGTTGCCCTGGGCGCTGTCGACCTCGTGCGTGACCGGGTCGGTCAGGTAGCGCTTGACCAGGGTGCCGATCTCGTTCTCCATCGTGGCGGAGAAGAGCATCCGCTGGCCGCCGGCCGGCACCAGGTCGAGCAGCTCGGTGACCTCGGGCAGGAAGCCCAGGTCGGCCATCTGGTCGGCCTCGTCCAGGACCGCGACCTCGACCTTGTCCAGCGAGCAGGCGCCGCGGTTGATGATGTCGCGCAGCCGGCCCGGGGTGGCGACGAGCACGTCGACGCCACGCTCCAGGGCGTAGATCTGGTTGCCCATGGACGTACCGCCGCAGACGACCTTGAACTTCAGGCCGAGGACGTCGCCGTAGGGCTGGAGCGCGTCGCTGACCTGCATGGCCAGCTCGCGGGTCGGGGTGAGGATGACGCCGCGGGGGCGCTTCTTCTCGGTCTGGCCGCCGGCCAGCTGGGTCAGCAGCGGCAGGCCGAAGGAGAGGGTCTTGCCGGAGCCGGTACGGCCACGGCCGAGGATGTCGCGGCCGGCGATGGCGTCCGGGATCGTCGCGGCCTGGATCGGGAACGGGGTGGTGACACCGTTCTGCGCCAGCTTGCGGACGATCTTCTCGTCGAGGCCCAGGTCCGCGAAGGTGACCTGCGGCTCGGCGGGCTCGGTCGCCTCGGGGGCGTCGGTCGTCTCGGCCGCTGCGGCCGTCTCGACCGGCTCGCTCACCGCGGCAGCCGCCTGCTCGTCGGATGCGGGCATGACGGACTGTTCAGTGGAAATTGACATGCGAAATGCGAAACCTTCCGGAGTCTCGGCACGCGCCCAAACTCCGTGTGTTTCACAAAGACCGCCTCTATGCGGTCAGCCACGGCAAGGGAGAGAACGCGCCACGCGGCGCGCTTCTTTTCTGGCGCCGGGCAAATGGGATCAAACGATCTACCACCATACGCACTCCGCCCCCAGGAAGGCAAATGACCTTCTCACGCCGACCCCGCGGGACACCAGCCCCCGCACTCCCCGCGTGTCACCGACCGGCCCGCGCCGCACCGCGCCCCGACAGCTCTCCGCCCGCCTACGCATCCCACCCCGCCTGCGGATACGGCGATTCGTCCGGCGCCACGGGCGAGGGTCCTGACGCCTGGGACGACGGTGTGGCCGAGGTGCTCGGCGGCGGGGTCGGCGATCCGGTCGGGGCCGACGGAGTGGGCGACGCGGGCACCGAGGGCGCCTCATCCGACGGTGAGGGCGCCGGCTGCGTACCGCCTCCGGGGTGCCCGTCACGGCCTGGCGTCTCGCCGCCCTTGTGGCCGGCCCCGCCGCCCGTCCCCCGCTCCCCGCCGTCCGGCGTCGCGGACCGGTCCTGCGCCGCCTCGCCCGGCACGCCGTCATCCACCTCCCGGCCCGCCCCGCCGGTCGTGCCGCTCAAGCCGCTCGTGCCACCGGAGCCCGTCCCGCCGCCGTACGGCTCCGCCCGGCGCGGGCCGTCACCGCTGCCGTCCGCCGTCAGGCCACCGGGCTCCCTCGGACCCCTGCCGTCCGATTCACCGTGCGGCGCGCTGCCGCCCGAGCGCTTCGGAACGGGGTCGCTCACGCTCATACAGCCGGACAGCGCGGCGGCCAGCGACGCGGCGACGGCCACGGAGGCGGTGGCACGGGCCAGCGCACGGCGTACGGGGGCCGGGGAAGCGGCGGGCGCGGACGGCTGCGCGGGCACCCGCGCCCCGCCGGGCGCCGGCCGCGCGGCACGGGACGGAGCGGGGAGCGGGTGGCGCGGGGCAGGGATCGGTCGCACGGGCGGGACCTCCGGATCCGGAGCGCTGGGCGGCGCCGCGGGGACTTGGGACGCCTTGCCCAACTCCCGCCCCCCGCTTGAGGACACGCGCCACGCACCCTTGATCGGGGCCCGGCCGCCCGCACCCCGGGGCCCGGCACCTCACCCGTCCCGGTGACCTCAGCCGTACCCCAGCGCGTGCAGCCGCTCCTCGTCGATCCCGAAGTGGTGCGCGATCTCGTGCACCACCGTCACTTCGGTCTCCGCGACGACGTCTTCGCGGTTCTCGCACATCCGCAGGGTCGGCCCCCGGTAGATGGTGATCCGGTCCGGCAGCACCCCCGCGTACCACTCCCCGCGCTCGGTCAGCGGCGTCCCTTCGTAGAACCCGAGCAGGTCGGGATCGTCGGACGGCGGCTCGTCCTCGACGAACACCGCCACGTTGTCCATCAGCCGGGTCAGCTCCGGCGGGATCCGGTCCAGCGCCTCGGCGACCAGTTCCTCGAACTCCTCGCGCGTCATTTCCAGCACACCGCCATTCTCCGCCACCGGCCCCGGATCCGACCGCCCCGTACACCCGGCCGCGCCGGAGCACCCCTGGCCGAAGACCACATCCGGCGACGCGAGTTGACCCGCTCCCGCCCCGGGGCCGTCCGTGGGGGCCCCGGAGCGGGGCGGCGGCCCGCGCACCGGGGAGCCCCGGGAGAACCGGCCGGGCGCCGCCACCGGCACACCCACCGCCGCCCCCCTTTCGGGCCCCCGCGGACGGCCCCGGGTAAACCGTTTTGGCGAACGGTCCTCCCATCCCATATGCTTCTCACGTCCCCGACGGCGCCGGTAACGACGCCAAGGCGGGCCATCAGCCCTCATCGTCTAGTGGCCCAGGACGCCGCCCTTTCAAGGCGGTAGCACGGGTTCGAATCCCGTTGGGGGCACGCATTACCGTGTGCGAGACTGTTTACGCCGTTTCGCACAATGCAAGGTCCTGTGGAGCAGTTTGGAGTGCTCGCCACCCTGTCAAGGTGGAGGCCGCGGGTTCAAATCCCGTCAGGACCGCTTGCAGATCATCTCGGTGATCTGCGTGGCTGGGTAGCTCAGTTGGTACGAGCGATCGCCTGAAAAGCGATAGGTCGCCGGTTCGACCCCGGCCCCAGCCACCAGAGTGAAAACATCCCGGACGGCATGTCGTCCGGGATGTTTTGTTGCGTGCCGTAGCAAAGGCACACCCCCGGCAGCAGTCGGCTCCAGGGTTTCATGTGCTGACAAGATGCTGACGTGTCAGCACCACACCGCGTGGTTCCTGGCTGCCAAGCCCATCCGGCTCCCGCACGGAACCCGTGCTGCTCCGTGAGCGTGGTCACGGGAGTCGCCCGGCCGTCAGGCGCGCATCAGAGTGACCGTGCGCCCGGACGGGGTGGTCTGCTGCGAGAAGGCGGTGCGCTCGTGGACCGGGGCAGCCTGGGGGCGAGTGTCGAAGACGACCAGGGTGCCCGTGGACAAGCTCCATGCGGTCCAGGTAGTCGTCCAGCTGTGCCGCCGTCTCAAGGGAGGTCGAGCTCGTGGCCAGGATCTCGCCGTTCTCCCGCCAGAGCTCGGCGAAGGAGCGCAGCAGCTTGTCCATGTCGATCCGGCCGTCCGACAACTGGAAGCTGCTCGGTGCCGCGGTGATGACCGATTCCATCCTGGGGCCTAGGACGCGGACGATGACCTCTTTGTAGGTTGGCCACACACACTGGCGAGTGGCTGGCCTGCGGGTCTAAAACTCGGGGCCGGCACAAGCGGAGGGTCATGTGGATCTCGACGCGGCGTCCGGCGTCGAGGTCGGTGGCACCTGGGTCACCGCGACCGTCCACGGCACGGAGCGGTACGAGGTGGAATCGCCCCTGGACAGTCCCGAGGGTGTGGCCGGGGCGTGCGACTACCCGTATGGCCTGGAAGCGATCGGTCCCCGCATCGTCATTCTGAGCGGTGGCGCTCACTGCGTGACCGACGCTGCCAACACGTCTATCAGGCAATGTCACCGCTTCCCGATACGATGCCTCCCCCCGAAAGAAACGCGCCCCACTCCCGGCGGTGCGGTCGGACGAACCGAACAAACGGAGGGCAGCAGGTGGGCGCGGTCGAGCAGGTATTTCTGGAATGTGAACGCGCTCGGGCGGACGGCGACCTGATCCAGCGAGTGTCGGCGAGCGACAAGGAATACCACTTCCAGAACTGGGTTGGGGAGCGCATCGAGGCGTGCCGCCTCGCCTACGACGAACCGGGCAGGAACACGTATCCGGACTTCCGGCTCGTCAACCACCCGGAGGGCTACGAGGTCAAGGGTTTGGAGTTCCCCGGCCGAGAGGCTGACTACGACTCCAACTCCCAGGTACCCACGGGGAACCACAACGGCCGCGAGGTCTTCTACGTCTTCGGACGTTACCCCAAGGCCGAGCGCGGCGTTGACGAGTACCCCGTCGTCGATCTCGTGGTCTGCCACGGCAGCTTCCTGAACGCCGACACCGACATATGTCCACAAGAACAAATCGTTCCGCGGCTTCGGCTCCTACGGCGACATACTGGTCCGCGACCGGAAGATGTACGTCGTGCCGACGCCGTTCGCACTGGCCACGGGAACGGCCGGCCTGGCCACACTCATCGCACCCGCCGACTACCAGGTACAGTCAAGCGAGCTCGTCCAGGTGGGCGAGCTGGACCGGGTCGAGGTCGACGATGTGCTCGTGTCCTACGAGTTCAACATGCAGACCAACGAGATGGTCACGCACAAGGAGCCGAACCCGAACGCCGGTACCGTGCACCAGTTCCGTGCCTACCGATCGCGTGGAGCGGGTGACACCAAGACGGTCACGCTGAAAGAGCCTCGCTCATGACGCCCGTGGTGCCTGCACGGACGGGCCTGGAGTCAGCCTTCCCCGCCGCGATGCTCAGTGCCGTTGGCACGAAGGAGTCCTGGCGCAAGGAGGTCCACCGCCCTGCGACCAGTACACACAAGTGGTGGGCTAAGCGCCTCGGCACTGTCTTCCGTGGGATTCTCGCCTCGGCTGCAACACCCGAGGACGCCGATAGCGCCGCGGCATACGCATCCCCATTGGATCTGAAGGGTGCCGTCGTACTCGATCCCTTCTCTGGCTCCGGTGTCACTGGTGTCGAAGCGCTCAAGCTCGGAGCCCGAGCCGTCTGCTTCGATATCAACCCCGTGGCAACCCTGGTCCAGCGCCAGGCAATGCAGCCCTGGAACATGGAGCGTCTGGCGGCTGTCTACGAGGCCGTCGAGTCTGCCTGCCGCGAGGAGATTGACCGCTTCCACCGAGCCGAAGATGGCCGGAGCGTCCTGTACTACTTCTGGGTCGCGACCGTCCAGTGCCCCAGTTGCTCCGACAAAGTCCGGCTGTTCGACTCTCCGGTTTTCTCTAAGAACGCTTATCCCAAGCGAGTGCCAAAGGCACAGGTCGTCTGCCCTAAGTGCCTGGCTGTCAAACAGAGCCGACACGATTTCGACTCCGAAACGTGCCCCAACGGCCACGAGATCAGCCAGCGCGGAGCAGTCCGTGGTCAGATGGCGACTTGTCAGCAGGGCCACACCTTCAAAATCTTGACTGCTCTCGGCGGCAATAGGGCCGAGTTCGAGATGTACGCCAAGATGGTCGCGAACCCGGACGGCTCAAAGGTCTACGAGAGCATCACTGACTGGGATCGCGACCTCTACGCACAGTGCGTAGAGCGGCTAGCCGCTCTGCCCGACTCCGTGGTCCTGCCGCAGGGTGAGCTCGCCAGAGGCAACAACACCGACCAGGCACTGAAGTGGAACTTCCGCAAGTGGCGCGACTTCTTCAACGCACGCCAACTGGTCTCGCTCTCGCTGATCGCGACCGCGATCCGGGACTCGCCCGGGCCCTCCGCAGAGCGTGAAGCGCTCGCGGCACTCTTCTCGGGCACCCTTGAGTTCAACAACCTCTTCACGTCCTTCAAGGGCGAGGGGACAGGCGCTGTCCGGCACATGTTCAGCCACCACGTCCTCAAGCCGGAGCGTACGCCCCTCGAAGCTCATCCGTGGGGGACGCCCCAGTCATCGGGGTCCTTTTCGACTCTCTACAAGAGTCGGCTGCATCGTGCGCATGAATACAAGGTGAAGCCCGCCGATCTCGTCTACGAAGGCGACGGAGTCGAACGTGTCACCGGGCTCGCTAAGCCGCTGGTTGCGACCGTTGTCGACTCATGGGCATCGTTCGAGACCGCCCAGGGCCAAACCGCCTACGTCGCCACGCGGAACTCGGCGGAGACCGATCTTCCCAATGAGTCTATCGATCTAGTCGTCACGGACCCGCCCTATATGGACAACGTTCACTACGCGGAGCTCGCTGACTTCTTCCACGCCTGGCTTCGCGGAATGCGACCGTACGAGGCATATGCAGCGACGGCGACAACACGGCGAACCGGAGAAGTTCAACACGCAGATCCGGTGGAGTTCGGCAAAGCCATCGAAGCCGTCTGGAGCGAGTGCGCACGGGTCCTGAAGCCGGGTGGCCTCCTCGCCTTCACGTTCCATCAGGCCCGCATCAGCGGGTGGGTACAGGCGGTCGAGTCACTTCGCCGCGCCGGCTTCGTGATCACTGCCGTCCAGCCAGTCAAGGGGGAAATGTCGACGAGCATCGTCAAGGCTGGCGCCCGAGAGCCGTCGAACCTGGACAGCGTGGTTGTCTGTCGTCGGGCAGCCGACGGCGCAACCAACCCGAACGGCTCACTCGAAGAAGCTCTGGCAACCGCACAGAAAGAGCTGAGCGCTCTGCTGGAGGCTGGTGTGGATGTGGGGGTAGGAGACGTGCGGTCCGTCGTTCGCGGCTCCCTGTTGGCTTACCTATCGTCAGCGGGCATCGACTTGAACGATGCGGTCATCGCTCAGGTGGACGCGCTGGCTTCAGAGACAGTCGACGCACCGGTCGTCCCGAAGCAATCTGCTGCGATTCCCGTCTGACACGAGCAACAACGTCGAGAAGCTGGGGCGTGTTTCGCAGGTAGCGTCGCGCCGCCCGTGAGGGCGGTGCTGGGCGCCGTGGCAGGTGCGCGCAGCTGCAAGGCGGAGGGAGGATAGGCCACACCACGCATCACAGGCGTGCGCAAGTGATCACTACCGTCACTGAAATGCGTCGTTCTCGGATCCAGCCTCGTGACCTTGACGACTGGGGACACGAAAGCCATCCGTCCCACTAAGTCTGTGATGACCCCCTGCCCCGCACCGCGCAGGTTGAGGACCAAGCCAGAGGGAAGGCCGGCGCCACGCATGGACACTCCCCCCCTCTCTCCTCCTGCCCGGGAACGACGACGTGCGTGGCGTGCTGACGCGGTTGCAAGCGCCCCTGGCGCCATCAGCATGATTTGCTTCAGCAGGCACCATGGAGTCGGCGCAGGACTCCCGGAATCAGGGTGGTCTTCGACCACTCCCAGCAAGCCCAGATTCCCGATCGCAATGACTGACCTCCCTGTGCTGACGTGTCAGCACAGGGCCCGGATCGAGGAGGATCGAGCAGGACCCAGGAGGAATCAAACAGGCGCGTTTGTCCGATTCTCTGGCGTTTCCGCAGGTCAGGAAGGTAACGATTTCGGGTTCGAATCCCGTTGGGGGCACGCATTACCGTGTGCGAGACTGTTTACGCCGTTTCGCACAATGCAAGGTCCTGTGGAGCAGTTTGGAGTGCTCGCCACCCTGTCAAGGTGGAGGCCGCGGGTTCAAATCCCGTCAGGACCGCTGCGGCTGGGTAGCTCAGTTGGTACGAGCGATCGCCTGAAAAGCGATAGGTCGCCGGTTCGACCCCGGCCCCAGCCACACCCTTTGGGAGAAGGCCCCGATCCAGTGGATCGGGGCCGTGTTCGTGTGCTCCGACACGGACGCCGGGGCGGGCGCCCGCGCATCCGCGCCGGCGCCCGTCCGGCTCATTCCTGCGCCGCGTGCGCGGGAGCGGCGTGCGTCTCGCGGCCCCCCGGATGGCGGTGCCGCCAGAACCAGAAGACCGCGCAGGACAGCACCGCCCAGCCGGCCAGCACCAGGAACGGGAAAAGGTGCTGGGAGCCGCCGAAGTAGACCGCGGTGTGCTGGGCGTTGACCGAGGCGCCCGGCGGCAGCCAGCGGCCGATGTGGCCGAGGAGCGAGGGCAGCAGCGGCCAGGAGACCGCGCCACCCGACGACGGGTTGCCCAGGAGCACCATCAGGCCCCAGGTGGGGATCATCGCCCAGCGGCCCATCAGGGTGTTGAACATCGAGAAGACCATGCCGGACGTGAACATCGTCAGCGCCAGGATCAGCCAGGACTCCATGAACGGCAGGTCCAGCGCGCCCAGCCACCAGTCCACCACCGCGGCGATGGCGAAGCCGCCGAGCAGGGCGTAGACGACGGTGAACGCGATCCGCTCGGCCGGGTTGAGCGAGCGGGCGTGCACGCTGAGCTGGATCGCGCCGACGAAGCCGATGATCACCGCGGCGAGGGAGATGTAGAAGAGGGCCAGGCCACGCGGGTCGCCCTGCTGCAACGGCCGGATGTCCTGGACCCGGACCTGCACCCCGACCGCCTTGCCGACCTGCGGAGCCGCCGTGGTCAGCAGCTGCGCTACCGACGCGCCCGACGCGCCCGCCACATCCAGCTCCACGCCCTTGCCGTGCGGGCTCAGGATCGCGAACACCTGCTGCTCCTCGACGGCCTTCCTGGCCTGCGGGTAGGTGTCGTAGGGGATCAGCCGCAGCGAGGCGTTGAGCGCCTTCTCCATCCCGTCGGCGAACACCTTCTCGCGGCTCGGCGTGCCGTCCGGAGCCTTCTCGGCGCCGACCACGGCCGTCGGCACGTGCCGCGGGGTCGGGTTGGCCATGGTGTACGTGTACGAACCGGCGAACAGCCCGGCCGCCGCCGCGAGGATGAAGACCAGCACACAGGCGGGGAAGAACGGTGACTTCTTGAAGGCCGCCCATTTCTCCGCACCGGTACGGGCCCGGCCGTGGGCACCGTGCGCGCCGGATGCGCCGTGTTGATCATCCATACGAACACGCTAAAGCACCCATGACAGACATACCCGTGCAGGTCTCCGCAGTGCGGTGCCGAACGGCCCGGTGGCGGGCCACTCGCGGGCCGCCTTCCGTCCGCGTCCCGGCAAATCGTTCGCCAGCCGAATCGCCGAGGTGAGATCCTGGGGGTCGTATGTCCAGTCAGCCTGCCTCCGCCCCGCCCGCCGGCGCATCGCCGGCCCTTCCCGCCCTGCTGGAGCGACTGCCCGAGCTGATGCTGCGCGATCAGCAGCGGCTGGGGCGTCGGCTCGACGGCGCACGCCGGATCCGTAAGCCCGAAGCCCGCGCGGCGGTACTCGCCGAGATCGCCGAAGGCATGGCGGAGGCGGAGCTGCGGGTCGCGCAGCGGCGCGCCGCGGTGCCCGCGATCAGCTACCCCGAGCAGCTGCCGGTCAGCCAGAAGAAGGACGAGATCCTGGAGGCGATCAGGGACCACCAGGTCGTGATCGTCGCGGGCGAGACCGGCTCGGGCAAGACCACCCAGATCCCCAAGATCTGCCTGGAGCTCGGCCGCGGCATCCGCGGCCTGATCGGGCACACCCAGCCGCGCCGGATCGCGGCCCGTACGGTCGCCGAGCGGGTCGCCGAGGAGCTGCGGACGCCGCTCGGCGATGCGGTCGGCTGGAAGGTCCGCTTCACCGACCAGGTCGGTGCCGACACCCTCGTCAAGCTGATGACGGACGGCATCCTGCTCGCCGAGATCCAGACGGACCGCGAGCTGCGCCAGTACGACACGATCATCATCGACGAGGCACACGAGCGCAGCCTCAACATCGACTTCATCCTCGGCTACCTGGCGCAGCTGCTGCCCAGGCGGCCCGACCTGAAGGTCGTCATCACGTCGGCGACGATCGACCCGGAGCGCTTCGCACGGCACTTCGGCGCGTTCGCGACGGTGGACGCCGCCGAAGAGAAGTCCGCGCCGATCGTCGAGGTCTCCGGGCGTACGTATCCCGTGGAGGTCCGCTACCGGCCGCTTCTGGAGGAGGGCGGCCAGGAGGGGGACCGTGACCAGATCACCGCGATCTGTGACGCGGTGGACGAACTCCAGGCCGAGGGCCCTGGCGACATCCTGGTCTTCCTCTCCGGCGAGCGCGAGATCCGGGACACCGCGGACGCGCTGATCAAGAAGAACCTCCGCGCCACCGAGGTGCTGCCGCTGTACGCACGGCTGTCGCACGCCGAGCAGCACCGCGTCTTCCAGCGCCACACCGGACGCCGCATCGTGCTGGCCACGAACGTCGCCGAGACCTCGCTGACCGTCCCCGGCATCCGGTACGTCATCGACCCCGGCATGGCCAGGATCTCCCGCTACAGCTTCCGCACCAAGGTGCAGCGGCTGCCGATCGAGCCGGTGTCGCAGGCCAGCGCCAACCAGCGCAAGGGCCGCTGCGGCCGTACCAGCGACGGCATCTGCATCCGGCTCTACTCCGAGGACGACTTCCTCAGCCGCCCGGAGTTCACCGACGCCGAGATCCTGCGGACGAACCTGGCATCCGTCATCCTCCAGATGACCGCGGCCGGCCTCGGCGACATCGAGAAGTTCCCGTTCATCGACCCGCCGGACCGCCGCAACATCAAGGACGGCATCGATCTGCTGCACGAGCTGGGTGCGCTGGCCGGCGGCCCGAAGGGCGGCAGGAGCCAGCAGGCAGGCCAGCAGCTGACCCCGCTGGGCCGCAAGCTCTCCCAGCTGCCGGTCGACCCGCGCCTGGCCCGCATGGTGCTGGAGGCGGACCGCAACAACTGTGTCCGCGAGGTCATGGTGATCGCCGCCGCACTGTCCATCCAGGACCCGCGCGAGCGCCCTTCGGACAAGCAGCAGCAGGCCGACCAGCAGCACGCCCGATTCAAGGACGAGACCAGCGACTTCCTGGCGTTCCTGAATATGTGGCGCTATGTGCGGGAGCAGCAGAAGGCGCTGTCCTCGTCCGCTTTCCGCCGCATGTGCCGCAATGAGTTCCTGAACTATCTGCGGATACGTGAATGGCAGGACATCTACTCCCAGTTGCGCTCGGTCGCCAAGACGATGGGCGTTCATCTGAGTGAGCAGGACGCGGCGCCCGACCATATTCACACCTCGCTGCTCTCCGGTTTGCTTTCGCATATCGGCTTGAAGGACACCGAGGCGAAGAACGAATATCTGGGCGCCCGCAGCGCCAAGTTCGCGGTCTTCCCCGGCTCGGCGCTGTTCAAGAAGACCCCCCGCTGGATCATGTCGGCAGAACTGGTCGAGACGTCCCGGCTGTGGGCGCGGGTGAACGCCAAGATCGAGCCGGAGTGGGTCGAACCGCTGGCCCAGCACCTGGTGAAGCGGACGTACAGCGAGCCGCACTGGGAACAGAAGATGGCCGCGGTGATGGCGTACGAGCGGGTGACGCTCTACGGCGTCCCGATCGTCGCGCAACGCAAGATCACCTACGGGCGCATCGATCCCGAGGTCTCCCGCGACCTGTTCATCCGCAATGCCCTGGTCGAGGGCGACTGGCGTACGCATCACCAGTTCTTCCACGACAACCGCAAACTCCTCGGCGAGGTCGAGGAGTTGGAGCACCGCGCCAGGCGCCGCGACATTCTCGTCGACGACGAGACTCTCTTCGACTTCTACGACCAGCGCATTCCGGCCGACATCGTGTCCGGCGCGCATTTCGACACCTGGTGGAAGAAGAAGCGGCAGGAGGAGCCCGATCTCCTCAACTTCGAGCATTCGATGCTCATCAACGAATCCGCGGAGAGCGTCACCAAGGACGACTACCCGGATTCCTGGCGGCAGGGAAAGCTGAAGTTCAAGGTCACCTACCAGTTCGAGCCGGGTGCCGACGCGGACGGCGTGACCGTCCACGTACCGCTCCAGGTGCTCAACCAGGTGGCGTCCGAGGGCTTCGACTGGCAGATCCCGGGCCTGCGCGAGCAGTTGGTGACCGAGCTGATCCGGTCGCTGCCCAAGCCGATCCGCCGCAACTACGTCCCCGCGCCGAACTTCGCCGCCCGCTTCCTGGACTCCACGGTGCCGCTCCAGGGCGCGCTGACCACCTCCCTGGCGGCGGGCCTCCAGCGGATGGTGGGCGTACCGGTGACGGCCGCCGACTTCGACACCGCCAAGGTGCCCGACCACCTGAAGATCACGTTCCGGGTGGTCGACGAGCGGCGTCGCAAGCTCGCCGAGGCCAAGGACCTCGAAGCCCTGCGGCTCCAGCTCAAGCCGAAGACCAGGGCGGCCATCTCCAAGGCATTCGAGCAGGCCGCCGAGCGCCCCGCCAAGGACGGCAAGGGCGGCAAGGGCGAGGGCCAGGCGCTGGCCGGCCTGGAACAGCGCACCGGCCTGACCTCCTGGACGATCGGCACACTGCCGCGCACCTTCGAAACTCGCCGGGCCGGCCAGCCGCTGAAGGCGTACCCGGCGCTGGTCGACGAGGGCAACAGCGTCGCCGTACGGCTCTTCGACACGGAGGCCGAGCAGCGGACGGCGATGTGGGCCGGCACCCGCCGCCTCATCCTGCTCAACATCCCCTCCAACCCCGCCAAGTTCGCGCAGAGCAAGCTCAGCAACCAGCAGAAGCTCGCACTGTCCCGCAATCCGCACGGCTCGATCCCGGCGCTCTTCGACGACTGCGTGACCGCTGCCGCCGACCGGCTGATGGCGGCCCGCGGCGGCCCTGCCTGGGACGAGGAGTCGTTCCGGAAGCTGTTCGACGGGGTCAGGGCCGATCTGGTGGACGCCACGATGCAGACCATCGGGCAGGTCCAGGAGGTCCTCGCGGCCTGGCAGGCGTGCGAGCGCCGGCTGAAGGACACCACCTTCCCGTCGCTGCTGCCCTCGCTCGCGGACGTCAAGGAGCAGTTGGCGGCGCTGATCAAGCCGGGCTTCGTCACCGCGCACGGCGCCAAGCGGCTGCCGGACCTGATGCGCTATCTGGTGGCCGCCGACCGCCGGCTCCAGCAGCTCCCCACCAACGCCGAGCGGGACCGCGCCCGGATGGCGAAGGTGAAGGAGATGCAGGACGAATACGCCTGGCTGCTGGAGCAGTTCCCCCAGGGGAGGCCGGTGCCCGCCGCCGCCCTGGAGATCCGCTGGATGATCGAGGAGCTGCGGGTGAGCTACTTCGCGCATGCGCTGGGGACCGCGTATCCGGTGTCCGACAAGCGCATCGTGAAGGCCGTGGACGCGGCTGCGCCGTAGCCGGGGCGGGCCGCGGAGGGCCGGGGCGCGGCCCGGGAGGTGCGCCTCCCGGGAGCGAGTTCGACCGCACCCCCTGACCTGCTGTAGAGTCTTGCTTCGCAGCACCGCGCAAGCGGGAGCGGCACCAAGGTCCTGTGGAGCAGTTTGGAGTGCTCGCCACCCTGTCAAGGTGGAGGCCGCGGGTTCAAATCCCGTCAGGACCGCAGTTGAACGGCCCGCATCCGATGAGGATGCGGGCCGTTCTGCGTGTGCCGCGCCACCGTTCTTCTCCCCGGCGCCCCCGCCTCTTCCCTGACGGGCATCTTGACGGCGGCCGGTGCCGCCGGTACTCACAGAGGAAGCGTGGGGCCGGGAGGTGCGTGCGATGAGGGCGGCGAAGAGGCACGAGACCAGGGCGCTGCTGCGCGCCCATCTGTCGGCCGCGACGGGCTTTCGACATCTGACCCGGCACTGCCCCGTCTGCCACCGGCTGTTACGGCTCGCCCTGGAGCCGTATGCGGCCCGTTCGGAGGCCGCGGCGCCCTCGCCCGCCCCGGACGCGCCACCGGCGCTCTGCGGGCCGCAGGCGGCGGAGGGCGAAAGTCCCGCGAAGCGGTGACCAAAGGAGCCTTGCCCATCTGCCGTGCGGTGGAAGGCTGGTGACAGGGCGTCGGCCAGAACGCCTCTACCCCAGCGGCAAGGACACCTTCAAGCGCTGCGGCGTGTGACGGGTGTCACCGGACAAGTTTCCCGGAGCGGGGAACTTACCCTCGCCCTACAGCCAGTCAATTTAATATGTGCAATTGCACCACTCCCCGAGGCACTCAAACGAGACCGCCGGGTCTGTGATGGAGACCCCCTGGAGGGCCCCCGGAAGCCCCCTGTGGACGCCGCCGCGACGGTGGCGTGACGGGCAGCCTCCGGGCACCCGGGAGGCCCCGTGGCGCGCGCACAAAAAAGATCGCGCTGGACCCGGCGGAGTCCAGCGCGATCGATGACGTACCCAGATGCTGCGGGTGTGGGCCCGTTGGGGCGGGCGCCGCGTCGTATGGAGCTGTGTGGAGCGTGGTGAAGCGGGTGGAGCCAGTGGTGCTGCACGGGCGTTCTGCGGGTTGGGGGCCCCGAAAACAGCCCGGTTATGCGGTTATTCAGGCCTCGCTGCGCTGCTGCGGGATACCCGCGAGCAGTGCGCGGACCTCAGCCTCGCGGTAACGCCGATGCCCTCCGAGCGTACGGATGGACGTGAGCTTGCCTGCCTTGGCCCAGCGGGTCACCGTCTTCGGGTCCACGCGGAACATCGTGGCAACCTCAGCGGGGGTAAGCAGCGGCTCGGCGTCAGGGGTGCGAGCGGTCATGAGCGGCCTCCTCGGGAGAACCGAACCATCACGGTTCTTTCCTCTAAATTCTGCACCTTGACCCGCGTTGCCCGAAATGGCGGACGCGGGCCGAGTCGGTTATAGGACGAACGGCTTGTCCTCGGCACTACAACTACACCATCTGTCCAGCCACGTCGGCCAAACCGATGGAATTGCCCTCTCAGGTGTTCAACCTCGGCGGAAGCCGATGGACCATGCCATAGCGGACAGTCACGCCACCGTGACGATCAGTCACAAAGTGATCAGGCGTCACTAGACCCCTCAAGGAGCGCAATACCGATCTACCCGCCCATAGTTAGACGGAAGGAGCCCATGTAAGGCTCCTTGTCCTATTTTGGCACGAGGACATAGCTTGCGCGCAAGGCCCGAAGTCAGTGCTTTAGGTCACTGTTGGGGGAATAGCCCGGATCAGGACCTACGTCCTGAGGGGGAAAGCCTACGGGACGAGCGCGTTCCAAGATCATCTCGCAGTTCCGGCGGCGCCGCGCCCCGAAGGCGAGCACTCAGCTGGAGAACTGGAGCTCGCGCACCGACCGCCACCGGTCCGACAGCTTCTCGTACGCGGCGCCGGCCCGCTCGCCGTCGCCCTCACGCAACGCCGCGAGCCCTTCCGCCACTTCCGCAGCCGAACGGTCACCGGCGAGCTGCGCATCGGGCACCGCGTGCACAAGACCGCCGTAATCCAGCTCCACCAGCGAGCGCGGGTGGAATTCCTCAAGCCAGCGCCCCACGTCCACCAGGCCGTCGATCAGCGGCCCCTCCTCCATCGTGTCCCGCAGCGTCCGCAGCCCGCGCGCGACCCGGCGCCGCGCCTGCACCATCGGCGTCCGGTAGCGCAGCAGCGGCCCGTCCTTCCCCTCCCTTTCGTACTCCCGCTCCGCATCGTCGAAGAGGACGAACCAGCGGACCGGAACATGCCAGGTCGCCCCGCGGATCCAGGGCCTGGCGTCCGGGTTGCGCTCCTGCCACTCCTCGTAGTCCGTGGCCGCCTGCCGGCGCACCACCGGGGGCAGCGCGGCGTCCAGCACCGGTGCGGGCAGCAGCTCGGGCAGCTCCTCCAGCGCCTGCCAGCCGCGCAGCCGGGTGCGCCACGGGCAGATGCAGGGCACCTCGTCGACGACCGCGACGAACGCGTCCGCGCTCTCGTGCACCGGGACCGGCACCGGGGGCGTGGGCAGCAGGTCGGCGAGCGCTCTGCGCTGCTCGTCCTGCGCCGTCGGGGTGTCGTCGCGCTTCGCGTACCGCGCCCAGTGGGAGCGCTCCGGCTCCGGGAATGCTGCCAGCGGCTCGTAGACCCGTAGGTATGCCGCATACGGGACCGTCACCGACGACGCCAAGGCCACGCACGCTCCTTCAAAGGGAAGTCCGCCACCGGGATTTGCCGGGGGTGTGTCCTCCCCCGCCCGGCCCGGGATACGGCAAATCGTCGCACGTCCGTCCCCCGCGAGTGGGTGATCCCCGGTACCCGGCCGATCATCGGGCCGCGGAGGTCTTACGCTCTTCCCGACCGGCCCTCCCCACCCGCAGGAGGGCGTCCTCCGCGACCTATGGGAGTCACCACCGTGACCGACGTACGTCCTTCCGCCGTCAGCGTCGACGGCGGCGTGCTGCACACCCTGTTCCGATCGGAGCAGGGCGGCCATGAACAGGTCGTTCTCTGCCAGGACCGCGCCAGCGGCCTCAAGGCCGTGATCGCCGTCCACAACACCGCCCTGGGCCCGGCCCTCGGCGGCACCCGCTTCCACGCCTACGCCTCCGAGGAGGAGGCGGTGCTGGACGCCCTCAACCTCTCGCGCGGGATGTCCTACAAGAACGCGCTCGCCGGTCTCGACCACGGCGGCGGCAAGGCCGTGATCATCGGCGACCCCGACGTGATCAAGACCGAAGAGCTGCTGCTCGCCTACGGACGCGCGGTGGCCTCGCTCGGCGGCCGGTACGTCACCGCGTGCGATGTCGGTACGTACGTCGCGGACATGGACATCGTCGCCAGGACCAACAAGTGGACCACCGGGCGCTCGCCGGAGAACGGCGGCGCGGGCGACTCCTCGGTGCTGACCGCCTTCGGCGTCTTCCAGGGCATGCGGGCATCGGCCCAGCACCTGTGGGGCGACCCGACGCTGCGCGGCCGGAAGGTCGGCGTGGCCGGCGTCGGCAAGGTGGGCCACCACCTCGTCGGGCACCTGCTCCAGGACGGCGCCGACGTGGTCGTCACGGACGTCCGCACCGAGTCGGTCGACCGGATCCGCCGGGCGCACCCGCAGGTCACGGCCGTCGCCGACACCGACGCCCTGATCCGCACGGAGGGTCTGGAGATCTACGCGCCGTGTGCCCTGGGCGGCGCGCTGAACGACGCGTCGGTGCCCGCGCTGACCGCGAAGGTGGTGTGCGGCGCGGCCAACAACCAGCTCGCGCACCCCGGCGTCGAGAAGGACCTCTCCGACCGCGGCATCCTCTACGCCCCCGACTACGTCGTGAACGCGGGCGGCGTCATCCAGGTGGCCGACGAGCTGCACGGTTTTGACTTCGACCGCTGCCGGGACAAGGCGGCGAAGATCTTCGACACCACGCTGGCGATATTCGCTCGTGCGAAGTCGGACGGGATCCCGCCGGCCGCGGCGGCCGACCGGCTGGCCGAACAGCGCATGGCGGAGGCACGGCGCGCCTGACGTCGCCGGGGTGCCTCCAGGCGCTCCGAATGGCCGGAAATCCGGCCTTGCGCGGCCCGCCGCGGGCGGTCGGGGAGACATCCCTCACCACCCGTCGGCGGGTCGCCGTACAGGACAGGTTAAAATCGCAGTTGACCAGCGGGAAAAGGGCGCCTCGCAGGTCATGCCGAGCGGCCGGTGATGCGGGCGACGTACCGTATGGCCGCGGAAGCAGGTACCGTTGAAGCCCTACGGGCCGGTCTCTCCGTCGAGAGTCCGCTCTGAATCATGAACGCGTGTCAAGACTCTGGGGCCATAGAGCCCCGTCATTGAGGGGGTCGACCCATGGGGCGCGGCCGGGCCAAGGCCAAGCAGACAAAGGTCGCCCGCCAGCTGAAGTACAGCAGCGGTGGGACGGATCTCTCACGACTGGCCGACGAGCTGGGTGCATCGCCGTCGAGCCAGCAGCCTCCGAACGGGGAACCGTTCGAGGATGACGAGGACGACGACCCGTACGCACACTACGCGGATCGATACAACAACGACGATGAGGACGAGGGCGACTCGTCCCACCAACGTCGCCGCGCCTGACGACGCACCGCTACCACTTCCGCGGGAAGCCACCCGCGGTCGTCCTGCGGTTTGTTCACCGCTCCACCAGGGCGCGCAGAGCATCTCCACATACCCGGTCCGGGGTTCTCACCTCGGACCGGGTTTTGTGCTGCCCCGGCAGCGGGCGCCTCAGCCGGCGTAGTCACCGGTCAGGGTCACCGCTTCGGTCAGGTCGCCGCGCTCGATGATCTCGCCGCCGACCCAGGCGTCCACGCCGCGGTCGGCCAGGGTGGCCAGCGCGACGTCCACCGAATCCTGGGGGACGACGGCGATCATGCCGACACCCATGTTCAGGGTCTTCTCCAGTTCCAGGCGCTCGACCGCACCGGCCGAGCCGACCAGGTCGAAGACCGCGCCCGGCGTCCAGGTGGCACGGTCGACCGTGGCGTGCAGCCCGTCCGGGATCACCCGGGCGAGGTTGTTGGCCAGACCGCCGCCGGTGATGTGCGAGAAGGCGTGCACGTCGGTGGTGCGGGTGAGCGCCAGGCAGTCCAGCGAGTAGATCTTGGTGGGCTCCAGCAGCTCCTCGCCGAGCGTCCTGCCGAACTCGGGGATCTCCCGGTCCAGGGCCAGGCCCGCGCGGTCGAAGAGGACGTGGCGGACCAGCGAGTACCCGTTGGAGTGAAGTCCGGAGGACGCCATCGCGATCACCGCGTCGCCCGGACGGATACGGTCCGCGCCGAGCACCCGGTCGGCCTCGACGACGCC
The DNA here is from genome assembly GCF_043199105.1 of Streptomyces sp. NPDC048644. NCBI lineage: Bacteria > Bacillati > Actinomycetota > Actinomycetes > Kitasatosporales > Streptomycetaceae > Streptomyces > Streptomyces sp. NPDC048644. Next base: position 53,483 of record NZ_JBICVO010000006.1, read on the forward strand.
GGTGCCGGCGCCCGCGACGTCGAACTCGTCCGCGCCCAGCAGCCCGGGGTGCTCCGCGGTCTCGCCGCCGACCAGCGCGCAGCCGGCCAGCACGCAGCCCTCGGCGATGCCCTTGACGATCGCGGCGACCCGCTCCGGGTAGACCTTGCCGACGCAGATGTAGTCGGTCATGAACAGCGGCTCGGCGCCGCAGACCACCAGGTCGTCGACGACCATGCCGACGAGGTCGTGGCCGATGCTGTCGTAGACACCCATCTTGCGGGCGATGTCGACCTTGGTGCCGACGCCGTCGGTGGCCGAGGCCAGCAGCGGGCGCTCGTACCGCTTGAGGGCGGAGGCGTCGAAGAGGCCGGCGAAGCCGCCGAGCCCGCCGACGACCTCGGGGCGGGTGGCCTTCTTCACCCACTCCTTCATGAGGTCGACGGCGCGGTCGCCCGCTTCGATGTCGACGCCCGCTGCCGCGTAGCTGGCGCCGGCGCCCGCGGATCGCGCAGGCTCGGATGACTCAGGAGGCATGGCGCAGAACTTTCGTGTCGTGTGTGTGCGAGCTACGGGCGGCGCAGCGCATCGGCGCCACCGACACCGGCCGTCAGCGTCCCGACCCCGTCCAGGTCCGGCTTGGCCTGACCTGCGGTCTCCGACTCCAGGAGGTGCTTGCCCAGCAGCTCGGGGTCCGGCAGCTCCATCGGGTACACGCCGTCGAAGCAGGCGCGGCAGAGGTTCGGCTTGTCGATGGTGGTGGCCTCGATCATGCCGTCGATGGAGATGTAGGCGAGGGAGTCGGCGCCCAGGGACTTGCCGATCTCGTCCACGCTCAGACCGTTGGCGATCAGCTCCGCGCGGGTGGCGAAGTCGATGCCGAAGAAGCACGGCCACTTGATCGGCGGGGAGGAGATCCGGATGTGGACCTCCTTGGCGCCGGCCTCGCGCAGCATCCGCACCAGGGCGCGCTGGGTGTTGCCGCGGACGATCGAGTCGTCGACGACCACCAGGCGCTTGCCGCGGATGACTTCCTTGAGCGGGTTGAGCTTGAGGCGGATACCGAGCTGGCGGATGGTCTGCGACGGCTGGATGAACGTCCGGCCGACGTAGGAGTTCTTGACCAGACCGGAGCCGTACGGGATCCCGCTGGCCTCGGCGTATCCGACGGCGGCGGGGGTACCGGACTCCGGCGTCGCTATCACCAGGTCGGCGTCGGCCGGCGCCTCGGCGGCCAGCTTGCGGCCCATCTCCACGCGGGAGAGGTAGACGTTGCGGCCTGCGATGTCCGTGTCGGGGCGGGCGAGGTAGACGTACTCGAAGACGCAGCCCTTGGGGCGGGCCTCGGCGAAGCGCGTGGAGCGCAGGCCGTTCTCGTCGATCGCGACCATCTCGCCGGGTTCGATCTCCCGGATGAAGCTGGCGCCGCAGATGTCCAGGGCGGCGGTCTCGGAGGCCACCACCCAGCCGCGCTCCAGGCGGCCGAGCACCAGCGGGCGGATGCCCTGCGGGTCACGGGCCGCGTAGAGCGTGTGCTCGTCCATGAAGCAGAGCGAGAAGGCGCCCATGACCTTCGGGAGGACGCGGGGTGCGGCCTCCTCCACGGTCAGCGGCTTGCCGTCGTCGTCCACCTGGCCGGCCAGCAGGGCCGTCACCAGGTCGGTGTCGTTGGTGGCCGCGACCTGGGTCGCCCGGCCGCCCTCACGGGGCAGCGCGGCGACCAGATCCGCCAGCTCGGCGGTGTTCACCAGGTTGCCGTTGTGGCCGAGCGCGATCGAGCCGTGCGCGGTGGCACGGAACGTCGGCTGGGCGTTCTCCCACACCGAGGCACCGGTGGTGGAGTAGCGGGCATGGCCCACGGCGATGTGGCCCTGGAGGGAGCCGAGCGAAGTCTCGTCGAAGACCTGGGAAACCAGGCCCATGTCCTTGAAGACGAGGATCTGCGAGCCGTTGCTCACTGCGATGCCCGCGGACTCCTGTCCACGGTGCTGCAGCGCGTACAGCCCGAAATAGGTGAGTTTGGCGACCTCTTCACCCGGAGCCCAGACACCGAAGACGCCGCAAGCGTCCTGGGGGCCCTTTTCGCCGGGGAGCAGGTCGTGGCTGAGTCGTCCGTCACCACGTGGCACGTCATTGAGTCTAGGGCAGGACACGGATTCATCCGAACCGGGGATGGGCGGGGATCTGGATGAGTGCATGAACGGGGCATGAAGCGTCCTTGACGCGGCCCCGCCGACCCGGCCAGGATTTCGCGCCATGCAGACCCCGCAGCCCTTGGCGCGCCTGGCCTCCCGCCGGGTGCTTCACCCGGCGCGCCCCCTGGTGCGGCGCCGCCACGTCGACCTCGGTCGGCTGGCCGGCGCGCTCTGTCGCCGCGGCTAGGGACCGCCGCCGCGGGAGCCCGCGGCCCCGCGCGCGTGCACCGCGCCGCCCCCTGTGAGCTGGCCTTTCCCCCGCCGACCCGGCTGCCTTCCCGGTGCCGTGGAGCGGCATCGCCCATCCCCTTTGCGGCACTTGGCGCACTTCGCCTCGCGCGCCCCGTGTGAGATGCGCTACGTGCCGCCCGCCCGCTGCCGCCGCGCCGCTCTGCCGCGCCGCGGCCCGCCCGCCATGACCTGGAGCCCCTTCGATGACCTCCGCCGACCCGTCCCCGACCGATATATCCGACGGCCCCGCGACCGCGCCGGTCTCGCGCCGCGCGTTCGGCGGCCTGGCCGGTGCGGGGGCCGCAGCCGCCGTGGGCGGGCTCGGGTCCTTCACCGCGCTCGCCGGGGCGCCCCGGGCCGCGGCGTCGGAGCCCGCCTTCCGGGAGCGGGAATTCCGTGCCGCGCCCGGCCGGCACGGCCGGCGGCCCAACATCCTCTTCATCCTCGGCGACGACCTGGGCTGGGCCGACCTGTCCTCGTACGGCGCGCCCGGCATCCGGACCCCGCACCTCGACCGGCTCGCCCGCCAGGGAGTCCGCTTCACCCAGGCGTACTCGGGCTCCGCGACCTGCTCCCCCACCCGCTTCTCCCTCTACACGGGCCGCTACCCCGGGCGCACCGCGGGCGGTCTCGCCGAGCCGATCGCCGACCGCACCGTGGGGCTCGACCCCGCGCACCCCACGCTCGCCTCCCTGCTGCGGGACGCGGGCTACGCGACGGCGCTGATCGGCAAGTGGCACTGCGGCTACCTGCCGGACCGCAGCCCCACCAAGTCGGGCTGGGACACCTTCTTCGGGAATCTCGGCGGGGCCCTTGAGTACTACTCGAAGCTCGGGCTCGCCGGGGAGTACGACCTCTACGAGGGCGATGCCACGTACAAGGACCTGCGCTACTACACGCGGATCATCACCGAGCGCGCCGTCGGCTTCGTGACGGACGCGGGGAGGCGGAACGCGGCGGCCGGCCATGCGTCCGGGGGCCGCCCGGCCGGCTCGCCCTGGCTGCTGAACCTGAACTTCACCACGCCCCACTGGCCGTGGATCGCGGACGGCGACGAGGCAGAGAGCGCGGAGATCGTCCGGCGGATCAAGGCGGGTGAGCCGGGCGCGCTCCAGCACCGGGACGGCGGTTCCCTGGGGAAGTACCGGGAGATGGTCGAGGACCTGGACCGGTCGGTGGGTGAGGTGCTGGCCGCGCTGCGGCGCTCCGGCCAGGAGGAGGACACCCTGGTCTTCTTCGCCAGCGACAACGGCGGCGAACGCTGGTCGTACAACTGGCCGCTGACCGGCAACAAGGCGTCCCTCCAGGAGGGCGGCATCCGGGTGCCGACGCTCCTCCGCTGGCCTGCCGGGATCGACGCGGGCCAGGTGAGCCACGAGCCGGTGTTCACGCCGGACTGGACGGCGACCCTGCTGGAGCTCGCGGGCGCCCGCCCGGAGCGCGGGTACCCGCTGGACGGGACGAGCCTGGCCGGCTACCTGCTGCGCGGTGAGCGGATCGCCGAGCGGGATCTGTTCTGGCGGGTGCGCGGCGAGCGGGCGCTGCGGCGCGGCAACTGGAAGTACTACCGGGGCAAGGGCGGGAAGGACCAGCTCTTCGACGTCGTGCACGATCCGCGCGAACAGGCCGACAGGGCGGCTGCCGAACCACAGCTCCTGCGGCGGCTGCGGGCCTCCTGGGAGGCGGTGGACGGGACGCTGCTGGCCTATCCGAAGGAGTGAGGCGGCCGGACCTTCAGCGCCCGAACTCTCAGGCCAGGACCGGGAGTTGGTCACCGATGTCGGCGCGCTCCCCACTGGCCGTGACGGTGGCCGCGGCCAGTTCGTCGGCCCACACCGCCCGTCCGGTGGCCAGCCGGAGCCAGGTCAGCGGGTCGGTCTCGACGACGTTCGGCGGGGTGCCGCGGGTGTGCTTGGGGCCCGCCACGCACTGCACCACCGCGAACGGCGGCACCCGGACCTCGACCGAGCCGCCGGGCGCCTTGACCGCCAGCGCGTCCGCGAGCAGCCGGGTGGCGGTGGCCAGCGCCTGGCGGTCGTAGGGGATCTCGGTGCAGGTCGCCGCCGCCAGATCGTCGGTGTGCACGACCAGCTCCACGCAGCGGGTGACGAGGTAGTCGTCCAGCCGCATGGCGCCCGCCCGGCTCGCCACCAGCCGGTCGTCCGGCGCCTCGGGAAGTATCCCGGCGAGCCGGTCGGCGGCGCGGGCCAGCAGTGCCTCCAGGCCCTGCGGGGTGTCCGGTTCGCCGGTCGCGGCCAGGGCGCGGGTGTCGTCGTCGATTCCTGATGCCGTCGGCGCGGTGGCGGACGGCCAGTCCAGCAGCGCCGTCTCCTGCCGCGCCGGTGCCGGTTCCTCCAGGAGCCGCACCACGCTCCCGACCGCCATCGCCAGATGCGCGACCAGCTCCCGCACCGTCCACCCGCCGAGCCGGGTCGGCAGCGCCAACTGCTCGGCGCTCAGGCCGCGTACGGCCTCGCGGACGTGCGCGAACTGCGCCGTGACGGCGGCCCTGGTCTTGGCCGGGTCGTAACGGCGGGTGCGCGTTTTGCGGGCGGCGGGCGACATGGGAACCAGCGTAGGCGGCACCACTGACAACGGCCCGGCCCCGCCGCCCCGGCCCGGCTCAGCGCCCGGGAATCCCCGCGGGCGCCGCATCGAATGTCTCGCCGTTGTGCGGGACGCCGATGCCGTGCCAGGTGAAGGGGATGCCGTCGGCGGTGTCCGGGTCGGCGGTGCTCATCAGCTGGAAGTGGACGTGCGGCTCGGTGCTGTTGCCGGAGTTGCCGCACTGGCCGAGCGGCTGCCCGCTCCGTACTCGGTCGCCCGCCCTGACGGTGAGCGAGCCGCGCCGGACGTGGGCGTAGAGCGCGTACGTGCCGTCGCCCAGATCGAGGACGACGTGGTTGCCGACGACGGCGCCCGCGCCGCCGAGCGTGCGGAACACGCCCTCGACGACGAAGAGGTACACCAGGGCCGGCCAGGACGTACGGCTGAGGTGGTCGCGGCGGCGGGCGTCGGCGCGTACGACGGTGGCGTCGGCGACGGCGAGCAGCGGTGCGCCGAACGCCGGGAAGTCGGCGTTGCGGCGGGCCGGGGGCCACCAGCCGAAGGCGGGCCTGGCGCCCGGCTCCGGCTCGGCCACGATGTCGATGGCGTAGGTCTGGCCGTACGCCCGGGTGCCGTGGCTCGGGACCTTGTCCGCCGGGCTGTTGAGGGCCGTCCAGCGGCCGGTGACCGGCACGCCGACCGCCACCGCCGCGCGTTCCGGTGCCGCGGCGGCTTCGGTCCCGGCGCGCACCGCCAGGCGGTGGCCGCCGAACACGCACAGCATCCAGAGGCCGAGGGGTATCCAGCCCACCCAGTACGGGACGGTGGCGAAGAAGCCCGCGATGACGACCGCCAGGAACGCGAACAGGCAGGCGCGGGCGGTGTGCTGAAGGAGTTTCCGCAGAGTGGTGGGTGTCATCCGGTTCTGTTCCCCCTGAAGTCGGCCGGGCTCAGTGCCCGGCGGCGGTCAGCATCACCAGGAGCGGCACGACGCGGTCGGCCGGCACTTCGTGGCGCCCACGGGCGGCCGTGCGCAGCCAGCCGGCGGCCGTCAACTGCCGCAGGTGGTGGTAGATCTGGCCGGTGGTGCCCGTCCCGTCGAGCGCGGTGAGTTCGGCGGCGGTGCCGCGCCCGTCGAGCACCGCGCGCAGCAGCCGCAGCCGTACGGGCTGCCCGAGCGCCGCGAAGACGTCGGCCGCGTCCGCCCAGTCGCCGTCCAGCACGGTGTCCGTGGTGAGCGCGTACTGCCACTCGTAGGTCTGCCCAGCCGGGATCCGTACGGCGCCGGTGTACAGCACGCCGCCGTTCTCGGCGCCCAGGCCCGCGAGCTGGGTCTGGAGGCCACGCAGCGCCCACAGTTCGTCCGGGTCGCTTCCGGGGACGGGTGCCGGTTCGGTGCCACCGGCGGCGGGCCGCTCCAGTGCGGCCAGGCGCCGCTCCAGCGCGGCCACCCGCTGTTCGAGATCCATGGGCATGAGATTACGTAATTACGTAAGAACGAACAAGCGGGTATGTGTCGTTAGGTGGTCGTTCGTCGGGCGTCGGCGCAGGTCGGGCCCGATTTCTGTGAAACAGATCACTGCGGGGGCAGGGCGAGGCGCACGGGGATGAGGCACTCAACTCTTGGCATAGTGCGGCGTGTTGTCACACCGAGCTCAGTAGGGATCCCCCCATGCACATACGTCGCACCCTCGCCTTTGTCGCCGTCGCCGGCGCAACGGTGTTCGCCACCGCCGCCTGCGGCCCGGACGGCACCGACGCCGCCGCGCCGAGCGCCGGCAAGAGCGCGAGCTCATCCGCGGACAAGGGCTCGGACGCCGGCGGCGACAGCGGCAGGACCGGCACGCCGTCGAAGGAGGACGGCGCGGGCACGACCGGCGGCTCCGGCGGCAACGGCGGCACGACCGGCACATCGGGCGGCAAGGGCGGCGACAACGCGGCCGACGCCACCTGCTCCACCAGCGGCATGAAGATCGAGGTGGTGAGCACCGGCGGCACCCTGCCGGCCGCCCTCCTCAAGGCCACCAACACCGCCGGCGGCAGCTGCAACCTCTACGGTTTCCCGACCGTCGGGTACTCCGGCGCGCAGTCGGCCATCGGCGCCAACGAGGAGAGCAAGCCCCAGGCCGTGGTGACCCTGTCCCCGGGCAAGTCGGCGTACGCCGCCATCGCCCTCCCGCCGGACGGGAAGAACCTGCACCGCGAGAAGAGCCTCACCGTCGGCCTGAGCGGCAAGGACATGGGCCCGATCGACGGCCAGGCGACGGTCAACGCGCCCGGTGGCGCCGGCCTCGGCATCAGCGACGACACCACCGTCAGCTACTGGCAGGCGGACCAGGCCGCCGCACTCCAGTAGGACGGCCGCCGCGCCGTGTCCCCCACCACGGCGCCACCACGCGAACGGGCCGGTCGCACCAGCGACCGGCCCGTTCGTCGTGTCCGTTCCCGGGCGATTTCGTTCCCAGGCGGATTTCGTTCCTAGGCGATCAGGTTCGGGATCGTCGCCTCGTGCGCGTCCTTCAGCTCGCTCAGCGGGATGCTGAACTGGCCCTGGACGTCGATCTCTTCGCCGTCGATGACGCCGATGCGGGTGGCCGGCAGGCCCCGCGCGCCGCACATGTCCGTGAAGCGCAGCTCCTCGCTGCGCGGCACCGCGACGACCGCACGGCCTGCGGACTCGGAGAAGAGCAGCACGAAGGGGTCGGCGCCGTCCGGCACGACCACCCGCGCGCCCTTGCCGCCCTGGAGGCAGGACTCGACCAGCGCCTGGATCAGGCCGCCGTCGGACAGGTCGTGCGCCGCGTCGACCATGCCGTCGCGGGAGGCCGAGATCAGGATCTCGGCGAGCAGCCGCTCGCGCTCCAGGTCCACCTTCGGCGGCAGTCCGCCCAGGTGGTCGTGGACGACCTGCGACCACGCCGAGCCGCCCAGCTCCTCCTCGGTGTCACCCAGGAGGTAGATGAGGTGACCCTCGTCCGCGAACGCGACCGGGGTGCGGCGGGTGACGTCGTCGATCACACCGAGGACGGCGACCACCGGGGTGGGGTGGATCGCGACGTCGCCTGTCTGGTTGTAGAGCGAGACGTTGCCGCCGGTGACCGGCGTGCCGAGCTGCTGGCAGCCGTCCGCAAGACCGCGGATGGCCTCGGAGAACTGCCACATGACGGCCGGGTCCTCGGGCGAGCCGAAGTTCAGGCAGTCCGAGACGGCGAGCGGCTTGGCACCGGACGTCGCCACGTTGCGGTACGCCTCGGCCAGCGCCAGCTGCGCGCCGGTGTACGGGTCGAGCTTGGCGAAGCGGCCGTTGCCGTCGGTGGCGAGGGCGACGCCGAGGTTGGTCTCCTCGTCGATGCGCACCATGCCGGAGTCCTCGGGCTGGGCGAGCACGGTGTTGCCCTGCACGAAGCGGTCGTACTGGTCGGTGATCCACGCCTTGGACGCCTGGTTCGGGGAGGAGACCAGCCGCAGGACCTGCGCGCGCAGCTCGTCGGCGTTCGCCGGGCGGGCCAGCTTGTTCGCGTCGTCGGCCTGGAGCGCGTCCTGCCAGGACGGGCGGGCCAGCGGGCGCTCGTAGACCGGGCCTTCGTGGGCGACCGTGCGCGGGTCGACGTCGACGATCTTCTCGCCCTTCCAGAAGATCTCCAGCCGGTCGCCGTCGGTCACCTCGCCGACGACCGTCGCGATGACGTCCCACTTCTCGCAGATCTCCAGGAAGCGGGCGACCTTCTCCGGCTCGACCACCGCGCACATGCGCTCCTGCGACTCGCTCATGAGGATTTCCTCGGGCGAGAGGGTGGAGTCGCGCAGCGGGACGTCGTCGAGGACGACGGTCATGCCGCCGGAGCCGTTGGACGCCAGCTCGCTGGTGGCGCAGGAAAGGCCGGCGGCGCCGAAGTCCTGGATGCCGACGACCAGCTTCTCGGCGTACGCCTCCAGGGTGCACTCGATGAGCAGCTTCTCCTGGAAGGGGTCGCCGACCTGGACGGCGGGGCGCTTCGACGGCTTCGCGTCGTCGAAGGTCTCGGAGGCCAGGATGGAGGCGCCGCCGATGCCGTCGCCGCCGGTGCGGGCGCCGTAGAGGATGACCTTGTTGCCGGCGCCCGACGCCTTGGCGAGGTGGATGTCCTCGTGCTTCATCACGCCGATGCATCCGGCGTTGACCAGCGGGTTGCCCTGGTAGCAGGCGTCGAAGACGACCTCGCCGCCGATGTTGGGCAGGCCCAGGCAGTTGCCGTAGCCGCCGATGCCGGAGACGACGCCCGGCAGCACGCGCTTGGTGTCGGGGTGGTCGGCCGCACCGAACCTGAGCGGGTCGACGACCGCGACCGGGCGGGCGCCCATCGCGATGATGTCGCGCACGATGCCGCCGACGCCGGTCGCGGCGCCCTGGTACGGCTCGACGTACGACGGGTGGTTGTGCGACTCCACCTTGAAGGTGACGGCGTAGCCCTGGCCGACGTCGACGACACCGGCGTTCTCGCCGATGCCGACGAGCAGCGCGTCCGTCTCGGGCGCCTTCTCGCCGAACTGGCGGAGGTGGACCTTGCTGGACTTGTACGAGCAGTGCTCGGACCACATGACGGAGTACATGGCCAGCTCGGCGCCGGTCGGGCGGCGGCCGAGGATCTCGCGGACCCGCTCGTACTCGTCCTTCTTCAGGCCCAGTTCGGCCCAGGGCTGCTCGGTGTCCGGCGTCTTCGCGGCGTGCGCGACCGTATCGAGCGTCATGCTGCGACCAACTTCTTGAGAATCGAGGTGAAGAACCCGAGGCCGTCGGTGCCCGCGGTCCCGATGAGCGGCTCGACCGCGTGCTCGGGGTGCGGCATGAGGCCCACGACGTTGCCGGCCTCGTTGGTGATGCCGGCGATGTCACGCTGCGAGCCGTTGGGGTTCACGTCCAGGTAGCGGAACGCGACCCGGCCCTCGGCCTCCAGCATGTCGAGGGTGCGCTCGTCGGCGGTGTAGCGGCCGTCGATGTTCTTCAGGGGAATGTGGATCTCCTGGCCCGCGGAGTAGTCCGCCGTCCAGGCCGTGCCCGCGTTCTCCACCCGCAGCTTCTGCTCACGGCAGACGAAGTGCAGGCTCTCGTTGCGCAGCATCGCGCCGGGCAGCAGGTGGCTCTCGGTGAGCACCTGGAAACCATTGCAGATACCCAGCACCGGCATGCCGCCCCTGGCCTGCTCGATAACGGTCTCCATCACCGGCGAGAAACGGGAGATGGCCCCGGCCCGCAGGTAGTCGCCGTACGAGAATCCGCCGGGCAGCACCACGGCGTCGACCTGCTTGAGGTCCTTGTCGCGGTGCCACAGCGGCACGGCTTCGGCTCCGGCGACGCGGACCGCGCGCTGGGTGTCACGGTCATCGAGCGTGCCGGGGAACGTGACGACGCCGATGCGCGTCATGATCCGGCCCCGTCGACCCGGACGGTGAAGTCTTCGATGACGGTGTTGGCGAGGAAGGTCTCAGCCATCTCGCGGATACGGGCGAGGGCGGCGTCGTCGACCGGTCCCTCCACCTCAAGTTCGAAACGCTTGCCCTGGCGGACGTCGGCGATCCCCTCGAATCCCAGGCGTGGCAGTGCGCGCTGCACCGCCTGCCCCTGCGGGTCGAGGATCTCCGGCTTGAGCATGACGTCGACTACGACGCGTGCCACTGGCACTCCCGGTGGTGTGGTGCGTAAGGCGGTTCCCTCACAGTACCGTGTTCGAAAATCTACGCGAGTAGATATGTGCACGCTCCATCACGGTCCGGTATCAGCGGGAGTGAGCGCCGGGGAAAATCCTCGAAAAGATCTAGAGTCCGGATTGCGGGATGACACGCTGAGAAAATTAACTGGGCTTCACAATGCATTGCCCGTCGCTGTACAAATGAAAAAGCATTGATTCAGATCAGCAGGATCCGGAGCATCACCCCACGTCAACACGGGGCTGCTGCACGAAAGGACCGATATCCGTGGCGCAGCGCGTAGTAGTAACGCTCTCCGATGACATCGACGGAGGAGAAGCCGCAGAGACGGTCGCCTTCGGATTGGACGGGAAGACGTACGAGATCGACCTCAATCCCGCCAATGCGAAGAAACTGCGCGGCGCCCTCGCCCCGTTCGTCGAAGCGGGCCGTAAGCGATCCAAGTCCGGCAAGGCGTACCACCGGACTTCGGTGACCCCCGACCCGGCGGCGGTCCGCGCCTGGGCCCGCTCGCACCAGATGGACGTGCCGCCGCGCGGTCGCATCCCCAAGAAGGTCTACGAGGCGTTCAACGCGGCCAATCACTAACCGACTTGCCGGCCCGCGCGGCCCTCGCACAGCCGACTTGCACTGCACCCCCACTGATCAGTTAGAGTCTGGAGCACGCCGAGGGGCGAGGCCGCAGGGCCGGACCTCACGGAGTCACGCGGGTGTAGCTCAGTAGTAGAGCGCCCCCTTTCCAAGGGGGAGGCGCAGTGTGCAATCCCTGTCACCCGCTCTGACAGTTCTCCGGTCTTTTGGCTCAACGGGCCTTTGGGATCAGGTAGAGTAGCTGTCGCGCCGCTCGGTGAAAGCCGGGTGGATGCCTGCGGACGTAGCTCAGTTGGTAGAGCGCAACCTTGCCAAGGTTGAGGTCGCGAGTTCGAGCCTCGTCGTCCGCTCAGTGAATGAAGACCCCGGTCATTGCGACCGGGGTCTTTGTCGTTCCGTGCGCGAATCGCCGGATCCCTCTTTCGTCCGGCACCTGATGCACCCGGCGTCCGTTCCGTTCGGAGCCGTGGGCTCGCCGTCCGCGGCCTGCGGCCCGCTGTGGTGGTGGACACATCCCCGCCGGGTCGCGCGCGGGCGGCGAAACGGCCGGGGCGGGCCAGCTGCGGTCCGCGCGGCGGGAGTTGGGGCACGGGCGGGTGCGCCGGGCGCGGGCCGGTGCCGCGGGCGGCGGGTCCTGGCGGGCGGTGTCGCCCGGCGGTGCGGCCCGTCGGGGCTCCGGGGTTGGCTATAGTGGTGCCCGCACCGCACAGCGGGGGCCGGAAACGGTCGCCGGATACGGCGCATGCGGACGTAGCTCAGTTGGTAGAGCGCAACCTTGCCAAGGTTGAGGTCGCGAGTTCGAGCCTCGTCGTCCGCTCAGCGAAAAGGCCCCGGCCGGTAGGAATACCGGCCGGGGCCTTTCTGTGTGCTTGCGCGGTCACACCCAGCTGAGGCCGGTGAGGCGCTCGTACGCCTCGATGTACTTGGCGCGGGTGGCGTCGACGATGTCCTGCGGCAGGGCGGGCGGCGGGCGTTCGCCGGTGCGGTCCCAGCCGGAGGCCGGGGAGGTCAGCCAGTCGCGGACGAACTGCTTGTCGAAGGACGGCTGGGCGCGGCCCGGCTGCCACTGGTCGGCGGGCCAGAAGCGGGAGGAGTCCGGGGTGAGCACCTCGTCCGCGAGGGTCAGCCGGTCGTCCTGATAGCCGAACTCGAACTTGGTGTCCGCCAGGATGAGGCCGCGCTCGCGGGCGATGTCGCGGGCCCTGCCGTAGACGGCGAGGGTGGTCTGGCGCAGCTGGGCGGCGACCTCGGGGCCGACCTGGCGGGCGACCTCCTCGTAGGAGACGTTCTCGTCGTGTTCGCCGACGGCGGCCTTGGTCGCCGGGGTGAAGATCGGCGCCGGGAGTTCGGAGCCGTTGGCCAGACCTTCGGGGAGTGCCAGGCCGCAGACCGTACGGGACTCCTCGTACTCGGTGAGGCCGGATCCGGTGAGGTAGCCGCGGGCCACGCACTCGACGGGGACCATCCGCAGGGACTTGCAGACCAGGGTGCGGCCGGCCCAGTCGGCGGGAGCGCCGGCCGGGACGTCGGTGGAGAGCACGTGGTGGGGCGCGAGGTCGGCGAGTTGCTCGAACCACCACAGGGACAGCCGGGTCAGTACGCGGCCCTTGTCCGGGATCTCGGTGGGGAGCACCCAGTCGTAGGCGGAGGTGCGGTCGCTGGCCACCATGACCAGGTCGCCCGCGGCGTTCCGGTAGAGGTCGCGCACCTTGCCGGTGTGGAGGTGGGTGAGCCCCGGCACCTGCACGGGCTCGGGCTTTTCTACGAAACCGGACACGCTGCCTCCGCGTAGGTTGATCCAGGGGTCGTGCCGATTCTCCCGTATGCCGGGGTCCGGCGGTGCCTCAGGGTCGGGTGCCGTGGCGCGCGACGGTGGCGAGCGAGAGTGCGGCCAGGGCCGCGACGCCGGTGAGGATCGCCTGCGGCGACCAGAAGCGGGTGAGCACGGTGATCGCGTACGGGGTACAGAAGCCCAGGTAGCACAGCGCCCAGAAGCGGGCGGTGAGGCGGGCCAGGCCGTGCGGCGGGGCGAGGGCGGCGACCTCGGTGAGGCCGTACGCCACGCACAGGCCGTAGCCGCCGCCGATCAGGGCCGCCGCCGCCAGCGCCACCGCGGGCTGGGTGTGGGCCACCGCGAGCGCGGCGACCAGCAGGCCGACGGCGATGGCGGCGAGTCCGCACAGTGCGGTGGCGATGCGGTGCCGGGCGGCGAGGCGGCGGGCGAGCGGGGCGACCAGGAGGCCGGCGCCGGGGGTGACGGCGGTGGTGATGCCCGCGTAGACCGTGCGCCAGCCGTCCAGGTGGGTGTCGACCAGGCCGGGGAGGGTGGCGAAGGCGATGGTGGGGGCGGCGAAGACCCAGGGGGCGACGGGGACCACGAGGCGGCGGAAGACCCTGGCGGCGGCGGGTGACGCGGGGGCGGCCGAGTGCTTCGGGGCGGTGGTCGCCGGCGCCCTGGGGGTGGCGGTTTCCGGGGCGCCCGTCGCGCTGAGGGCGGCCGTGGCGGCCAGGAGGAGGTGCGGGACGTACGCCAGGACCATGGGGTGCGGGGCCCATTGGGCGATGACGGATGCGGCCAGGCCGCCGGAGGCGAAGCCGGCGGAGAGGAAGAGGCCGGAGCGGCGGGCGGCGGCTCCCGGGGTGGGGGCCGTGCCGTGCGGCGCGGACGAGAGTTCCTTGATCCAGACGCTGCCCGCGGTGAGCAGGGCGCCGGCGCCGAGTCCGGTGAGGAAGCGGCCGGGCCACAGCAGCCACGCGTTGAGGGGGCCGGCCATCAGCAGGCAGGTCGCGACGACGGAGACGGCGAGCGAGACGAAGGCGACGGGGCGGCGGCCGTGCCGGTCCGCGGCCGGGCCACCCAGGAGGAGGCCGGGGATCAGGCCGAGTACGTAGACGCCGAAGAGCCCGGTGGTGGTGGCGTCGGTCAGGCCCAGGTCGGAGCGGTAGGCACCGAGGAGGGCGGAGAACTGGTTGGCGCTCCAGCCGGACGCGGTCATCAGCCAGCCCGCGCGCAGCCAGTGGCGGCGGGCGGTTGCCGGGGTGTGCGGGGACGCCGGGGAAGCCTGCGGTAGGGCGGGGGCGGCGGTCCTGGGGTGCTGCGTGGTCATGAAGGACGTTGTACGGGCCCGGCGGGGTCCGGCGCCGCCCGCGTTCAGGAATCGTGAACGGCCCGGGGCACCGGCAGGTGGCGGGAATTATCGTGGGTGTATGGATCTGCGGCGGCTGGCTTCGTTCTTGGCGGTGGTCGAGGAGGGGCACTTCGGCCGGGCGGCGTCGCGGCTGTTCCTGTCGCCGGCCGCGGTGACCGGGCACATCCAGCAGCTGGAGCGGGAGTTCGGCACCCGGCTGCTCGACCGTGGCGGCGGCCGGGCGGTGCCGACCACCGCGGGGCGGCGGCTGGCCTCGCACGCCAGGACCCTGCTGGCCGCGGCGGACGCGGCGATGGAGGACGTGTCCGAGGCCGCCCGCGAGGTGACGGCACCGCACGGCCTGCGGGTCGGGGTGATGGGGCACGGTTCCGCCGAGGTGACCCCGGCGGCCGTCAACGCCTTCCGCAGGGCCAGGCCCGACGTGCCGGTCCATCTGGTGCAGCTGAATTTCACCGAGCACTGCAGCGCGCTGCGCGAGAGGCGCGTGGACGTGGCGTTCGTCCGTCCCGCGGTCGAGGCCGACGGCATCGAGGTGGACGTGCTGACGACCGAGCGCCGGATCGTGGGGGTCTCGGCGGCTTCGGTGTTCGCGGACGCCGTCCAGGAGGGGCTGCGCGTCGCCGACATCATCGACCTGCCGTATCTGCGGCTGCCCCGGCACACGCCGCGTCCTTTCACCGACTACCTGTACTTCGACGCGGGCGAACGGCGCGCGCCCGACTGCGCGTTGACCCCGCAGGACGTGCTGACGAGCATCGCCGCGGGGCGCGGTGCGGGCTCGGGGCTCGCGTCCTTCGCCCGGTACTACCCCTGGCCCGGCACGGTGTACGTGCCGGTGCTTGACGCGCCCCCGGCGCAGAGCGTGCTGGCGACCCGTACCGGCGATCCCCACCCGGAGGTGCGGATCTTCCGGGCGCTGACGGTGGCGCTGGCGCGGGAGTTGGGGCCGTACGCGGAGGCCGGGCCCGGGTGAGGCGCGGGCCGGCCGGGGCTCTGGCGGGTCAGTCGCGCTTGCAGATCCGGTCGAGGAGGTTGGCCGTGGCGCGCTGGATGCGGGGGTCGATGTGCCCGGGGCGGTCCAGCGCGGGTGACCAGGCGAACGTCCCGGAGGCGAAGACCAGGGCGCCACTGGGGGCGCGGTAGAGCGAGGTCTCCTGATGGCGCCTGGCGCCCTCGGAGTCCCGGTACGGGGAGTGGGCGAGCAGGATGCGCTGGGTGTGCTCGGGCAGGCTGGTGCGCGGGAAGTAGCGGTCGGCCTCGCCCGCGACCAGGTCGGCGAGCTGATCGCCTTCGTGGGCGCCGGTGGCCTCCCACAGCCAGTGTCCGCCGTTGCGGACGACGAGGGGTGCGGGCTCGGGCACCCGGCCCGCGTACTGGATGCCCATCAGCCGCTGCTCGGGGTCGCCCGCGTCGCGCCAGAGGGCGGGGCGTCCTGGGCCCTGGCGCTTGCGGCAGCTGAGCAGGGATTCGGAGCCCGAGGGCGAAGGGGAGAGTTCGACCTTCCAGTACATGGTGTTGGCGGACAGGAAGACCAGGGACGTGCCGCCGTCGCGGGCGCGCTCGACGGTGCGGCGCATGGGCTGCGACCAGTACTCGTCGTGGCCGGGGAAGACCAGGCCGCGGTAGCGGGAGGGGTCGACGCGTCCGGCGTGCAGGTCGCGGGCGTCGGCGTAGGCCAGGTCGTAGCCGTAGCGCTCGGCCCAGCGGATGAAGTCGTAGGCGTGGCCGACGTGCAGGGGCAGTCCTGCGCCCGCGTACGGGCGGTCGAAGGAGACGGTGGTGGCGGCGTCCTGCTCACCCAGGAGCGCGCCCTTCTCGTCCCAGGCGTGGTAGAGGCTGGCGCCGGTGTGCCCGTCCTCGGGGTAGAGGTTGTACGCCTGCCAGGTGATGTCGGGCAGGAGCAGCAGGAGGTCGGCGGGGTGGTCGTCGCGGACCGTGAAGGGGATGTGACTGCGGTAGCCGTCGGCGGTGGTGAGGACGGCGACGTACGCGCCGAGGTTCCAGTACTCGGGTACGTGCAGGCGCCAGGACAGCCACCAGTGGTGGCAGGAGACCGTGCGCTCGGCGGCGAGCGGGGCGGGCTGGACGATGCCGGAGAGCCGCGGGCTGGTGGTGATCTTGAAGGCGCCGGCGCCGCCGTAGTGGCCGATGCGGTAGATGTCGATGCTGAAGGGCTGGGGCGGGTCCACGGAGACCCGGAAGTCGATGGCCTCGCCCGGGGCGACCGCGCCGGTGGAGGCGAAGCCCTTGATCTGGCGGTGGACGTCGTCGGCGGTGCGGGGGCCGTTGTGCTTGCGCGGCGGCGGCACCCGCAGGTCGCCCTGTGCGACGGCCGGGTCGACGTACCAGGGCACGACGTGTCCGGAGTCGAAGTAGTTCTCGCTGCCGCGCAGCCAGGGCAGTGGTCCCTGTCCGAACGGGTCCGTGACCGCGTGGGCGAGGGCGCCTGATTCCCAGCGCCTGATCTGATCCGTCCCCACCATCCGCTCCCCTCCGCGTCCCCCGTGGGCCTGGCCGGCCGTGTCCGTGTGCCGCGGTGTTCCGCAGCGGGCCGTCTCCGCAGGGCTTGTGTGCAGTACGTCTGCGCGCGTGCGGGGGCGGCTCCACCGTGTTCACCCGAACAAACGCGGCCGTTCCCAGCACATCACATTAAGCACCCACTTCGTCACCCTTCGTCGCGAATTCAACGACACAGACCACCGAAACGTGAACGGAATGGGCACATTCATCCGCACGAGGCGGTGAACAGCGCGGAAGCGGGCGGGCGCGAGGAACGTGCGTACGAACCGGCGGGGCTCCGACGGGTGGGCGGGGCGGAGCGGCGGGGACGCGGCGCGGGGACGGCGGCGCGGGTGGCGGGCGCGGGCCCGGGGCGAAGGCCGGCCGGGACGTGGCGGGCCGGGGGCCTCGGAGGCCGTCCGGCCCTGACGTGGTGCCTGGCCGTGGCGGGTGCCGGGCCCCGTACGGGGTGGTGCGCGTACGGGCGGGGCGTCACACCAGGCGGACCGGCTTCTCCGGGCGTACGCCGACGGCGGTGAGCCAGTCGCGGAGCGGTTCGGCGTCGCCCTCATCGACCAGGCTGCGGACCGGGCTGCCGAAGTCGGCGCGGCGGGCGCCGTCCACCAGGAGGGCCGGGCCGTCCAGCCAGTCCAGGCCGGGGGCGGCGCCCGCGGTGTCCACGGCGGCGCAGCAGACCATCGCGGTGACGTGCTCGGCGAGCAGTTCGCGGTCCGTGCGCGGCGGCTGGAGCGGGAACAGCGGGAGGCCGCCGTCGGCCAGACCGTCGCCCCAGGACACGTCGGGCGGTGTCTCCTGTGCGGCGGGGCCGCGGGCGGCCTGCCGGGCGGCTTCCTCGTGTTCCTCGCGTTCCAGTTCCTCGCCCAGCCGGGCGGCGACCAGATCGCCGGCCAGGTCGTCGTGGGCCAGCCGGTCGATGACCCGCGCCAGCGTCGGTCCGCCGGCGGGCCTGCGGGCGGTCGCGGTGCCGCCCGCGCGGGCGGGGGCGGTCACGGCGCCCGGCCGGCCTGCCGGGCCCACGGCGGTGCTGCCCGAGCCCGCGGCCTGGGCTGCCGCGGCCGGGCGGACGGCCTCTCCGGGCAGGGTTCCCGGCACGGACCTGGCTGTCGCTCCCGGCAGCGGCCGGCCGGCGCCCGCCATGGCGCCGCGGGTGCGCTCGCCCTGTGCCTCGTCCGTGGCGGGCAGGTCGTCCAGGACGCGGTGCAGCCGGGCGGCCTCCAGGCGCCAGGTGCGGTCCACGACCTCTGCCGGGTACTGGCTCCAGTCGACCGGGGACCAGTCGGGGCCCGCTCCGGTGGGGCCGCCGTGGAAGAGCCGGGCGGCCAGCAGGGAGGCGGCGCTGTCGACGGCGCCCGGCTCCTCCAGGAGATCGCAGGCGGGGCGTTCGCCGAGCCGGGCGGTGAAGCCGTCGGCGAGGCGGTCGCGGCGGGAGAGTTCGGTGAGCGCGCAGACCACGCCCACGTCCAGGCAGGAGGGCCAGCGGCCCAGGCGCCAGGCGGGCAGTGCCACGCGGGTCAGCAGCCGGTCCCAGCCCGCGTACGCCAGGCCGACCTGTTCCTGGGCGACCGTGCGCAGGCCGTGATCGATGGCCTGGGCTCGTTCGGATGCGGCGGCGGCCACGCCCCGCTCCATGATCGTGGCGTGCTCGCGGCAGGCCCGCAGCATCAGCCGGGCGGCCCGGCCGACGAAGCGGAGCGCCGGGGCGCGCAGGCCCTTGGCGCGCGCCGAGACCGCTACGGCGGCGTCCAGGCCACGGATGAAGCGGCGGGCCGCGGCTATGTCGGGGTCGGCGGAGGGGCTGGTGCCCGCCACCACCGGGGCGAGCAGGGCGCGCAGCTCGCCGACCCGCATCCACCACAGGAACGGTGACCCGATGACCAGCACCGGCGCCGCCGGGGACCGCCGCGGACCGCGCCGGGGCGGGCCGTGCGCGCGGTGCGTGCGGTCCTCCAGCCAGCTGTCGCAGTCCGGGGTGAGCGCTATCGCGGACGGCGCCGGGACGTCGAGGGTGTCGGCGAGGTCGCGGACGAGGCGGTAGAGGTCGGGCGCCGCTCGCTCACTGACCGGCACGGAGGGGCTGAGCGCCGGTCTCGCCCCGCTGATGACCGCGCCGACCAGGGCCGCGAGCAGCAGCACCAGCAGCGCGACGCCGCTCACCGCCAGGCGCGCGATGCCCCAGCCTGAGCCCGCAGCCGCGTCCGGGCCGCCGAGATGGCCCGTGGCGCCGCCGACGAGCAGGACCACCGCCGCGGCGGCGGGCAGCACGGCCGCGCCCAGCGCCACGCTGCGGATGCGCAGCACGGCGAGTGCGCGGGACCGCGCCGCAAGAGCGCCGACGCCTGTTTCCGGATCAGCCACGAGCCTGCACACCCCCTGCTGTCCTGCGTGGAGACGGACGGAGAGATCACGGGACGGGAAATGACGAGACTGCGGGGAGCTCGCCACGCATCCGGCGTGCGCGGACGCCTGCCGGAGTCATTGCTCGCTCCCCCACCACTGTGGCACCGGCCACTGACATCGCAATGCCGGTGACCCACTTGCCGGACGCCACCGTGGCCACCGCACCGGATTCCGGCACCACGGCCACAGGACGCTTGCGCGGCACCCTAGTTGGGGGTTCGGCTCCCGTCAGCCGGAAGTCGTACCGGTCACTCGATGGAATGGCTTTGGGTAAAGCCGGGAACCCGAGCCCGCGGCACCCGCCGGGCCACACGAAAACGCACGAAGGCCCCGATAACACGCCATGACCTGACGTGCCACCGGGGCCGCTGCCCGTGTGGGGACGGCTACGCCTGCCCGGCCCCGCCGTCCGCCGCCGCCTTGGCCGCGATGTCCGTGCGGTGCTGGGATCCGTCCAGCGAGATCCGGCCGACGGCGCGGTAGGCGCGCTCGCGGGCGATGCCGAGGTCGGCGCCGGTCGCGGTCACGGACAGCACCCGGCCGCCCGCGCTGAGTACCGCGCCCGACGCGTCCTGCCGGGTGCCCGCGTGCAGCACGTACGCCTCGGGGGCGTCCTGCGCCGCGACGTCCGCGAGGCCGTCGATGGGGTCTCCGGTGCGCGGGGTGTCCGGGTAGTTGTGCGAGGCGATGACGACGGTGACCGCCGCGTCCTCGCTCCAGCGCAGCGGCGGGAGGGCGGCCAGGGTGCCGGTCGCCGCGGCGTGCAGCAGTCCGGCCAGCGGTGTCTTGAGGCGGGCGAGGACGACCTGGGTCTCCGGGTCGCCGAAGCGCGCGTTGAACTCGATCACGCGCACGCCGCGCGAGGTGATCGCGAGGCCCGCGTAGAGCAGCCCGGAGAACGGGGTGCCGCGGCGGCGCAGCTCGTCGACGGTGGGCTGCAGGACGGTGTCCATGACCTCGTCGACCAGCTTCGGGTCGGCCCACGGCAGCGGGCTGTACGCGCCCATGCCGCCGGTGTTCGGGCCCGCGTCGCCGTCGTAGGCGCGCTTGAAGTCCTGGGCGGGCCGCAGGGGGACGACGGTCTCGCCGTCGGTGACCGCGAAGAGGGAGACCTCAGGGCCGTCGAGGAACTCCTCGATGACCGCCCGGCCGCCGTCCGCGGCGTCGCGGCGCTGCGCCACGCAGGCCAGGGCGTGCGCGCGGGCCGCGTCGACGTCGCCGGTGACGACGACGCCCTTGCCGGCCGCGAGCCCGTCGTCCTTGACGACGTACGGAGCGCCGAAGGCGTCCAGCGCGGTGTCGATCTCTTCGGGGGTGGTGCAGACGTAGCTGCGCGCGGTCGGGACGGCCGCGGCGGCCATCACGTCCTTGGCGAACGCCTTGGAGCCCTCCAGCTGGGCTGCCTGGGCGGACGGGCCGAAGACCGGGATGCCGCGGGCGCGCACCGCGTCGGCGACCCCCGCCACCAGCGGGGCTTCGGGTCCGACGACGACCAGATCGGCCTCCAGACCGGAGGCGAGTTCGGCGACGGCCCGGCCGTCGAGGGCATTGACCCCGTGCAGTTCGGCCACCTCGGCGATACCGGCGTTGCCGGGAGCGCAGTGCAGCGCGGTGACGTCGGGGTCGAGGGACAGGGAGCGGCACAGGGCGTGTTCGCGGGCGCCGCCGCCGATGACGAGGACCTTCACGGGGGCAGCCTAGTCGCCTGCCTGCCCCGGCCGGGTCGGCGCCCCTGCACGGCCGCCGCCACGGCGCCGGCGGCCCCGCTCCCCCGGTCGTACGGCCGAAGGCGCGCGGCAACACGGCGCCGCCCGTGACGGCAACTCTTTAGGGTGAGTGGCGCCAGGGCCCTATACCGGATCGGACCGCACTTCCGGGCGGGAATACCGTGCTCTTGGGGGCAAGCCCCACCGTTCGGCGGTAGGAAGGGGCTGCGCGTTTTCGCCGCCGCCCGGGGCCTGATCCACACGGCAGGTCCCACGCGTCGCACGCGCCGCACATATCCGTACAGAGGGAGTTTCACGGGTGAGTCAGCCGGAGATGCAGCCCGAGGGGCCGCCCGGGGAGGAAGGCGGACGGGGCCGCGGGCCGCGGCGCACCTGGGAGCGGGCGGCAGCGCTGATTCCCGGCCGTGGCCGGGGCCCGGAGCCCGAAGACCTCACCGGCCGCGCCTTCCCGCTCGGCGACTGGGGTGAGCCGGCCGACCGTCTGGACGCGCTCTACCAGTGGACGGAGGAGGGCGCGCTGCGCGCCGCCGACTGGTACCTGCACGACCGGCTGGGCAAGCGCCGCGGCGCGCGGGCGCTGCGCACCGGTGCCGCCGCCGGGGTGTCGGCGGGCGCGGCGCTGCCGCTGCTCGACCTGGCCGGGGCGTGGCACGGCGCGGCCCCCTGGGGCTATCTGCTGCTGCTGATAGCCGCGGTCTGCGTCGGCTGCGACCGCTATTTCGGGGTGACGGCCGGCTGGATGCGGGACATGGCGACCGCGCAGGCGATCCACCGCAGGCTGGAGGCGTTGCAGTTCGACTGGGCGTCGGAGAGCGTCCGCGAGGTGCTCGGTCCGGCGGACGGCACGGCGAGCGAGGCGGCGGAGCGCTGTCTGGGGGTGCTGCGCAGGTTCCACGAGGACATCGCCGACCTCGTACGGTCCGAGACCGCCGACTGGATGGCGGAGTTCAGGGCCGGGCCCGCGCCGCAGCTGCCGCGGTCCGGGGCGGCGCAGCGGACGGAGGGCCAGGGGCAGTCAGGACGTTTCACACTGCCGCCGGGTGCGCGGCCGAACATGCCGCGGCAGCGGCCTCCGGAGCCCCCGCGCTGAGGTGGCCGTCCGGGGCCGCCGCCGTACGGCTCAGCTGAAGACGATCATGGAGCCTTGGCCCAGGCTCCGGGTGGCGGCGGCGTGCAGGCCGAGCCAGACGTGCCGCTCCCGGGCGAACGGGCCGTCGTCCACGGGTGCGGCGCCCGACCGCTCCTCCAGGGTGGTGGGGCCGGCCGGCGGGTCGGGCGGGGCCGGGGGATTGGCCGGATCGATGCCCAGGGATGGCGCGACCAGTTCGAGTTCGCGCAGCAGTCCCTGCGAGGATCCCAACGGGCCGCCGCCTTCGAGGAGTTCGTCGTCGGTGAGCGGGTGCGGGAAGTCCACCGGGACGTACGCGCCCGCGTGGTCGTAGTGCCACACCAGGTGGGACTGCTGGGCGGTGGACTCGAACATCTCCAGCAACTGCTCGTAGTCGCCGCCCAGTTCGTCGACCGGTGTGACCTCCAGGCCGCACAGGCGCAGGAGGTAGGCGCGGCGCAGGAAGTGCAGCGCGTCGTAGTCGAAGCCGGCGACCGGGGCGACGTCACCGGAGAGGCCCGGCATGTAGCTGAAGACCGGGACCGGCGGCAGTCCTGCCTCCGTCAGGGCCTTGTCGTAGGAGGCGATCTCTTCGGAGAAGGGGTTGTCGGGGCTGTGGCACAGCACGTCGACGAGAGGTACCAGCCACAGGTCACATGCCACGAGTGAGTGCTCGCTTCCGGTCGGGGCCACTGGCTCGGGCGGCGCAGATGCAGAGGGGACGGGGGTGCGGGGGCGGCGGTCGCGGGCGGGGCCCGGCTGCCGCCCTGACGGCCGGGTCGGGACAGCGTAGTGCTAGCCGCGCTCCCCGACGAGGGTGAGGGAGTGCTCGTTGTACTCGGTGACCAGCCGTTGGGCCGCGGCCAGATCGTGCCGTACGACGGCGTCGGCCAGCGCGCGGTGCTCGTGCCAGAGGTGGCCGCGCAGGTCGTCCTCACCGCGCAGCAGGGGCACCGCGAACATCCAGGTCTGTACCCGGACCCGGTCCAGGAAGTCGCTGATGTACGGGTTGCCGACGAGGCTGCCGAGTTCCCGCCAGAACCGCAGGTCGTAGCCGATGAGGACGTCGAGGTCGCCGGAGCACGCGGCCCGTTCGGCGGCTTCGGCCCGGCGCCTGATCGAGACCAGCACCTCGGCGGACGCGCGGCGCAGGGCGCGTTCGGCGGTGCTGCGGAAGATGCCTTCGACGACCAGGGTGCGGGCCTCGACCATGGCGCGGTAGTCGTCGGCGGTGAAGGCGCACACCCGGAAGCCGCGGTGCTGTTCGATGTCGAGCAGGCCCTGGGCGCACAGGTCGAGCAGCGCCTCACGGACCGGTGTCGCGGAGACGCCGTACTGTTCGGCGATCTCCTTGACGGTGAACTGGTGGCCGCACGGCAGGCGTCCGGCCAGCACTTCGTCGCGCAGCGCGTCGGCGATCTGCTGGCGCAGGGTGCTGCGCCGTATGACTGTGCTGGCTCCGGCGGCGGCCATCGCGTCGGTCCCCTTCGACGACAACGGGCCGCACGGGTGGCAGGCGGCCCCCGCACACGATAGGCGAGGGCCGCCTCCGGTCAGGCCGTGGTGTGCGCGTCGGCCGTCGTCAGGGCCTCGTCGAGGACGGCGAGGCCCTCCTTGGCCTCGGCCGCGGTGACCGTGCAGGCCGGGACGACGTGCGTCCGGTTCATGTTGACGAACGGCCACAGGCCGCCGCGCTTGCAGGCCGCGGCGAACTCGGCCATCGGGGTGTTGGCGGCGCCCGACGCGTTGTACGGCACCAGCGGCTCGCGGGTCTCCTTGTCCTTGACCAGTTCCAGGGCCCAGAAGGCGCCCAGGCCGCGGACCTCGCCGACGGACGGGTGCCGCCCGGCGATCTCGCGGAGGGCGGGGCCGATGACCGTCTCGCCGATCTCCGCGGCGTTCTCCACGATCCGCTCATCGGCCATCGCGTTGATCGTGGCGACGGCGGATGCGCAGGCCAGCGGGTGCCCTGAGTAGGTGAGGCCGCCGGGGTAGGGGCGGGTCTCGAAGGTGGCGGCGATCTCGGCGCTGATCGCGACGCCGCCGAGCGGTACGTAGCCGGAGTTGACGCCCTTGGCGAAGGTCAGCAGGTCGGGGGTGACGCCGAAGTGGTCGGCGGCGAACCAGTGGCCGGTGCGGCCGAAGCCCGCCATCACCTCGTCGAGGATGAAGACGATGCCGTGCCGGTCGCAGATCTCGCGGACGCCGGCGAGGTAGCCGGGCGGCGGGACCATGATGCCCGCGGTGCCGGGGATGGTCTCCAGGATGATCGCGGCGACGGTCTGCGGGCCCTCGAAGGCGAGGGTCTGTTCGAGGTGGGCGAGGGCGCGCTCGCACTCCTGCGCCTCGCTCTCGGCGTGGAAGGGCGAGCGGTAGAGGAACGGGCCCCAGAAGTGCACGACACCGGCGGACGCGGTGTCGGAAGGCCAGCGGCGCGGGTCGCCGGTGAGGTTGATCGCGGCGGCGGTGGCGCCGTGGTACGAGCGGTAGGCGGAGAGCACCTTGGGGCGGCCGGTGTGCAGCCGGGCCATCCGGACGGCGTTCTCCACGGCTTCGGCGCCGCCGTTGGTGAAGAAGATCTTGTCGAGGTCACCCGGGGTGCGCTCGGCGATCAGCCGGGCGGCCTCGGAGCGTACGTCGACGGCGAAGCCGGGGGCGATGGTGCACAGCTTCGCGGCCTGCTCCTGGATGGCGGCGACGACCTTGGGGTGCTGGTGGCCGATGTTGGTGTTGACCAGCTGGGAGGAGAAGTCGAGGTAGCGGTTGCCGTCGTAATCCCAGAAGTACGAGCCTTCGGCGCCGGCGACCGCGAGCGGGTCGATGAGGCCCTGCGCGGACCAGGAGTGGAAGACGTGCGCGCGGTCGGCGGCCTTCACAGCCCGCCCGTCGCCCACCACCGCCCTTCCCGGGAGGCGCTGTGCGCCGCTGCTCTTATCGGCGGCGGGGTCGGCGGCGGGGTCGGCGGCGGAGGCGGGAGGCGTCATGGTCACGGTCGGTACCTCGGATCGGTCGCTCGGCTCCGCCGGGACAGGGACGGCGGACGCCTGCAGCCTACGGATCGGGGACCGCCGGCCGGTACCGACAGTGTGTACGGCAGTCTCCGCGCGCGCCGACAGAATGTCGGTGTTGTGCCGATGCCGTACGCCGTCAGTCGTCGTGGTCGGGGGCCGGCTCCGCCCGGAGGCGGCCGTCGGCGCAGCGGACCTGGTACGGGCGGTCGTCCGGGCCGTCGTCGTCGAGCGGCTCGAACTCGATGGCGGCGGTGGCGGCCGGTCCGCGCAGCACGTCGTCGTCCACGTGGTAGCCGGCCGTGGGGCTCCAGGCCGTCAGGTAGACCCGGCCGCCGGTGCGGCACTCGGCGGTGATGCTGCCGCCGGTGACGCGTACGGTCCCGGCGGCGGACGGCGGGGCGGACGAGGCGGGCGGGTTCGGCGGGGTGGATGCGACGGCCGGGTCGGGTGGCCGGTGCGGTTCGGCGGCGGCGGAGCGGGCCGCGGCGAGTTTCTGGCGTACGGCTGACTCGTCCAGCGGGGCCGCGCGCAGCTGCGCCGTGCCGCTGTCGGTGCGGGCCAGGGACCAGGCGCCGAACCCGCTGGCCGTGGCCACCGCGCACACCCAGACCGCCGTGGTCGCCGCTCCGCGCCATGCCATCGCCGCCGCCTCTCTCGCTTGTGCACCAGCCTCCCGCACCGTTCCCTAACGCCCGGTTAAGGCCGGTTCAAAGCCCGGCGGCCGGCCTTCCCGCGCCGTACGGGGTGTCTACGGTGGTTGCATGCCCCATCTTCTTGTCGTCGAGGACGACCCTCAGCTGCGCGGTGCGCTGGTGCGTGCCCTGCGCGACCGCGGCCATGCCGTCGCCACCGCCGCGACCGGGATGTCAGGACTCGACGCGGCCGTGACCGACCGTCCTGACCTCGTCGTACTCGACCTGGGGCTGCCGGACGTGGACGGCGCGCAGGTGCTGCGGATGCTGCGCGCCGTCAGCGAGGTGCCGGTGATCGTCGCCACCGCGCGGGACGAGGAGCCCGACATGGTCGCGGTGCTGGGCGACGGCGCCGACGACTACATCGTCAAGCCGTTCGGGGCGGCTCAGCTCGATGCCCGGATCAAGGCGGTGCTGCGCCGGCTGGGGGCCGCCGAGCCTGAGCCCGCCCTCCGGGTCGGCGATCTGGCCCTGGACACCGCGTCGCGCGAGGTGACGCTCGCGGGCCGGGCGCTGGATCTCACCCCGCGCGAGTTCGACCTGCTCGCCTACCTCGGCCGCCGCGCCGGGCAGGTGGTCTCCCGGCGCGAGCTGCTCGCTGAGGTGTGGCAGCAGCCGCTCGGCGGCGCCGACAAGACGGTGGACGTCCATCTCTCGTGGCTGCGCAGGAAGTTGGGCGAGACGGCACAGCGGCCCCGCTACCTGCACACGGTCCGTACGGTCGGCGTGAAGCTGTCGGCGCCGGAGGCCGCCGGGGACACCGGGGACACCGGGGACGCCGGGGACGCCGGGGCCGCGCCGCGCACCGGAACCGCCGGAGAGGCGTAGCCGTGCGCCGCAGCATCCTCCTCGTCACGGCGGCCACCACCGCGCTCGTACTGGCCGCGCTCCTCGTCCCGCTGTCCCTCCTGGCCCGCAGCCACGCCGCGGACCGGGCGACCGCCGACGCGACATCCCGCGCCCATTCGCTGGCCACCGGCCTCGGCCAGGCGCTCGCCGAGGGCTCCGGATCGCGCTCCCCCGCCCCTGCCGCCCGCCGCGCCGCGGCGACCCTGGTCACCTCGGCGAACGGCCCCGGCCTCCCGCTCACTTCGGTCATCCTCGGGGACGGCTCCGTACTCGGCTCCCCCGCGCCTGTTACCGACGCGGTACGGCTGGCGCGCTACGGGCGGGCCTTCACCTACGAGCCGTCCGGGGGCGGGCGCACCGTCCTGGTTCCCGTCCAGGGGGTGGCGGGCGGCACCGCGGTCGTCCATGTGGCGCTTTCCGACGAGCAGTTGTACGCCGGCACGCTGGCCTCCTCGCTGGCGTTCGCGGGGAT
The DNA here is from genome assembly GCF_043199105.1 of Streptomyces sp. NPDC048644. Classification (NCBI taxonomy): domain Bacteria; kingdom Bacillati; phylum Actinomycetota; class Actinomycetes; order Kitasatosporales; family Streptomycetaceae; genus Streptomyces; species Streptomyces sp. NPDC048644. The sequence goes on from NZ_JBICVO010000006.1 coordinate 80,636, forward strand.
CGGGGCCGGTCTGATGCTGCTGGGCCTGCTGTTCGCCGACCGGCTCGGCGCCCGCCTCGTGCGCTCCACGCGCCGGCTCGCCGCGGTCGCCGACCGGCTGGCCGGCGGCGATCTGACCGCCCGCGCCGAGCCGTCGGGGCCGCCCGAACTCCGCCTGGTCGCACGCCAGCTGAACCATCTCGCCGAGCGCATACACGGCTTTCTGACCGCCGAACGCGAGAACGCGGCGGACCTGGCGCACCGCCTCCGCACCCCCGTCGCCGCGCTGCGCCTGGATGCCGAGGGGCTGCGCGATCCGGCGGAGGCGGAACGGATCGCGGCGGACGTGGCGGCGCTGGAGCGCAGTGTCGACGACGTGATCAGGACGGCCCGCAAACCGCTGCGGGAGGACGGTTCGGGTCTGCCGCGGGCCGATCTGGCCGCCGTCACCCGGGCCCGCGCTGACTTCTGGCTGCCGCTGGCCGAGGACCAGGGCCGGACCCTGGAATGCGCCGCTCCGGCGCCGGGCGACGGTCCGGTGCTCGTACGGGCCGACGAGGCCGAACTGGCCGCTGCGGTCGACGCGTTGATCGGCAACGTCTTCGACCACACGCCGGAAGGCGCCGGCATGCGCCTGACGGTGGCACGGGCCGCCGACCGGGTGTCCGGCGGCGGCCTGCTCACCGTCGATGACGACGGGCCGGGGTTCCCCGATGGCCATGTGCCCGCCCGGGGCCGCAGCGGCGGCGGGTCCACGGGCCTCGGCCTGGACATCGTCCGCCGCGCGGCCCGGGAGTCCGGCGGCGCGGTGGAGTTCGGCGGCGCGGCGGGCGGCGGCGCCCGCATCACGGCGTCCTTCGGCGGCGTGGCGGCCCGCGGGCCGGTGGAGACCGCGGCGGCCCCGGCCTGAGCGCGCCGGGACCGCCGCGGCGGGCGCCTCGGGCGGGCGCCCGCTTCCGTCAGGCGGCCGAGGGGAAAGCCGTCCGTACCGCGCGCTGCCAGTGGTTGGCCGTCAGGTCGGGGCGCAGGGCGGACAGCGCCCCGCAGTACTTGGTGAATTCGGCGGCCCGTATGCCGTAGCCGTGCAGCAGCCGGTCGGCCTCGGTCAGATGGCCGGTGGTCTTGGTCTCGACGAGTACCAGGCCGCCGTCGGCCCGTACGGTGTCGCCGGTCGTCAGGTCGCGGCCGATGAGGTCCGCGTCGCAGGTGATGCGCTGGCCGTCGGCGACGAAGGTGGTCCGCTGGTAGTCGGTGGCGATGGAGCGGCCCAGGTCCACGGGGGCCTCGATGCCGTAGGAGCGGTCGAGCACGGCGGAGAGGAAGTCGCGCGGGCCGTGGCCGAGGGCGGCGTCGCCGGGCAGCAGCGGCCTGCGGTGCTTGACCGTTTCGCCGCGGCGGCCCTTGAGCTTGATCTCGAACTGCCGCTCCCCGGTGTCCTCGTAGAGCCGCTCGCGGATCTTGAAGCGGAGTCTGCGGCGCTGCCGGTGGTCGTGGAAGGAGCGCAGGTCGGGGGTGTCGTAGTAGACGGAGTGGTAGCGGAACCAGCGGCGGCCGTTGATGCACAGCGCGGCGAACGGGCCGCCCGGCCGCTTCCGGTCGGTGAGCGCGGCGGCGAACTCGGCGAACACGTCGACCGGAACCAGGTAGCTGTTGTCGAAGCGGGCGAGCAGTTCGGCGCGGGCCTGGACGTCGGCGAGCGGCACGGGGCGCGCGGCCATGGCGGCGCGGGCGATGGCGCGTACGGCGGGATTCACACGGTCTCCTGAGCGGTCGGGTGGGGGCGGGCGATCGTGCGGGACCGGGCAGCGCCCGGCGCGGCGGCCGGTGCGGTGCCGGCGGCCGGTGCAGTGGTCGTCGGGGAACCGGTGTCGGAGTCGGTGGCGGGTCCTGGCAGGGAACGGGTCGCCGAAGCGCTGGTCTGCGTTCTACGTTCTGCCCGCCCGGAAAGTTCCGGTGCCCGGAAACGCACGTCGAGAACCATCAAGTCCCGGACATAGTCCACTTCCTGGACGGTCCACTGCAGCGGTTCGCCGAGCCGCCGCGCAAGGTCGGCGCGGATCCCGGCCTCGTCGCGGTGCACCATGTCCAGCGTGATGAGCGTGCGGCGGGTGCCGGACAGCAGCCGGGGGTGGTCGGCGACGTGGATGACGAGCAGCAGCAGCGCGGCCAGCGTCCCGGCCACGGCGAGCGGCAGGTGCGGCAGCGCGCACAGCAGGCCGAGCACCAGGGTCGTGAAGTAGTAGGCGACCTCCTCGTGCTGGACGGAGTCCGAGCGCAGCCGGATGATCGACAGGACCCCGAAGAGCCCGAAGCCGAGCGCGGTGCCGCCGCCCGTCCCGACCTGGGACAGCGCCGCGACCACCGAGAACAGCGCCACGTTCAGCGCCAGGTAGGCCGGCACCAGGTCCCGGCGATGGTGCCGTGGGTAGTACACGGCGAAGGTCAGCACGCTCACCGCGGCCAGATCCATCGCCAGCCGCGCCGCCAGCTCCCCGTACGTCAAGGCATCCCACCACTTTCCGCTTCGTCCGCGTCGTCCGCGGCTCCGGCTCCTCCGGCCGTCGCTCCCGGACCGTTCTCCGGTACGCCAGGAACGTTAGGAACCGCCGGGTTAACCCCGCCCCCTTCCCGGGTTAAGGAGCGACCGGGGCAGCCAGGGCGGGCCGCTCCGGTCACTCCGCGTGCCTCCGAGGACGCCCGTCCTCCGGTCCTCCAGGTACCCGGCCGGGGAATCCCCCGGTCAGGAGGGTGGCGGGCCGACACCCCCGCTCCCGCCCGATCGTTCTCCCCTCGTAACGATCCGTCGGCCGTTGTGCGATCCGACGGCGCCTACGCTCGGAGGACGGCGGGAGCCGGCCCGAACGGCGGGACGGCCGGCGGTCCGGCAGCGGGCGGCAGCATCGGGAACGGACACGGGAGGGCGCGCGGATGGAGGGCCTGCGCGGGCTGATGGACGGCGATCCGCAGTGGATCGGGGACTACCGGCTGCTGAGCCGTCTCGGGACCGGCGGGATGGGCCGGGTCTACCTCGCGCGTTCGGAGGGCGGCAGGACCGTCGCCGTGAAACTCGTCAAGACCGAGCTGGCGGCCGAGGAGGAGTTCCGGGACCGCTTCCGGGCCGAGGTCGCCGCCGCGCGCCGGGTCGGCGGCCACTGGACCGCTCCGGTGCTTGACGCCGACACCGAGGCCGAGATCCCCTGGGTCGCCACCGGCTACATCGCAGGTCCCGCCCTCAGCGAGGTGGTCGGCGGCGGCTACGGCCGGACGGGCCTGTACGGCCCGCTGCCTGAGCACTCCCTGCGGCACCTCGCGTACGGACTGTCCTGCGCGCTGGTCGACATCCACGGCGTCGGTCTGGTGCACCGCGACCTCAAGCCGTCCAATGTGCTGCTGACCATCGACGGGCCCCGGGTGATCGACTTCGGGATCGCGCGGGCGCTGGACGCGGTCGGCGAGCAGACGCAGACCACGTTCGGCACGGTCGTCGGCTCCCCCAGCTTCATGTCGCCCGAGCAGGTCCAGGGGCTCCGGGTCGGCCCGGCGAGCGATGTGTTCTGTCTGGGGTCTGTGCTGGCGTACGCGGCCACCGGGCGGACGCCGTTCGGCAGCGTCGCCTCCGGCGTGCACGCGGTGATGTTCAAGATCGCCCAGGAGGATCCGGACCTGACGACGGCGCCTGACGGGCCGGTGCGTGACCTCATCCACGCCTGCCTGGCCAAGGATCCCGAGGCCAGGCCCACAACCCGGGAGCTGCTGTCCCGGCTCGGCCCGGTGGGCGACGGCGGTGCGGCGGGTGGCGCCAAGTCCCCGTGGCTGCCCGCCGAACTGATCGCGTACCTGGGCCGGCACGCCGTACGGCTGCTCGACACGGACACCCCGCCGGGCGGCCATCCTCCCTGGCGCACCGCTCGCCCCGTGGAGCGCGGCCCCGGGCACACGGCCCCCGCCCCTGCCCCGGCGCCCCCGGTGTGGCCGACGGCAGGGGAGCCGTTCGGGCCCGCTGCGGCGGCTTCCGACGGCCCGCCGCCCCCGCACGCCACGGCCGCGGCGCCGTACGACCCGGCCACCGCAGCAGTCCCGTACGAGCGTCCCTTCCCGGCCGACGTGCGCCCGGCCGGCGGCGCGCCAAGACGCCGTCGCCGCATGGTCGTCCTCGGCGCCGCCGCGGTCGTGGTGGCCGCCGCCGCGCTCGCCGTCCCACTGCTGAGCGGCAGCGGCGCGGACGGCGACGACTCGTCGGACATCTCCGGCCGTTACGTCGGCATCTGGACGGGCGACGTGCTGCGGGACGGTACCCCCACCGGCCAGCAGCGCCGGTTCGTGATCTCGCACGGCAAGGTCGGCGAGGTGGTCGCGAACAGCACCAGCCTGGGCCGGACGTACGAGTGCCGCAGCGACGCCAAGCTGGTGTCGGTGACGGACGAGGACGGCCGGGAGCGGCTGCGCCTCGACACGAAGGTGGTCAAGTCCGTACCGGTGGGCCGCTGTGCCGCGCTCGGTGAGCACACCCTGCGCCCCGGCCCCCGCGGCACCCTGGAATGGGCGGCGGCCGGCCGCACCGCGACGCTGCACCGCTCCGAGCGGGCGGCGGAGATCGTCCCGGACGGCTATCTCGGCACCTGGCAGCGGCAGAACGACGACGGTGTGCGGAGCCAGCGGCTGACGATCAAGCGGGCGCCGGTGGGCAGCAGCGTCGTCACGCTCGTCACCGAGGGGGACGGGCAGGGCCGCTGCACCGCGCACGCCGACCTGTACTCGGCCGAGGGAAAGCTGACGGTCGGGCCGACGGTCGTCGACCGGCCCGCTCCGGACTGCCGCCCGAGCCGCACGTCCGTGCTCCGCCTCAACGGCGACGGCAGCCTGCGCCGCGAGTTCCCGGGCCGGGATCCGAGCCCGCGGACGTACTCCCGGACGGGCTGAGGCGCGCGGCGGGCCGCGCGATGTTCCACGTGAAACATGACCCGGCCGGCGGACACGAGATCCGCCGGCCGGGTCACCTGCTGTCTCCGGGGAGCAGGCCCCGGAGCGTCACGTCAGGAGAGGAACGAGTTGATCTCGATCGTCTCGTCACGGCCGGGGCCGACGCCGATCGCGGAGATCGGCGCGCCCGACATCTCTTCCAGCGCCTTGACGTACGCCTGGGCGTTCTTCGGCAGGTCGGAGAAGGACTTCGCCTTGGTGATGTCCTCGGACCAGCCCGGCAGCATCTCGTAGACCGGCTTCGCGTGGTGGAAGTCGCTCTGGCTGTAGGGCAGTTCCTCGACGCGCTTGCCGTCGATCTCGTAGGCCACGCAGACCGGGATCTGCTCCCAGCCGGTGAGCACGTCGAGCTTGGTGAGGAAGAAGTCGGTCAGGCCGTTGACGCGGGTCGCGTAGCGGGCGATGACCGCGTCGAACCAGCCGCAGCGCCGGTCACGGCCGGTGGTGACACCGCGCTCGCCGCCGATGGTGCGCAGCGCCTCGCCGTCCTTGTCGAACAGCTCGGTCGGGAACGGGCCCGCGCCGACCCGGGTGGTGTACGCCTTGAGGATGCCGATGACGCGGTTGATCTTCGTCGGTCCGACACCGGCACCGGTGCAGGCGCCGCCCGCGGTCGGGTTCGACGAGGTGACGAAGGGGTACGTGCCGTGGTCGACATCCAGGAGCGTGCCCTGGCCGCCCTCGAAGAGGACGACCTTGCCGTCGTCGATGGCGTTGTTCAGCAGCAGCGTGGTGTCGGCGACGAAGCCCTTGAGCTGGTCGGCGTAGCTGAGCATCTCCTCGACAACCTGCTCCGCGACGATCGCACGGTGGTTGTAGAGCTTGGCCAGCACCTGGTTCTTGAAGTCGAGGGCCGCCTCGACCTTCTGGTGCAGAATCGACTCGTCGAAGAGGTCCTGCACGCGGATGCCGGTGCGGTTGATCTTGTCGGCGTAGGTCGGGCCGATGCCGCGGCCGGTGGTGCCGATCTTGCGCTTTCCGAGGAAGCGCTCGGTCACCTTGTCGACGGTGATGTTGTACGGCGTGATCAGGTGAGCGTTACCGCTGATCAGCAGCTTGGACGTGTCGACGCCGCGCTCGTTGAGTCCGCTCAGCTCGGAGAGCAGGACCGCAGGGTCGACGACGACGCCGTTGCCGATGACCGGGGTGCACCCCGGCGAGAGGATTCCGGAAGGGAGAAGGTGCAGCGCGTACTTCTGGTCGCCTACGACAACCGTGTGGCCGGCGTTGTTGCCGCCCTGGTAGCGCACCACATAGTCAACGGACCCACCGAGCAGATCGGTGGCCTTTCCCTTGCCCTCATCACCCCACTGAGCACCGAGCAGCACAAGTGCGGGCACAGGCGTACACCCCTTCCGGGCGGGGCATGTCCAACGTGCGTGGATGGCGTGAGCATGCGGTCGCACGCGTACGTCATCACTGCAGCCGTCGAACCGGTGCCCCGGAATAGACGAAGCCCCTGGCGCAATAGCGCAAGGGGCTCTTGCACCGAGATGCTACCTGAGGAAGGACCGAGGTGTCGGCGCAGCCTTCTGGGCACTCTTCATCGGACCCCGTCCGGGGGAACCCCCTGCTCGTGGTCATCGACCCCGCCGCTCGCAGCGCGGACGGCGAGTCCGTACGCATCGCGAAGGACGTCCTGTGCGCGGCCACGGAGGCGAAAATCTGCCTTCCCGGCGGCCCGGATGAGTTCGCCCGCGCGCTCTCCCGGCGCGGCCAGCGGCGCCCGGTGGTCGTCGGCGACGACCTCGCGCTGCTGCGTGCCGTGCGGCTGCTGCACAGGGAACGCGAGCTGGCGCACGTCGCCGTGTCGGCGATCCCGGTCGGCGCCCCGGAGGCCGTCGCGCTGAGCCACGCGCTGGGCGTACCGGCCGGCACGGTGGCCGCGGCGCGCGCGGTGCTGGACGGCGACGCGCGCACGCTCGACCTGCTCACGGACGACAGCGACGGCATTGTGCTGGGCGGTCTGCACCTGCCCTGCGGGGTCGGCGAGCCCGGCCGCGCACACGGGGCGCAGGCGCCGGGGGCGGCCCGTCAGCCGGCCGCAGGGGACGGCTCCGCGCCGGACGGCGACGGGCACCATCCGTGGTGGGAGCCGGCCGCGCGCACCGCCCGTACGGCCCTGTCCCTGCTGGCGGTGCCGACCGGGGGTCTGGGGGTCAGGCGTGCCCGCGTTCCGGCGCAGCGGCTGCGGATCGAGGCGGACGGCGTGGTACTCGCCGACCTGGACCGGCCGGTGCGCCGGGTCTCCGTGGTGCCGGGCGGGCGGGGTGCCGACGGCGCGGCGGACGGGCCGCGGCCCGCGGGCGGGTCCGCCGACGGGCTGGCCGAGGTCGTGGTGCACTGGCCCGGCTCCGACCGGCCGGTGCGCGCCCGCGCGCAGGCGGTGACGGTGTCGGGCCCCGACTTCCGCTACTTCGCGGACGCGCTGGCGGGCGGGCCGGTCAGGACCCGCACCTGGACGGTCCAGCCGGGGGCGTGGCGGTTGACCCTGCCCCGGCAGTGACCGGCGGGGCGCGGCCTGCGGCTCCGCCGCCGGGGCGGGCACCTCGTGATCAGCCGGCCTGGTCGGCCCGCAGCTGGTCGCGGTGCTCGCGCCAGCGTCCCAGCAGGCCGGGCAGTTCCGCGTGCAGGAACTCGAAGAAGGCGAGGGTCTCGCGCATCCGGCGGCCCGCGGGGGAATCCTCGCCGAGGCTTTCGACGCCTTCCCGCAGGGTGGATTCCCAGCGGGTGACGACGCTGTCGCGGCGGGCCAGTGCCTCGTACCACTGGTCGCTGTGCACGCGGTAGCGGTCGCGGCGGGAGCCCGGCTCGCGCTCGCGGCTGACCATGTCGACCTGGGAGAGATAGCGGATCGCGCCGGAGACGGCGGCGGGGCTGACCTGGAGGCGCTCGCCCAGCTCGGCGGAGGTCAGGACGCCGGAGTCGGAGGCCAGCAGGCAGGCGAAGACCCGGGCGGACATGCGCTGCATGCCCGCGTCGACCATCTGTGCGGCGAACCGCTCGACGAACGTCGAGACCGCCTCGTCGTCGCGCGTGCCCGCGTCCTGCTCTCGCTTCTCGGTCATTTCCGCATCATCTCCCCTGATCAGAGCCACCCACCCCAACTTTATACGGTTTCTTAACTTCACAAATTTGTGAAACTAGCGTACCTTCGAAACCATGAAGCAGGCAACCGTCCCCGCTCCCGCGATCCGGGTGGCCGGGCTCCACAAGTCATTCGGCCGCACCCACGCGCTGGACGGCCTCGACCTCGATGTCGAAGCCGGTGAGGTGCACGGCTTCCTCGGACCCAACGGCGCGGGGAAGTCCACCACCATCCGGGTCCTGCTGGGCCTGCTGCGCGCCGACCGCGGCACCGCCCGGCTCCTGGGCAAGGACCCCTGGCACGACGCGGTGGAACTGCACCGCCACATCGCCTACGTCCCCGGAGACGTCACCCTGTGGCGCAACCTCTCCGGCGGCGAGGTCATCGACCTCTTCGGGCGGCTGCGCGGCGGTCTGAACGCCGCCCGCCGGGCCGAACTGCTGGAACGCTTCGAGCTGGATCCCACGAAGAAGGGTCGGACGTACTCCAAGGGCAACCGCCAGAAGGTCGCCCTGGTCGCCGCCTTCGCCTCCGACGTCGATCTGCTGATACTCGACGAGCCGACCTCCGGCCTCGACCCGCTCATGGAGGAGGTCTTCCAGACCTGCGTCGCGGAGGCACGCGACCGCGGCCGTACGGTCCTGCTCTCCAGCCACGTGCTGTCCGAGGTCGAGGCGCTCTGCGACCGCGTCAGCATCATCCGCAAGGGCAGGACCGTCGAGTCCGGCTCACTCGGCGAGCTGCGCCACCTCACCCGCACCTCCGTCATCGCCGAACTGGCCGGACCGCCCGACGGACTTGCCCGGCTGCCCGGCGTGCACGACCTCGTCCAGCAGCCGGTCGCCGGGGGCCGTTCCCACCGCGTCCGGCTCCAGGTCGACACCGACAAGCTCGACGCCGTACTGCGCTCGCTCGGCGCCTCCGGCGTCCGTAGCCTGACCAGCACCCCGCCCACCCTGGAAGAGCTGTTCCTGCGCCACTACCAGGACGCCACCCACTCCGCAGAGGCGGTCGCGCGATGACCACCCTGACGACACCGGCCCGGCCCGCCTCCCGCGCCGCAGGCCCCCGTCATCTGGCGGGCACCGGCGCCCTGTTGCGGCTGGCCCTGCGCCGCGACCGGCTGATGATCCCCGCGTGGGTGCTCCTGCTCGGCCTGGCCGTCGCGAGCACGAGCTCGTCCTTCGCGTCCCTCTACGACACCGCCGCCCAACGCGCGGGCCTCGCGGCCTCGATGAGCGCCAACGGCTCGATGCGTGCCCTGTACGGACCGGTGTTCAGCGACTCCGTCGGCGGTCTGGTCGCCTGGCGGATGGGCGGCCTCGGCGCGGTGCTCGCCGCGGTGATGAGCCTGCTGATCGTCGTACGCCACACCCGCGAGGAAGAGGAGACCGGCCGTCAGGAACTGCTGTCCGCGGCGATGGTCGGGCGCCGGGCACCCTTGACGGCCGCCTTGCTGGCCGCCCTGATCGCCAACGCCGGCCTGGCGGCGCTGATCACCGCGGGGCTGGCCGGATCCGGCGAACCTGCGGCCGGTTCACTGGCGTTGGGGGTGGCCGTCGGCGGCAGCGGGCTGCTCTTCGCCGGTCTCGCCGCCGTCGCCGCTCAGCTGACCGAGAGCGCCCGGTTGGCCAAGGGCCTCACCGGCGCGGCCGTCGGCCTCGCCTTCGTCCTGCGCGCCGCGGGCGACGCCGGCACCGCGGACGCGTCCTCACCCCTGACGTGGGTCTCGCCCTTCGGCTGGGCCGAGAACCTCCGCCCGTACGCGGGCGAACGCTGGTGGGTGGCCCTTCTCTTCCTCGCCGCAGCCGCCCTGGCCGTGGGCGCCGCCTACGCCCTCACCGCCCGCCGGGACCTCGGGATGAGTTTCCTGCCCGCCCGGCCGGGACCGGCCCGCGCGCCGGCCTCCCTGAGCGGCGCCGTCGGCCTGGCCTGGCGGCTCCAGCGCGCGACGCTGCTGGGCTGGACGGCCGGATTCCTCGCCGCGGGCAGCGTCTTCGGCGGCATCGCCGACGGCGCCGCCGACATGGTCGGGGACAACCGCAGGGCCCGCGAGATATTCGAGCGGATGGGCGGCCAACAGGGCCTGACCGACGTCTTCTTGGCCACCATGACCGGCATGCTGGGCATGGTGGCGGTGATCTACGCAACGGGCTCGGTGCTCCGGCTGCGTGCCGAGGAGACCGGTGACCGGGCCGAGCCCGTACTGGCCGGCGCGGTCAGCAGGCTGCGCTGGGCGGGCGGCCACCTCGCCATCGCCTACCTCGGGACGGCCGTCGTGCTCGCCTTCGGCGGCCTGGCCCTGGGCGTCAGCTACGGCGCCACGACCGGCGACATCGGCGGGCGCACCGGCCCCGTGCTTGCCGCCGCCCTCGCCCAGATACCGGCGGTCTGGACGCTGACCGGCCTGGCGGTGCTGGTCCTCGGCCTGCTGCCGAAGGCGGCCCCCGCGGTCTGGGCTCCGGTCGGTGCCTGCCTGGCCATCGGCTGGATAGGCCCCGCCCTGGAGTTCCCGCAGTGGGCGATGAACCTCTCCCCGTTCAGCCATCTCCCCAAGCTGCCCGGAGCCGATGCGACGGCGAGCCCGTTCCTCTGGCTCCTCGCCGTCTCCGCGGCAACCACCGCCGTGGGCCTGGCCGGCCTGCGCCGACGCGATATGGGGTGAGGGCGGGACGTGGAGTGAAGGCGCGACATGGGGTGAGGGAGGGGAGGGAGGAGGGGCGGGGAGGGGGGAGGGGGCGGGGCCAGGGGGGAGCGGAGCCCCAAGGCAGCCACCCGCAAAGTTATCCACAAGCTGTGGACGGAACCGCCACCCCGGCCCCGCTCACCCCGCTCCCCCCGCTCGTCCCCGCCTCCCTCACCTCACCCCCAAACCCCCACCCCTCAACCCCCCGGCGTAACCAACCGCGCCTCATAGGCGAAGACCGCTGCCTGGGTGCGGTCGCGCAGGCCGAGTTTCACGAGTATCCGGCTGACGTGGGTCTTCACCGTCGATTCGGCCACCACCAGATGCTCGGCGATCTCGCCGTTCGACAGGCCCTGGGCGACCAGGACCAGCACCTCCGTCTCACGCTCCGTCAGATCGCCGATGCGTTCCTGGGCGGGCGCACGGGGTGTGCCCAGCCGGGAGAACTCCGAGATCAGCCGCTTGGTCACGGTGGGGGCGAGCAGCGCCTCGCCGGAGGCGACGATGCGGACGCCCTCGGCGAGCTGTCCGGCCGACGCGTCCTTGAGCAGGAAGCCGCTCGCGCCGGACCTGAGCGCCTGGTAGACGTACTCGTCCAGGTCGAACGTGGTCAGCACCAGGACCTTGGCGTCCGCGTCGGCGGCGACGATCTCGCGGGTCGCCTCCAGGCCGTTCATCTCAGGCATCCGGATGTCCATCAGGACCACGTCGGGACGCAGCTCCGCGACCTTCGACACCGCCTGCCGCCCGTCGACCGCCTCGCCGATCACCTCGATGTCCGGCATGGCGTTGAGCAGAACGGAGAAGCCCTCGCGGACCATCACCTGGTCGTCAACGATCAGTACCCGGATCATGCCGTTGCCTCCCCCGTCGCGGACACCGGAAGGAATGCCGCGACCTCGAAGCCGCCGTCCTCGGTGTGGTCGGCGGTCATTTCCCCGCCCAGCATCTGGACGCGTTCGCGCATCCCGAGCACACCGTGGCCCGCCCCCGGTGAGGGGGTGGCGAGCCGGCTGGGCTTGCCGTTGACGATACGCAGCCCGATGCCGCCCAGCACATAGGAGATCTCCACCCGCGCCTCGGCGCCCGGCGAGTGCCGCAGCGCGTTGCTCAGCGCCTCCTGCACGATCCGGTACGCGGACAGCTCGACGCCCTGCGGCAGCTGCCGGGTCGCGCCGGTGATCACCGCTTCGACGTTCAGGCCCGCGCCGCGCACGCTGTCCAGCAGCGATTCGAGGTGGGCCAGGGTGGGCTGCGGTGCCTCCGGGTCGCTCTCCACGAACGCGTCCGGGTCCTCGGAGCGCACGACGCCGAGGATGCGGCGCAGTTCGGTGAGCGCGGCGACCGCGTTCTCGCGGATGGTCGCGAAGGAGGTGGCCAGCTCGGGCGGGGTGTGCTCGACGCGATAGGGGGCGGCCTCGGCCTGAATGGCGATGACCGACATGTGGTGCGCGACGACGTCGTGCAGTTCGCGGGCGATGGTGGCGCGTTCTTCCAGCAGGGTGCGGCGGGAGCGCTCCTCGGCGGTGACCGTCTGCGTCTCGACGACCTGCTTGCGCTCCTCGCGCCAGGCGCGGATCGCGCCGGCCGACACCAGGACGACGGCCGAGAAGAGCGCCATCGGCACCATCTCGCCGTCGGAGACTCCGGCCGGCATCGCCAGGGCGCCCCCGACGCCGATGGTGACCACCCACATCTCCAGGGCGAGCCGCGGCCGGGTGCGCAGCACGACCAGCGTCATCACCGCGAGGTGCGTGGTGAACGACATCTCGGCCCACGGGCCGAGATCGACCGCGGTGGCCATCAAGGCGAGACAGAACCCGGCGAACGACAGCCAGAAGGCCCCCACCGGGCGGAACAGGGTGATCACGATCGGGACGGAGACGAGCAGGCAGAAGCCGACCGAGAAGAGCGTCCGGAAGGTGCTTATGTCGCCGGTCGAGCTGAGCCCCAGCAGGAAGACCATCGTGGCGAAGAGGGTCACCGCGATGTGCGGAGCCCAGCGCACGTGCCGCCGCAGCCGCTCCGGCACCCACTGCCGCCAGCCCTTCACCCGGGCGTCGTCGAGCGGCAGCATCGGGCGGAAGGCGAAGGCGTCGACGAACAGGTCCTGGCGAAGGCGGTGCAGCGCGCCGCGGACTATTCGGGCCTCGGAGCGCAGGCTGCCCTGCGTCTGGGTCGTCTCGTTCACGTACCCAACGGTAAGCAGCAGCCCCGCCGAAGGCGTCCTCACCAGTGGGGATCTGCCGGGGTCCGCCTCAAGTACTACGGACGGTGGGCCAGGGCCCGCGGGGTCCGGGCCCTGGCCTTCCGTCCGTGGTCAGCCGGTGTGTGCCGCCGCGAGCAGTGCGCCGAGCAGGGTGCGGCAGGCCGGTGTCCCCGGGGTGACCGGGGCGTAGTGGCCCACTCCCGGCAGTTCGTGCAGCGTCGCCGCCGGGTGGCAGGCGGCGGTGAAGCGGCGGGACAGCTCCGGTGGCACCTCGCGGTCGTCGTCGCCGTGCAGGAGCGTCACGGGGACGCCCGCGGGCGGATGGCGCACCGGGTCGGCGGCGGCGATCCGTTCCGCGAGTCCGGGTCCTTCGCCGAGCAGTGCGGCCACCGCGTGGTCGCTCAGGCCGAGCCGGTGTGCTCCCGCGAGGTCGGCGACCGGCGCGACGGCGACCACCCGGCCGACGGCGGCGGGGCCGAGCCGGGCGGCGGCGAGCAGCGCGAGGTGGCCGCCCGCCGAATGCCCGACGAGCACCGGCCGCTCTCCCGGGGCACCGGCCGCCGCGCCCCCGGTCACCGTCCCGCCGGACACCGTCCCTTCGGTCGTGGCTTCCCCGGTCGGCGCGTCCCGTACGGCCGTCACCGAAGCCGTCACCGCGGCCGTCGCGTCGTCGAACGTGCGCGTCCCGCCGCCGCCCGCGCCCACCCTGCGGTACTCGGCGAGGGCGACCGGCAGCCCCTGCCCGGCCAGTGCGGCGGCGAGCGGCGAGAGGTGGCGCCGGTCGTAGGCGGCCCGCCAGAAACCGCCGTGGAACAGCACGACCAGCGGCCCGCGCGCCGCGCCGGCCGCGGGCGGGTACAGGTCGACGATCTGGTCGGGATGCGGCCCGTATGCCACCGTCCGCTCCGGCGCCACCGGGGCGAGTCCCAGCAGCGCCGCCTCCTCGTCCGCCGCGCTCACCCGCCGGCCCCCGCCTCCGCCTCCGGCCGCTCCCGCAGGATCTCGCCGAGCACCCGGGCGGCGCGTTCCACGTCCGCGAACGACGTGTAGAGCGGGGTGAACCCGAAGCGCAGCACGCCGGGGCGGTGGTCCCCGACCACCCCGCGCCGGGTCAGCTCCGCCATCACCTCGCCCGCGTCGGCGCATTCCAGGGACACCTGGCTGCCGCGCCGCCGGTGTTCGGACGGCGTGGTGGAACGGACCCGCCCGGCCGGTACGTATGCGGCGACGCAGTCGAGGAAGAAGTCGCTCAGGGCCAGGCTCTTGGTCCGTACGTCCTCGATGGCGACGCCGTCCCAGACGCCGAGCGCCGCTTCCAGCGCGAGCATCGACAGGATGTCGGGGGTGCCGACCCGGCCGCGCACGATGCCGTCGGCCGGGGCGTAGTCCGGTTCCATCCCGAACGGCTCGGTGTGGGAGTTCCAGCCGGGCAGCGGCGAGTCGAAGCGCTCCTGGAGGCTCTCGCGCACGTACAGGTACGCGGGCGCGCCGGGCCCGCCGTTGAGGTACTTGTACGTGCAGCCGACGGCGAGATCGACGCCGTGCGCGTCCAGGCCGACCGGCAGGGCCCCGGCGCTGTGGCAGAGGTCCCAGACGGCCAGCGCGCCCGCGGAGTGCAGGGCGGTGGTGATGGCGGGCAGGTCGTTGAGCCGGCCGGTGCGGTAGTCGACGTGGTTGACCAGGGCCAGCGCGGTGCGTTCGGTGACTTCGTCGGCGATCCGCGCGGGCTCCACCGGCCGCACCGCGAGGCCCGTCATCCGGGCCGCCGACCTGGCGATGTAGCCGTCGGTCGGGAAGGTCGTGGCGTCGACGAGGATCTCCGTGCAGCCGCGGCCCGCCATCCGTACCCCGGCGACCACCGCCTTGAAGATGTTGACGCTGGTGGAGTCGCCCACCACGACGCGTCCCGGGGCGGCCCCGATGAGCGGCGCGATGCGGTCGCCGATCCGTTCCGGGGCGGTCCACCAGTCGCTTTCGGTCCAGGAGCGGATCCGCAGCTCGCCCCATTCGCGGGCGACGACATCCGCCAGCCGGTCTTGCACCGCCCGTGGCAGCGCGCCGAGCGAGTTGCCGTCGAGGTAGACGGTGTCGTCGAGGACGAAGTGCTCGCGGAGCGGGGCGAGCGGGTCGGCGGCATCGTGTGCCGTGGCCTGTGCGCGGTGATCAGACATGGCTGCGGGCCGTCCAGAGCTCGGGGAAGACGTTCTTGCGGGCCCGCTTCTCCAGCCAGGCCACACCGGCGGAACCGCCGGTGCCCATCTTGGCGCCCATGGCCCGCCGGGTCGCGACGAGATGGTCGTTGCGCCATCGCCAGACCAGTTCGGCGACGTCCGTGAGCGTCTCGCCGAGTAGGACCAGTTCGGAGTCCTGCGGGCCGGCGTAGACCTCGGCCCAGACGGCCTCGACCGCCGGGTCGGGTTCGTAGCGCTCGGCCGGGTCGCGTTCCAGGACGGCGGCGGGCACGGCGTGGCCGCGGCGGGCCAGCAGCCGCAGTACCTCGTCCCACAGGCTCGGTTCCTGGAGTGCCTTCTCCAGTTCGGCGTACTCGCGGGGTGCGCCGCGGTGCGGCACCAGCATGGACGCGGACTTCTCACCGAGCAGGAACTCCAGCCGCCGGTACATCGCGGACTGGAATCCCGATCCCTCGCCGAGTGCGCTGCGGTAGGCGTTGAACTGGGCGGGGGTGAGGCGGGCGAGCGGCTTCCACGCGGCGTTCAGCGCTTCCAGTTCGTGGGTGGAGCGCTCCAGTGCGTCCCGTGCCACCGCCAGGTCGTCGCGCCGCAGGGCGTCGGCGGCGGTCTGCCACTCGTGGACGATGACGGTGAACCACAGCTCCATGACCTGGGTGGTCACCAGGAAGACCATCTCGCCGGGGTCGTCGGAGAGCGGATGCTGCAGGTGGGTGAGGACGCCGGCCTGGACGTAGTCCTCGTACGGGGTGGTGGTGACGCTGCCGATGCTCAGGTCGGGCGCGAACGGCGCGGTCCCGGGCGGGCCTTCATCGGGCGCTGCGGCTGCGGGAGCGTCGGTCCCGGAGGGCGAAGGGTGCCCGTTTCGGGACGGCGAAGGATGCGACATGAGGGACTCCTCAGGCTGCGAACTCCGGGTAGCGGTCCGCCCCTTCCTGGTCGGCTCGGGAGCCCCGGTCCCCTCGGGCGCGAGTTGACCCGCCCCTCTCGCATCATCGGCCTTGCACACCGGCCACGCAAGAGCCGGTTCCACTCAACTGTCCGCTTCTTCACCACCGGGCGCAGGCGCCACCTGGGGGACGCGGGCCCCGGCCGCCCCGCGGATGTCCCGGCCGCGCGGGCCGGGGCACCCGCGTCGGCGGGGTTCGGGAGAGGCGGGTTTCAGGAGAGCGTGTCCGCGGCGGTGGGCGAGGAGTCCCGCAGGAACGTCGCGCAGCGCTCGTACTCCTCGTCCTCGCCGATCGCCTGCGCCGCGCGGGCGAGGGCGTGCAGGGCGCGCAGGAAACCGCGGTTCGGCTCGTGCTCGAACGGCACCGGGCCGTGCCCCTTCCAGCCGGCCCGGCGCAGCGCGTCCAGGCCGCGGTGGTAGCCGGTGCGGGCGTAGGCGTAGGACTCGACGGTCCGGCCGCCCTGGAACGCGTCGTCGGCGAGCTGCGCCCAGGCCAGCGACGAGGTGGGGTACTTCGCGGCGACGTCGGCGGGTGCCGCGCCGGAGGCGAGCAGTTCGCGCGGGCCCGGGTCGTCGGGCAGGTGGGTCGGGGGCGGTCCCCCGAGCAGGTTCTCGTGAATGGCCATGCTCCAAGTCTGCCTGCTCCGTGCGGGGGTCCTTCGCACACCCGCCCCGCTGCCGCGGCCGGTGGCCGGAACCTACCGCCCGTCCCCGCCCGCCGTGTGCGGTGCCTCGCCGGGGTCGAGCGGCGGGGCGCTGACCCCGCAGTGGTAGGTGCACTCCGCGTGGCAGGGCTCCTGCGGCTGGGCCTCGGTGCCGTGCAGTACGTCGCTGCGCACCGTCAGCCAGGCGATCAGCGCGCCGGCCAGCAGCACACCGGCGCACAGCGGCATCGCGCGCCGGAAGGTTGCCGCGAACTCGTCGGCGGAGCGGTACGCCTCGGGGCCCATCCCGGCCAGCAGCGGCAGCGCGGCCACCGCGATCAGGCCGGCGGCGCGTGCCGCCGCGTTGTTGATGCCGCTGGCGAGGCCGGCCCGGTCCACGTCGACCGAGGCGAGCACGGTCGAGGTGAGCGGGGCGACCAGCGTCACCATGCCGGCGCCCAGCACCAGCAGCGCGGGCAGCACATCGGCCGGATACGACGCCGCCGGTCCCACCCGCATCATCAGCAGCATGCCGCCGGCGCACAGTACCGGGCCGACGGTGAGCGGGATGCGCGGCCCGATGCGTGCGCCCAGTTCGCCGGAGCGGGCGGACAGCAGCAGCATCAGCACGGTCGTCGGCAGCAGCGCCGTGCCGGCCGCCAGCGCCGAATAGCCCGCCACGACCTGGAGTTGGAGCACCGACAGGAAGAAGAACCCGCCGAACGCGGCGTAGACGCACACCGTCACGGCGTTGATCGCGGTGAACTGCCGTACGGCGAAGATCGCGGGCGGCAGCATCGGGTCAGGACGCCGCCGCTCCACCCGCACGAAGATCACGCCGAGCAGCACCCCGGCGAGGCCGGGGACGATCACCCCGGCCGAGGCGCCCCGGTCCGGCGCGGCGATCAGCGCGTAGGTCACCCCGGCCAGTGCCAGCGCTCCCAGCACCGCGCCCGGCACGTCGAACCCGCGGCGCCCGGCCGCGCCCCGCTCCCGTGTCTCCGGGACGTGCCGCAGCGCGACGGGCACGCACACCGCGGCCAGCGGCACGTTCAGGAGGAACACCCAGCGCCAGCCGGGCCCGTCCACCAGCCAGCCGCCGACGAACGGGCCGACCGCCGATGCCACGCCGCCGAGTCCGGACCAGGCGCCGACCGCCCGCGCCCGGTCGTCCGGGTGGAACACCGCCTGGATCAGCGCCAGCGAGCCCGGGGTGAGCAGTGCCCCGCCGACGCCTTGGAGCGCGCGGGCCGCGATCAGCACCCCCGAGGTCGGCGCGAGTCCGCACAGCAGCGAGGCCACGGCGAACCACACCACGCCGGTCACGAAGATGCGCCGCCTGCCGTAGCGGTCGCCCAGCGCACCGCCGAGCAGGATCAGCGAGGCGAGGGTGAGCATGTACGCGGTCACCGTCCATTGCAGGACCGCGAGATCCGCGTTCAGGTCCGTGCCGATCCTGGGCAGCGCGACGTTGACGACGGTGCTGTCGAGCATCGCCATGCCCGACCCGAGTACGGCGGTCAGCAGCACCCAGCGGCCCTGGGCGGACGCCAGGCGGACGCCGCCGGGCAGGCTCGGCTCACTCATACCGTGAGCATGCCCGGATCCGGGGGCCGCCGCTCCCCGGGGCCCGTGGGGATTCCGGCCGCTCAGCCGGGCCTGCGCAGCGCCGTCAGCGCCCGCACGAGCGCGTCCGTGCCGGCCTCGGCCTTGGTGCGCGGGCAGCCCGCGTTGAGCCGGACGAAGCCCTCGCCGGCCGGCCCGTACGTCTCCCCCGGCATGATCGCCACGCCCTGGCGCTCGATCAGCTCGCGTTGCAGCGCCGCTCCGTCGACGCCCAGTGGGCGCAGGTCGATCCAGGCCAGGTAGCCGGCCTGCGGCGGCTCCCAGGCCAGTTCGGGGAAGGCCCCGTTGAGCCGCTCGGCGATGCTCCGCAGCGTGCCGTCCAGGTAGCCGCGCAGCGCGTCCAGCCAGGGCGCGCCCTGCCGGTAGGCCGCGATGTGGGCGACGACGGAGAGCACGGCGGGCGAGGACAGTCCGTCCGCGTCCTTGAGCCGGTGCAGATACGCATCGCGGTCCGCGTCGCTGCCGACGAGGGCGTAGGAGCCGGTCAGCGCGGGGATGTTGAACGCTTTGGAGGCGGAGGTGACCTGGGCCCAGCGGCCACTGCCGAACCGGGCCCAGGGCAGGTGCGGATGGCCGTCGCCCGCCAGGTCGGAGTGGATCTCGTCGCTGATCACCGCGACGCCGTGCCGTGCGCACAGGGCGGCCATCCGCGTCAGCTCGGCCCGCGTCCAGACGTGCCCTGTCGGGTTGTGCGGGGAGCACAGCAGCAGCACCGACGAGTCGGGCAGCGCCAGCAGCCGCGCCAGTTCGGCGTCGTCGCCCAGCGGGCAGCCGCGCAGTTCCCTGCCGTGCGCGGCGATGGTTTTGGGGAACGCGTCGTAGGCGGGGGTGTGGACGACGATGCCGTCGCCGGGCCGTGACCACATCCGCAGCAGCTGCGACACCTGGTAGATCACCGAGGGGCCGTAGACGATGCGGTTCTCGTCGATGGCGGTGGCGTACCGCGTGGCGTACCAGTGGGAGATGGCGGAGAGGAAGTCGTCGTGGCGCCAGCGGCTGTAGCCGAGGACGCCGTGCTCCAGCCTGCCGCGGAGCGCGGCCAGCACTTCGGGGGCGGTCTCGAAGTCCATGTCGGAGATGGTGAACGGCAGCAGTCCCGGCTTTCCGAAGCGGTCTTCGACGAAGTCCCACTGGGTGCACCAGGTGCCGTGCCGGTCGACGGGGGCGTCGAAGTCGTAGCGGGTGCCGTGTGCGGACGTCATGTCAGCGCGCCGGTACGAGGAGGGCGATGGCGTCCTTCACGGACTGCACCTGGGGGCCGATGATCACCTGCACAGTGTGCCGGTCGAGCGTGACCACTCCCACCGCGCCGAGCTTCTTCAGACGCGCCTCGTCCAGCAGACCGGCGTCCGCCACGGACGTCCGCAGCCTGGTGATGCAGTTGTCCAGCGACCTGACGTTGTCGGCCCCGCCGAGCGCCGCGAGGATCGCCGCCGGGTCGTACTTCCCCGCCACCAGCGGTGCGGCGGGCGGCGCCTGGTCCCCGGTGCGGGGCCCGTCGGCCGGTCCTGAGGCGCTCGGGGCCGGGCCTGATGCGCCGTCCGCGGCGCCTTCGTCCGGTTCGTCCGGCTCTTCCCGGCCCGGTGTGCGCAGGTCGAACCGCTTGATCGCCCACCGGAAGAGGACGTAGTACCCGCCGAACCAGACGGCGGCGATGACGGGGACGAGGTACCACTTCGTGGTGGTGCCCTGGAGGACGCCGAAGACGAACAGGTCGATCAGGTTGCCGTCGGTGTTGCCGATGCGGACGCCGAGTACGGCCGCGGTCAGGAAGCCGAGGCCGACCAGGAGCGCGTGCAGCAGATACAGCCAGGGCGCGAGGAACAGGAAGAGGAACTCCAGCGGCTCGGTCACCCCGCCCACCGCGCAGGCCACCACGCCGGAGAGCAGCAGCGCCTTGGTCTGCGGGCGCATCGCCCGGCGCGCGCAGTGGTACATCGCGAGCGCGGCACCGGGCAGTCCGCCCAGGTAGGCGGGCATCTTGCCCTGGGAGAGGAAGTGTGTGGCGGTGTCCGCGGCGCCGGAGTGGGTGGCGCAGGAGAGCTGGGCGTAGAAGAGGTTCAGGGCGCCGCTGAGGTGCTTGCCGCAGACCTCTCCCGCGCCGCCCGCGTCGGTGAAGCGGAACATCGCGACGAGGATGTGGTGCAGGCCGACGGGCCGCAGCAGCACCTCGCCGGTGCCGAAGAAGAACGGCCCGAAGACGCCGGTGTGCCCGATGCCCTCGCCGAGAGCGGCTATCCAGCCGTTGAGCGTGGGCCACACCAGCGGCACCAGCAGGCCGAGGACGCTGAGCACCAGCGCCGAGACGATCGGCACGCACCGCAGCCCGCCGAAGAAGGCCAGCGCGTCGGGCATCCGCTGGGTGCGAAAGCGCCGGTGGAGCAGGCCGACGATGATGCCCACCGCGACCGCGCCGAGCAGTCCGGTGTCGATCGATTCCACGCCGAGCACCTCGGCGACGCCGTAGTGCGCCTTGTCGGCGTCGGATGTGACGCCCTTGGCGGTCAGGAAGAAGTTCACCGCGAGGTTCATCGAGGCGAAGCCGACGAAGCCGGAGAACGCCGCGACGCCCTTGTCCTGACGGGCCAGGCCGAGCGGGATCGCCATGGCGAAGAGCACCGGCAGGAACGTGAAGGCGACCTGCCCGGTGTGCGCCATCCACGTGAAGACGATCCGGCAGGCGTCGGCCTTCAGGAAGGGCAGGTTGCCGGTGACGGACGCGCTGGAGAGCGAGCTGCCGACGCCGAGCATGATGCCGCAGAACGCCAGCAGCGCGACCGGCAGCATGAAGGTCTTGCCGAGCCCCTGGAGGAAGTCCCACAGCGCGGCCCTGGCCCGGCCGCCGCGCCGCGCCGGGCCGTCTCCTGGCGTGCCGTCACCGGACGGCTGCGGCGGCCTGCCGCCCGGCCCTTCCGCGTCCCGTACCGACGTGTCCTGCGCTGCTCCCATGGCTTCTCCCACGCCCTTCGCCGGGCCCGGCGCCCTCGTCGCCGAGCGGAGCCACAGGGTCGCAGGTCGCCATCGGGTACGCGGAAGGGCTCCGCATCCCGGACGGATGCGGAGCCCTTCGTCAGCGGTGGGCGCTTACTTGATCCTGGTCCCCGTGGAACGCAGGTTGGCGCACGCCTCGGTGACCCGCCGGGCCATGCCGGCCTCGGCCAGCTTGCCCCAGCTGCGCGGGTCGTAGACCTTCTTGTTGCCGACCTCGCCGTCGACCTTCAGGACGCCGTCGTAGTTGCGGAACATGTGGTCCGCGATCGGGCGGCTGAAGGCGTACTGGGTGTCGGTGTCCAGGTTCATCTTGACCACGCCGTTCTCCAGCGCGGTGGCGATCTCCTGCTCGGTGGAGCCGGAGCCGCCGTGGAAGACGAAGTCGAACGGTGACGTCTTGCCGTACTTGGCGCCCACGCCCTCCTGGAGGTCCTTGAGCAGCTCGGGGCGGAGCACGACGTTGCCCGGCTTGTAGACGCCGTGGACGTTGCCGAAGGACGCGGCCAGCAGGTAGCGGCCCTTCTCGCCCAGGCCGAGCGCCTCGGCGGTGCGCAGCGCGTCGTCGACGGTGGTGTACAGCTCGTCGTTGATCTCGTGGGTGACGCCGTCCTCCTCGCCACCGGTCGGGGTGATCTCGACCTCAAGGATGATCTTGGCGGCGGCGGCCTTGGCGAGCAGTTCCTGGCCGATGGCCAGGTTGTCCGCCAGGGTCTCGGCCGAGCCGTCCCACATGTGCGACTGGAACAGCGGGTTCTGGCCCTTGGCGACCCGCTCGGCGGAGACGTCGATCAGCGGACGGACGTAGCCGTCCAGCTTGTCCTTGGGGCAGTGGTCGGTGTGCAGCGCGACGGTGATGTCGTACTTGGCGGCCACGACGTGCGCGAACTCGGCGAGCGCGACGGCGCCGGTCACCATGTCCTTGTTGTGCTGTCCGCCCAGGAACTCCGCACCACCGGTGGAGATCTGGATGATGCCGTCGCTCTCGGCCTCGGCGAAACCACGCAGCGCTGCGTGCAGAGTCTGCGTCGAGGTCACGTTGATGGCCGGGTAGGCGAACTTGCCCGCCTTCGCCCGGTCGAGCATCTCGTTGTAGACCTCGGGAGTTGCGATGGGCATCTGTCCGCTCCTTGTGAAGTACGGGTGTGCGTTCTTGGCCCTGACCAGGGGGCGACGGCATCGCCGTCCTCATCTTCCCAGACGCGGTCGTTTGCTCCGCGTCACCTGCGGGGCGGGACGACGCGGCGGGGTGGCGGTTTCACGTGAAACCGCCACCCCCGGCAGCGTCAGGCGAGGCCGAGGTCGTCCAGCCGGTAACCGGTGAGGTAGGGCAGTCCGGCCTCGGCGATGGCCGAAGCGGCACCGCGGTCGACGATCGTCGCGACCGCGACGACCTCGGCGCCTGCCTCGCGGGCCGCCTCGACCGCGGTCAGCGGCGAGCCGCCGGTGGTGGAGGTGTCCTCGACGACCAGCACCCGGCGGCCCGTGATGTCCGGGCCCTCGATACGGCGCTGCATGCCGTGCGTCTTCTGCGCCTTGCGGACGACGAACGCGTCCAGGTGCTGCCCGCGGGCGGCCGAGGCGTGCAGCATCGAGGCCGCGACGGGGTCGGCGCCGAGCGTCAGGCCGCCGACCGCGTCGTAGTCCAGGTCGGCGGTGAGGTCCAGCATCAGCTGACCGACCAGCGGCGAGGCCGCGCCGTCCAGGGTGATCCGGCGCAGGTCGATGTAGTAGTCGGCTTCCTTGCCGGAGGAAAGCGTCACCTTGCCGTGCACCACGGCCTTGTCCTTGATCTGCTGCAGCAGCGCGCCGCGTACGTCCTCGGTCATGCGCACGAGCTTAAAGGAGCGCTCCCGGGAGGCCGCCGCCGCACGAGCCGGTGACCGGGACGGCCGCCGGCGCGCGGCAGGGGACGGGACTCAGCCGAGCTTCCGCCAGCTCCAGGTGGTGGAGATCTCCAGCGGGTCGATGGGGGTGACCAGGCGCGGCAGGGTGTTGAGGCCGTTGGGCGGCCCGGACTGCGGCTCGACGCAGACCGCCGCCTCCTGCTCGTCGTAGATCACGACCCACTCCGCGCGGCTGGTGATCTTCAGCTCCAGACGGCCGGGCCAGGTCACCGTCACGTCCACGCCCTGCGGCATCCCGAAGCAGTCGTCCCAGACGCCGGGAACGGGGTAGCCCCTGCTCGACCGGAGCAGCGAGTCAGGGGAGGGGTCGATCCGGCGGCCGGTGGGGAGGTGGTCGTCCCCGCGCTCCTCCTGCCAGGCGGCGTCGAAGTCGAGCCGGACGCCGGAGCTGCTGCCGCCGGCCGCCTCGTCGCCCGGAGCCACGCCGAGGTGCCGTACGAACCAGGGGTGCCAGCCGGCCTGTGCGGGGAAGGAGTCGCCGATCGCCTCGACCCCCATGGTCAGGGTGAGCGAGCCGCCGTCATCGGCCAGTTCGACCAGCTGGGTGACGGTTCCCGGGTACGGCCAGGGGGCCGCGGGGTCGGTGAGGTCGTAGGTGAAGGCGGCCGATGCCGCGCCGGCGCGGGCGGTCTTCCAGCGGAGGTCGCGGCCGGTGCCGTGGATGGCGTGCGGCGGGGAGTTGACCGGCATCCGGTGCAGCTCGGCGCCGTTACGGAACCGGCCGTGCTCGATCCGGCCGCACCACGGAACCATCGGGAAACAGCCGTACTTCGCGCCCTGCCGCAGCAGTTCGACGCCGCCGACGCGCAGGCTGCCGATCCGGCAGCCGGTGTCCGGATGGACGGTCAACTCGGCGTCTCCGGCGGCCAGCCGTACACCGGTGTCCTGCGCCTGCGCCGCGTTCTGCGTGGGGTTGTCGGTGCTCACGGAACCGACCCTAACGGTGCGCGGCACCGCCCGCCGCGCCATGGGGCGGACGGTGGAGGTGCGCGTCCGCCGGACGCGCGTCAGCGGCGGCGGCGCAGCACCCGGCCGACGACCACCGCCGACGCCAGCACCACGGCCGCCGCCGGCGCCGCCCAGCGCAGCACCGAGGTGCCGTGCGCCTCGGGCACCGGGACCGGCGCGTACCGCCCGCGCGGCGGGGCGTGGTCGACCTCCTCCGCGCTGCGTCCGATCATCGTGCGCCGCGCGTGCGCGGCCTCGGCGGGCGCGTCCTCGTCGTCGTCCTCGCCGTCGTAGGTCTCCCCGTCGTACGTCTGCCCGTCGTAGTTCTCGCCGTCGAAGACCGTGCCGTCATACATCGCCGCGGCGTCCGCGTCGCTGTGCGGGTCGAGCGACGGCGGCGGCACCTCGACGTCGAACACGCCGCTGTGCGGAGGGTCGGACGGGCCGGAGTCGGCCGCGGGGTCGGGGTGCGCGTCCGTCGGCGTCTTCGTGCCATCGGCCGCATCCGTCGCGGCGTCCGGCAGCGGGTGCTGTGCCAGGTCGGCGGCGAGGTTGGCGGCGAACTTGTCCAGCAGCCGGCGGCCCGCCGTCCGTGCCGCCTGGCCGGTGACCCCGGCGAGCCGGCCCCCGCTGCGCAGTGTGCCGGAACACCGCAGCGTGGTGCCGGGGCCGGGCTCCGCGGCCGGAGTGAGGCGTACGTCGAGGGTCAGCGTCACGGTGCCGTCGCCGCGCGCCTCCGTGCCGTGCGCCTCGATGGTCACGGCTGCGGCGCCCTGCTCCTCGCCCGCCGCACCCGCGGAGACGGCCAGCGAGCCGCGGTAGGTGATGGTGGAGCCGCCGATGCGGAGCCGCAGCCGGCCCTGGGGGCGGAGCGGGACGGTATCGGCGTCGAGCTGGACTCCGGGGACGCAGCGCGCCACCCGCGGCGGCTCGGTGAGAGCCTGCCGCACGGTCCCGGCGGGAAACGGAACGTACATCTCATGCTCCATGACATGGGAGCCTACCCAGCGTCCGCACAGCCGTGCCCGTCCCCGCACAACTTTCTCGGTGCCCGCGGCGCGCCCCCTGTCAGCCCTGGTAGCGGGGGTGCATCAGCGTCGAGGGCGGCAGGCCGCCGATCCGGTCGCGGGCCTGCGCGCGGGCTCCGGCACGCAGGTCGGTACGGGCGGCGGCCGGCAGCTTCGTGGTGGCCGTCGCCGCTTCGAGGTCCGGCGGCTGCCGCCCGGCCAGGACGAAGCCCCACCAGCCGAGCCCGCTCGGCGTGCCTGCCACGGCCGGGACGCGGGGTCCGGTCCGGTGGCCGTCGAACCGTCCGGGGAAGCGGTAGGGAACGGTCCGCAGCCCCACCGAGCGCAAGGTCGCGTCCACCGTCCAGAAGCACCGCGCCCGCGCCACCGGCGGCCCGGCGTGCACCACCATCCGCCCGTCCCCGGCCAGCGCCCGCGCCGCGAGCCCGTAGAACTCCTGCGAGTAGAGCTTGGTGCCCGCGGTCGCGCCGGGGTCGGGGAGGTCGGAGACGATGACGTCGTACGGGGCCGAGCGGCGGCCCCTGCCGCGGGCGCCCTCGCGCCGCAGCCAGTCGAAGGCGTCCGCGGTCACCAGCCGCACCCGGGGATCGTCCAGCGCGTGGCGGTTGAGGGCGGCGAGGCCGGGGTCCGTGCGCGCCAACCGGGCCAGTTCCGCGTCGAGTTCGACGACGGTCACCGAACGGACCCCGCGGTGGCGGAGGATCTCGCGGACGGCCAGGCCGTCGCCGCCGCCCAGCACCAGCACCCGGCCGTGCGGCCCGCCGGCCATCGCCGGGTGCACCAGCGCCTGGTGGTAGCGGGACTCGTTGTCGGCGCTGACCTGTAGCCGGCCGTCCAGATAGAGCGCGAGCGGCGCGCCGGAACCTTTCCTCCCATGCGCCGCACCGTCTGCGGCCCCCGCGCCTCCCGTCACCACCACCTCCTGGACGCCGGTCTGCACGGCGACCCGCGCGGCGGATCCGTACACCGCCTGCCGGGCGGCGCGCTCGAACGGCGCGGCCAGCAGCACGGCCGCCGCGAGCAGCGCGAGCACCAGGACGTTGACGGCCAGCAGCATCCAGCGCGCCCGCACGGTCAGGTCGTGGCGGAACAGCCACAGCACCAGCGCGCCGCCGGCCGCAGCGTTGACCGCGCCGGTCACCAGGGCGCCGGTCAACTGGCCGAGCAGCGGCAGCAGAAGAAACGGAAAGGCCAGGCCGCCGACGAGCGCTCCTACGTAGTCGGCGGCGAAGAGGTCGGCGACCGCGCCGCCCGCGTCCTGCCTGCGCACCCGCTGGATCAGCGTCATCAGCAGCGGCACCTCGGCGCCGACCAGCACGCCGATGGCCAGCGAGAAGCCGACGAGCGCGGCGCGGGACTGGCCGTACCAGGCGAAGCAGGCGTACAGCGCCATCGCCGAGCAGCCGCCGACCAGGGCGAGGCAGGACTCCACGGCGCCGAAGCCGACCGCGGCCCGGCAGCGCAGCCGTTTGGCGAGCAGTGCGCCGATGCCCATGGCGAAGACCATCACCGACAGCACGACGGATGACTGGGTGACGGAGTCGCCGTCCAAGTAGGTGGCCAGCGCCACCAGTTCGAGTTCGTACACCAGGCCGCAGGCGGCGCAGACGAAGACCGCGGCGAGTACGAGCAGCCGTCCGAGCCCGGACGGTACCGGCAGTCGCGCCGGCTGGGTGACCTCCGGCGGCACGAAAGCGCCGGTTCTGACGGTCTCTTGCAGGTCGATCATGAAATGAACGCTACGTGACGATTACGTACGTATTTGTCACCCACACGAGTGCAGTCTGCTTTCTACACACGGGAGTTGGAGCGCGAAGGGGCGGGCGGGCCCACGCCCTCCGCGCCCCGTCGCGCCCCCTGCGGAGCGCCGCAGGTCAGACCGCCGCGACGGCTCGCACACCCACCCGGGTACGGGTGGCGACCAGGCGCCCCTCCTGGGGATAGGCATGCCAGGTACGCCAGCGCACCTGGCCCTGCCGCCGCTGCGCCAGCATCGCGGTGAAGGCGTGCGGCGAGCCGGGGAACGTCCCGGCCAGGCCGTGAGGGTGTTCGGCGACCAGCGCGAGCAGTTCCTGCGCGCGCCCCGCGAACGAGCCGCGCGACAGTGTCTCCACATGCGCGGCGAATTCGTACTCCCAGTCACCCAGCCGCTTGGCCACACCGAGCGGGAGCGGCGTACTGCTGCCCGGCATGCAGGCGACGGTCTCGGAACAGGTGCCGCGCTCCTCTTCCAGCAGTACTTGATGTGAGGCCCCCAGAAGCCTCAACTGCACCTGGGCGTCGTCTAGTCGAAGGTCGAGTACCGCCAGGGCCGGCAGGGGTTCCCTGCCCAGCGCCCAGGCAAGATCTGATGCACGGGTATCGGTATAGGCCGTTGTCAGGGTCGTGAGCATGGGTTCGGCTCCGCAAGCACGCAGTGGATGGTGGGCCGGCCCGCCCCGGAGAAGGATCAGGGATATGACTGCCTGCCGGCTCGTGCCCACGTGGGGTCCGAGAACTGGGGGATTCTCAAGGGAGAGGGAATCACGAATGCCCTGCCGTCCACAGCGTTTTTACCCATCTTCGCCGGGTTTCCATCCCTCAGAGGGCCCTACAGTTCAGTTGTTCAACACCCAAGCGTTCAGCGGGTGTTGAAGAAAGAGCGGCGACTCGCGAACGGAGAGCGCCACGGACATGATCCAGTCGCATGTGCGGCCCTGCGGACACCCTCGGGACCGCCGGGCGGGCCGCCGTGAAAACCCCCGCGGCCCGGCGTCCGGCGCCCGCTCCCCCGCGTCCGGCTCAGCCGGATCCGCCGCAGGATGAACCCCCGCCACCGCCGCAGCCGTGATGGCCGCCACCGCCACCGCACCCGTGGTGCCCGCCGTGATGTCCGTGGTGACCGCCGCCGAGACCGCCGTCGCTGCCGCCGCCGACCCACCAGCTGCCGCCCGCCCCACGCGTCCCGCGACCGGCTCCGGCACCACCGCGGGACAGCAGGGACACCAGCCCCAGCACCACCACGACCACCACCATGAAGACGACGAAACCCATCCGCCCCACACCCCTTCCGCTCCCCCGAAGCGAGGCACCCGCCCCGTCCGGCGCCCCGCCACAAGGCGAATGACACCGGTGTTCTTTGTTCGTCCGGGGCTGCTTCCCGGCATTCCTGATCCCCATGCGCAGTTGAGGAACTCCAGAGGTTCGGCGGAGGATGGCGCGCATGGACCGACCGCTGCTCAACCGCCGCCTCGCCGAGTTCGGCACGACGATCTTCGCCGAGATGTCGGCGCTCGCCGTACGGACCAACTCCCTCAACCTCGGTCAGGGCTTCCCCGACGCCGACGGACCCGAAGAGGTCAGGGAGGCCGCGGTGCGCGCGCTGCGCGACGGCCGCGGCAACCAGTACCCGCCGGGCCCCGGCGTCCCCGAACTGCGCACCGCCGTCGCCGCGCACCAGCAGCGGTTCTACGGCCACCTCGGCGTGACCTGCGACCCCGACACCGAGGTCCTGGTCACCGCGGGCGCCACCGAAGCGATCGCCGCCTCGCTGCTGGCCCTGCTGGAGCCGGGCGACGAGGTCATCGCGCTGGAGCCGTACTACGACTCGTACGCCGCCTGCATCGCGATGGCCGGCGGCACCCGCGTCCCGGTGACCCTCCGCCCGGACCCGGAGAGCGGCACCTACGCACTCGACCTGGACGAACTGCGCGACGCCGTCACCGACCGCACCCGCCTCATCCTCCTCAACACCCCGCACAACCCCACCGGGACCGTCCTGTCCCGCGACGAGCTGGCCGAGATCGCCCGCCTGGCCTGCGAACGCGACCTCCTCGTGATCACCGACGAGGTCTACGAACACCTGGTCTTCGAGGGCGAGCACCTGCCCCTCGCGTCCTTCCCCGGCATGCACGGGCGGACCGTCACCATCGGCTCGGCGGGCAAGACCTTCTCCTTCACCGGGTGGAAGGTCGGCTGGGTCACCGCGGCCCCCGAGCTGATCAGCGCCGTCCGCTCGGCGAAGCAGTTCCTCACCTACGTCTCCGCCGGCCCCTTCCAGTACGCCGTCGCCGAGGCGCTCGCGCTGCCCGACGGCTACTTCACGGCGCTGCGGGACGACCTGCGCGCCAAGCGCGACATCCTGGCCCGCGGCCTGGCCGACGCCGGTTTCGGCGTCTACCGCCCGGCCGGCACCTACTTCATCACCACCGACATCCGCCCCCTCGGCTTCGACGACGGCTTCGCCTTCTGCCGGGCGCTGCCCGAGCGGGCCGGCGTCGTCGCCATCCCCAACGCCGTCTTCTACGACCACCGGGACGAGGGCGCCCCGTTCGTGCGCTTCGCGTTCTGCAAGAGCACCGACGTCCTCCAGGACGCGGCGGCGCGGCTGAAGACCCTGGCCGGCTGACGGCCCCGGACGCGCGCGGGCCCCCGGAGCAGATCGCTCCGGGGGCCCGCGCGCACCGTGGTCGGCAAGAGGGTCTCAGCCCTCGTCGTCGCCCGGCTTCTCGTCGCCTTCGATCTCGGACTCCAGGCCGAGCTGCTCGACGATCCACTTGTCGAACTCGATCGACGCGCGGACCCAGCTGACGGTGCTCGACACGAAGTGTTCGAGCGCGACGCCGGTGCCGATCAGCATCGACGCCTCACCGATCAGGCGGACGGTGCCGTCGTCGTGGGTGTGGGTGTAGGCCTTGGGCCACAGCGTCCGGCGGTTCCAGTCGTCGATCGCCTCCAGCAGCTTCGACTTGTCGTCGATGCCGTGCGGGCGGTCGTAGAACGTACGGACGGAGAAGATCTGCTGCTCCTCCTCCCCACGGAACATGAAGTACGTGCGGAACTGCTCCCACGGGGCGGCGAGATCGCCTTCCTCGTCGACTACGTACTTCAGCTCCATCTGGTCGAGGAGCTGCTTGACCAAGTCCTGGTCGGGCACGACGGGCCCCTCAGGCCCCGACGGCTGCGGTTCGGGCTGGCCCCCGAAATTCGGAATCGAGGACGGGTCGATGCTCACCGTGGATTTCCCTTCGTATGGTCTGCGCCATTCTCCGCCATGCCCGCCCCGTCCTGGCAAGCCGAACGGGGCGGGGCGGAGCGTGGCGCCGCTCAGACGGCCGCGCGGGCCGGCTCCACGGAGAGGTGGTCGCCGTCGACGTCCACCCGCACGGTGTCGCCGTCCAGCACCTCGCCCGCCAGGATGGCGCGCGCCAGCTGGTCGCCGATGGCCGTCTGGACCAGGCGGCGCAGCGGGCGGGCCCCGTAGGACAGGTCCGGTGCCGGGGCGCCGTCGACCGGTTCCCTGCCGAGCCAGGCGAGCCAGGTCAGGGCCTGGTCGGTGACGTCCAGCGTCAGCCTGCGGTCGGCGAGGCGGCCCTGGAGGTGGTCGAGCTGGATCCGGGCGATCCGCTGGAGCTGGTCCGTGCCGAGCGGGTGGAAGACCACCACGTCGTCGAGGCGGTTGAGGAACTCCGGACGGAAGGAGCCGCGGACGGTCTCCAGGACCTTCTCCTTCTTCTGATCCTCCTTGAGCAGGGGGTCCATCAGGAAGTTCGAGCCGAGGTTGGAGGTCAGGATGAGGATGGTGTTGCGGAAGTCGACGGTGCGGCCCTGGCCGTCGGTGAGCCGGCCGTCGTCCAGCACCTGGAGGAGGACGTCGAAGACCTCGTGGTGGGCCTTCTCGACCTCGTCCAGGAGCACCACGGAGTACGGGCGGCGGCGTACCGACTCGGTGAGCTGGCCGCCCTCCTCGTAGCCGACGTAGCCGGGCGGGGCGCCGACCAGCCGGGCGACGGAGTGCTTCTCGCCGTACTCGCTCATGTCGATGCGGACCATCGCCCGCTCGTCGTCGAAGAGGAAGTCGGCGAGCGCCTTGGCCAGTTCGGTCTTGCCGACGCCGGTCGGGCCGAGGAAGAGGAACGAGCCGGTGGGGCGGTCCGGGTCGGCGATGCCCGCGCGGGTGCGGCGCACCGCGTCCGACACGGACCGTACGGCCTCGCGCTGACCGATCAGCCGCTTGCCCAGCTCCTCCTCCATGCGCAGCAGCTTCTGCGTCTCGCCTTCGAGGAGACGGCCTGCGGGGATGCCGGTCCAGGCGCCGACCACGTCCGCGATGTCGTCGGGGCCGACCTCCTCCTTGACCATCGGCGCCGTGGCGCTCCCGTCGTCGGCGCCCTTGCTCGCCTCCTGCTCGGCCTCCGCCTCGGCGGCTGCCTCCAACTCCCGCTCCAGGCCGGGGATTTCGCCGTAGAGCAGCTTGGACGCGGTGTCGAAGTCGCCGTCGCGCTGCGCGCGGTCGGCCTGGCCGCGCAGCTCGTCGAGCTTCTCCTTCAGCTCACCGACGCGGTTGAGGCCCTGCTTCTCCTTCTCCCAGCGGGCGGTCAGGCCGCGCAGCTCCTCCTCCTTGTCGGCGAGGTCCTTGCGCAGCTTCTCCAGCCGCTGGACGGAACCGGCGTCGGTCTCGTTCTTGAGCGCCAGCTCCTCCATGCGCAGCCGGTCCACGGACCGCTGGAGCTCGTCGATCTCGACCGGCGACGAGTCGATCTCCATCCGCAGCCGCGACGCGGCCTCGTCGACCAGGTCGATGGCCTTGTCGGGGAGGAACCTGGAGGTGATGTAGCGGTCGGAGAGGGTGGCAGCCGCGACCAGCGCGGAGTCCGCGATGACGACCTTGTGGTGCGCCTCGTAGCGCCCCTTGAGGCCGCGCAGGATGGCCACCGTGTCCTCGACGGTCGGCTCGGCGACCAGCACCTGCTGGAAACGCCGCTCCAGCGCCGGGTCCTTCTCGATCCGCTCGCGGTACTCGTCGAGGGTGGTCGCGCCGACCATCCGCAGCTCGCCGCGGGCCAGCATCGGCTTGAGCATGTTGCCCGCGTCCATCGCGGAGTCGCCGCCGGCGCCCGCGCCGACGACCGTGTGCAGCTCGTCGATGAAGGTGATGACCTGGCCGTCGCTGGACTTGATCTCCGCGAGTACGGTCTTGAGCCGTTCCTCGAACTCGCCGCGGTACTTCGCGCCGGCGACCATCGCCCCCAGGTCGAGCGCGACCAGCCGCTTGTTGCGCAGCGACTCGGGCACGTCACCCTTGACGATGCGCTGGGCCAGACCCTCGACGACCGCGGTCTTGCCGACACCCGGCTCACCGATCAGCACCGGGTTGTTCTTCGTCCGCCGGGACAGCACCTGCACGACGCGGCGGATCTCGTGGTCCCGGCCGATGACCGGGTCGAGCTTGCCGTCACGGGCCGCAGCCGTGAGGTCCGTACCGAACTTCTCCAGCGCCTTGTACGTGCCCTCCGGGTCGGCGTTGGTCACCCGGCGCCCGTCGCGCGCCTCCTCGAAGGCCGCCAGCAGCTTCTTGGCGGACGCGCCCTGCTGCTCCAGCAGCTCACCGGTGGCGCCGCCCTTGGCCGCGATGCCGATGAGCAGGTGCTCGGTGGAGACGTAGGCGTCGCCCAGTTCCTTGGCGCGCTGCGCGGCGTCCGTGATGACGGCGAGCAGCTCGCGGTCCGGCTGCGGCGGCGCGACCGTCGAGCCCTGCACGCTGGGCAGCGCGGCGAGCCTGCGCTCGGCCCCCGACCGCAGCGCTGCGGCGTCCGCGCCGACGGCGGCCAGCAGGTCGGTGATGTTCGCGTTGCTGTCGGCCTGGCCCGCCAGGAGCGCGAGCAGCAGATGCGCGGACGTCATGTCCGCATGTCCGGCGGCCACCGCCCGCTCGTTGGCGGCGCTCAGCACTTCCCGGCTCTTGTTGGTCAGCTCGGCGTCCACGTTCGCGCGTTCCTCCTCGTACTCGTGCTGTGATCCTGGGGCCGACCCGAGGCCGGTCTGCTCACACCAACGTGCGATAAGTTGAGTCTATTCCACTCAAGGTTGTTTCGGGGCCTGCGCTCGGCACTTTTCCGGACGCAGGGGCCCACACGTGTGAGTGAACCGGGCCGGACCAGGCTCCGCCACCGGCGGCCGTTGGGGAGGCTGGCCTTCCAGCACAAGGAGGTGCAGCATGACGGCTATGGCACACGAGCCCATGCCTACGCAGACGGACATCCTCCTCGAAGGGTTTCTCGCCCTGGACACACCAAGCGGCTTCAGGGCCGAGCTCATCGAGGGGGAAATCGTTGCGACGCCACCGCCGGACGGCGACCACGAGTACTACCTGAGCACCGTCTTCAAACAGGTGTTGCGGAAGTCCGCAACACCCATGGACCTCTCGGGACACAAAGGGCTCATCCTCTCCGGCACCGGGGCCCGGCCCGCGGACCACGTGATCCCCGACGCCACCTTCGCCCCGGAGGCTCTCCGCCTCTTCCAGGGAGCACCCCCCTGGATGCCCAGCGACGGCGTTGCGATGGTCGTCGAGGTGACGTCGAGCAAGCCCTACGCGGACCGCGTCGCCAAACGCCACGGCTACGCCCGCGCCGGCATCCCGCTCTACCTCCTCGTGGACCGCGACAAGTCCGCGACCACCCTGTTCAGCGAGCCGGAGAAAGGCGACTACCTGACCCGCCACACCGCCCTCTTCGGCAAGTCCATCGCCCTCCCCGCCCCCTTCTCCTTCGACCTGGAGACCGGCGACTTCCTCTGAGCCCGTGAGCGCCCTCCCCATGGCGCGCCGCCGCAATTACGCTTCCCCCATGGCCCACGACCTCGCCGCCCTCAGCCCCGAGTACCTCACCTTCTGGGGCGAGTACTTCATGCCGACGCTGACCACCCTGCGCCCGGACGGCACCCCGCACGTCGTCCCGGTCGGCGTCACCTACGACGCGGGCGAGCGGATCGCGCGGATCATCACCCGCAAGGGCAGCACCAAGGTCAAGAACGTCCGGGCCGCGGGCGCGGACGGCGCGCGGGTCGCGGTGTGCCAGGTCGACCGCGGTCGCTGGGCGACGCTTGAGGGCATCGCGCGGGTGCGGACGGACGCCGACGCGGTGGCGGACGCCGTCCACCGGTACGCCGAGCGCTACGGCAGGACGCCGGGCCCCAACCCCGACCGCGTCATGATCGAGATCGCGGTGACCAAGGCGCTCGGCCGCGCCTGAGCCAGGGCCCCCGGCGGGGGTATCGTCGCCCCCACCGTCGCGACGCCCCGGAGGGCACGATGAACGCGGTCCGTGTCACGGCGATCGCCTGCCTGATGCCGCTGTCCGAGCTGGACGAGGAACCGTTCCTGGTCGACGACCGCGGCCAGCACGAGATGTGCGGACAGTGGGCGGCGGCCCGTGACTTCCACCTGACCTGCCGGCTCAGCCTGCACCGCCTGCGCGCCGACCACGACCAGCTGTGGCGCGACGTCGAGCAGGGCCTCGTCGACGTGTTCGTGGCGCCGCACCGCAGAGTGCTGGAGCACGCCGTCGACGACGCCGACGCCTTCGCCGAGCGGTGCGCGGCGGCCGGCGTGCGGCTGGCGACCGCCGACCTCGACGAGCCGGTCTACACCCCGGCGATGAAGTCGCACGTGCACCGCAGGCTGTCGATGCCGACCGCGGGCTACAACGGCTGCTAGCCGGCCGCGGGCAAGCGAAAGGGCCGGGTCTCCCCGGCCCTTCCCCTGCTCGGATGCCGCTACTCGCCGCGCTTGGGGCGCCACACCACCAGCGCGCTGGTCTGCTGCACGTCCTGGTACGGCACCAGGTCGCGGCGGTAGGAGGCGTGCACCGCCGCCTCGCGCTGCTGCATCGCGCTGGCCGCGCCCTCCAGGGCGCCCTGGAGTTCGGCGACCCGCTGCTGGAGCGCGGCCACCTGGTTCTCCAGCTCGATGATGCGCTTGATGCCGGCGAGGTTGATGCCCTCGTCCTGGGACAACTGCTGCACCGTACGGAGCAGTTCGATGTCCCGGGCGGAATAGCGGCGGCCCCGCCCGGCCGTACGGTCGGGCGAGACCAGACCCAGCCGGTCGTACTGCCGCAGGGTCTGCGGATGCAGGCCGGAGAGCTGAGCCGCGACGGAGATGACGTACACCGGCGAATCTTCGGTCAGTTCATACGGGTTCCGACGATGCCCGCCCCGGCTGTCCATCTCAAGCTCCCTTCGCGGCCTGGAACAGCTCTGCCCGCGGATCCTCTCCCGCGGTCGCCTCGCGATAGGCCGCCAGCGATTCCCTGGCCTTGTCGCCGAGTTCCTGAGGAACGACCACCTCAATGGTGACCAGCAGGTCGCCGCGGGTGCCGTCCTTGCGGGCCGCGCCCTTGCCCCGGGCCCGCATGGTGCGTCCGTTGGGAGTGCCGGGCGCGATCTTCAGCGTCACCGGCGGGCCGCCCAGCGTCGGCACCCGGACCTCGCCGCCGAGCGCGGCCTCAGGGAAGGTGACCGGCACCGTGACGGTGAGGTTGTCGCCCTTGCGGCCGAAGACGGGGTGGCTGTCGACGTGGACCACGACGTACAAGTCGCCCGCCGGGCCGCCCTGTTCACCAGGAGTGCCCTTGCCGCGCAGCCGGATGCGCTGCCCGTCCGACACCCCGGCCGGGATGCGGACCTGCATCGTGCGCGCGCTCGTCGCCCGGCCGCTGCCCTTGCAGACCTCGCACGGGTCCTGGGCGATCAGGCCCCGGCCCTTGCAGTCGGCGCACGGATCGGTGAGGGAGAAGCCGCCGCCCGCGCCCCGGCTGACCTGCCCGGTGCCGACGCAGGTCGGGCAGACCCGCGGCGTACCGTTTTTGTCGCCGGTGCCCGAGCACGCCTTGCACGGCGCCTGGCTGGACATCCGCAGCGGGACCGTGGCCCCGTCCACCGCCTCGGTGAAGCTGAGCGTCACCTCGGACTCGACGTCCTGGCCGCGGCGCGGCTGGGTACGCGTCCCGGCGCCGCCGCGGTTGAAGAGGCCGCCGAAGACGTCCCCGAGCCCGCCGCCGAAGCCGCCGCCCTGCCCTTGTCCCTGGCCCTGCGAGCCCCCGAAGAGGTCGCCCAGGTCGAAGTTGAAGCTGCCGCCGCCCGCGCCGGGGCCCGGCCGGTAGCCGCCGTTGCCGAACAGCGCCCGCGCCTCGTCGTACTCCTTGCGGCGCTTGGGGTCACCGAGGATGTCGTTCGCCTCGGAGATCTCCTTGAAGCGCTCCTCGGCCCTGGCGTCACCGGTGTTGGCGTCCGGGTGGTTCTCCCGGGCGAGCTTGCGGTACGCCTTCTTGATCTCGGCGTCGGTGGCGTCCTTGGGGACGCCGAGGACCTTGTAGTAGTCCTTCTCGACGAAGTCCTTGGTGCTCATCCCCGACGTCCCTCCTTCCGCGTCTTCTTCTCTGCCGTCCGCACGTCAGCCCTCGTCCGGGCCACCGTTTTCCTCGTCCGAAGGCTTGCTGTCCTCTTCGGAGGCGGACTTGGTGCCCTGGGCGCCCGGCTGCGGCTCGGCGACCGCGACCCGCGCGGGGCGGATCGTTCGTTCACCGATGCGATACCCGGGCTGAAGGATCGCCACGCACGTCGTCTCCGTGACGTCGGGCGCGTACGAATGCATCAGGGCTTCGTGGATCGTCGGGTCGAAGGGCTCGCCCTCCTTGCCGAACTGCTGGAGGCCCAGCTTGGCGACCACGGTCTCCATGGATTCGGCGACCGACTTGAAGCCGCCGACCAGCTCGCCGTGCTCACGGGCACGGCCCACGTCGTCGAGCACCGGAAGGAGCTCGGACAGGAGGTTCGCCGCGGCGATCTCCTTGACCGTGACCCGGTCCCGCTCGACCCGGCGGCGGTAGTTCTGGTACTCCGCCTGGAGCCGCTGGAGGTCCGCGGTGCGCTCGTTGAGCGCCGTACGCACCTGGTCCAGCTGCGCCGTGAGCGCGATGTCGGATGTGTCGGGCTTGTCGTCCCCGGCCGGGGCCGAGCCCGCCTTGTCGGCGGACTCGGCACGCTGCGCCGCGTCGTCAGGGTGTCCTGCGGACTCGGTGCCGGAAGGGACGTCGGGCTTCTCCTCGAAGCCCGGGGTCTCCTCCGTCACGCGGCACCATCCTTCTTCGGCTTCTCGTCGTCGACGATCTCGGCGTCCACGACGTCGTCATCGGCCTTGGCCTGCTCGGCGCCTTCGGCACCCGCAGCACCCTCGGCGCCACCCGCGGCCTGGGCGTCGGCGTACATGGCCTGGCCCAGCTTCTGCGAGACGGCGGCGACCTTCTCGGTGGCGGTGCGGATCTCGGCGGTGTCCTCGCCCTTGAGCTTTTCCTTCAGCTCGCCGACGGCGGTCTCGACCTCGGTCTTGACCTCGGCGGGGACCTTCTCCTCGTTGTCCTTGAGGAACTTCTCCGTCTGGTAGACGAGCTGCTCGCCCTGGTTACGGGCCTCGGCGGCCTCGCGGCGCTTGGTGTCCTCGTCCGCGTACTGCTCCGCCTCCTGGCGCATGCGGTCGACCTCGTCCTTCGGCAGCGAGGAGCCGCCGGTGACGGTCATCTTCTGCTCCTTGCCCGTGCCCAGGTCCTTCGCGGTCACGTGCATGATGCCGTTGGCGTCGATGTCGAAGGAGACCTCGATCTGCGGGACGCCACGCGGGGCCGGCGGCAGACCGGTCAGCTCGAACATCCCGAGCTTCTTGTTGTACGCCGCGATCTCGCGCTCGCCCTGGTAGACCTGGATCTGCACGGAGGGCTGGTTGTCCTCGGCGG
Source organism: Streptomyces sp. NPDC048644 (assembly GCF_043199105.1). Classification (NCBI taxonomy): domain Bacteria; kingdom Bacillati; phylum Actinomycetota; class Actinomycetes; order Kitasatosporales; family Streptomycetaceae; genus Streptomyces; species Streptomyces sp. NPDC048644. The sequence goes on from NZ_JBICVO010000006.1 coordinate 118,405, forward strand.
TGGTGAAGATCTCGGACCGCTTGGTCGGGATCGTCGTGTTCCGCTCGATGAGCTTGGTCATGATGCCGCCCTTGGTCTCAATGCCGAGGGACAGCGGGGTGACGTCCAGCAGGAGGACGTCCTTGACCTCACCCTTGAGGACACCGGCCTGGAGGGTGGCGCCGATGGCGACGACCTCGTCCGGGTTGACGCCCTTGTTGGCGTCCTTGCCGCCGGTCAGCTCCTTGACCAGCTCGGCGACGGCCGGCATACGGGTCGAGCCGCCGACCAGCACCACGTGGTCGATCTCGGACAGCTCGATGCCGGCGTCCTTGATGACGTTGTGGAACGGGGTCTTGCAACGCTCCAGGAGGTCCGCGGTCAGCTGCTGGAACTGCGAGCGCGTGAGCTTCTCGTCCAGGTGCAGCGGGCCCTCGGCGGAGGCGGTGATGTAGGGAAGGTTGATCGTCGTCTCGGTGGAGGACGACAGCTCGATCTTCGCCTTCTCGGCGGCCTCGCGCAGGCGCTGGAGCGCCATCTTGTCCTTGGCCAGGTCGACGCCGTGACCGTTCTGGAACTGCTTGACCAGGTAGTCGACGACGCGCTGGTCCCAGTCGTCACCACCGAGGTGGTTGTCACCGTTGGTGGCCTTCACCTCGACGACGCCGTCACCGATCTCCAGCAGCGAGACGTCGAAGGTGCCGCCACCGAGGTCGAAGACCAGGATGGTCTGGTCGTCCTTCTCCAGGCCGTAGGCCAGGGCTGCGGCGGTCGGCTCGTTGACGATGCGCAGGACGTTCAGACCCGCGATCTCACCGGCCTCCTTGGTGGCCTGGCGCTCGGAGTCGTTGAAGTAGGCGGGGACGGTGATGACCGCGTCCATGACCTTCTCGCCCAGGTACGCCTCGGCGTCACGCTTGAGCTTCTGCAGGATGAAGGCGCTCATCTGCTGCGGGTTGAAGCCCTTGTCGTCGATGTCGATCTTCCAGTCGGTGCCCATGTGGCGCTTGACCGACCGGATGGTCCTGTCGACGTTGGTGACCGCCTGGCGCTTCGCGACCTCGCCGACCAGCACCTCGCCGTTCTTGGCGAAGGCGACAACGGACGGCGTGGTCCTGGCGCCCTCGGCGTTGGTGATGACGGTGGGCTCACCGCCTTCGAGAACACTGACGACGGAGTTCGTCGTGCCCAGGTCGATGCCGACCGCACGTGCCATTTCAATTCCTCCAGTGACTTGAGTGGAACAGGCTCAAGAGTGCAACACGGATCCAAACCTGTCAACAGACCTGAGTCGAGCCCGCTCAACTTTTATGTCGACCTTATCGTCACCGAGGGTTCCGGCCTGCGACGCCCCGGTCGCCGGGGGACGCCGGGACGGCTGCGCAGGGTTGCCTGCGCGACGCAGATCACCGGCCGGGCGGCTTCATGGGGTCGCGGATACTGGGTAACCTCAGCGCAGACCTGAAAAGTTACCGCTTAGTAGTCCCGCTCAGATTTCCGCTCTCGCAGGTTCGAGGAGCCCCCAAATGCAACTCGCCGCGATCCTCGTGTCGCTGGTCCTCATCGCGGTCGGCGTCGCGCTGTTCGGCCGTGCCCTGGTGCAGATCTACCGGTTCGTACGGCTCGGCCAGCCCGTACCGGCCGGCACCCGTACCGACGAACCCGTACAGCGCACCGTCACCGTGGCCAAGGAATTCCTCGGCCACACCCGCATGAACCGCTGGGGCGTCGTCGGTGTGGCGCACTGGTTCGTGGCGGTGGGCTTCTTCTCGCTGCTGCTGACGATCGTCAACGCCATCGGCCAGCTCTTCCAGGCCGACTGGCTGCTGCCGGTCATCGGCGAGTGGGCGCCGTACAACGTCTTCGTCGAGTTCATCGGCACGATGACGGTCCTCGGCATCCTGGTCCTGATCGTCATCCGGCAGCTGAGCCGGCCGGGCGGTGCGGGCCGCAAGTCCCGCTTCGCCGGCTCCAATTTCGGCCAGGCGTACTTCGTCGAGGCCGTCATCCTCATCGTCGGCGTCTGCATCTTCATGCTGCACGCGCTGGAGGGCGCCCAGCACCACGTGAGCGGCTACGAGGCGTCGTTCTTCATCTCGTACCCGGTGATCTCGTGGCTGGAGGGCATGGACGTCTCGACGCTCCAGAACCTCACCTACTTCTTCGCCGGCCTCAAGATCGCGACGTCCTTCATCTGGATGATCACGGTCGCGCTCAAGACCGACATGGGCGTGGCCTGGCACCGCTTCCTCGCCTTCCCCAACATCTGGTTCAAGCGCGAGGCGGACGGCGACGTCGCGCTCGGCGAGCTGAAGCCGATGACCAGCGCGGGCAAGCCGATCGACTTCGAGGACCCGGGCGAGGACGACCAGTTCGGCGTCTCGCAGATCGAGCACTTCTCCTGGAAGGGCATCCTCGACTTCTCCACCTGCACCGAGTGCGGTCGCTGCCAGTCGCAGTGCCCCGCCTGGAACACCGGCAAGCCGCTCTCCCCGAAGCTGCTGATCATGTCGCTGCGCGACCACGCGCACGCCAAGGCGCCCTACCTCCTGGCGGGCGGCGGCAAGGACGAGGAGGGCAACGAGAAGGCCACCGCCGAGCAGCTCGCCGACGTGCCGGCCGCCGCGCTGGCCGAGGCCGAGCGCCCGCTGATCGGCACCCTCGAAGAGAACGGCGTCATCGACCCGGACGTCCTGTGGTCCTGCACCACCTGCGGCGCCTGCGTCGAGCAGTGCCCGGTCGACATCGAGCACATCGACCACATCGTCGACATGCGCCGCTACCAGGTCATGATCGAGTCGTCGTTCCCGTCCGAGGCGGGCACGATGCTCAAGAACCTGGAGAAGAAGGGCAACCCCTGGGGCCTGGCCAAGAAGCAGCGGCTCGCCTGGACGAAGGAGGTCGACTTCGAGGTCCCGGTCGTCGGCAAGGACGTCGAGGACCTGACCGAGGTCGAGTACCTCTACTGGGTCGGCTGCGCCGGCGCCCTGGAGGACCGCGCCAAGAAGACCACCAAGGCGTTCGCCGAGTTGCTGCACATCGCAGGCGTCAAGTTCGCGATCATGGGCGGCGACGAGAAGTGCACCGGTGACTCGCCGCGCCGCCTGGGCAACGAGTTCCTCTTCCAGCAGCTCGGCGCCGAGAACGTCGCGACGCTGAACGCGGCGTTCGGCGAGTCCCTCAACGAGGAGGGCGAGGTGGACGAGTCGACGAAGAAGCCCAAGTCGGCCAAGAAGATCGTCGCGACCTGCCCGCACTGCTTCAACACCATCGCCAACGAATACCCGCAGCTGGGCGGCGAGTTCGAGGTCATCCACCACACCCAGCTGCTCCAGCACCTCGTCGACGAGGGCAAGCTGGTCCCGGTCACCCCCGTCGAGGGCCTGATCACGTACCACGACCCCTGCTACCTCGGCCGCCACAACAAGGTCTACACACCGCCGCGCGAGATCATCGCCAAGGTGCCCGGCCTGCGGAACGAGGAGATGCACCGCCACAAGGAGCGCGGCTTCTGCTGCGGCGCGGGCGGCGCCCGGATGTGGATGGAAGAGCGCATCGGCAAGCGCATCAACAACGAGCGGGTCGACGAGGCGCTGTCCCTCAACCCGGACATCGTCTCCACCGCCTGCCCCTTCTGCCTCGTCATGCTCACCGACTCCGTCAACGGCAAGAAGAACGACGGCAAGGCGAAGGAATCCGTCCAGGTCGTCGACGTCGCCCAGCTCCTGCTGGACTCCGTCAAGACCCCCGCCGACCCGGACGGCGAGTCCGCGGCCGAGGACGCACCGGAGCCCGAACCGGTGAAGTGACGCCACGGAGCAACCATCAGGCCACGGCCGGTCCCGCACACCGCGGGGCCGGCCGTGGCCGTTGCGCAGCCGGGCAGCGACCGCCAACCACCGTCCGCCGCACGGAAATTCCCTGTCCTGACGGCACCCGGCCCTGCGACCATGCCGCCATGCACCCGGCCGCCCCGCTCCCCCTGATACGCCCCGCCACCACGACCGACGCGCCGCAGATCGCGCACGTCCATCAGGAGTCGCGGCGCGCCACCATGCCCTACCTCCCGCCGCAGCGCCACGACCACGCGGCCGTCACCCACTGGATCCGCGAGACGGTGCTCACCACCCGCACCACCTGGGTGGCCGTACGCGGCCCCGACCTCATCGGCTACGCCGCCGTCCACGACGACGTACTGGAAGACCTCTACGTACACCCCGACGCGCTCCGTACCGGCACCGGCACCCTGCTGCTCGACACGGCCCGCGGCCACCGCCCCGACGGCCTCACCCTGCACGTCTTCGCGCGCAACACCATGGCCCGCGCCTTCTACGCGCACCACGGCTTCACCGTCGTCGCCACCGGGGACGGCAGCGGCAACATGGAGGGCCTGCCGGAGCTGACCCTGCGGTGGATCCCCTAGGAGCCTGGCCGGTTTCCGCAGGTCGCGGTGTCCTGTTCCCCCTAGGGGATGTCACAGCTCGGCAGCAAAGGCCCTCCGGTGTGCCCACGCCGCCACCGGGGCCGCGCGGAGCAGGTACGTTCGATGAGTGGCTGGATTCAGGATGGGTCGCGGACGGGATCCCCGCACCGCGCAGGACGGGCAGCAGCAGGGGCAGCAGGCGCCGTACGGACAGCAGGGACCGTACGGGCAACAGCCCCCGCCTCCGCATGGCCAGTGGCAGCAGCAGCCGCCGCAGCCCCCGCAGCCGCAGTACGGCGGCCCGCCGCAGGGGCAGCCGGGCGGCCACGGCGAACCGGAGTACTTCGGCGACGGCGGCTACCAGCCGCCGCAGTCGTACGCGCCGTACACCGCCGACAACAGCCCAGGCCACACCCAGCAGTTCAGCATCGGTGAGGCCCCGGACGCCTACGCGGAGCCGTACGGCGGCGCGCCGGGACAGGGCCCCGACGACGGCTACGCCGACGGCGGCGTCTACCGCGCCGGACAGGCCACCGCGCCGCCGGCCGGCCCCCGGCTGCACTGGAAGCAGCTGCTGCCCGGCATCGTGCTGCGCCCGGCGCCCACGTTCTGGCAGATGCGCGACCACCAGGTCTGGGCCCCCGCGCTGATCGTCACCTTCGTCTACGGCCTGCTCGCGGTCTTCGGCTTCGACAAGGCCCGCGAGGACGTGCTCAACGCCACCCTCGCCAACAGCATCCCCTGGGTGCTGATCACCGCCGTGATGTTCGTCATCGGCAGCCTGATCCTCGGCGCGGTCACCCACACCCTCGCCCGCCAGCTCGGCGGCGACGGCGCCTGGGCCCCGACCATCGGCCTGTCCATGCTGATCATGACGATCTCGGACGCGCCCCGGCTGGTGTTCGCGATGTTCCTCGGCGGCGACAGCCCGATCGTCACGATCCTCGGCTGGCTGACCTGGCTCGCCTCCGGCTACCTCCTCACCTCGATGGTGAGCAAGTCGCACGACCTGCCGTGGCCCAAGGCGCTGGGCGCCAGCGCCATCCAGCTGATCGCCCTGCTCGCCCTGGTGAAGCTCGGCACGCTGTAACCGGCACCCCGCACGTACGGCCCAGGGCCCCGCTCCCCTTCCCGGAGCGGGGCCCTGGGCCTTCGCGTGCGGCTACGCGTCCCCGAACCGCTGCGCCGCCGAACCGTCGCAGGGCTGGAGCCGCAGCGGGTCCTTCGCCGCGCCCAGCGCCAGGCACAGCGACGGCGCCCCGGCCGGCCGGTACGACCCCTGGTCGCCCGCGGTGAACTGCTGGTTCGCCGCCCCTGAGCAGTTCCACAGCACCAGCGCCGCACCCGGCTCGTACCGGCCGCCCGGCACGTCGAGGCAGCGGTCATGGGTCAGCCCGACGTGCAGCGACCGCTGCCGGGTGTCGTGCCACCAGTCCTGATTGCGCTGCCCGTTGCAGTCCCAGCCGCCGACGGCCGTCCCGTTGCCGCTCGCGCCGCCGGTCGCGTCCAGGCAGCTGCCGGTTGCGGCGTTGTGCAGCGGCCGGAAGGCGTCGTCCCAGGCCCCCGGGTACAGCTCCGGCTTCCCGGTGCTCGCCGGGTCGGCGCAGGACGCCTCGCGCAGCCCCGCGTCGTAGAGCTGGGTCAGGCAGGACGCGAAGGCGGCGTGCCCCCTGGCGTTGGGGTGGAAGGACTGCCGCACCGAATTCGCGTCCGGCGGGAAGGGGTTGGCGACGTTCACGTACAGGCCGCGCGCCCAGGTGTCCTCCATGCACGCCTCGTGCCCGTGGAACAGCCGCGAGGTGTCGAGGTACGTCGCCCCTGCGCCCACCGCGGCCTTGCGCACCCCGCGCTCGAACGCCGGGACCGCGGTGTTCCGTCCCCAGCCGGCGTCGGAGGTGTAACCGGTGCAGCCACCCGGCAGCTTGCCCGGAAAGTTGGGATTGTCCTTCACGTCGGGCCCGATCGGGCTCGGATACGACATGACCACCAGCCGGTAGTCGTCCTCGCCGTACCCCGCGTCGCGCATCACCGTCCGCAGGTCACCGACCGTCCGCTCGACCTTGGGCACCAGACCGTCCACCCGCGCCTGCCAGCCCGGCTGGTACTTCGGCTCGCAGGTGCCCTGGAGCAGGAACCAGCGTGTGACGCAGTCCGTCATCACCGGGCCGAACTGGAGGTCGTCGTTGGCGCCCACCATCAGCACGACCATCTTCAGCCGGGTGTTGCGCGCCGCCACCGCCAGGCTGTCGCTCTGCACCAGCTCATCGGGGTACTGCTTGTCGCCCCCGATGACGATGTTGCCGCTGTACGCACCGGAACAGGCGGCGTTGTACGTGACGTCCGCCGCGATGCCGGTCCGGTGGATCGCCGCGTCGGGCGACCGGTGGCACCAGTTGTCGGGCCCGTCGGTCCCCGGCTCGTACGTGCCCACGCCCTCGCCGGAGATCTCGCTGTCGCCCAGCGAGATCAGCGAGGTCTTCCGCTCGTCGAGCGGGCGCACGGCCGGGTCGCCGTACAGGCCGGTGGCCTGCCGCGCCCGGACCGCCTCCAGCTCCGGCGCCAGGGGCGCGCCGCCCCCGGTGCCCGCCGTCGCGGCCGGCGCCGCGAAGGCCGCGCCCGTCCCGCCGATCCCGCCGAACACCACGGTCAGCGCCGCCACCACGGCCGCCAGCCGCCGCCGTCCCGTACGTCTCCTGGACCTCACCGATCTCGCACGCGCCATGGGGTCTCCCCTCCGGTCTGCTGTTACCGCCGGTTTCTACTCGGAGGTAGACACCGGCGGAACACCCGGAGCGGTATTGGCCGAAAGGCGCGGTCGCGGCGCGGGGGGACGGGACGGGAAACGGGACGGGCGTCGGGGAAATTCCCACCCCGCCCGGCCCAACTCCCGTCAGGCGTCCAGCACTTGGTTGTCCCTGCGGACGACCGGCGGCTCCACACTCCACGGGAAGTTGATCCACTCGTCCGTGCGCTTCCACACGTACTCGCACTTCACCAGCGAGTGCGACTTCTCATAGATCACCGCGCTGCGGACCTCGGCCACGGTCCCCTGGCAGAAGTCGTGCACCAGCTTCAGCGTCTTGCCGGTGTCCGCCACGTCGTCGGCGATCAGCACCTTCTTCTGCGAGAAGTCGATCGCGTTCGGCACCGGCGCCAGCATCACCGGCATCTCCAGCGTCGTCCCGACGCCCGTGTAGAACTCCACGTTCACCAGGTGGATGTTCTTGCAGTCCAGCGCGTACGCCAGCCCGCCCGCGACGAACACGCCGCCGCGCGCGATCGACAGCACGACGTCGGGCTCGTACCCGTCGTCGGCGACCATCTGCGCCAGCTCGCGGATCGCCCCGCCGAACCGCTCGTACGTCAGGTTCTCCCGTACGTCACTCACGTATCTCTCTCAGACCTTCTGTCTCTTACGCCCTGTGCGCGCCGCGCCCCGGGGCCGCTGCCCCGCCACCCACACGCCGTACGCCCACACCCGACGGCGCACGCTCACGCCGGCCGGGCGTGCCTTCACACCTGAGTACGGTGGAAATTCTTGAAGGACCGCGACGGCGTCGGCCCGCGCTGGCCCTGGTAGCGGGAGCCGTAACGCGCCGACCCGTAGGAGTGCTCGGCGGGCGAGGTCAGCCGGAACATGCACAGCTGCCCGATCTTCATGCCCGGCCACAGCTTGATCGGCAGCGTCGCGACATTGCTCAGCTCAAGCGTCACGTGCCCGCTGAACCCGGGGTCGATGAACCCGGCCGTCGAATGCGTCAGCAGCCCCAGCCGCCCCAGCGAGCTCTTCCCCTCGAGCCGGGAGGCCAGGTCGTCCGGCAGCGTGATGACCTCGTACGTCGAGGCCAGCACGAACTCACCGGGATGCAGGATGAACGCCTCGTCCCCCTCCGGCACGACCTCACGCGTCAGGTCGGCCTGCTCCACGGCGGGGTCGATGTGGGGGTAGCGGTGGTTCTCGAACACCCGGAAGTAGCGGTCGAGACGCACGTCAATGCTGGACGGCTGCACCATCGACTCGTCGTAGGGGTCGATGCGCACCCGACCGGCGTCGATCTCGGCCCGGATGTCCTTGTCTGAGAGAAGCACGGGGACGAGGATACGCGCCCGGCCCCACCACGACGCACGGCGCGGCCCCGCCCCCGCACACAGCGAGGGTCCGGCCCCACCGGGACCGGACCCTCGCCCGCCACTCCTGCTTCCACTGCCTGCCGGCCGCATGCCGCCATCGGCGGCTGCCGGCCACTTCCTGCCGCGGGTGCTTCCTTCCGCTTCCCGTCACCGGCCGGCACTGATCACCGGCCGCGCACGGTCCGCCGGACTACCGCTTCGCGTACTCCACCGGAACCGCGTTGCGCAGCCGCGCACAGCGCGGGCACCGCAACAGCCGCCCGGGACCGAGCCGGTCGGTGGTCTGCATCGGGAACGAAGCGGTGCTGAACACGTGCCCCTCGGCACAACGGACGACGGTGCGCTCCATCAAGTCCTCTCCCAACTGCGTGGACAACGCCCGCCACATTAGGGGATGAACCGGGCGCCCTTTCACGCGGCACTCCGCCGCCCCACCGTACGCCCCAACTCCCGCACCCCGCAGCCACATCCCACCCCCGCGACCACCCTCCGACACCCGCCGTGCTCACGGGTTCCCCACGGGCAGAACACACCGCGATCGAGTCATGGGGTAGAGTGTGCGAAGCTGCACCGCCCTCAATTCGGGCGGTTCTGTGCGGGTGTAGTTTAATGGTAGAACATGAGCTTCCCAAGCTCAGAGCGCGGGTTCGATTCCCGTCACCCGCTCCACTGCGAAGCCCCAGGTCAGGGACCTGGGGCTTGTTTGTTGTCTGGACCATTTTTGGGTCGCGTGCCATTCGCGTGCCATAAGGGACCGATTAACGCACCGAGTTGAGGTCCGCAAGGCCCTCCCGAGCGAGTTGACCGCCCGTCATCTCGAATCGCGAGACGTAATTTCTGTGGCCTGCGTCACGTAGTGCTGAGTGGCCTGCAACGATGCACCTGCGAACGGCCCCAGGCGTTGCTGCGACTAGGGGGTGTCCGATGGGTCGTGCTGTCCGCACTGGGGGTCAGTCGACGACCCACATCCACCAGCGATCAGATGACGTGATGGAAATGACCGCAGCACCCCCGGGACTGCTTGCCGGGGGTGCTGCGGTGCGGGTGGGGGCGGTCAGTCCCAGGTGGAGTCCTGGAGGTTGAACTTGCCGGGGGTAGCGCCGTGTACGAAGCGCAGGCAGTTGTCCTGGACGATCAGGGGCTTACCGGTCTCGCGGTCCTTCTGCCAGATCTCGTAGTAGTTGCCCATGTCGTAGAAGGTGACCTTGTCGGCCTTGGAGGAGACGGGGGTTACCCAGCCGGCGCTGGAGTCGATCCACTTGCCTTCCTGGGTGGCGCAGGTGATTTGCAGGTAGCCGCCCCAGTTGCCGTCCTTGGCCCACGCGCCGTCGGCGACCTTCACCCACAGAGCCGGACCCTGGGAGTGGAGCGTCTCGGTCTGGGTCATGGCGACTTGCTTGCCGTCAACCGTCTTGCTGTAGCGCCTGATCTCGATGCCGAGTCGGGTGGTGCTGTCGTTCCTGAACCGCACGGTGGTCTCGGAGGAACGAGACGGGACGTACCGGGTGCCCGGGAGTTCGGCCTTGGAGGTGTCGATCTCGTAGACCTTCCAAGCGAATTCACGCAGGTGCTGGTCGCGGAAGTCCTTCTTCTCGAAGCCGTTGGTCATGAAGTCCTGGAACGCCGCCTTGTCGCCACCGGCGCCCTGGACGCGCTGGACGATCGACCGCAGGGCCTGCCCCTCGGGACCGACAGCCCTCTCCTTGAGAGCCTCCTCCTCCGCCTTCGTCTTGACGGCCCTCCTGGCTTCCGCTTCCTTGACGGCTTCCGCCTGCTCCGTCATCGCTTTGAGGTTCTCCTCGTCCAAAGGGCCGCTGGGAAGCGCCACTTCGACGTCTGCGAAGGCCAGCAGCATGCTGTCGTTGCCGTCTTCCGGCGAACGGGAGTCCCGGGGCGCGGTGCTCGCCAGCTCCTTCAGGATCAGCGCCTCGATGCGCTCCTTCTTCCCCTCCTGGTGCGCGGCTTCGATCTCCGCGATCTGCTGCGGGTCCAGCTCCTTCGCCGGCGGGGGCGCGTCCTCGTCCAAGAAGATCATGAAGCTGTTCTTACGCAGGTAACCCATGGATAGACCTCTCCTATCAACAGTGGGTTAACGATTCATCACGCTACGTTTCGCCTACTGATTGATCAAGAGGGACCAGGGACTGTCCGGCGGGCCGTGGCGGTGGAGCCCCATCATGAGCGGAGCCAGAGCCGGATCGCTGCGACGGTGACCGTTCCCTGGAAGACGTAAGCGCGCTTGTCGAACCGTGTCGCCACGGCGCGGAAGCCCTTGAGGGCATTCACGGTGCGCTCGACTTCGTTCCTGCGTGCGTACCGCTCCCGGTCGAAACCGGTGGGTCTGCCGCCCGCGCTGCCGCGGCGCCGGCGGTGGGCCCGCTGATCTCTGCGCTCGGGGATGGTGTGCCGGATCTGCCGCCGCCGCAGGTAGCGCCGGTTGCGGCGGGAACTGTATGCCTTGTCCCCGCAGAGGTGCTCTGGGCGTATCCGGGGTGTCCACCGGCCGGTCGCGGGACGCGGACGCGGTCCATGACCGGAATCAACTGAGGAGCATCGCCCCACTGCCCCGGCGTGATCAGCACAGCCAGCGGTCGGCAGCCTCCGTCGCTCGCCAGATGGATCTTCGTGGTGAGCCCGCCACGTGAACGGCCGATCGCCTCATCGTCCCGATGCCAGGCGGGAGAACGGCGCCGTCCTGGTATCCGTGGGGGCCGGCTCCGGGCCCCGGCGGCCTGCTGGTGGACGCGGCACACGGTGGAGTACACGCTCACCACGCTCCAGTCGATCCGGCCCTCCGCGTCAGCATCAGCCTGGACGGCCCTCAGTAGCTTCGCCCACGTACCGTCCGCTGACCACCTGCGATGCCTGTCGTGGCAGGTCTTCCACTTCCCGAACCGTGAGGGAAGATCACGCCACGGGATCCCGGCCCGCTGCCGGAAGAGGATCCCGTTGATGACCATGCGGTGGTCCCTCCAGCGTCCGCCCCGCCCCACGCTCTTCGGAAGGTGCGGCTCCAACCGGTCCCACTCGCTATCTGTAAGGTCGCCCCGTCCCACACAGAACGGAACGAGACAGCGGCGAATCGGTCATGCGACCCACCGGACAGTCACTAAGGTCGGCTACGGCGAGGGCCGGGCCGACTTCTCGTCGGCCCGGCCCTCGCCGCCGGTCATGCCCTTATCGCTCGGCCGACTCCCCTGCTGAGTCGGGGGCGCTGGTGCGCATGTTCAGGCGATGGACGGTGGCCAACTCCCCTGCCCGCTCCCCACACTCAGCGGCGTCCTGGCGCTGACGGCGCACGTCCGCGTCCATGGCGGTAGCGATCTTGCGCTGGTGCCTCTTCTGGGAGTGCTGGTAGATCAGCTGGGCCCGCGCGCTGGAATGACCGGCGCGGACCATGAGGTCCCTGAGCTTCGCGCCGGTGTCGGCAGCCAGGGTGTTGCCGGTGCCCCGCAGGTCGTAGAAGCGGAAGTCGTCGGGGAGCCCGACCTTCTTCCTTGCCTTGCGGTACTTGCGGCCGAAGGTGGACCGACGGAAGGGCGCTCCACGCTCGCCGACGAAGACCAGCCCCTCAGGTCCCGGCTCGGCGAACCAGTCCAGGTGCCGCCGCAGGTCGACGATCACGAACTCGGGCAGGACGATCTCCCGTTTGCCTGCACGGGACTTGGGGTCGCCGAGTACCCGGCGGCCGGTGGTCAGCTCCGGTGCGGCGCGCTTGACCCAGACCACCCCCTCGATGAGATCCACGTCCTTGCGACGCAGCTCGGCCAGCTCCTCCGGACGCATCGAGGCGAACGCACCGAGGAGGATCATCAGGCGCCAGCGCAGGCCGATCGCGTCAGCAAGGCCGAAGACCTGCTCGATGGTGGCGATCGGGCGCTCGTCGGCCTCCTCCTTGCCCGCGCCCTTGATCCGGCAGGGGTTGCGGCGGATCAGCTCGTCGTCGACCGCGGTCTCCATGATCGCCTTGAGGAGGCGGTAGGACTTGGCGACCGTGGTCGCGCCCGTCGCCTGCAGTCGCTCGGCCCGCCAGGCCCGTACCTTCGACGGGCTGATCTCGTTCACGAGCAGTGCGCCGAGGGTGGGCTCCAGGTGCAGGCGGAGCAGCCTGCGGTACAGCTCGTCCGTGGTGGCGGAGAGCCCTCGCTCGTCGATCCACTTCGTGGCGTACGCAAGGAAGTTGACCGCGCCGGCATCCGGGTCGATCCAGTCGCCGCGCGTCTGGTCGGCCTCGGTCTGGGTGAGCCAGATCTCCGCGTCCGTCTTGGTCTCGAAGGTCTCCGGTGCGGCGCGCAGATCTCCGTTCGTATCCGGGTAGCGGGCCTGCCAACGTCCCGAAGGGAGCCGGCGCACCGATCCGTAACGCCGCCGCTGCGGCTTGCGCTTACGGGCCATCAGGCCGCCAGCCGGAAGCAGGAGCGGGAGCGGGAGCGGGAGGGCTGTACCGGCTCTACGGTGCGGGCCGCGATATACGCGTCGAGCGCGCTCTGCGGGATGCGGACGTGGCGGCCGATCTTGACGTAGCGGATCCGTCGCTCGGCGATCAGCCGACGCGGAAAGCGCTCGCTGGTGCCCAGTTGCTCAGCGGCCTCGGGGACAGTGAGCAGGCGGTCGGTGGGGGTGTTCACCTCCCCGGCCGTGCGTGAGGAGGGAGGCAGGGAAGGGGGTATTGCGGCTTGGGGCAAGGATGATCCTCATCTGACCGGTGCGGGGCGGCAACCCCGGTTTCGCCGGTCGTCGTTCAGGGATGGGCGGTTGGTGTGAGTGATCCGGTCGCGGGCGTTCGCGGCGCCCATGGCCGGGGAGTGGTCAGCGGCCGGAACCGGTATCGGGGTGGTCCGTTTCCGGCTGTGTCGGTGGTGCCTGGCGCAGGAGGCCGGGTGGCTGCATGGAGGCCATGAGGTCCTCGGCGATGGCGTTCGACACGAGGACGTCCGCCTCCTCCCGCAGATCCGGGTGCTCTGCGAGGTAGACGTCGAGCGCGTCGCGGGCTTCGGCGGCAGCGCGGTTGGCCAGGTGCATCTCGCGGTAGCGGAGGCGGATGTCCTCGACCAGCTCCATCGCGCGAGCGTGGGCGGCCAGCCTCGGCGGGCCCACGAGGTTTTCGAGGGAGATGCCGAACAGCTCGGCAAAGCCGATCGCCTCGTCGAGGTTGACCCGCCGCTTGCGGTTCTCGATGCGCCACACCGCGGACGGATTGATCTCGTAGCCCGCTTCGTTCAGCCGGTCCGAGACCGCGTTGGTGCTCCAGCCCCGGGCTTCCCGCTCCAGCTTGATCCGCACCGCGACGTTTTCCTCGCCACGGAGCACCAGGGACTCGCCCGGCGCTTCCCCTCCGTCCACCACCAGCTCCTCTTCGTCAGGTAACGGGACACTGCGATTTGCAGCACCGGTAAAACCGTACCATGGACTCTGCGTGATGCAGCATCCTTCTGCGTATCGCAGTAGTGGTGGTACGCTTGGATCTTGCAAGGCACCCACGGTGTCCGACACGCAAGAGGCCCCGGTGCGCGAACACCGGGGCCGAAGCAACATCCCCACCAACCGCCCATCCCTGAACGACAACCGGCAAGGCCGGGGTTGCCGCCCCGATGGCCTGCCGTGTGAGGAGCTCTATGCCCCACAGTACGTGCCCGCGTACTGCCCCCGCATCCCACTCGTGCCGCCCGTCCGCGAAGGCGGGGCGGTAGACATGGCGCGCATCCGCACCATCAAGCCGGAAGCCTTCGCTTCCGAGTCCCTCGCCGCCGTCTCCCTGTCCGCCGAGCGGACGTTCTTCGGCCTGCTCACCCAGGCCGATGACCACGGGCGCTTCCGCGACCAGGCCGCCGTCATCGCCGGCCTGCTGTGGGCCCTTCGCCCCGAGCACGGCCCCATGGGCGTCGAGGACGACCTGTCCCAGCTCGTCGGCGCCGACCTGATCTGCCGCTACGAGGGCGAGGACGGCAAGCGGTACCTGCACATCGTCACCTTCCACAGGCACCAAAAGATCAACCGGCCCAGCGGGGTCCGCCACCCCGCCTGCCCGCACCACGACGGAGCGCCGCGCAGCGCGTCCGCACGGCCGCCGCAGGGAGCACTCACGGAGTCATCCGTGAACGCTCGCGGAGGGGTCGGTGAGCACTCCCGAGATCCGCGTGAGCCCTCAGCGACTCGCGAAGCCGCAGGTCAAAGCGGTTTCAGTGAGTCCTCCATGAGCCCGCGCCCAGGACTCACCGAGTCCTCCGTGAGCCCTCACGGTCCGGATCTAGGACCTAGGATCCTGGATCTAGGATCAGTACCTGTGGGGGCCGCGAGCGGCCCCGCGCCGGACACCGTCTCGGCCCAGCAGCTGATCGGCGAATTCGTCGCCGACTGCGACCACCGCCCGCCCGAGAAATTCCTCGGTCACCTCGGACGCGAGGTCAACCAGCTCCTCGGCGAGCGCATCGCCCCCACACACATCCGGGCCGGGCTGGACCGTCTGCGGACCAAGGGGCTGAGCCCCAGCGTGCTGCCCAGCCTCGTCAACGAGGCGATGAACGCCACGCAGTCGCCCGCACGGGCGGCACACCGGCCCTGGACCAACCCCACCGACGTCGAGGCCGCGTACGGGGGTGAGCTGTGACCACAGCCACCACGACCACCACGACCACCCGTGAGCCGCAACGGGTCGGTGCCCTGGCCCGGCTCGACGCGATCCTCACCGACCGCGGCATCGATCCCACCGCGCCCCTTCCGGAGCCGCCCGCCGAGCCGGTGACCGCGCTGGAGCTGGCCGACGCCCGCATACCAGTCCGGTACCGCAACGCCCTCGCCGAACACCCTCACGTCACCGCCTGGGTGGAGGAGATCACCCGCACCGGGCGGCCAGGGCCCGGCGGGGCTCCGGGCATCGCGCACGGCCCGTCGCTGCTGATCGCCGGCCCCACCGGCACCGGCAAGACCCACCAGGCATACGGCGCGGTGCGCTCCCTGCTGGCCGCAGGCGTCCGACTGCTCTGGGAAGCCACCACCGCCGCCGACCTCTACGCAAGCCTGCGCCCCCGGCAGGGCCACGATCCCGAGCGCGCCCTGTGGGCTCTGGGCCGCTGCCCGCTGCTGATCCTCGACGATCTCGGCGCGGCCAAGACCTCGGAGTGGACCGAGGAGCTGACGTACCGGCTGATCAACCGCCGCTACAACGACATGCTCCCGACCCTGGTCACCACCAACCTGCGCATCGCCGACCTGCGCGAAGCCGTCGGCGACCGCGTCGCCTCCCGCCTCGCCGAGATGACCACCCGCGTCATCCTCAGCGGCGACGACCGCAGGCGATGCCCCACCTGTTGACAGGCCCTTGCGCCCTGCGCACCGGCCATTAACAGGCCCTTGCGCCCGCGCCGCGCTTACCCCTCGTTCCTCCGTCGGCACCAGGCCGTCCCTCCCCCTCCTGGAGCGCCTCCGCTTGCCTTCCCCCACCGCCACTCCCACGGCGATGCCGGACACCGCCGCGATCCGCGTCGGCATCACCCTGCTCGGCGCCATCGGCTTCGCCCTCTCCTACGACGCCCTGCGGCAGATGGCCGTCGCCGTCCACATCAGCGGACTGCTGACCTACGCCTTCCCGCTCGTCATCGACGGGTTCATCGCCATCGGCATCTGCGCCCTGATCACCCTGCGCACCGCCCCGCTGCGCTCCCGCCTGTACGTGTGGGCGCTCGTCGGACTGGCCACCGCCACCAGCATCTGGGCCAACGCCCTGCACGCCATCCACCTCAACCACCGCACCCGCCTCCACCTCGACGACCTCACCGTGGGCGCGCTCTCCGCCATCGCGCCGCTCGCCCTCGCCGGAGCTGTTCACCTCTACCTCGTCATCCGCCGCCACCTCACGACGCACCAGCCGCAGGACGGCGACGTCCCGCACCGCCACATCGCGCCGGCCGACCGCCACCTCGGCGCCGACGCCCCGCAGCAGACCGTCCACACCGCAGACGGTCCCGAACAGCCGGTGGCCACACCGGACATCCCAGCCGGTGATGTGGCGGAAGGCCCCGCCGAACATGTGGCGGAAGATGCTGCCGAGGTGGCGGAGGACCCGGCGCCGCCCGCCAAGCCCAAAGGCCGCCAGCCCAGCGCCACCATGGACGAACTCCTCGCCATCGGCCGCACCGCCCTCACAGGACGCGCAGGCCGCGTCTCACGCCTCAACGTCGAAGCAGCCATCCGGGCCAAGGGCCACCCCGTCGGCAAGGACCGCCTGACCGAGGTCACCCACCGCCTCCAAGCCGACCTCGACCACACTCCCGCCCGCGCCGCCTGACTCCCCAAGCCGCACCCCGCCCGGCCATGCCCTGCTCAGGCGTGGGCGGGCGCAACGCGTCGCCTCAATCCCACCAACACCCCTTGGAAGAGCCGCACATGCACCACCAGCACGACAAGCCCGACATCGACCGTCGGGAGGCAACCACCACCCCTGCCCCAGGCGGAGCAAGTTGTACCGGGAGCAATGCTCCCGGGAACCCCGCCCCGGGGGTGGCGGGAGCGCCCCAGCGCCAGGGGGCACCGGACCGGCAGGCAGCGACCGAGGGCGGTTCGCAGCTTGGAGGGGATCGACCGGCCGATTCCCTCTCACACAAGCGTCAGCGCCCGCGCCAGCCGAAGCCGCGTCTGCGCCAGCCCAGCTGCCGCATGAACGACGCCGAGTTCGCGCGCCTCACGAAGGCGGCCGACCAGTGCGAGATGAGTAACGCCGCCTTCCTCGCCTACGCCGTCGACAAGGCCGCCCGCGACCTGACCCGCACCGCCGCCGAGATCGCCACCGAACGGGAGGTCATCAACGAAATCTTCGCCGCCCGCCGGCACCTGGGCCGCATCCACGGCCTCTTCAACCAGGTCACCAAGGCCCTCAACTCCGGCGCCGACTCGCCCCACCTCGACGCCACCACCCAGGCGGTCCACGACGCGGCCCGCCGCATGGACGAAGCCGCCGACGCCCTGCTCGCCCACCGCGACGACGGTGAGGCGGCTGCATGATCCCGAAGATCCACAAGCAGGGCAGCAAGACGATCGGCCTGATCCGCTACCTCTACGGCCCCGGCACCCACGAAGAGCACGTCGACCCGCACCTGGTCGCCGCCTTCGACCCGCTCGCCCCCGACCCCGGCCGCGACCCCCAGGCCACCTACAAACAGCTCCAGCAGCTGCTCGACCAGCCCGTCAACGCCCTCCCCAAGCAGCGCCGCCCGGACAAGCACGTCTGGCACCTCTCCGTCCGCGCCGCCCCCGGCGACCCGGTCCTGTCGGATGAGGACTGGGCAGCCATCGCCCGCCGCATGGTCGCCGCCACCGGCATCGCCCCCGACGGCGACGAGACCGCATGCCGGTGGGCAGCCATACGCCACGCCGACGACCACACCCACATCATCGCCACCCTGGTGCGCGACGACGGCCGCCGCCCTCGCCGGCACAACGAAGCCCGCCGCGCCCAGACCGAATGCCGCCGCATCGAAGCCGACTACGGACTGCGCCGTGTCACGCCAGGAGACGGCACCGCCGCCAAGCGCCCCACCAGCGCAGAGCGGCACAAAGCCGAACGCCTCGGCCAGACAGCCACCTCACGCGAGCTGCTGCGCGAACACGTCCACCGGGCCCTGGCGGGAGCCGCCGACGAGACCGAGTTCTTCGACCGGCTCACCGCCGAAGGCGTACGGATCAAGAAGCGCATCGCACCCTCCGGGGATGTGCTGGGCTACTCGGTCGCCGTGCCCGGCGACCGCAACGGCAACCAGGAGCCCATCTGGTTCTCCGGCTCCAAACTCGCCCCCGACCTGTCCCTGCCCAAAATCCGCAAGCGGTTCGCGGCCGTCACAGACATGCCCGAGCTTCCCGCAGCCCTGGAACGCAGCGGAGCCTCGGCACCGGTCCGCGCCCGCCACTTCGCCGCCGAAGCCACCGACGCGGCCCTGGCCTCCATGGCATCCGACGACGACACCGCGGCAGCCGCCCATCTGATCGGGGCCGGCGAAGTCATCGACGCCCTCGCCCAGACCTCACTCGGGCCCACCCAGGCCGAACTACGAGAAACCGCACGGCACTTCGAGCGCGCCACCCGCTCCCACATCCACGCCCAGAGGAAGGAGATGTACGCCCTGCGCCGCGCGGCCCACCAGATCGTCCACTCCGGGCCCGCCCTCGGCCATGGTCAGGACGGCGCCGCCACCGCGCTGGTCCTCGACATCATGATCCTGACCGTCCTCGCCGCCGCCCGCTGGCACGCAGCCCGAGGCCACGCCCAACAGGCCGAGGCCGCCCAGCAGGCCGCACACCACCTGCGCACCGCCTACCAGGCAACCGCCACCGCCCCACTGGCCGCCATGCGCACCTACGGGCAGCACCTGCCCGCCCAAGCCCGGCTCCGCCACGCCCACACGATCCGCGTCGCGATCCCCCACCTTGCCGACCGTCTCCAAGCCGAGCCCGGCCGGGACGCCCTGACCGCCGTCCTCGACCAAGCCGAACGCGCCGGCCACGACACCATCGCCCTGCTGACCAAGGCCGCCGCACAGCGCGAACTGGGCAGCGTGGACTCGATCAGCGACGTCCTGATCTGGCGACTGCACCACCTTGGCTACATCACCCCACCCGCGACCGCGCCCCGGCACCAGCCACCGCACAGCAATCCCGTCGCCGCCCCTGTTGCCGGCGTACGCCAGGGTGTGCCCCAGCAACAACGCCGCTGATCACGACAGGACGAGCAGCTCCAGGACACCGTCGGCCCGGGGGATCGCGCCCGCCCAAGGCAGGCACGGTCCCCCGGAAGAGCCGACGGCCTACGCGAACAGAAGCGTGGGCTGGGCCAGGATGTCCCGGCTCAGTTCGCTCTTGTAGATCAGGTCGACGCTGCCGAACCGGGCTTCGGCGTAGTCCAGTCCGAGCGCGGCGACGGCGCTTCGGACTGCGGCCTCCGACGCCCCCTCGACCTCCAGGAAGGTGGGCAGGTCGGGCCAGGTGTCGAAGTCGTAGGTGACGCCGTCGAGCTGCCACTCCTCGCGGTAGTTCTGCTGGAAGCGCACCTGCCGCAGTCCAAGAGCCCCGAGGAGTTCTGCGGTCTTGTTGAGGTCGCTGACCTCGATCTCGATCTCGGTGGTGCCGTTGATGTGGCTCGCGTCGGTGACCTGCTTGAGGGTGAGCGTGGTCTTGCCGCCCTCGTCGCGGAGCCGCAGCCACTGCTCGCCCTGGACGGCGTCGTTCTCGAAGATCAGCCGGGTGAACATCGTCTTGGGGAAGATCTGCTCTGCACCGGCGTCGCGCAGGTGGTCGCGCAGGGCCTCCACGTCGATCTCCAGGAACTTCGCTTCGTACTCGTGGTCCGCCATTTTCCTGTTTCCTCCAACGGTGGTTATTACGCGGTCAGTTCGTGGAAGTCCTGCTCGCGCATCTTTCGGATCTCGCTGGACACGCCGCCGGTCACGAACTCTTCCACAGGCAGGCAGAGGTCCATGCGCTGAATGCATATGCCTACGTGGAAGTTGCCATGCCGGTCGCGGTAGAGCCGCACTCCGTAGTAACCCTCGTGGCAGTCAACGCTGTTGTTGAACCGGCAGCCCACGCAGGTCTCGGGAAGCCGCAGCGGACGGATGTGCTTGACGATGAGAGGGCGGCCGTTGGGGAGCTGGTAGGCGACCCGGAAGCCGGAGGTGCCGGCGATCAGCCGGACTTCCGTTGGCCGCGCACGGAGTCCGTCCAACAGCAGGTCGATGGCGTCGAGGGAGTCGTCTCCGTCGGCCAGTGATGACAGGACACGGACGGACAACTGCGGCGAGTACTTCTCCAGCAAGTGGTGGACGCGCCGAACGTGGTGTTCATTCGGAATGACGACGTTCGCCCGTGTCCCGAGCCCGAGTTCAAGGGACACCCGGATCGACTCCTCCAGGGACTCGATCTTGCGCGCGGCCAGGGACCGCGCCCGGTACCGGAGGTTCTGCACCTGGGCCAGCTCCTCCGGTGTGGTGCCGAAGACCGAGAAGTTGACGTGGTCGAGCCCGGCGGCGGCGCATTCGGGCAGGATCCTGCGCCCGTTCTCGCCGTTCGAGGTGACGCTGGCCGTGTAGCCGGCTTCCCGGGCGAGGGCGACGATCTGCGGTAATCGCGGGTGGAGCGTCGGCTCCCCGCCGGTGAGGTGGACCTCGTCGAAGCCCAGGGCGTCCCTGAGCTGGACCAGGGCCGAGCGGAACGCCGGATCAGGGAAGACGGGGGCCGAGGCGAAACGCGCCCCGTTCGTGGCGAGGTAGATCGAGACGCGTCCGGAGCGGCCCGCGGCGCCGAACTCGCCGACGTGGTCCGCGTGGTTGTCGGCGCTGACCGGCGTTCCTTCGTTGTGGCAGAACGTGCAGGTCATGCCGCAAGCGTCGATCACCTTGACGCGGAGGGTCCGGTCCATCTCGACGCGGACGGGGACGGTGCTACTGAGGCCGCGTAAGGCGCGGTGCTGGAACATCTGGCGTTGCTCCTCCATATCGGTCGGGTGAGAGTGAGACGTGCGCTCCCGCCCGGCAGGGCGCCCATGCGGGGAGGCACGGGTGGGATCCGAGTGGGCGGGGAGCAGAAGCCGGCCTCATCCGCCGGCACGGACGTCTACGTGGGAGGGGCCGACGGGGATGAGGGCCAGGGGCGATCAGGTGCGGACGGCGATCTGGTCGGGTGCCGCGTACGGGGCGCGGGGAGCTTCCACTGCGTGGTGCCCCAGATCGTTCCGGACGACCTGAATCAGCAGAATCACCGTCGCGCCGGCCCCGAGGGCCCACGGCCAGCCCAGGGCAGTCGCGACGGGGTCGCTTCGGTGGGCGGAGGCACGGGCATACGCGCGTTGCGCGATCACGGCCAGGGAATTCACAAATAAGCCTTTCTCGTGAGGACTCGTGAGGATTCGCCGCACAGGAGGCGGCCTTCTTCCAGGTAGGTGCGTCGTTCGAGGACCGGTGGTTGAAAGCGCGAGGCGGTTGGCTAGGCGCCGGCACCGCGTGGAACAGCAAGAGGCGTGTGTGCCCTGCGCTCCCTGGGCGAGGCGCATGCATGCGTCCGGGGCGGCCCGCTGGCAGGCGCGACTTCGAACCAGACCACTTTTCCGTCGGGGCCCGGGGTCACTCCCCAGGCAGTGGCGAGGGCCGCGACGAGCTGAAGGCCCCGGCCCGCCTCCGCCCCCGACCCGGCAACCGTGAGGTGCGGCAACTCCGGACGGGTGTCGCTCACCTCGACCCGCACCCCGCCGCCGGCGGCCGTACGCACGCACACCGCGCATGCCGCAGCGGCATGGGTCACGGCGTTGGCGACGACCTCACCGGTCAGCAGCCGTATGTCCGCCAGCTCGTCATCCGTGAAGCCGAGACACCAGCCGCGTACGAGTTCCACAACCCGCCGTCGCGCTTCTCCGACCGACTCGCCGGTCGGCACCACCCGAAAGCCGTATGCAGTCGTTCCCAGGAGTCGTCGGGGCACAGGGGATCGCACCTCGTTCCGTCGCTCGCCGTGCCCGGGAGGTCCGGGCGAGGTACGACCATCCACCCGCGTGCCCCCAACTCATAAGGTTTCAAGGGGGTTTCAACGCCACGCAGCGGCAGCGCGGAAGGCGGAGCGCAGCGTTAAGTTGAAGCGGCAGTCAGGCCACGACGGGAGCCCCTGATGACCGGCCGTCCACAGAAAACAGTGCGGCATCCACTCGCGCACGCACGAGCCGAAGCAGGCTTGGGGAAAACCAAGTTCGCCGAAATGGTCCGCTCCCAGGGCAGAGCCCTGGGCTACAACCTGGGGACCACCCGCTCGACCGTCTTCAAATGGGAACGCGGCGATCACGCACCGGACGACATCACCCAAGCCGTGATCGCGAGAGTGCTCCAGGTACCCGACTCGGCACGCGCATCCGCCCCTTGGCCGTGCTGGCTCCCCGCCTGGAACGGGTACGACTTTGCCGCCCCTTGGACGCAGGGGGCTACGCTGAAATCCCTGACCTCACTTGCTGGGAGTGGACCAATGGACCGGAGGGCATTTCTCGGAATCGGCGGTGTGGCGCTCGTGGGCATCGGCACCCAATGGGCAGCAGCCGAACCGGCGATCGCCGCTGCCGCGACCGGCGACCGGGTCACCCCCGCCACCGTGGACCGCATGCGCGACAGGGTCGAATCCCTGCGGGGCATGGAGCAGGAATCGGGCGGCGGCGACTTCCTGGAATCCGCGCGCACGGACCTGCGGCTGATCACGACCATGCTGGAGAACAGCCGCTACTCGCAAGAGACCGCCCAGCGTCTCTACGTCCTGGCCGCCGAGGTCTGCTGCCTGCTCGGCTGGATGAGCTACGACGCCAGCCTCCACAGCGCCGCACAGCAGCACTACACCGCCGCCCTCCGCTCGGCCAAGGTCGCAGGCGACGACACCCTCGGCGCCCACACCCTGTGCTTCATGGCAACCCAGGCGGCCGGCCAGCGTGAACAACGCGCCGCTGTCGGCCTGATGGACACCGCCGAAGCCGTCCGCAACCGCGTACCCGCCGTGATGCAGGCGTCCCTCGCCGCCCACCAGACGACCGTCTACAGCAAGGCCGGCGACAAACGGCAGGCCGCCGCGGCTCTCAACCGTGCCTTCGACGCACTCGGCCGCGACGACCACTCCGACACCCCCGCCTACCTCGAATGGTTCGGCGAGGCCCAACTCCGCTCCACCGAAGGCCGGTTCCTCCTCGCCACCGGACAGGCCGAAAAGGCCACCGCCGCACTGGAACGCTCCGTCACCGAAGCCGCACCCCGCGACCGCGCCGTCCGCTACGGCACCCTCGCCCTGGCCCACCAACAAACCGGCGACCTCGACGGCGCACTCGAAGCCACCCACAAGGCCGCCGACCTCATCGACCAGGGCATCCACTCCCGCCGCGGCGTGGAACGCCTCGAAGAGGTCCGTCGGGCGTTCCGGCCTCACCAGCGGGAAGCGAAGGTCAGGGAGGCATCCGAGCGGATCGCGGCGCTGGCGGCGTAGCTCGCGGTCACATTTCCGATCCCCTGGATCGGTCGGGGCGCCGCAAGGGTGAGATGCCGCAGAACTTCTACGCCATGCCTGCGGCAGAGATGCACCCCATCGGTGGCCCGTCTGTCGAGGCGCTTGCGGCCCTGCCCCTCTTCTGGTCCGACCATCCCCCGCCACCCGGTGCCGCGTACCGCCGAGACTCCGACCCTGCTCATCCTGCTGGCATCGCCTCGGCCCTTACCAACCGGTATATACGTTCTGCCCCTGGCATCCCGCACTCCAGAAGCATGGGGCCCTCCGCCCGGCGAACGTCAGCTCCATCGAGCACGAACGGCAATGGCAAAGATCCAGCGAGATACATACAGAGCCGACCGAGCTGCGCTCCTCGTGCGTCTCGGTAGCCAAGAAGCTCGCCGTTACGTAAGGGCCGACCTCCTTGTGGCCCCGGCATCACCTCAGCGCGAGCGCCCCGCAGCGAGTCTTGTGCCTGTGCGGAATGCAACGGATCACCGTGTATGCAGGCGAACACCGGGCTCGGGTCACTCTGTCAGCAAGGCTGGCCTGGAGCATGGTGTGGGCGCCTGATCACCTGGTGGCAACCCCCGCCGCATGCAGCACCGAGCGCCACTCCGAAAGTTCGTGCAAATCCGTGTAGCGGTTGATGTTTCGACGCGCTGATGAGTACGCTCTGATCAGCTGGAAGGCCGTCTCTTCGGTCAGTGAATCCGCGAGAGCGTCGGAAATCTCTCTCCAGTTCGGGCAATTCGCTTCGTCCTGATCTTTGTGAAGCCCGGCCAACGGCAGCTTCCTCGCGATCAACCAGAGCACCAGATACGGCGCGTCACGCAGCAGGTGTTCGTGCCGGCGCCGGTGCACCTTCGCGAGGCCGACAACAACCTCGTGTACGACTCTGCTCAGCTCGATGGCACGGTGGACTCCGACAGCCTGCGTTCCCTCGTTGAACAAACTTCGATAGCCCTGACTGGAAGGGGCGCTCCAAAGCGCTTCCCTACCCTCGGGTGTGAGCATCTGATGAGCGAGAGCCAGGCTCGGGGCCGCACTGAAGAATGCAAGCGCCATGGTGGCCTCGTCAATGGTGTACCTCTTTGCGTTGGGCCCGGCGACATGTCCACGACGGACATCAAAGAAGACTCCATCCGCCTTGAACTGAGCCGTCACACGCCGCAGGTTCACGTCTCTAATGAGGCAGTCCTGCGCTGTGCCGGGGTTGCAGTAGTCAGACGAGTGGTCGTGCTCGGCTCGCACTCGGTGACGGAGCGGGCCTGTCATGATGTCGACATCGATCAGGGCTTGGCTCAGATGCCCAGGTGCCAGCACCTCCCTGGCTACGTGGGCGATGATGACCAAGCGCTGGAACCCATCGATGCACTCTGCACCCAGCAACTCGAGAAGTCCGGAGTCTGGCGCCCCACCTGGGTGCCAGACCCCAGCCTCGGCACCGAACACGACGGAACCCGTGATCCCGAAGTCCCACGGTCGAACGCGCAGCTTCTCAGCCATGGCACGGTTCTGTGGTGAATCGGCCAGATACCCACGCCGCGCACGTAGCATCTGGGCAGCTTCCGGAAAATCGGCAATCCCAGCCAGCGCCTCAGCATCGGTGCGGATCCGCAAGTGGTCCTTGCCAACCTCTTCTGCGTGGATGGCACGTAGAAGCACGGTGTCACACGGTAGTTCTCCACTCGCCGAGATGGAGGTGTGGCCGAGCCGAGGTTCGTAAGCGGCAGAGGTCATGAAAGGATTAACGTGCGTCATGTCGATTGGTAGCGCGCTTTGTTGACGGAGTACGAGGATGGCGAACAGTTGCGGAAGGCCGTCATCACAGGGAACGCCACCAGGCTCCAAGACATGGGTCATAGCGGCGCACGCAGATACAGCGGGGATCCCAGCGCCCGGGCGCTGCAAGCCTGCCACCCCAACCCTTACTGGAGGTTCACGCAGGACCTTGCCCCCCGTCAAGCCGCAAGGTTAGTAACTCCTTTGCGACCCTCAATACTGCACTGCAGCCGATACTCCTTGCTTCATCAACCAGACCAAAGGAGATGCCGATGCCCCGCGCCGACGCCGACTGTGTGGTTACGACGCTGGTCGAGATACAGGGTGGTCCGGATCAGTGGCGGAAAGCGGTAGCGGCCTTCGACGGGCTGGGCTGGGCATGTCGGCTTCCCACCTCCAAAGAAAAGCGTGTTACCCGACGGGCGTTGGAAGCCGATGTCTCAGATTCCTGCTTCCGCTGGGTTGACGTACCAGTTGCCGGATCATCGTGGCGCGCAGCTCGTGAGGCGTCCTGGCAAATCGCTGACGTCGGGAAGCGCGCCCAGATCGTGCTCTACGGCCGCGTGTTTCAACACGCAGAGACCGATCGCGTCATCCAGCCCGAATGGCAAGTTCACTCAACGAATCACCTTAGTAGGGGTGCAGCTCCAAGCGACACCCTCACCTGGGAGCAGCCAATCTGGTGGCTACGTAGGGGGGCATACGAAACGGCAGTCCGAGCCGGACTCTTCGACCTTCAGCAGCGAATACATAGCAGTAAAGGCGCCGCGCTGCTACTTTCCCAGAAGTTGAACTATGACACTCCCCGTTCAGACGTTGGAGTGCGACCGCTCGACGGTCGAGGACGCGCTGGCGTAAGACCACAACGCGAGGACGCCCTCAACAGGGGGTTGGCACTATTCATCGGCCCGTTATTCGCAATGGCGTTGTTACTGGTATTGGCCCGCGGCACTGGCTTCGTCACAAATGCCACACTTTCGTTCCTGGCTCTAGCATGTGCTGGCGTCGCGTGGTGGACGGCACTGACGCTACCTATGGGACGCACCTGGCGCAGCTCCGTATTCTGTGCCGTTCTGGGCACTCTCTTGGCAGTTTCCTACGTCTACGGAGCGCCGGGGCTGTACGGAGGCATGACGCACAACACCGCCGTGGGAGTCAGCGCCCTCACTTATTACATCATCGGCCTTGTATTGCTGGTACGCCGCTGGCATTGGCAGGGTCTGCTGGCTGGAGCATTTCCTCTCATCGCCACCTTCGCCATAGCAGCGCTTCCCGTCACGGGACGCATTCTGCACGACGCCTATGCAGACGAACTATCACTCAGCCAGGAGGAGACATCAGTCAGCGGAATCTGGCAGATTGCCTCGTCAATTAAATTGATTTGGCCTTCTCTCGGCACGACCCTATTCCTCGCCGCTGGTTGGTCTATCCTTCGCTACTTTCACTTCGTGCGCCGCAACAGCTACTTCGGCGGCCTCTTCCTGACATTACTCCTCGCCTTTAGTCTCACCTCCACGGCTCAGTCAACGTTAAATTCACCAAAACGTGCTGCGGAAAAGGTTAGGCAGGCCGCCCTTCAAAATGCCATTCCTCCCAAATATTTCGGCCTCTCACCCGAGTGGGTGTGTGTGGCCCCCACAGTCCCGACAAACCGACTGAATGAAGAGGGCGGAACATTGCAGCCCGCCGATCCGTACATCTCTTTCGGAGTCGCCGACAGGTACGTCGTCCTCTGGAACCATGCCACTGCGAGGCCGCTCCGGATCCCAGCCGAACAAGTGAGGATCACGCCAGAGGAAAAGCCCACTGATAAGTGCATACCCTCGACGAGGCAGGCACGCAACGGATGGCAGAATACTGGTCATTGATCCCTACGCAGAACGTAAGAGAAGTCTGCATTAGCACCGCGTCCACGACCTGCTTGCGTTCGCATCTGTCCTGCCCACTGCGCTCGTGTTGCGGGTGCAACCTGACCAATTCGTGGGCCTGGCGACAGCATTGGAGCTGCTGTACTCTTCCTGGCGCTCAGGGAGTAGTGGAGGCCCAGCGTGAAGGGCAGGCCACGATGCCTGGCCGTGACCGCCCCCGCCCCGCCCCTTCGCTGCTCTGGGGGCCAAATACCCTCTTGATCGAACGCGCCTCCCAGCGTGGCCGTGCGAGCAACGCCCCCTGCCTACGCAGGATCGTCCCTCCCAGGCGGCCGGCCGTCCCTGCTTCCTAAGCCCCCCCCCCCGCTGATTCGGGGGTCGCGGTGATGTAGGGGCCAAAAGGTCTGCGGCTCCGGCCACTTCTGCGAGGACACGGGCCAGGTCCGCCAAGGCCCGTCGGGAGAGCCGCAGCTGCTCTCGCAGCTCGGCTTCGTGCTCCCACCCCTGCTCGTGCTGCTGAGGGGCGACTCCGGGCAGCCTCGCCGCTTCGTGCTCCGCGAGGGCGGGGTGCCAACGGGTCAGAAGGGGGCGCACCACGGCGTTGAGGACAGTGACCGCGAGCGATCCGAACGTGATCTGGCCCTGCCTGCTCCGCGGAGCGACATCGGGACCGTAGCGACGCAGAATGTCGCGGGTGGTGTTGAACAGTGTGTACTGCGACGACAGCGCCTCTCTCAAGACGCCTTCGGAAGGAGCGAGTTCGATCACGCTTACACGCGTGATCAACTCGACGTAAAGCTCCCATGCAGCTTTCCGCTCCGCGTCGTCCGGGCGCCAGGTACCGCTGATCTCTCCGACGAACGGTACTGAGAACTTGACGGCGACCTCCGTCGGTCGCCCCATGCTCTTCCGCCTCGGCACGCCATCCCCCCACGTCGTGTCGCACCCATCGACTGGGCCGCCACGATACTGGACCGAATCTCCGCTCGGGCACACTACGTCCAGACACGGCAACAGGAAGGGACTGGCATGGATCGGCAGCAACGCGAGGCGGAGTGGGATGTCTTCGTCAGCTACAGCCGGTCCGACGCGGATCTTCTGAGGCCGCTGGCCCGTGCCCTGCGCCACCGCGGTCTGCGAGTCTTCGTGGACGACACCGCAGTCGACGACTTCGCCGGCATCACGGCCACCATCTCCCACGCCCTCTCCCGTTCGAAAGCGCTGCTCGCGCTGTATTCGGAGGAGTACCCACGGAGACGCGCATGCCAGTGGGAGCTGACCTACGCGTTCCAAGCCGGGCAACGCGAAGGGGATCCCCGGCGACGCATCCTGATCATCAATCCGGAGCGCACCGCCGACCACGTCCATCCACTGGAACTGCGTGACGCCAGGCACTGGCCCGGCGTCCGGGGTGACGAGGCCGCGAACCTTCTGGCAGCCCGGGTCTCGTCTTACGTAGGCGAGTTGACGGGACCTTTGGGCTGTACACCCGGTCCGTCACAGGCAACATGGCTGCCCGCCCCCATGCCGTCCGGTTCCCGGTGGTTCACCGGGCGCTTGGCCGAGCAATGGCATCTGCACACGGCGCTGCACCGCCATCGCGCGCCGCTGGTGTCCCAGGTCGGCCATGGGCGTGCGGCGGTGGTGCGGGGCATGCCCGGTATCGGAAAGTCGCTTCTGGCGCAGGAATACGCCTTGCAGTTCGCTCCGTCCTTCCCGGGTGGCGTCTACTGGTTCGACCTGCACGCGACCGGTCCCGACGCGGCCGATCTCACGCTGGACGGCTACTTCCGCCAAGTACGCACCGTGG
This sequence comes from Streptomyces sp. NPDC048644, assembly GCF_043199105.1. NCBI lineage: Bacteria > Bacillati > Actinomycetota > Actinomycetes > Kitasatosporales > Streptomycetaceae > Streptomyces > Streptomyces sp. NPDC048644. The sequence continues at coordinate 147,386 of NZ_JBICVO010000006.1, forward strand.
CATCGGCCCTCGGTATCCACACAGGCACCGAGTCGTTGCCGGCCTTGCTCAGTCATCTCGCCCTCGCGCTGGGCGAACGCAACATGCCTTTTCTGTGGGTGCTCGACGGAATCCCTGACGGGCTCTCCCACGAACAACTCGCCCTGCTCTACGGCCCGCACATGCTCGCCGCCACGCTTCTCACCACTCGTTCGCGCCACTACGGAAGATCCGCCGAGCCGCTCGATCTGGGTCCGCTGCCCGATCCGGATGCCTACGACCTCCTCACCTCGCGCCGTCGGCCCACGGGCCGGGAGGAGCGGGAGGTCGCTGTGGACATGCTCCGCGATCTGGGCGGGCACCCTGTCGCCCTGGACCTCGTAGCCGAGCGCATGGCCCACGAGAATGCGGCGCGCTTGCGGCGACTGCTGCACAGCAACAGCACCGATGCCCTCCTGCGCTGGGAACGTGCGGCGTACTCCGGTCGCTCGGCACCCCCGTCCCCGCTGCTGCCTCGCATCATCAAGACGCGTACGCCGGCCAATGACGTGCTGCGCATGCTGGCTGTCGTACATCCCACCGCGCTCGGCGAAGGCCCCATGGAACAGACGCTGTCCCGCGTCGACGGTCTCCGCCCCGCTGAAGCAGTCCACCGCGTCACCGAGGGGACGGACGCCCTCATCGGCGAAGGCACCGTCCGGCCGCCCAGTCCCGGCGACCACACCTGGAGCATCCACCCCCTCGTCGCACGGGCCGTGCGACGTCACGACGGGGACATCACACGACAGGAAGACCTGCGGCAGGCTTTGCTCAGCATCCTGGTGGAATCGTGGTCGGCTCCTATGCTGGAGGCCCGAAGCACTCCGACTACGGCACAGGAGTCTCCCGTGCGTTCCCAGCCGCCGTCTCCTTCCAATGACGTGGAGCGGGCCGTCGCGTTCGACCTTCAGGTCGAGTTGGCGCTGCGCGTCGGAGTCCAGCCGCTGGCCGACGGCCAGGGCTCGCTCCGAGAAGCCCTCACCTCGCTGCACTCCGTGTTCACGACGGCACGAGACGGTCTCCATCGCCTCGGCCCGCAAGCCTCCGCCTCCCGCCTCCCGCACATGGTTGCCGGCCTGGTCAATGACCTGCTGCGCCCCTTCCTCAGCACGTGGCATCCGGCGCTGGAAGTTCACGAAGCAGGCCGCCCCGTCGCCATGAGCAGCATCGAGCACGAACGTCGCTGGGAACGAGCGGCGGAGATGCGCAGCGCCCTGGCCGCGCTGCGCGAGCCGCTCACCGACATCACGACCGGTCTGGGGGAACTTTCGGGAGCGGATCTGCTCGCCGCGGTCGCCGAATGAACGCCGCGCAGCCTGTGATGTGGCGACCACCCCGCCTCAACCGCTGAGCAGCAGACCTCTCACATCTCTCGCCGCCCTCAGCAGTGACAGCCTGCGGTTCTGACACAAGAAACGCTGCTCGCCGGCCTGGCGAGGGAAAGACCGTCAACATGTGGGAGGCGCTCGCCGCCACGGTGGTCCGCGTTCCATCTCGGGACCGGATCGCCACGGCGCGTCGGGCAGCCCACAAGATCGCCGGTATGGGAAATCCGGTGCTGCCCGCCTAATCGGGCCTGAACGAGCCCGTCGCCTGGAACTGCTCCACCCAACAGCTGGGATCTGGGGCTGTCGCAGCCGCGGCGACACCCTCCGTGAACCTCCCTTCACGGAGGCAGTCACGGGTTCATCCGCGGGCTACGACAAGCGGCGGGCGTTCCACGCGGCGACACGCCCTACGTAAACCGAACGAATGATCGTATTGAGCTGGAGCGGTGGACGTTCGAGGGTGGGCGGTACGACGCCTCACCCTCGGTGGAATTCATACGTACAGGCAGAGAGACATGACCCAAAAGGAGTGATTTAAGATCTCAAAATAGATCATTTCGGGCGGCCATGCAGAAATTCGCTGAAATTTTGAACGCGTTTCGGGGGTGGCCTTGAAATTTTTGACAGAAGCGCCCGTCGGGCGTTCGGGCGGGTAACGCTTGGCTCTCGGATTGAAACCGCCACGTTTAGGGAGGATCCCGTGGCCCTGCATGAGCTGTGCCGAGACCCGGAGAGTCAGATCGGACAGAGCCCCACGCTTTACTACGACGACAGCACCAAGACATACCTTCTGCAGTCGTGGAAGGTGACCGATTTCGAACGGCTGCTGCCGATCGCGGTACCTGAGCACGAGACTGTGGTGGAGTTTCCCGCGCGACTCCTCCCTCTATTCCCTGACGGATCGGTCGGCGACATTCGCTGCGTCTGCCACCGGGAGGACGGGGTGGAGCGCGGCAAGGGCGCTCCTGGCGTGTAGCTCGGCCGTCCGCCGCTTGCGTTGCATCGAGCTGGGGCAACAGGTGTGTCCGGCAAGAGTATTGGCCATTGGTGGCTCGTGTTGGACACACTGCCTTCATGCCTGAGGTATCGAAGTTCAAGAAGGAAGCGCTGCGGGAGCTGGGGCGCCGGTTGCGGGAGGTCCGCCTGGACGCGGGCCTGCAGTCAACCGAACTCGCACGGAGGACTGGCTGGAGCGCCTCGAAGTGCAGCCGGATCGAGTACGGGCGCCGCACCAGCACGACGGTGGACGATGTCGCTGAGTATCTGGCGGGCTGCGAGGCGGAGGATCGGTACGAGGAACTCTGCGGATTCCTGCGTGAGGCCGAGGGACGCTTCCGCGAATGGTCCGATGTAGAGAGGTTAGGACTCAATGCGGCACAACAAGAAATCTTGCCACTTTGGGAGTCCACGCACCAATTTCGCGCGTATGCCAGTTGGGTAATTCCTGGACCACTACAGACCCGCGAATACACACGAACCATTCTCAATTCACTACGAGAAAGGCGTGGGCTGCCGGACGACGTAGCCCTGGCTGTCACGCGGCGCGAACACGTACAGAAATACCTTACCGATAAGAGTAAGAATTTCTACCTGGTCGTCGAAGAGTCCGTTCTGCGTCGGGGTTTCGGGGAACCCAAGACGTCGCTCGGTCAGTTGATGCATCTTCTTGAGGTCATGAAGAAGATGCGGACGGTCCAGCTGGGCATCATTCCGGCTCGGCGCGACGTGTACGACCGCAGCACGGCATGGCCTGCGGAGGACTTCTGGATCTTTGACGATGAGCGGGTGAAACTTGAACTCGTCTCGTCGGCGGTGGACTTGTCCACCCGGTATGACCTACAGCAGTACGGCAAGGTATTCACGCTTCTGCAATCACAGGCCGTTTACGGTACGCAGGCGGTCGAGATCGTCAAAGCGACCATGACGATGGTTCTCAAGCAGTGGCACGAGGCGTAGTGGGACTTCGCCCGCCGTCGCACGAGGGGTGTTGCCCCTTCCGTCTTCAGTCGACGGCACCCTGCTGTGCGGCAACGTCCATGGAGTACAGGGGCGAAGGAGAAAGGGATCCACCGGTGGTCAGTGCGGCGGGACCGGTCAGCATGTGGGTTCCGTCGGGCAGGACATGGACGTGAAGTGTGCCGCCAGGAGCATCGACGCGGTACCTCCCACCAGGTGGACGGGTGCCGGCCTGATGGGCGGCTGCGACGGCGGCGCAGGCTCCAGTACCGCAAGCCGGGGTTTCACCAACTCCGCGTTCATGAACGCGGAGCGAGAGACGGCCGGGAGCCAAGGCACGGACGAACTCGACGGTGACGCCTCGCGGCGGTGGCGGGACGACGGCCGGAGGGGAAGCAAGGGAGCCGGGGTGGTCGAGATCATCGACGAAAGCGACGGCGTGCGGATTGCCGACGTCGACGTACAGTGCGGGCCACGAACGTCGTCCGGAGGTGACGGTCAACGCGCCGTCGGGCAAGGGCAGATGGGGTCGCCCCATGTGGACGGTGACATCCCCCGAGGGGCCGGCGTCGGCAATGTCGACGGTACGCAGGCCGGCGCGGGTGGCAAGAGTGAGGCGGCCGGGCGGGCTGTGGTGGTGATGGGTCAGGTGCCGGGCGAAGACACGGATGCCGTTGCCACACATCTCTCCGAGGCTTCCGTCGGGGTTGCGGTAGTCCATGAACCACGTTGCCAGCCCGCCATATCGGTGGGCCTCGGGTAAACGGTCGCAAAGGACGGCACGCAGGAGGCCATCGGCTCCGATTCCCGTCCGCCGGTCACACAGGTGCGATATCGCAGCCGGGGTGAGGGCGATCCGGTTGTCGGGATCGTGCAGCACGAGAAAGTCGTTGCCCGCGCCGTTCCCCTTGGTGAACGGAATGTGGGGTGTCATCTCGTCCCCGGCGCGTCGAAGCGCGTCCAGGCCATCTGACCATCGTCGGTGTCGGCCAGCCCGTAGGTGCTGCCCAGGTCGAGAACGGCCAAGAGATCACCCCAGCGGGCGGTAAGGGCGGGGGTGATGGCCAGTTCCAAGCAGACTGCCCCGTCCGCTTCACTGCACAGAGAGGGGGGGCGTCCAGCCAGATCGTTCAACGCCGCGTAGGCACGCACAACATCGGAGGGCTGCCCTGATACGTCTGGCATCGCTCCTCCGATCACGGCACGAATTGCTAGTTAACTAGATTTTAGCCGGTGGGCTAAATTGTCAACCCCGTGAAGTTGACCTTGCAGGTGAGGAGCAGCATGGGTGCATCTGGATCGGCGCGTCCGGCCCCCTTCCTGCGCATCGCACAATTGCTGCGTGACCGTGTCACGAGCGGCATGTGGAGCGTCGGCGACCAGCTCCCCTCCCGAGCGGCACTCAGCGCGGAATTCGGTGTTGGAGACAACGTCGTGCGCCGCGCTCAGGAAGCCCTGATCGAGGAGGGCCTGCTGGAGGGGCGAGCCGGGTCCGGAACCTTCGTCCGTGCGCCCCGCGAACGCCGGGTCCTGCGTCGTACCGTCTCAGGCACAACCTCACCCGCTCCGGCGGGCTTCACAGGAACCTGGGAAGCCCGCAGCATCGCGAAAGTCCCGGCCGGTCCCGAGACCGCGTTCCGACTGGGGATCGGTGACGACGGCATGTGCGTGCTCACCACATACGAGTTCTTCACGGACTCCCGCCCCGTCCTCCTGGCCACCTCTTGGGAGCCCATGGCCGTCACCGGAGGCAGCGCCGTAGTCCTGCCCGAGGGAGGCCCGCTCGCCGGCGCCGGCGTCATCACGCGTATGCGGCACCTGGGAATCGCGATCACCCGTGTCGTCGAAGTCCCGCGCCCAATCCGGCTCAACCGCGACCAGGCCCACCTTCTCGGTTTGGCCACCGGAGCCCAGGCCACGTTCATCGAACGCACCCACTACGCCGACGGCCGCGCGGTGGAAACCGCCGACTGGGTCGTCCCGAGCGAACTGTGGGACATCACCTACACCATCGCTGCGCCCCCACCTGGTACGTGAATGCATCCTGCCCGGTCGCAGGGAGGGATGGGGGAGCAGCCGCATATATAACAGCCGCACATATCTGGAGGGGGAACTCATGGCGCAGCGGCCTGACCTGCCGACGCGGATCATCGACGCACTCAACAGCAACGCCCTGAGCGCTGCGGTCGGCATCATCTCCTTGGCCGCCCCCGTCGTGGCCTGGGCTGTCGATCACGTAAACCTGGTGCTGATCGTCGTCCTGCAGACAGTCCTGATCCTGATAGTCGTCGTCGGTCGCCTCTGGTCGAACAGGACCCACATCCAGCTACGCCGCACGAACAGCATCGAGGCCATGGACGAGCCCTCGTACTACGACGTGATCCGCTCCCAGCTGGAGAACTCGTTGGTCTCCGACTACCGCGGGATCGCGGACGGCTATCTCAGCATTCACGGCACCGATGTGCCCTGGATTTCGGTTGCGCTCGTCGATGCCCTCATCGGGACAGAGGTTCAGCCGCAGCGGATCCTGGCCATCGACCGCACGATCAACCCGTCTCTGCTCACCCGGCGCCGTGGATACCTCGACGCCAACCGCCGCTTCGTCGAAGCCGGCGGGCGCATCGACCGACTGTTCGTGGTGAAACGCGAGGACCTCATCGACCGGGACTTCGCCCACGACCTTCTGTCCCTGATAACCCATCATCGACAGTTCGGCGTTATCTGCGGCCTGGCCGTGCGCGAGCACCTGCGGCCCCAAGAGACCGTCGACACCGTGGTGTTCGCCAACGCCGCTGTCCTCATTGAAGACGAACAAGGCGACGAGGCATACACCCAAGGCCGCTCCACCGTCCTCTTCAAAGGCATCGACACCTACGTCGGCCATTTCACTCGTGCCTGGGAGCACGGCATGGGTGCGCCCCGTGCTCTGCACACCTACGAGGCTGCGGTCCGTCCTCTGCTGGACGCCTGGAACCCGCAGGAGGCCGCCGCCATCGTCGATGGTCTCTGAACGCGCCGCAGGATCCGATGCCAGGACGGGGCGTGACGAAGTCAGGGCTCCCTGCTGCTCGCCGGATGCCCCGAAATCGATGCGGCCGGGACATCTTCAACTTGGGTGAGGGCCCGGCGATGGCGGGCGAGAAGGGAGTCTGACCCCATCAGGAGTGTCGCCGGAGTGCAGTGCGGTGGAACCAGCCCACGCTCCACTGCCGGGAGGTAGTTCCATCGCACTGCCGGGTGAGCGGAGTGCGCGTAATGGTGAAGATCGCCGTAAGGAAGCCAGGTGACCGCCGCCACGGCCGACATCAGTGCACCCTCCGGATAGAGGCGTAGGCAACGCCCCGCTTCTATCTCGACCCGGCTCCCGGTACGACGCTGCGGGTCGAACCAGGTGTGCTCCCCCAGCAACGACAGCCAGGCCAGCTGCGGATACAGCCACAGTCGGGGGACGATCACCCCGGCGACCAGCCCGATCCACCCGCCCGCCGCGTACGCGGCCACCAGGACCACCACTGCGGCCAAGCCCTCCGAGCGGGTCAGGGCCCGCCCGATTCCGCTGACCGTGCCCCACCACCCGCGAACGGTCAACGGGTGGAACGCCGCACGTGTCACGGCACCCTTCGTCGCACCGTGCACCAGCCCAGCAGCCCGCAACTCCGCCAGATTCGGATCGACACCGCTGACGGTCGCGTTCGGGTGGTGGTCCCGCACGTGCCGGGTCCTGCGTTCCCCCACGGGCCCCAGCGCCATCGGCAGATGCACGAAGACCTCCGCCAGCACTGTGTTGGCCCGTCGGCCGCGGGCCAGGACACCGTGCACCGCAAAGTGGCTGATCTCCTGCAGGTGCCTGAAGTGCACCCCGACCGCCACCGCGGCGACAACGGCCAACACCGGCCGCGTGCCGGCCAGAAGCCACCAGCCGACGATCTGTATCCACTCCCCGGCCAGCAGCAGCGTCGGAGCCCACACCGTCGCACGCGACCTCTGCAAGGACATTGCCTCGGCCGCTGTCAACGTCGTGGGTTTGCGTAGGTGGCGGAACCGGTCGAATTGCCGGAGAAGAAGCCCGACAACGATCAAGGAAATGGCCGCAGACATGGGTGTCCCGTGGTGAAGGATCGATGACGGTGAACACCGAGAGTGTATTTAGTGCACTAGATCGAGGGACGGGGCATGGCCGAATCACACCGGTCCCCTTCTGGCTTCGGCCGACCGCCGATCAAGCCAGGCACGAGGATCGGGGTTGACGACGCCGCGCACACGACGCGTGAGGCCATGGCGTGATTCCACGTCGACAACCCCCGTACCACAGCAGGGCAGTTCGGACCCTGGACGTCAGATCCGAGGGATCAGACTGCGGTCTTTCGGGAACACCGAGCCCTGCCCTAGCACCCACAGATCGCGCTCGCGCACGGACCGACCTGCCGTGCGAAACCCACCGCGACCAGCACAAGGTCCCGACCAAGTCCGTGAGGCTCGCCCACGCCATCCTCGCGCCGACACCAACCGCGGCCGACCGGCACCTGCGAGTCGCGCCCACCACCGACCGCATGGAGATCATCGGGAGTTCGTTCATCAACAGGAGTCTCTATCGGGTGATTGCGGCGAGGCCGGGCATGGTTGTACGCGTCCTCCCGGGGGGGAGCGACTCACCCCCGGTGGCGTCAACTGCTCTGCCTCGTGGCCGCCAACCAGTGCCTGCTCCCCCTCCCCCGCTCGGTCAGCGCTCCTCAGCGAAGGGTTCATCCACTGCGTAGGGTTCATCCACTGCGTAGGGATGGACATACCGGTCCTCGTTGAACGGCTTGAACCAGCTCGTCAGCCCCATAGGCGCGACGCCGAGGTATTCACCCACCGGGCTCTCGTCGATGCCGTCCTTCGAGTCGTCGTACAGCCACTCGTGGTCCATGTCCTCGTAGACCATCGCGGTAAAGCACTCCAGAGCCGACGCAACCCCGTCATCGAGGAGACCGAACGTCTCAAGAGTCACCTCAGCCCGGCCGAGAAGAAGCCTCAGCGCCAACTCCTCCGCCACACAGCTCAGCTGCTCAAAGCTTCCCTCCGTGAAGCGTGTGGTCAGGGCGATGGCCGTCACCAGGAAGCGCCGGGCGAAGCGAGCGTCGTACCGCAAGGCGTAGCGCGGAGGCAGTTCATCGAGCAGCCACATCGGCCGGTCGCAATCGGCGACGTTCGTCTTCTCCTCGGCCAGCGCATATGCGTCCTGGAACAGCTCGTCCAAGAGGACATCCATCGCCCACACCAACGCCCCGGCCGCCAGATCCGCATCATCAACCGACACCCGGGCGCCGTGGTCGGCAAGGTCGTTGTCCTTCTCCTCCTCATCGGGGGCGCCGAACATCGCCGGGTCGAAAGCCCGCAGCCGGGCGGCCATCGAGCGCATCCTGCGTTGCGCCACCTCGGTATCAACAGCTTCGCCCGTCGCGCCGGCAGAAGCATCTCGCGCGGCCGGCCCGGCCAGTCGGGCACGCCGCGAGGCGAGATCCTCCGGTGGGGCATCCGGGCCGTCGGCCGCCTCCAGGCTCTCCTTCGCGAGATCGGGGTGCAGCTCGACCTCGCACCGCTCGACGGTCCAGTCGGCGAGCAGCTCCGAGCGATCGAGCAGTTCCTCCACCAGCGCACGTACCGCCTGCTCCGCGAACTCCAGCGCCGGCGCGTCCACGAACACCTTGAGCAACGCGCCGCCGGGATGGACGCCCACCCACGTGTCGGCAATCTCCGCTTCCACTCCGTCCGGGCCATCGATCGACTCGACCGAGTCGAAACCCTGCTCCAGGAGGGCGCCGGCACCGACCCGATGCAGATCGTCCAGCTCCGAAGCACCGTTCGGGATCTGCGTATCCACTGTCACTGCGTATGTCACACCGCCCAGCCTTGCAGGACAAGCTGCCACTTGCGGCAGCAATGCCGACTTCGCACCGTCCGTGCGCACACCTGCCGAGCAAGCTCTCAGGTACAGCGCGAGCCCGTTCTCGGGCACATGCACCCGCCGTGCCACTGCCGTGCCAGATGGAGCGGCGAACAACGGTCAACACGGGGCAGGAAGTTACCCCGGAACCCAGCTCGCATTGCAGCGTCTTCGCAGGTCAGACACGCATTGGGCCCGTGAAGGCCCCCTGATTCCCAAGCTCAGAGCGCGGGTTCGATTCCCGTCACCCGCTCCATGATGAAGCCCCAGGTCGGTGACCTGGGGCTTGTTTGTTGTCTGGACTCTTTTCGGGTCGCGTGCCCTAACGGGCCGACCCACGGGCCGAGTTGGTGCCCCCAAGGGATTCCGGACACACCCTAAGAGCCCGCAGGCTCAGCAGGCGCGCTCCTCCCCTGCGTCGGCTTGCTTCGGGTGATGCCTATTCCGGTGTAGCCGCAGATCACTGCGAACACGGCGCCCAGGTAGCAGAGGAAGGCGTACGGCGCGTAGGAGAGGGTCGTGACGCCCAGGGCGGTCGACATGTACATCCCGGCCTCGCTCCAGGGGATCAGGGGCACCATTACGGTGCCGGAGTCCTCCAGGGTGCGTGAGAGGTTCTTCGGTTCGAGGCCGTGGTCGGCGTAGACCTGTTTGAAGCCCTCGCCGGGGATGAGGATCGTCAGATACGAGGTGCCGGTGGCCAGGGCCACGCCGACCGACGAGCCCACGGTCGCCAGCACGATGCCGCCGGTGCGCCGGACGCGCCTGAGCAGGCGGGTCATCAGGACGTCCATGCAGCCGGCCTCGGTGATGATGCCCGCGAAGGCGAAGCCCGCGAGGCCGATCAGCACGACGCTTGTCATGGAGGCGAGGCCGCCGCGGTTGAGGAGGGTCTGGGCCGCGGCCGGAACCGAGTGCGGAGCCCCGCCGTGGGCGGTGAGCATGTCGACGCTGAAACCGTCGGACGCGGCCGTGCTCAGGTCGCTCAGGGAGAAGCCCTGCACCACGCCGCCGAGCACCGCCGCGACCATGGACGACAGGATGATCGTCGGCAGCGGCGGCTTGCGCAGCACCGCGCCGGCCAGGACCACGAGCGGAGGCAGGAGCAGCAGCGGGCTGAACGTGAACGCCTTGTCCAGGAAGGCGAGGAGTTCCTGCGTCTGCCGGCCCGGTTCCCGCACGGAGTTCGTGTGCTGGGTCAGGCCGAGGAAGAAGTAGATGATCAGCGAGAGGACCGCGGCCGGGACCGTCGTGTAGAGGAGGTGGCGGATGTGCGCGAAGAGGTTGGCGCCCGCGACGACCGGGGCGAGGTTCGTGGTGTCCGACAGGGGGGACATCTTGTCGCCGAAGTACGCGCCCGCCACGATCGCGCCCGCTGTCATGGGGAGCGAGGCGCCCAGTCCGCCCGCCACGCTGATGAGGGCGACGCCGACCGTGCCGACCGAGCCCCATGACGTCCCGGTGAGTGTGGAGACGACGGCGGTGATCAGGAAGGACACCGGAATGATCCAGTGCGGGGCAATCGCCCGGAGTCCGAGGTCCACCATCATCGGGATGGTCCCGCTGACCATCCAGGTGCCGGTGAGCATCCCGATGGATATCAGGATCAGGAGCGCCGGCATCGTCGAATCGATCTTGCGGCAGATGCCGGCCAGCATCTGCTCCCAGCTCAGGCCGAGCCGCAGGGCGAAGGCCCCCGCGAAGGTGCTGGCGACGATCAGCAGGATCACGGGGTCGAGGTCCAGCCAGACCGTGCCGGTGACCAGAAGGGCGATCATCACGACGACGGGGGTGAGGGCCTGGAGGAAGGTCGGCCTGCGCCGGGACGCCTCGGCCGGAGCGGTTTCTGGCATGAGTCGCTCATTTCGGGGTGGTTGAGGGCAGGGTTCAGCCGGCCGCCGGGTGGCCCGGCGCGCCGAAGATGATGGAGGTGGTGGTGGGGGTGGGGTGGGGCTGCGGCGGTTACGTCGGGAGGTGCGGCGTCCCGCGCGCCTCGACGGGCGCCGGGTGGTGGACGAGGTCGGCGATACGGTCCGCGGGAAGTGCGGGGGCGTGGTGGCCGCGTACGCCGGTCACCGGGCGGGCGGCGAACAGGGAGCCGATGACGGCCTCTTCGGTGGCTTCGGCGACGGCCCGGAAGAACAGGTCGATCAGGGGGCCGTCCTCGGCGAGGGCCGAGGCGGGCCGGACGGGGCCCGGCGGCCGGTGCGGGATGCGGTGTGTCGTCGACCAGGCCAGGGCGTACTCACCGCTGCCGTGCTGGACGATGCCGCCGGTGCGGGCCAGGCCGACCGTCGCGCGCTTGGCCATGCGGCGCAGCTGACGGGCGTCGGCCGGGGCGTCCGTGGCGATGAGGACGACGCAGGACCCGGCACCGCGCGCGAACTCGGCCTGTTCCCTGGCCTGTTGCGGGGTGAGGGTGCGGCCCACCGGGATGCCGAGCACGGTCAGGTCGTCGGCCAGACCGAAGTTGGCCAGGACCAGGGCGCCCACCGTGAAGCAGGTGCCGTCCCCGGCGTCGACGAGGCGGGAGCTGGAACCGATGCCCGCCTTCCAGCCGAAGGCCACCATGCCGGTGCCCGCTCCCACCGCCCCTTCCCGCACAGGTCCTTCGGACGCCGCCTTCAGCGCGTCGAGAATGTGGTCCGGGCGTACATGCAGGCCCCGGATGTCGTTGAGCCAGCCGTCGTTGCACTCGAAGACCGCCGGATTGACGGTGCCCGTGGTGGTGCCGATCTCCGGGTGTCCGTCCAGCGCGTGCCGGACCAGGCCCTCGAAGGCGGAGCCGACGCCGAGCGTGTTCGTCAGCGCCAACGGCGTTTCCAGGACGCCCAGTTCGGCTATCTGGCTCAGGCCCGCGGCTTTCCCGAATCCGTTGACGACCTCCAGGCCCGCGGCCGGCTTCGCACGGAACAGCGAGCCGGGTGCCGGGACGACGACGGTCACGCCGGTGCGCACCGGGAGCTCCGCGCCGTCGTGATCGAGCGTGCGGTGGCCGACGCGGACGCCGGGTACGTCGGTGAGGGAGTTCGACGGCCCGGGAGGCAGGATGCCGGGGGCGATGCCCAGGTCGCGGGGGCGGGGCGTGCGCGTCACGGTGCGGCACGTCCCGTACGGTGCGCCCCCGGAGCCTCCTCGTTGCGGGCTTCGGATTGCATGGTCTGCAGCAGTTCGGTTTCCACCAGCGCGAGATGGGCCTCCATCAGGCTGGCCGCGAGATCGGCGTCGCCCTCCGCGACCGCCCCCGCCATCGCTTCGTGATCGGTCAGCGAGGTCTCCGTGTGAGCGGTCCGCGAGGTGAGGCCGCTGCGCAGCACGATCACCTGCTGTTGCACCAGCCACACCTGCTCGGCGATGCGCGGGCTGTGCGCCGCCTCCATCAGTGAACGGTGGAAGTCCAGGTCCAAGTCGTACGGCAGCTTGCGTCCCGTCTCGCGGGCCTTGCGGGAGCGCTCGCACACCTTGCGCAGACGGGTCACTTCCTGCGGCCGGCGGCGGTGTGCGGCCATGCGTGCCGCCGCGCATTCGAGGGCCGCGCGCAGTTCGAAGAGCGCCACCACGTCCTCGGGGCGGGCGGCGAAGACCGCAGCGCCCTTGTTGGGCACGTGAACGAGAAGGCCCTCGCTCACCAGTTGCCCGATGGCCTCACGCAACGGGCCTCGGCTGATGCCCAGATCGCGGGCGATTTCCACCTCGTTGAGGCGGGAGCCCGGCGGGAGCACGCCGGTGAGGATCTGCTCGCGCAGCATCTCCACGACTTGTCCCGCCAAGCCGCGGTGGACCAGTCCGGTCACGGGAATCTCCAAGGGGGCGAGGGGCCGGTGTGGTGCTCGCAGTACAGCACTCGCGGGGTCACGAACTGTCGACAGTCCCCACTGCACGTGGCGACAGACGACAGTGGACAGGCGGCGCGGACCCGCTGTCAACGGTTCTCCGCGATCGTCTTTCATCGTGGCCAACCGTCGACACGTGCCCCAAAAACTGATAACTGTCGACAGTTCGACGGGCTCGTGACGCCCTTTGCACACCCCGCGCAACCGACCGGAGGGACGAGCATGACCACCGCACACACCGAGGAATCCCCTGCTCCCTCACGAGCATCACAGGACACCTACCCCGTGCTCGCAGAGGTCTGGCGCGGCGACTTCCTGGAGTCCGTGCACCACGGATCGGTCGTGGTACTCGACGCGGACGGCAACGCCGCGCTGACCGCTGGCCCCGTCGCCGCACCCGTCTACCCGCGCTCTTCCAACAAGCCCCTCCAGACCGTCGGCATGCTCCGCGCGGGGCTCGGCCTCGACGGTGCACTCCTCGCGCTCGCCTGCGCGAGCCACTCCGGCGAGACCTTCCACCTCGATGGCGTACGCCGCATCCTCGCGGGCGCGGGCCTGACCGAGGACGCCCTGCAATGCACCGCCGCACTGCCCATCGGCACCGAGTCGCAGCCCGCGCACCTGGCCGCCGGGCTCGGGCCGAGCCGCATCACCATGAACTGCTCGGGCAAGCACGCCGCGATGCTGGCCACCTGCGTGGCCGCGGGATGGTCCGTACAGGACTACCTCGACCCCCACCACCCCCTCCAACTCGCCCTGCGGGAAGCGCTGGAGGACCTCGCAGGGGAGAAGTCGACCGCGGTCGGCGTCGACGGCTGCGGCGCGCCCCTGTTCTCGCTCACCCTCACCGGCCTCGCGCGCGCCTTCGCCACGATCGCGACCGCCCCCGCAGGCAGCCACGAAGCGCGGGTGGCCGCCGCGATGAACGCCCACCCCGAGTACGTCGGCGGTACCGGACGGGATGTCACCACCCTCATGCAGGCCGTTCCGGGCGCCGTCGCCAAGGACGGCGCCGAAGGCGTGTACGCCCTCGCGCTGCCCGACGGTTCCGCCGTCGCCCTCAAGATCGCCGACGGCGGACAGCGCCCCCGGCCCGTCGTCATGACCGCGGCCCTGCGTCACATCGGCGTCGACGTCGACGCCGACCCGCGACTGTCCGCGCTCGCCACGGCCCCGGTGCTCGGGCACGGCGAACCCGTCGGCTCCGTACGGCCGTCGGCGGCGCTCGATCTGCGCACGCCGGCGCCTACTCCTCGTCCCAGGTGACGGGGAGGCTCTCCGCGCCGTAGATGTTCGTGTGGGCGCGCAGGGGTACGTCCTCCGGCGGGACGGCAAGCCGCAGCGTCGGGAAGCGGGTGAGCAGCGCCGGGAAGGCGACGGTCATCTCGACGCGGGCCAGTTGCTGGCCCAGGCACTGGTGGGCGCCGTGGCCGAAGGCCAGGTGTCCGGTGGCCTTGCGGTGCAGGTCGAGGCGGTCGGGCTCGGGGTACTTCGCCGGGTCGCGGTTGGCGGCCTGGAGCGCGATGGCGACCGTCTCACCGGCCTTGACCAGCCGGCCGTCGATCTCGATGTCCTCCAGCGCGACCCGCAGCATCGGGTCGGCGATGGTCAGATAGCGCAACAGCTCCTCGACGGCCTGACCTGCGAGGCTCGGATCGCCGCGCAGGGCGGCGAGTTGGCCGGGGTTGCTCAGCAGCGCGAAGGTGCCGAGCCCGAGCATGTTGGCGGTGGTGTCGAGTCCGGCCGCCAGCAGGAGAAAGCCGACGCCGATCAGTTCCTCGTCGGTGAGGTCGCTGTCGGTGAGGTCGCTGAGTATGTCGTCGGTGGGGGCGGTGCGCTTGGCGGCCACCAGCTGGGTGAGGTACGTCTGGATCGCCGTGTAGGCGGCCATTTTGTCCTCCAGGTCCCCGACGAAGATCGTCTCGGCCTGCTCCTGGAAGGAGCCCCGGTCCTCGTACGGCACCCCCAGCAGCTCGCAGATCATGATCGCGGGGATGGGCTTGGCGAACGCGGTCACCAGGTCCGCCGAAGGGCCGGCCTGCTCCATGGCGTCCAGGTGGTCGGCGGTGACCTGCTCGACCCGCTCGGTGAGCAGGCGCATCCGCCGGACGGTGAACTTGCCCGTCAGCAGTTTCCGGTAACGGCCGTGCCGCGCCCCGTCCATGTGGATGAACTCGCCGGGCTCCGCCGGAGGAATCTCGATGTCGCCGATGTCCAGGGACGGGTCGTGCATCAGCTCCTTGCGGGAGCTGAACCGTGCGTCGGCCATGATCGTGCGGCACACGGAGTACCCGGTGGCCAGCCAGCCGATGTGGCCGTCGGGGAAGCGCAGCCGGCGCAGTGGCTGCTCCGCGCGGAACTGCGTCAGCTCGGCGGGCGGGTCGAAGGGGCAGCCCGTGCGGCGGTCGGTCGGCCGTGTCACCGGCTCGGAGTGCGGCGTCGCGTCGGGGGCGGGGTGCGTCGACGGTTCGTTGTGCATGGTGTCCTCCGGTGCTGGGTGCTGAGCGTTAAGTGCTGCGTGCCGGGTGCTGGGTGCAGGGTGAAGTGGCTTGTGGGGTGGGGCGGTTACCGCTGTGCGTCGCGGTTGAAGGCCGAGCGGGCCCAGAGGTAGCCGGCCAGGGTGAGGCCGACGCACCAGGCGAGGGCGATGAGCCCGCTGTTGCCGATCCCGGTGCCCATCAGCAGGCCGCGCAGCGTCTCGATGACCGGGGTGAAGGGCTGGTACTCGGCGAACCAGCGCAGCCCCGTGGGCATGGAATCCGGCGGGACGATGGCGCTGCCGAGGAAGGGCAGGAACGTCAGCGGCATCGGCAGGTTGCTGGCGGTCTCGACGTTCTTGGCGATCAGGCCCATGGCGGCGGCCAGCCAGGTGAGCGCCAGGATGAGCAGGACCAGGATGCCGACGGTGGCGAGCCACTCCACGGGGGTGGCGCTGGGACGGAAGCCCATCAGCAGGGCGACACCGACGACCAGCGCGATGCTGACCAGCGTCTGGATGACGCTGCCGACGACATGCCCGGTGAGGAACGAGGCGCGGGAGATCGACATCGTGCGGAACCGGTTGACGATGCCCTCGGTCATGTCCGAGCAGATGCTGACCGCGGTGGACAGGGCTCCGGAGGTCGCGGCCATCAGGATGATGCCGGGCGCGATGTAGTCGATGTACGCACCGCCGCCGGTGGGTGTCCCTCCGATGCCGGTGCCCAGGGCGCCGCCGAAGACGTAGGTGAACAGCAGCAGCATCACCAGCGGCATCGCGACGACCGAGACCGTCATGCTCGGGTAGCGCAGCGCGTGCTTCAGGTTGCGCCGCAGCATCGTCAGGGAGTCGCTGACGGCGTAGGACAGGGAACTCATCGGACGCTCTCCTTGCGGGAGTTGGGCCCGGCGCCCGGCTGGGCCCGGCCGGTGAGGGTGAGGAAGACATCGTCGAGATCGGGGGTGTGCACCGTGAGGGAATCGGCCTTGACCGACGCGTTGTCCAGGGCGTCGAGGACGGCGCGCAGGGTGGGGATGTCGCCGTCGCCGGGGATGCGCAGGGTGAGTTCTTCGCTGTCGCGCGCGGCGGAGCCGAAGAGCGCGGCGGCCGTTTCGAGTCCGTTCGCGTCGCCGAAGCGGAGGCGGATGTGGCCGCCGGGGATGAGGCGCTTCAGCTCGTCCGCGGTGCCTTCGGCGACCAGCTTTCCCTGGTCAAGGACGGCGATGCGGTCGGCGAGCTGGTCGGCTTCCTCCAGGTACTGCGTGGTCAGGAAGATCGTGACGCCGTCGTCGGCGACCAGGCCGCGGATGATCTCCCACATCGTGCGGCGGCTGCGCGGGTCGAGGCCGGTGGTCGGCTCGTCGAGGAAGATGATCCGCGGGTCGCCGACCAGGGTCATCGCGAGGTCGAGCTTGCGCCGCATGCCGCCCGAGAAGGTGGCGACGGACGTGTCGGCCGCCTCCGTCAGCTCGAAGCGGCGCAGCAGCCCGGTGGCACGCCGCCGCCCTTCGCGGCGGCTCAGATGGTGCAGATCCGCCATGAGCACGAGGTTTTCGTGGGCGGTCAGCAGGTTGTCCACGGCCGCGAACTGACCGGTGACGCCGATCGCGGCGCGGACAGCATCGACCTCGCCGGTCAGGTCGTGGCCCGCGATCCGCGCCTGGCCTGCGTTGGCGGGGATGAGGGTGGAGAGGATCTCGACGGTGGTGGTCTTGCCTGCGCCGTTGGGCCCGAGCAGGGCGAAGACCGTGCCCTCGGGGATGTGCAGGTCGATGCCGTCGAGCACCACTTTGCCGCCGTAGGACTTGGACAGTCCGGTGGCGGTGATCGCCGGCGCAGCGGTGAGCACGGAGGTCGTTTTGGTCATGGGCATGACAGTCCTCAGAGAGTGCTGTGTGGAGTGAAGGAGTGGCTGAGCCGATGCGCGTACGGGGTTGGCGGGCGGTGGCGCCGCGGCTGTCCTAGCGGACCCAGCCCGTGAAGCCCTGCTGCCCCCGGGCGGGGCGGCCGGCCGGGCGGGCGCGCTCGTCCGGCTGCTCCAGCGCGGCGGCGACGGCCCGTACGAGCCAGGCGTTGACCGAGAGTCCCTCCTGGCCGGCGGCTTCCTCGGCCCGGGTCTTGAGGTGGGCGGGGAGCCGGAGGTTGATGCGCGCGGTGCCGCCCTCGTCGGTCTCCGCGACCGGAGCCGGCGGGGGCGCGGGGTGACTCTCGGCCTCCCCGGCCCCCTCGAACACCTCGTGTGCCACCGGTGGCGTCACCACGAACTCGGGGTCGAGCCCGCGCAGCCGTACGTCGACCGAGCCCGGCGTCAGCTCGCGGGTGACCTCTCCCATCGCGTCGGACAGCGCGTTCAGCAGCGCCAGCCGGGCGGCCGACTCCAGAGGTGCGGCCAGCCGCTCGGCCAGGGCGCGGGCTTCGTCGCCACCCGCGCCCGCGGCGACCGCGAGCTCGTGCCGGAGGTTGTCGACGTAGGGCGTGAGGTCCATGCGCTCACTATGGCACCACGAAGGTGCCACCACAAGCCTTAGTGGTGCCATTTCATCCTTGATGGCGCCACGATGGCATCACTCCGGGATGACGCCCTGCTCCCTGGCCATCTCCTTGGCCACGCGCGGGGCGGTCCAGAGGGTCGGGAGCATGATGAAGCCGACGGGTACGGCCGTGATGACGATGAACGACTGCAGGGCGGTGATGCCGCCGTCGCCGACGAGGATGAGGACGGCAGCCGCCGCGCCCATGAGAAGGGCCCAGAAGGCGCGTACCGCGCGGGCGGGTTCGCCGGACGTCGTTCCGGCGGCGGCGATGCTGTAGGACATCGAGTCGGTGGTGGTCACCACGAACGTGATGGTCAGCAGGAGCAGCGCGACCGCGACCACGGCGCCCATCGGGAGCTGCTGGGCCATGGAGATGACGGCGGCGTCCATGCCGACGGCCTTGAGCGGGCCCGAGATGGTGCCGGGGTGCTGCTGTTCGAGGAAGATGCCGGTGCCGCCGAACACGGTGAACCAGAACATGGTGGCCAGCGGGGGGATGACCGCGGTGGAGACCACCAGGTCACGCAGCGTACGGCCCTTGGAGATGCGGGCCACGAAGATGGACATCAGAGGCCCGTAGCCGAGGAACCAGCCGAAGAAGAAGACCGTCCAGGAGCCGAGCCACGCGTGGTCGCCCCGGTTGAGCGCCAGCGGCACGAAGTCCCGTACGTACTGGCCGAACCCGCCGAGGAAGGAGTCGAGGACGAAGCCGAGGGAGCCGAGGACGAGGAAGACGGCCATCAGGACGACGGCGAGCCAGACGTTGGCCTTGCTGAAGAACTGGATGCCGCGGTTGACGCCGCTGGCGACGGACAGCACGGCGACGACGGTCAGCAGGACGATGACGCCGAGCTGCACCGGATAGCCGTTGGGAATGCCGAACACCTCGGAGAGACCGTAGGAGACCTGGAGCCCCAGGAAGCCGATCGGCCCGACGGTTCCGGCCACCACGGCGATGACGCAGACGACGTCGACGGCGGCGCCCAGCCGGGAGTGCCGGATGCGCTCACCGAGGAAGGGGTACAGCAGCGTCCTCGGGCGCAGCGGCATGCCGCGTTCCTGGCCGCGGATCATCACGATCGAGGCGAGGGTTCCGAGGACGGCCCAGGCGAGGAAGCCCCAGTGCGCGAAGCTCTGGGAGAGCGCCGCTTCGGTCGCCTGCCGGGTGCCGCTCTCGACGCCTTCGTAGAAGGGGGGCGTCGAGACGTAGTGCTGTACGGGCTCGCCCGCCGCGAAGAAGACGCCGCCGCCCGCGAGCAGCGTCGACATGATCATCGCCACCCACTGGAACCTGCCGTACTCCGGACGTGCCCCGGCACCGCCGAGCCGCACCTTGCCGTACCGGGAGAAGCCCAGCCACAGCGCGACGCCGAAGGTGGCGAGCAGCAGCACCTGCCACAGCGGGCCGAACCAGCGCGCGACGAAGGTGAAGGCGGCGTTGACGGCATCGCCGGTGGCCGTGGGGGCGATCAGCGCGGCCAGGACGAAGGTGATGAGCAGCCCGCCGCTGAGGGCGAGCACCGGTATGTCGGTGCGTTTGAGGTCGCCGGGCGGCGGCGTGGGCGGCGTATGGCCGTCTTCGTCGCCGTCCGTGGCGGGATCCGTTCCGGTGGGGGCGGCGGCGGTGGCGGTTCGGGCAGGGGAAGTCGGCATGAGGTTCCTTGCTGGGGCATTCGCGCAGGGGCATGACGCACCGCAAGGACGCACGCGCTCACGAGACGCAGGACCGCTCGGTGCGCGGGTCAGGGGGGAAGGCTGCTATCCACGGGGCGATCCGGTCAAATTCCGGACAGTCGCCCCAAAACCCTCGGCAGCCTCTCTGACCTGCGGTTTCGCGCCCCGGGCGGGGGTGGGGCGGTTGATGAGGATCACTCCTGGTTCGACGGTCAGCTCAGGAGGAGCGCCCCGTCCCAGCCGCTGGCGGGCGGGGTGCCGGTCGCGTAGGCGTGGAGGGCGAGGGCGATGCCTGCGGTGCCGGTCAGGAGGCCGGGGTGGTCGTGCGGGCCGGGGGGCCTGTGGGCGGTGAGGAGTTGGGCGGCGAGGGTGTCGCGGTGGGCGGCCAGGCGGGGGTCGCCGGATGCGGTGGCGAGGGTGTGGCAGATGTGCAGCAGGCCGGCCCGGCCGTGGCAGAAGGTGGGGTCCGTCACGCGGCGGGGGTGGTCGAGGTCGGCGGCGAGTGCGTCGACCGCGATCCGCTGGAGGTCGGGGCGGCCGAGTGCCTGGCCGGCGCGGTGGAGGGCGCAGGCGACGCCGGGGGTGCCGTAGCACCAGGCGCTGCGTCCTGGTGGGGGCGGCTCCTTTCCGTAGCGCTCCAGGGGGATCAGCGCGGGCCAGCCGCCTTCGGTGGTGCGCCGGGCGAGCAGTTCGCCGGCGAGGTCGGCCACGGCCCGGCGGACTCCGGGTACGGAGGTGCCGGCGAGCAGGGCGGCGGACAGGACCGCGAGGGGGCCGCTGATGCCGTGCGCCAGGCCGTAGTTGACGTGGCCGCGGGGGAAGTCCGGGTCGGGGCCGCCGCCCGGCCCTGCGGGCGCCCACCAGCCCGGCACCGGCTCGCCGTCCAGGGACAGCGGACAGGTGAGACGGACCAGGTAGGACAGCGCGTCGGCCAGTGCTTCCCGGTGGGTGTCCTGCCGTGCCAGCAGCAGCCTGGTCAGTCCGGTGACGCCGCTGACCAGGTCGTACCGGGCACAGGGCACGCCGGGGCGGCCCTGGGCGAGGCGGGTGTGTTCGTCCTCCAGGGCGCGGTGCAGGGCGGCGTCGAGCAGCGGGTCGAGGCGTTCGAGGAGGCCGGCGTAGTGCTGCGGGGCCTGCCGTGCGGTGTGGGCGGCGAAGGCCAGGGCCGGCCCGCCGTGGTAGAGGCTGTGGCCCGCACGGGCCGGCAGGTGGGTGGCCGCCGCGGCCAGGTGCGCGTGGGCGACGGCTCTCAACGACGGGTCGTGGCGGGCGAGTTCGGCGAAGAGCAGCGCGAGGCCGGGGTGCCCGCCGTCCAGGCTCAGCGGGGACCAGTCCGGGGCGGCTGCGGCGACGTGCTCGGGGTCGGCCAGCCGGGCGGCGATCCCGGCCGCCGCATCGGCGGCGCGGGCGCGCAGCCGTCCGGTGGGCGTCATCGGGTGTGCCGTCTGCGGTCGGTGTGGGCCTGGGCGGCGCCGCGGGCGACGGCGTGGGCGAGGCGTTCGGCGTCCCGGTCGGTGCCTGCCAGGCGGTTGTGGTGCATGTGCAGCAGGGAGCTGAGCACGTGGTCGGGATCCGCCCAGCAGCGGTCGCCGAGCCCGCGCAGGAGGTGCCCGTAGCGGGCGGTCTCCTCGGCGCGGTGGTCCCACAGGGCACGCAGCGACTCGTCGGCCGAAGGGCCAGGACCGGCGCGGTAGGGGTCGACCAGGGGCAGGGCCTGGCGGCGGTGGTTGCGGAAGGTCCGCTGGAGGTCCTCGTCCTTGGGGATCTTCCGCAGCAGCCAGTCCGCGCCGTCGGGGAGCCGGGGGCCGTCGGGGAGTGGGGTGGGGGAAGGGGCCGGATGGTGAGCCTCGCCGCCCGGCAGGTGGAAGGCGCGGGCCAGGTCGGCGAAGCCGGCGGCGGCGAGCAGGAGGGGGGCGGTGGGGTCCTGGCGGGTGTAGCGGCGCCGCAGGTGTTCCAGGACGGCGAGGCTGTCGGCGTGGAAGACCCGTTCGGCGGCGGCCATGGCATCGGGGCCGCCGTAGCGCTCCAGTTCCGGGTCGTAGCTGTCCCACACCACGCGGCCGGTCAGGCCGCCTGTGTGCAGGGCGGCGGCCCGCTCGTGCAGGAGCGGCAGCAGGTCCCTGGCCAGCACGGCCGGCGGGGCGTGGAAGCGCAGGCGCAGGTGCGGCCCTTCGGCGTCCTGGTAGCGCAGGAAGAACCAGCGGTCGACCTGCTCGGGCAACTGGCCGAGCAGCTCCGGCAGTTGGGCGGCGAGCAGCTCTTCGTGGCGCTCGGCGGGGGTGTAGAGGCAGACCTGGAGCCACTCGCCGCCCGGCAGGTGGACGGTGCCGGGCGGGCGCGGCGGGGCGGGGCGGCGTACGGGCCGGGCGGCGGCGGGCGGGTCCTGGCGCGGGGCCGGGGCGCTGCGCAGGGGGATGACGACCTCGGCGTGGTGCGGCCCTTCGGGCCCGTGCAGCCAGCCGTCGGGGAGCCCGGCGGCGTCGGTGGGGACCTCCCGCAGCTCGGCCTGGTCGGTGCGTTGCAGCTCGTGCCGCAGCAGCTGCGGGTGGCCCGGCAGGGTCAGGTCGAGGGAGACGAAGCGGTCCGCCCAGCCGACCTGTACCCGGTCGGGGACCTGCCACCGCCGCTGCCAGTCGCGGAAGGTCTCCCACCACCGGTCGAACGAGGCGTCGGCGGCGCGGAGTTGCGCGTCGGGGCGCCAGCGCGCCGGGCTGAGCACGGTGCGCCCGTAGCGGACCCGCGGCAGGCGGGGCAGGATCTCGGCGCCGCCCCAGTGCCACATCTGCCAGCGGCGCCGCCCGCTCGCGGTGATCTCGCACACGAAGCGCGCCGCGTTGGGCAGGTCCCACTTCGGGTTGAGCATGTGGAAGACGGCGGGGTCGACGCGGCGTCCGGTGGCCGCTTCCACCAGGTGGAGCCGGTCCCGGTCGGCCCTTACGGCCAGGTGGCGCGGGTCGAGTACGCCGGGGTCGTCGGGGTCGGCGAAGCAGCCGACCGGCAGGACGTGGTCCAGCCACTGCGGGACCTGCGCGACGTTGCCGACCCGGGACCTGCCGGGGCGGAAGGCGACCTGGGCGCGCAGCGCGCCCTCGTCCCCGGGCGCGTCATCGGCGCGTACCAGCGCGGCGAGTTCGTCTTCGGCGCCGTCGCCGAGCAGGTAGCCGAACCGCCCGAGCAGCGCCCCGGCCTGCCGGGAGCCGTTGGCCAGGACGAGCCGGAAGTCGCCGTGGGCCAGCGCGTCGGTGTCCGCCGCCAGCAGGTGGGCGCCCACCTCCAGCGACTCCGGTGGCCTGCCGCCGTCCTCGGCGAGGAGGCGTACGGCGGGGTGGCCGTCGTCCAGCAGCACCTCGGACTCGCCGGTCAGGAGGGCCTGTTGGGCCAGTTCGGCCAGGACGCGGTCGCGTGCCGTGTCCGGTGTGGCGGGCGGGGCGGTGCGCGGGCCGGGCGGGCGCCGGTAGCCGGCCGGTGCGCCCAGACCGGCGTCCGGGTCGAGCAGGTCGGTCAGCGGCACGAGGCGGTCGGTGCCGTAGCGCTTGAGGAATGCCAGGTGGTAGTCGCGCAGGTGCGCGGGCCCCGCCACGTCGGGGGCCAGCCGCCACAGCAGGGCGGCGGCGCGGGCGGCCTCGTCGGCGACGGCGGCGGGCAGCCGCGCATCGGCGTCCAGCGCGAGGTCGACCTGGAGCAGGTCGGGCCGCTCGTGCAGGTCCCGCATCCGCGCGGTGGCCTTCGCCAGGTCCTGGCCGCCTGAGCCGACGGGAACGGCGCCGTACTGCGCCAACTCCTCCTGTACGGCGAGGAGTTCGGCACGTTCGGGAAGGTCGTGGGGGGACGCGCCGGCACTGGCGCGCAGTACGTGTCCGAGCGGGTCGGTCTCCTCCAGCGGCGGGCGGGCGTCGGTCAGCAGGATTTCCTTGCCGACCAGTTGCACCAGCAGGCCGTCCACCGCATCCGCGGTCGCGCCGGGGAACCGTGCCAGCAGCGCACGGGCCAGCTCCGCGCCAGGCACCGGGCGGCGGGCCAGCTCCAGGACGGCGGCGACCACGGCCGAATGCCGCAGGCTCACCTCCTGGACGGTGCCGGCCGCGCCCTCCTCCTGGGCGGACTGCGGTACGTACGGCAGCACCAGCCGCCCGCCGCGCACCCGGCACAGCGCGTTGGCCACCACGCGCAGTTCGCGCAGCACGCCGGGGCGCCGCTCCCAGGCGGCCACCAGGCCGGTCAGCCACTCGCGGTCGGGGCGCACCACGCGGCGGTGCGCGCTGCCGAAGCGCACTTCGGGCGGCTCGCCAGGGCCGGCGAAGCGCACCGGGGCGACCCCGGCCATCAGCCCGAACGGCGTGGCACGGGTACTCATCCGCAGCCGGTAGGAGGCCAACGCGCGGACGGCACGGCGCAGTTGGGCGATGGGCACGTCCTGCCCGGTGTCCAGGGCGCGGCGCAGCAGGCCGGCGAGGGAGGGACTGGAGACCTCGACCGCCTCGCGCACCAGCGGGTCGTCGGCCAGCGTGCGCAGCGCGGCGGTCAGCTCTGCGGCCTCGTCCGTCCCGGGTTCAGGGGCGGGCAGGGCGATGCGGGCGGCGTGCACCGGGTGGACCGGGGCGCGCAGCATGCCGATACCGGCGGCCTGGAAGAGGGAATGCGGCACCTGCGGGCGCTCCTCATCTCCGGCGCGGGCCGGCGCGTCGCGCCCTGCGACCGGCGACGTAGTAAGAGGTGGTAAAGGGCCGGGGCCCGCAGGCGGCACGCCGCGGGCCCCGGTGCTGCCGGATCAGTGGCAGATGGGGGTGATCACCGTGGTGGTCTCGGCCTTGGCGGCGGTGTCGCCGTTGTCGGCCGCCGGCTCCTCGATGAGCTCGCGGATGTCGAGGTCGAAGTCTTCCAGCATGGCGGTAGGCATATCAGCTCTCCTGTCGTGGGAAATGGGAGGGGTGGTGCACAGCGGGGAAATGACACACCGCAGGCCGGAAAGGCCGGCGTATTCCGGTGAACTCCCCTGTGCTGCATGCCCTTTGATCAGGCGGTCGCAACCGTAGATCTGGCGGATTCTGGCTGTCAACAGTCACCGGAAGATTAACGGAGTGCTTACTTCACGCAAATTGAATGGCGTCCGCGCATATACCGGCACCCACCGGCGACGATGAGTGGGTAAACGCCGGACTCTCACAAATTCCTCAAAAGAAGTGACGTGGATCCTGATGATTGCGGGGCGGGTTAATCCGCCACCGAAGAAAGGCGAATTACGTTACGGATTTCCGGTGGTGGATGTCCCATAAACATGACGCCGGATGTCCCCGTAAAGAGGCCGACGGAATCGGTCACGCCGGATCACCGCCACTCAGGGCGCACCGCCCGCCACTTCGCCACCCGTCGCCCCGCCCCGCGAACCACCCCGTCCGGGCGCCTGGCAGGCCCGGCGCAACCCCTACCTGTCCACCCCGCCAGTCGCTATGCTATGGCCTGAAAGTGCGTCAACTCCCGGCATCTGGGCCGGAGTTCGGCGATCGGGGGACAACTGATGTCCGAATCTGGCATGCCTTGCGCCCGCAGTGAAGCCACCCGGCTGCTCTGCGCCGGCGTCTATCTCGACAACACCTTCCGCAGCTCCGTGATCGAACAGCTCGTGCAGCACGAGGAGCGGCCGATCGCGCCGTCGGTGGGTGTGGACGCGGTACCGGTCCTCGCGCACGCGCTGCGCGCCCGGAAGCTGGAGGTGCCCACCGCCCTCCTGCTGCTGTGCGTCTGGGTGGGCTTCTTCGTCGTCGACTACGCGTACGGCTCCCCTTGGGGGGAGATGTCCATGGCGTGGCCGCTCGGGTACGGCGCGCTGTGCCTCGTGATGTGGAGCGTGCGGGCGAGCAGCGGCCTGGGCACCGCCGTCTACACCGTGGACCGGACCACGCTGCGCGCCGCGGTACCGGGGCAGCGCGGCCGGCTGCTGGCCCTGGCCCCGATCGGCTCCCGGGTGCTGGTCGCGGTCTACTGGGCGCTCGCCCTGACGGGCTTCGTCTTCGGCTCGGCGGCCAACTGGCCCGCCGTCCTCTTCCCGATACTGATCGCGCTGACGATCTGGCTGCACCGCACCCGCGTCTCGGGGGTGCTGCGCAGCGAGCTGAGCCGCGAGGAGTTCGCCGAACTGCCGCGCGCCGAACTCCCTCCGTACGACCGCTACCGGCGGATCAGCGGGTCCGTGGAGCGTGAGCAGCACGCCGGGCTCACCATCTACGACCCCTTCCGGCCGTTCATCGGCGTGGGATCGCCCTACGAACCCTGGTCGTTCGCGCTGGAGTTGAAGCGCAAGGGGAGTGCGGAGCCGGGCCTGGCGCCGCTCACCAGCGCCCAGGTCATCGAGTTGATCAGGCCGCGTCTTGAGGCGCTGCGGGACGCCGCGGCGGCCACCAGCCTCGACCGGCTCAAGGACATGGAGATCAAGGAGTTCGTGTACCTGCCGGCGGGGGTGGCGCGGGCGGACGTGCCCTACGACGTGGAGACGGTGCGCCGGCACCTGAGCGAGGCGGTGGACGAGGGCGGCGAGGCGCGGCGGCACTTCCTGCGGATCAGGGTCGGCGCGGACGAACAGGTCGTGGTGTCGGTGCTGGTGCGCGTCCACACCCAGGGCGGGATGCTCGTCCTGGAGGTCGTGCCGCACGTGCTCAACCCGGTGCGTCCCGAGTACCGGGCGGTCGACGTGATCGCCGAGCACAGCACGGAGAACCTGGTCCGCGACGGCGTGCGGGCCCTGCTGAGCGCCCCGACCGCCAGTTTCGCCGCCGCGGTCTCCGCCGTGCGCACCCTGGTATCGGCGTTCATGATCTGGCTGGTCGAGCCGGAACGGGCGCTGCCCGACGGCCCGGTGACGTCGGTGCGGGAGCTGGGCAGCACCAAGGACATCTCGCTCTTCCAGGAGATGGACATCAGCCGGTACGTGAAGACGATCCAGGACCGGATCGCCAGCGGCGTGGGCGACGCGCTCAGCAGCAAGGGCTACGAGACCGAGCGCTTCGACCGGCAGGTGGTCCAGGTCAGCGAGGGCAACGTCTTCATCGGCACCATGAGCGGCGGCGCGGTGGCCGCGGGGCAGGGCGCGAAGGCCAAGCACGGCCCGGGGGGCGAGAAGTCGTGACAACGGACCCGAACGGCCAGGGCGAGCGGGACGACGGCGGACGGCGGACGGCAGGGGAGCCCGCGCGGACGGGCGGGGCGGACCGGGGCGGCATCGCCATCGGCCTGATGACGGGCGGCGCCGTCGCCGCCGGCGAACGGGCACGGGCCGAGGACAGGTCCGACCGCGCGCCGGCACCGGCACCCGCGGCCCCGGCGCCTGCGGGTGCGACGCCGCCCCCGTCCGGCATCGCCATCGGGACGATGACGGGCGGCGCGGTGGCCGCGGGCCCGGAGGCGCACGCGCTGGACGCGTCCCGCCGCCCGGTCCTCGCCTCCCCCGAACTGGTGCGGGCGCTCGCGGAGTTGCGCGCCGAGCTGCCCGTCGCGGCAACCGGTTCCGACGGCCACGGCGACGGCCATGCCATCGCCGAGCTCACGGACCAGCTCACGCTGGTGGAAGGCGGGATAGCGCGGACGCAGCAGGCCGAGCGCGGACGCCTGGAGCGGCTGCGGGCACTGCTGACCAGCGGCAGCACGCTTGCCGGCGGACTGGCTTCGGCGGTGGCCGTCGTCCAGGCGATCTCCGCACTGCTGGGATGAGGGGGACAGGATGAGCTATTGGGACACGGACCGGCAGGAGTGGGTGCGGGGCACCCAGCCCGCGGCGGCACCCGGGCGGCCCTTCGGGCCGAAGGAAGCGGACGGGACGGCGTCGCAGAAGTCGCCGGAGCGTGCCAAGTGGTCGCACGCCACGCTGCTGACGACCGTGGTCGCGACGGTCCTGACGGTGGCCGTGGTGGGCTTCGGCGGCTGGTCGCTGCTGCACCACGGCGACGAGGAACCGGCCTGGCCGGTCGGCCCGAGCGCGGGCGCCGGCACCTCCTACCCCACCGCCTACCCCAGCGCCATGCCGTCGCCCGGGATCGAGCCGGGCGGCGTCTCGGGCGGCGCGTCGGGCGCGCCGGCCGACCCGTGCGGCGCCCCCGGCGCGTCGGTCTCCGCCCAGTGGCAGCTGGGCACCGGCGACCCCGAGACCGGCTCGGGAATGCGCGCCTGCCGCTGGCAGTCGCCCTACGGCAACTTCACTCTCGTGTACTCGTCGGGAGCCGTCAGCATCAGCGGGACGCCGACGCCGATCCCGGTCAGCGGCGCGCCGTCCGCGGAGGCCGCGCCCAACCAGGCAGGGAACGGCTGCCTGGTCAAGTGGCCCACGTCGTTCGGGCAGATCACCCTCAGCGCCTACCAGGCGGACGCGACGGAGGACATGTGCCGTCTCGCCGCCGCCTTCGGCAGCGCGCTGGCACCGGGCCTGCCGGGCTGACCGCGGCCGGTCCCCGGCGTCACCCGGCGCCGGGCTCCGGTGGCGTGCCGCGCCCCCGGCCCGCGGTGCCGCGCCGCGCCCAGGCGGCCAGCGCGGGCTCGCCGCGACGGACCGAGCCCGGGGCGCGCACGCTGGGGCGCGGGGGCCTGCGGGTGGAGGAACGGAGCTGCCAGGGGACGCTGGTGACCATCACCCCTGGTGTGAACAGCAGCCTGCTCTTGAGCCAGAGCGCCGACTGGTTGTGCAGGAGGTTCTCCCACCAGTGCCCGACGACGTATTCGGGGATGAAGACGCTGATCACGTCGCGGGGGCCGGCCCGGACGATGGAGCGGACGTATTCGACGACGGGGCGGGTGATCTCGCGGTACGGGGAGGCCAGGGTCTTCAGGGGCGTGTCGAAGCCGGCCGCCTCCCACTGCGCGGTGAGGGCGTCGAGTTCGCCGCGGTCGACGGCGACGGTGAGGGCTTCCAGCGTGTCGGGCCGGGTGGCACGCGCGTAGGCCAGCGCCCGCAGCGTCGGCTTGTGGATCTTGGAGACGAGTACGACGGCGTGCACCCGCGAGGGCAGCACCAGCTCCGTCCGCGGGTCGGCGACGGCGAGTTCGGCCGCGGTGCGGTCGTAGTGCCGGCGGATGCCGCGCATCATCAGCCACAGGATGACGGCCGCCAGCACCGCCAGGTAGGCGCCCTGGAGGAACTTCGTGAGCAGCACGACGACCAGCACCAGGCCGGTGACCACGGCGCCCAACGCGTTGATGGCGCGGGCGAGTTGGTGGCGGCGCCGCACGGCCGGGTCCTGCTCGGCGCGCAGGGCGCGGTTCCAGTGCCTGACCATGCCGGTCTGGGAGAGCGTGAAGGAGGTGAAGACACCCAGGATGTAGAGGTGGATGAGCTGGGTGACGGAGGCGTGGAAGGCCCAGAGGAGGGCGCCGGCCACCACCGACAGGGCGACGATGCCGTTGGAGAAGGCCAGCCGGTCGCCGCGGGTGTGGAGCTGGCGCGGCAGGTAGCGGTGCTGGGCCAGGATGGAGGCCAGCAGGGGGAAGCCGTTGAAGGCGGTGTTGGCGGCCAGCACCAGGACCAGGGCGGTGGCTGCCTGGAGGTAGAAGAAGCCGACGCTGTGCACGCCGCCGAAGATGGCCGCCGCGAGCTGGGCGATGACGGTGCGCTGCGGGGTGCTCGCGCAGTCGCCGGTGAAGCCCGTCAGGCGGCAGGTGTCGTCGGTGATGTGGACGTCGGCGATCAGGGCGAGCGCGGTGATGCCGGAGAACATCACGATCGCGATCAGGCCCATCACGCTCATCGTGGCGGCGGCGTTCTTCGACTTGGGCCTGCGGAACGCCGGGACGCCGTTGGAGATGGCCTCGACCCCGGTCAGCGCGGTGCAGCCGCTGGAGAACGCCCGCAGGCCCAGCATGAGCAGCGCGAACCCGGCCAAGTGGGCGTCTCCCGGTGCGGGTTCGACGCCGTAGCGGGCGGATTCCGCCACCGGCGCGTCGCCGATGGCCCAGCGGAAAAGGCCCGTGGCGCACATGAGGAGCACCCCGGCGATGAAGAGATAGGTGGGCGCGGCGAAAGCGCGGCCGGATTCCCGTACCCCGCGCAGATTCACCGTCGCGAGAAGGGCGACGAAAATCAGCGCCATCCCCGTCCGGTATTCGTGGAGGGACGGAATTGCCGAGATGACGTTGTCCACGCCCGACGCGACGGAGACGGCGACCGTCATCACGTAGTCGACGAGCAGGGAAGCCGCCACGACGAGCCCCGCCGAGGGGCCGAGGTTGGTCGACACCACCTCGTAGGAGCCGCCGCCCGACGGATACGCGTACACGACCTGGCGGTAGGACAGCACCACCACCGCCAGCAGCACGACGACGGCGAGCGCCGCCCAGGTGGCCAGGTGCAGCGTGGCGAGACCCGCCAGGGTCAGCACCAGCAGGATTTCCTGCGTGGCATAGGCGACCGACGACAGCGGGTCGGAGGCGAAAATCGGCAGTGCGAGCCGTTTGGGCAGCAGCGTCTCCTGGAGCCCTTCGCTCGGCAGCGCCCGCCCGATCAGTAACCGCTTTACCGCATCCACGATTTTGGCCACGCCGGCGAGCGTAAAGCCACGGCACCGCCCGCATCGGCTCCGGCGCGGCCGGCCCGCGCTTTACCGCCTGCATTTCCGCCGCATAGCACCAGGTCCGCCCATGCGGATATCGCGGCGGGCCCGGCGCACCTCATGCCAGCGCGAAATACCGCAGCCAGATGTATCCGGCGGACAGCGCGACGGTGACCGCGGTGACGACGAGGCCGTATTTGGTGAACTGCCAGAAGCCGATGGGCTGTCGGTGGCGTTCGGCGATGCCGAGGACGACGACGTTGGCGGACGCGCCGATCGCGGTGGCGTTGCCGCCGAGGTCGGCACCGAGGGCGAGGGCCCACCACAGGACGTGGTCGGCGCCGCCGCCCATCTGGTGGACCAGGTCCTGGGTGATGGGGGCCATGGTCGCGACGTAGGGGATGTTGTCGACGACGCCGGACAGCACGGCGGACGCGCCGAGCAGGACCATCGAGCCGCCGGCTTCGCTGCTGCCGATGGTGTCGGCGAGCGCCTTGGAGACCTGGCCGATGACGCCGGTGTCGATCAGGCCGCCGATCATGATGAACAGCCCGGCGAAGAAGGCGAGCGTGGGCCACTCGACCTCGGTCAGCACCTCGCCGGTCCGCACGGACGAGACGGCGACGAGCAGACCGGCGCCGAGGAGCGCGACGATGCTCGGTTCCATGTGCAGCACGGGATGCAGCACGAATCCGGCCACGACCAGCAGCAGCACGACCAGGCCCTGGGCGAGCAGCCGGCGGTCCTTCAGGACCTCGCGTTCGTCCAGCTCCATGATCTCGGCGGCCCGGTCCGCGTCGTAGACGAAGGTCTTGCGGAAGAGGAAGCGGCACAGGGCGATCAGGACGACGATCAGCAGGGCGCTCAGCGGGGCCAGGTGGACGAGGAAGTCGTTGAAGGTCAGGCCGGCGCGGCTGGCGATGATGATGTTGGGCGGGTCGCCGACGAGGGTGGCGGTGCCGCCGATGTTCGACGCCAGCACCTCGGCGATCAGGAAGGGCGCGACGGGCAGCGCGAGCCGCTCGCACACGAGGAGGGTGACGGGGGCGACGAGCAGCACGGTGGTGACGTTGTCCAGCAGTGCCGAGGCCACCGCCGTGATCACTATCAGCATGACCATCACCCGGAACGGCCGGGCGCCGGCTCTCTTGACGGCCCAGATCGCGAGGTATTCGAAGATGCCGGTCTTCTTCAGCACGCCGACGATCATCATCATCCCCATCAGCAGGAAGATGACGTTCCAGTCGATGCCGCTGTCCTCGGAGTAGAACGCGGAGACGTCGTCGGTGGCCCCGATCGCGAGCATCAGCCCCGCGCCGCCGAGCGCGGCGGCGACCCGGTGCACCTTCTCGCTGATGATCAGGGCGTAGGTGCCGGTGAAGACGACGATCGCCGCCCAGCTCTGCCAGTCGTTCATGTCTCTCCGAGGAGTCGGTTCACAAGGTGCGAGGCGGTGATCACCCCGATGAGGTGCCGGTTGCGCCCCTGCCCTTCCGCCGCCACCACCGCCACCAGAGGGCTGCGGACCTGCGCCATGAGCGCGGCGACTTCGAGCGCCGTGTCGTCGGGGCCGGCGACCGGCAGCGGGAGTGCCGTGGCGGGCAGGCAGTCACCGACGCGGCGGCCGGCCAGCGCCTGGCCCAGGCGGTCGGCGTGCTTCTCGTCGATGAGGGCGGCCAGCGCCGGGTCCTCGATGACGTAGTCGGGCACCAGCGTCCTGACCACCTGCGAGGCGGGCAGGATCGCGGCGGGGGCGCCGGCGGCGTCGACCACCAGCAGGGCGGGCAGCTGCTGACGGGCCATCATCCTGGCGGCGTCGAGTGCGTCGCTGTCGATACCGACGGACGGGTAGTCGGCCGCGAGGTCACGTGCGCGCATGGTGGCTCCTTCGGATTCCGGAATGTCCTGCGCCTCATCGTCGGCCGCTACGGCGATGCCGACGGAGTCATTGACGCGGAACATACGGGCCACCGGAGCCACCGGGCTGCGGTACGTGCGGGTCATGGCAGTGGCGCCCCTCGGTCGGTGAAGAGAGTTCTCCCTCATCCGCCGACCAGACTTCCCGGCACTCCACCGGCGAACTTACATGATCCCTACGGCTTGTTGACAGGTTCTTGACGCATGCGCGGGCTGCCGGGACGCGTCCGGCGCCGGACGCGGCGATGCCCGGCAGGAAGCCTGCCGGGCATCGCCGTGAAGGTGCGCGGGTGTGGTGTCAGGAGGTGCGGGCCGGGGCCGCGTCGCCGCCGGTGAAGGGCGCGAAGAGGTGGGTGAAGTCCCAGGTGCCCTGCTGGATGCCGGAGCAGTTGTCCGCGGCTGCGCCTCCGGGGCAGCTCCCGTTGTCCCGCTGAAGCGCCCAGAACGAGAGGGTGTTGATGCCCTTGGACACCGCCCAGTCGTAGACCGTCTTGGCGTTGTCCAGGGTGAAGGTCTCGGCCGGTCCGAAGTCGTCGACACCGGGCATCTCGGTGACGCCGACCATGCCCCACAGCTGCGCCGCGGACTTGTCCGGGTAGAGCGAGGCGAGTTGGTCGTGCAGGCCCTGGGCCGCGGTCTTGGTGTCGGCGGCCATGTCGTGGCTAGCGTTGTCGTAGTAGTCGAACGTCATGAGGTTCGCGACGTCCACCCGGGCGCCGTTGTCCACCGCGTTCTGCAGCAGCGCGACGCCGTTGTCGGCCAGGCCATCGGTGGTCGTCGGCAGCGTGTAGGAGATCTCGACCTGGCGCCCGTTGGCCGCGGCCCAGTCCTGGACCTTCTTGATGGCCTTGTTGCGCCGGTCGATGCCGTCGGACTTGTCCAGCGAGTCGACCTCGATGTCCATGTCGAGCCGCGAGACGTCGTACGTCGTGATGACCTTCTCGTACGCGGCGGCGATCTTGTCGACGTCGGTACAGCTGTCGGCGATCTCGGTGCCTGTGGTGTCGGCGGTGTAGCCGCCGAACGAGGGGATGACGTCGCCGCCGTTCTTCTGGATGGCCTTGATGTCGTCGCCGAACGACGTGGGGTCGATCGGCAGACCGCTGTCACCGTTCCAGTACGGCGTGCAGGAGCCCTGCTCGGTGGTCTGGAGGAACGCCATCGTCAGGTGCTTGGCACCGGAGTCGGCGGCCAGCTTGGCCGGGCTCTCGCCGGTCCACGACTCGAAGTAGGGGGCGAAGACGCGGTGCGGGAGGGGCGTCGCCGCCTGAGCGGGGCCACCGCCCAGCACGGCCAGACCCGCCGCGGCCACGGCGGCGACGGTTGCGGTAAGGGCCGTTCGGAGCGTGCGCAGCTGTCTCATGTCCGTCCAAGGTGTGAGGAGGTGGACCGCCAATTCCCCCCGTACGCAGCGGCATCGGTTACCGGGATAGCCCGGTCGTCGGGGCCATGTCAATGGATCGGACCACAATAGGACTAGACCAATTCGGACGACGGAATGCCGCACTCCTGGCCGGACCGCGCCGAGTGCCCTGGACCAATTACGGGCGTCTCATCCGGGCCTCGCGGCCCGCACACCCGCCCGGACGCGGCAGGCCAACTCCCGCCCCGCCGCTCGCCGTCGGTGACCAACCCCACACATACTGGCCAGTAGCATCGCCGTTCCGCGCCCCTAGAGTGAGGCCGCGGCGGACCCGGCGCGGGGCCGCCGGCCACCCTCGATCCGACCAGGGAGACTGCATGCGCTCTCCGAAGGACTTCTTCCGCCCGCTGGCTGTCGGGGCGCCGACGCCGGTACGTGACGTGCCGTTCCTGCCGTCCCGGATGATCCACTTCTTCGACCCGGGCAACGAGAAGATGGCGGCGAAGGTGCCGTCCATCGCCCCCACCGTCGACGTGCTGCTGGGCAACCTGGAGGACGCGGTCCCCGCCGACCGCAAGGAGGCCGCACGCGCGGGACTGGTGAACATCGCCAGTTCCACCGACTTCGGCGACACCCAGCTGTGGACCCGCATCAACAGCCTCGACTCGCCCTGGGCGCTGGACGACCTGCTCTCTCTGGTCACCGAGATCGGCGACAAGCTGGACGTCGTCATGGTGCCGAAGGTGGAGAGCGCCGCGGACATCCACTACGTCGACCGGCTGCTCGCCCAGCTGGAGGCGAAGGCCGGCGTCCGGCGGCCGATCCTGGTGCACGCGATCCTGGAGACCGCCACCGGCGTCGCCCATGTCGAGGAGATCGCCGGGGCCAGCCCCCGGATGCAGGGCATCTCGCTCGGCCCCGCCGACCTCGCCGCCAGCCGCCGGATGAAGACCACCCGGGTCGGCGGCGGACACCCCGGCTACCTCGTACGCCAGGACCCGCGGCCGGAGCAGCCGGACGCGCCGCGTGCCGTCTTCCAGCAGGACCTGTGGCACTACACCCTGGCGCGGATGGTCGACGCGTGCGCGGCGCACGGGATCCTGCCGTACTACGGCCCGTTCGGCGACATCAAGGACACCACCGCCTGCGAGGACCAGTTCCGCAACGCCTTCCTGCTCGGCTGCGTCGGCGCCTGGAGCCTGCACCCGGTGCAGATCGGCATCGCGAAGAAGGTCTTCTCGCCCGCGCCCGCCGACGTCGCCTGGGCCCGCCGGGTCATCGAGGCGATGGGGGACGGCACCGGAGCGGTCATGATCGACGGCAAGATGCAGGACGACGCCACGTACAAGCAGTGCCAGGTCGTCGCCCGCCTCGCCGACACCCTCGCCGCCCGCGACCCCGAACTGCGCGACGCCTACGCCGCCGCCGAAAAGGAGTGACCACCGTGCCCGACGCGACCCTGCGACCGCGCCGCTCCGTCCTCTACATGCCGGGCGCCAACGCCCGCGCCCTGGAGAAGGCCAGGTCCCTGCCGGCCGACGCGCTCATCCTCGACCTGGAGGACGCCGTCGCACCCGACGCCAAGGACGAGGCACGGCAGCGGGTGGCCGCCGCCGCGGCGTCCGGCGACTACGGCCACCGCGAGGTGACGATCCGGGTCAACGGGCCCGGCACCGCCTGGCACGCCGACGACCTGCGGGCCGCGGCCGAAGCGGGCCCGGACGCCGTCGTCGTGCCCAAGGTGGAATCCGCCGCGACGGTACGGGACGTCGAACGGGCCCTGGAGGCGGCGGGCGCCCCGGACCGCACGGCGATCTGGGCGATGGTCGAGACGCCGCGGGCGATGCTGGACGCCCGCGCGGTGGCGGCGGCCAGCGAACGACTCACGGTGCTGGTGATGGGCACCAACGACCTGGCCAAGGAGCTGCACGCGGAGCACGTACCCGGCCGGGCACCGCTGCTGACCGGCCTCTCGCTGGCACTGCTCGCCGCCCGCGAATCCGGCAAGGCGATCCTCGACGGCGTCTACAACGACGTGCGCGACCTCGCCGGTTTCGAGGCCGAGTGCGTCCAGGGACGGCAGTGGGGCTTCGACGGGAAGACCCTCATCCACCCCGCGCAGGTCGGCCCGTGCAACGAGGTGTTCGCCCCCTCACCGGAACAGGTCGCCCACTCCCGGCGGATCATCGACGCCTTCGACGAGGCGGCTCGCGAGGGACGCGGCGTCGTCACCGTCGACGGGCGGATGATCGAGAACCTGCACGTCGAGGACGCCCGCCGGATCCTGGCACTCGCCGAGGCGGTCGCGGGGCGGTAGCCAGGCGGTCGGGGCCGGCCACCCTCGTCAGGGCGACGGCACGTCAGGGCCGGGCCGGCCGGCCGCCTCACGCCGCCAGAACTCCAGGCTCGCACGGGCCGCCGCCGGCCCCTGGGCACCGGCTTCCGGCGTCCCCTCCGCAACGATCCCCTCCAGCAAGGCACATGCCGCATCCGGATCGCCCGCCTCACCGGTCGTGGACGCATGGGCGTGGCGGTAGCGCAGACTGTCGTGATGGGCGGGGCCGAGTGCCGCCGCGGCGTCCCCGGCGAGTGCCGCGAAGAGCCGCGCCGCCTGCGCCGCCCGGCCGGGGCGCCCCCGCCGTCCCAGTGCCCTGACCTGCGCCGCGAAACGGGCGCGGGCGCGCAGCCCGGGGCGGGTGTGCGCGGTGCCGTGCGCGGAGTTGCGGAACAGCGCGAGGTCCCCGGTGGTGCCGAAGGCCCGTTGCAGCGGCTCCGGCAGCCCGGCCGCGGGCAGGGTGACGGCGAGGTGCCGGTAGAGCGTGCCGAGGTCGAGGTGGTCAGGCCCGTCGGGTATCCCGTCGGCGGCCAGCCGCAGCAGGGCGGCCGTGAAGCCGGTGTGCTCGTGGCCCTCGGGGGTGAGCGCCTTCTTCGTCCGGCCCGCCGCGGTCAGCAGATGGATGTCGGCAGCGCCCGCCGCGTCCAGCGCCCGGCCGGCGAAACAGCAGTCAAGCACGGCGACCTTGTGCTCGGCCCGCACCTGCCGCATCGCCTGGAAGACGGCGGCAACGGGCAACGAGGTGCGCTCCACCACCGGCCCGTCGTCCACCGAACCTGGCAGCGCCAGGCACAGCCGCTTGTCCTCGCCCAGCAGGCCGTGGCCCGCGTAGAAGAAGAGGAGTACGTCGAGCGGGGCGCGTCCTGGCGCGGGCAGCAGCCGGAGCACGTCGGCCGGGGTCTGCGGATCGACACGGCGGTGTACGGCGCTGGGGTCGAAGGCACCGAGCGGGCCGGTGAGCTGTGCGGCCAGCGCCGTGACGCTCGCCGCCGCCTGCGGGAGCGGCGGCAGCGAGCCCGGTACGACGGCCGTGGCGGTGCCGATCAGGACGGCGGCGGAGCGCGCTGCCACCGGGACCAGCGGCGGCCAGGAATCGGACGGCACGGTCCGGCGCTCAGCCCTGCCCGCCGGGGCCGGGATCCAGGAACCGGCGCAGCTGCGCCTCGACGGCCGCCGCGTCCTCCGGGCTGCCCGCCGACAGCTCGACGCGGGTGCCGTCGGGACGGCTCACCCGCAGGCTGACCCGCCGGGACCTGGCCCGCTGGACGAGCCACACCCCCACGCAGCTGACCAGCGCCTCCGCCACCGGGCCCACCACACCCAGCACCTCGGCGGCATCCGCGAGCCCGCCCTGCTCCCCGGGCGCGGGCGGCACCATGCGCAGCCGTGCCGCGCCGCTGAGTTCCTCGTCGTCGTTCAGCCACTCGGCGAGCGAGCGGGCCAAGTCGTCGGTGTCGTCGGCGGGTCCGTCGAACGCGAGGGTGAGGACGTGGTCGGGGGATGGCACGGCGGGCTCCAGAGGGTGGTGGGGCGGGCGGGTCAGAAGTCCGGGGCGTACGGGTCGCGCCCGGCCGGGGCGCCGCCCGCCGCACGCGGACCTGCGGTCCCGGCGCCCCGTGCCGCGGTGGCGAACAGCGGTGGGCGGCCCGGGATCTCGTACGGGAAGCGGAAGGCGGCGGCGGCCTGCGGCACGTCGACGAGGTCGGCCAGGACCTGCTCGGGTTCGCCCGGCGGAAGCGGCAGGTCCTGGCCGTACGTGGTGTCGAGCCAGGCGCGCTGGAGGCCGGTGAGGTTGGTCCAGGCAGCCGCCCACTCGTGCGCCGGGACGGCGGCGGCCACCGCGCCGCCGCCCGTCGCGGTGGCAGGCGAGAGCGTGGCGGCGATCTGCTGGGCGAGACCGCCGACGACACTCCCGGCCCCGGCGACGGAGACCCGCAGCCGGTAGCCGGGGCCCGCGCAGGCGTCCAGCGCCTGCTGATAGAGCGGCGCCGCGCGCACCGCGAACGGATCGGGCGGGACGTCCTGCACGAACACCGGGTTGGGCCGTCCTGGCCTGGCGAGCCTGTCGTACTCCTGGGCGAGATAGCGGAGGTAGGACAGCAGCGCCGGCGACGGCGCGTACGGCTCCAGGCAGACGCCGGCCACCGTGCCCTCACCCGCGCGGGCGAGGGCGTCCCACACCGGCTCCCAGCTGACCGTCTCCCCGCGCAGCGGGGCACACACCACCCCCAGCCGGAAGTCGGCGTCCCGGCGCTCCAGCCACGCCCACGCCATGCGCTTGCGGACCTCGGCGAGGCAGGGCCGCGGGGTGGCCAACGGGACGAGCGCCGCGCGCAGTTCGTCCTCGTCAGCGATCGGCTCCGACCTGACGTGCCGCGGGGTGTCCGCCACCGCCTCCCGCAGGGCCAAGGCCGCGGCGGACGCCGATGCCCCGTCAGGACCGTGCATCCGGCAGAGCAGCACGCAGCGCACGCCACCGCCCGGTGCCGTGACGTACCGCAGCTCGAAGGCGCGCCCGTCCGGCTGCCACTGCCGGGACAGCCAGACCTGTTCGAGCGCGGTCGCCTCGGCGCGCCGCTGGGACTCGGGCAGGCCGACATGGGCGCCATTGGCGGCCATCGCAGGTTCAGGTTCGAGCCGGATGCCGGCCCAGGCCCACGCCCCCGCGGGCCCGTCGGAGACGAGGACGCTCATCCGGCGGCGCCGGCCTCCCCGTCCCGCACGGACGGCTCACGGTTCTGCCCCGGCAGGGCGGACGGGGCCGGGGAAGCGCCGGGCGGTGCGGCCGGCGGCGGCGTGGGGTGCGACCGCGCCACATCGCCCGCGGCGCCCGCCCCCCTCTCGACGGCGACCATCAGCCCCTCGCGGCAGGCCAGATGGACCGCCTCGCGCATGACCGTGGCGCCTTCGCTGCGCAGCATCTGACGCTCGATACCGCCGTCGCCCGTCATGCTGCGGAAGAGTTCCATGAAGTACCGGGCGAACAGGGTCGTGCCGCGGCGCGCCCGCCACATCGTCCAGCCGAGGTAGAGGCTGGTGCCGTAGTTGAAGACCGAGACGTAGGCGACGTACGGCTTGTGGTGCAGCGCGATGCGGGTGCCGAACGCCTTGGCCTTGATGGGGTAGTTGCGAGTGGTCAGGGACCATTTGATCCGCTGGTACACGGTCTCCGCCCGGTCGGGCCGGTCGGCCAGCAGCACCCGCCACTCGGCGACCGGTTCGGGCACCCGGCTGAGGAAGAGGACGGCGAGGAAGACGAGGACCCAGATGGCCACCGTGCCGGCACCGACCAAGGACATCGATAACAGATCGTCCAGGGGATTTCCCCCCTGGGGGCCGGCGTTGGACCTGCCCGACGGGTGTTTCAGCAGTTGCGCCGCGACGAAGCCGAAGACCATGGCGACGATGCCCGCGACCACCGCCGCCCTGCCCACCAACGCCATGAGCAGCTTGCCGCCGACCCGTTCGTTGAGTCCCAGCTCGACCGGTTCGTGCCGCAGCGTCTTGTCCAGATAGGCGGCGTTGCCGTCCCCGCCCCGCCAGCCGGGGAGCGGTGTTGCACCACTGGAGATCATCGGTACCCACTCAGCTCTTGAGAACGTGTGAAGCGATGCGATCCACGTCCACATTGACACACGGCCGCCGCACAAAGTGTGGGTAATTCCCTTTCCGTTGCGGGAAGTTCGACCCGGCGGGTGACGCGCCCGCACCGCCTCCCCGTCCCCGTCCCCCACCTGCGCCGTTCTCCCTCACCTGCCGGTTCACGGCCCGGCGAGCGGAACGTCTTCGGGACGTTAGCGGCCTGTTAGCAGATCACCAGCGTCGCCCGGCACCATTGTTTTCAGCGGGCCGGACGAAGGGCCGCCGCACCACCCACCGCCCACCCAGGGGGATCCACCATGTCGCGCCACACCGCTCTCCGCCACGGACGCAAGGCCGCTGCCGCCGCCACGCTGCTCGCCGCCGCCCTGTCGCTCACCGCGTGCAACGACAGCAAGGCCGACGCCTCGGGTTCCGCACCCGCCGCCTCCGCGTCCGACGCCTCCCAGCAGTCCGCGGCCGACCCGAAGGCCGACGCCCCCGCCGCCGAAGCCGGCAAGCCGGCCGCCGGTTCCGGCGACTCCAAGGCTTCCGGCGGCGACACCGGCAAGCCCAACGCGGCGCCCGCAGCCGGTGGTTCCGGTGGCCGCTGCACCACCGCCCACATGACGGCAGGCTGGGGCTCCGACGGTGGCGGTAGGCCCGACATGAACAGCGACGACCAGCAGACCGCGGCCGTGTGGTTCAAGAACACCGGCAGCAGCAGCTGCACCATCCAGGGCTTCCCCGGCGTTCAGATCAAGGGCGGCGAGGGCGACTGGGACCTGCAGCGCTCCAACAAGCCGGCGACCGCCCGCACCCTCAAGCCCGGCGAGCACACCTCCTTCACCATCAGTCTGCTGCCCACCACCAGCGGCAGCGACAAGAAGGTCGAGCCCGGCATCGTCGTGATCACGCCGCCCAACGAGAAGCAGAACTTCCAGCTGAAGTGGCCCTTCGGCGGCGCCATCCTCGACCAGTCCGGCGCGACCCACCCCGGCACCTTCGTCAACCCGGTCAACGGCAGCTGAACCACCATCGGATCGAGCCGATTGCCCTGACCGGCCCGGTCACGCGCTCTCCCCCGGAGCGCTCCCGCCGCCCGGACCGTTGCCCTCCGCCCATCGGAGTGCCGGTCCGGGCGCGGTCGTCGGGTGGTACGACCCGCCGCGGCACAGCCAACGGCGGTGCGGGGAGCGGGGCGAAGGGCTCCGGTGCGGTGCTGCATCGGGCGGTTCTCCGGATACGGCCTGCTTCTCACGGAATGCTGCCTCTCCACGGTGCGGGCGATGGCTCGCCGGGCCGCGCTCAGGCCCGCAG
Source organism: Streptomyces sp. NPDC048644 (assembly GCF_043199105.1). Lineage (NCBI taxonomy): Bacteria > Bacillati > Actinomycetota > Actinomycetes > Kitasatosporales > Streptomycetaceae > Streptomyces > Streptomyces sp. NPDC048644. Next base: position 188,174 of record NZ_JBICVO010000006.1, read on the forward strand.
GACCAGGTGCTGACCGGGGTAGATGTGGTCAGGACCTTCGTGGAGCGTCTTCTTGTTCAGCTCGTAGAGTGCCTGGGTGCCGCCGGAGATGTGGGCGCGCTGCGCGATGACGGAGAGGCAGTCGCCCTGCTGCACGACGTAGCTCTTGCCGGTGAGCCGTCCACCGGTGTGCTGCTGCACGGTGCCGCCCGATGTACGGGGTGTGGTGCCGCCCGAGGTGCGGGGTGTGGTGCCGCCGTGGTGCTTGCGTGCCTGCGGCGCCGGTGTGTGCTGGGCGGCCGGGGGCTCGTGGGTGGCGCTGCTGACGCCGTTCTCCGCGGTACCCGTCGCGCCGAGCCGCCCGCAGTTGGGCCACGGGGCGAGGCCGCGGTCGCGGGCGATGCGCTCGCCGACCGCGATCTGCTGGGACTTCGACGCGAGGTCGGCGCGCGGTGCGTACCGCTTGCCGCCGTAGGCCCGCCAGGTGGAGGGGGCGATCTGCAGGCCGCCGTGGTAGCCGTTGCCGGTGTTGGTGTGCCAGCGGCCACCGCTCTCGCAGCGGGCGATGTGGTCCCAGTCGGGTCCGGCCGGTGCGACGGACGACTTGGCGGCCGGCGCGACCGCCGCCACCGCGCTCTGGCCGCCGATGCCGAGGGCGCTCAGCAGGACCAGCAGTACGGACAGGACCGCTTCGACGGACCGTTTGGCGAGAGGCGACGACATGACAGTTCTCCTCCGGGCTCCGGCAAAGCCGTGACGCGATGCTCGCCACGGCCGGTGGGCAGACACATAGAAACGGGCAATATGCTTTTCGGGACGTCTGGTGAGCCCGAAATGCGCGTGTTTCACCCGGCTGGCCGCCGCGGAGCACCGGCCGGATCCCGTACGCACCCGCCGCCCGCACGGAATTCCTCGCTCCGCAGGGCGGGTTCAGCCCGCCCCCGGGATTCCGCTAACGGCCCGGATGCTGGGCATGCTCCTGTCCCGCCTCGCGGCGCGGGCCGCCGGCACCGACGGCCCCCGCACACCACCACCGCATCCCAGCGCCTCGGAGGGCACCACCGCATGCACCTCGGCATCGTCGCCCACAGCACGGAGGGCGCAGCGCTCTGCTTCCTCAGCTTCTGCCAGGAGGGGTTCCGTCGTACGGGCCGCCACACGCACCCCGACGTGACCCTCGACTACATCGCCTTCGGCGCCAGCATGGACTCCTGGGACGCCGGCGATCACGCCGCGGTACGGGACACCCTGGCCATCAGCGCCAGGCGACTGGCCGACGCCGAGGCGGACTTCTTCATCTGCCCCGACAGCACCGCGCACCTCGCCCTGGAAGTACCAGGCGCCGACCTCGCACTGCCCGGCCTGCACATCGCCGGGACCGTCGCCGACCGCGCCGCCCGCGACGGCCGCCGCCGCGTCGGCGTGCTCGGCACGACGTACGTCATGGACAGCGACCTCTACCCGCGCGCCTTCGGCTCCCACGGGATCGACACCGTGCTGCCGTCCCCTGAGGACCGCCGCACGATCCACCGCATCATCTTCGACGAGCTGGTCAACGGCGAGTTCACCGCGGCGTCCCGCATCCGGTACCGCCGCGTCGTCGAGGACCTGGCCGCCCGCGGCTGCGACGCGGTGGCTCTCGCCTGCACGGAAATCCCCCTCCTGCTCACCCCCGACGTCTCCCCGCTCCCCACCCTCGACTCCACCCGCCTGCTCGCCAGGGCCGCCTACGACACCGCCACCGGACTGCGCCCGCTGCCCACATGGCGGGGCGGGACGGCCGGTGGCTGAGGAGGCAGGAGGGCGGACCGCGCGCCGGACGGGGGCCGGGGCGGGGCGGGTGGATCACGTTCTGCGGGCCGCAACGGCTCCATCGGCGCGGGGTGTTCACGCGCCGCCCGGTGCGCCGGCCCGGCCTGCCGCGGCTCACGATGCCGCGTCGGCCGTCTGCTGCTGCGTCTGCTGCTGCTGCACGCCCCGGGCTGCGTCTCCGGGCGCGGTGGTCGTGTGACACGGACGGGCCGCGGGTGGTCCTGGTAGACCATCGCGGCCGATTCTTCCGTCAACTCCGTTGTGACTGCGGAGAGTTGTGCTGCCGCGCGGCGCTTGGAGGCGCCGCGCACCCGGCGTGCGTGCGAGGGGTGCGGCCCGGATCCCCGTGGCGGGGCGGGCCGGAGGTCAGGTGGTGCACGCGTGGTGTTCGCGACTGCGGGCGGCGGGGATGGCCGCCGGACTCTCGTCCTCGTCGGCCGACCCCTGCCGCGCGCCGTCGGCCGAGACGGTCGGCAGCGGTTCGACGCCGGTGGCCAGGCGGCTGCGTGAGGTGGGCGATGAGCCGTGGGCCTCGGCGCGGATCCGCTGCTTGATCGTGGGCGGCAACTGCGGTCTGCCGTGGGCGCGCATCGCGGGGACGAACGGGCCTGCGGTGAAGCCGGGGGGCGCAAGGGGGAGTGCCGCGGGTGCCCGCCGGGCGCGGGAGCCGACCGGTGCGGCGGGCTCCGGGATGCTGCCGCGCCGTACGGGTGCGGCATCCGGAGCCGCCGGTGCGGGTACCGGTGCGGCGGGTACCGGTGCGGCGGGTGCCGGGACGGTCGCCGGGTTGTACGGGGCGGCACCGTGCAGCATGTCGCCGTAGAGAGCGGCCCGGCGGCACGCGGCTGCGCCGGGTGCGGCGTAGCGGAACGTCGCCAGCAGCCTGCCGAGCACCGCAAGGCACACCGCCCAGAACTTCATGACCTTGGTCGCAGCCATGGCCCCTCGCTTTCCGTGAGTGGTCCCGGCGGATGGACCGCCGGAATCCGTGTCGGGTCTGTTGTGCTTTCTCATGATGAGTACGCAATGCGAGGATCCGAGGACCGACGCCCCCGCAGAGCCGTTCTTCGGATGAACACCACCCGTACGCAGTAGCGGGGGCGGGGCGTGGCCCTGCGGGGAGCGGAAAAGCGGGGTGCGCGAGTGGTTCTGACCAGGCGTCAGGGCAAGGGCGGGTAGGGCGGTTCAGTCCGCGGGGACGTCGCCCGCCGCCATCCCCGCCAGGGTGCGTACGGCGTCCGGCTCGGGTGTGCCGGGCGGGACCACCAGGAGGTCCCAGCGGCCGATTCCCGCGGCGACCAGGCAGAGGGTGGGCGGGCCCGGCCGGTCGGGGATGCGGCGGAGGCGGACGACGTGGCCGGCGACGGGGGTGAGGGTGGGCAGCGGGGCCCACAGGGCGCCGTTCGCGGTGACGTGGGTGATCCGCGGCCAGTCGAAGGGCAACGCGGGGAGCAGCTCGGGGAGTTCGGCGGCGAGGTCGGTGCGGTGCGGCCACCAGGCGCCGTCGATGCGCCGGGGCACGCCGCCCGGCGGGGCGATGGCGAGCCGGGCCACGGGCGGCGGGGACTGGTGGTGTGCAGGGGGCTGCCGGTGCCCGGGGGCGGTTCCTAGGAGGGTGGCCATGGTGTGCTCCAGAGAGAGCCTAGGCGTGGTCGGCCCCGGTCCTGCGCGCCTCCAGGCGGGCCGGGTCGGGCCACCGCACGTCCCACACCCATCCGCAGCGTTCGAAGAGGCGGATGACGGCGGCGGACGGGTCGAGCTGGCCGCGGTCGACGCCGTGCCGGGCGCAGGTCGGGTCCGCGTGGTGCAGGTTGTGCCAGCTCTCGCCGAACGACAGCAGGGCCAGCGGCCAGAGGTTCGTCGCGCGGTCGTGCCTGCGGGTGCGGAACGGGCGCTCGCCGATCACGTGGCAGAGCGAGTTGACGCTCCAGGTGACGTGGTGCAGCAGCGCGATCCGCAGGAAGCCCGCCCACAGCAGGGCGGTCAGGCCGGTGACCACGCTGCCGCCGATGGCCCAGCCCAGGAGGAACGGCAGACCGAGGGTGACCAGACAGAGCAGCGGGAACGCCTTGTCCACCGCGCGGATGCCGCGGTCGGCGAGCAGGTCGGGGGCGTACCGCTGGTGCGAGGTCGGGTCGTTGCCGAAGAGCCAGCCGATGTGCGAGTGGACCAGGCCGCGCAGTTGTCCGCGCAGGCTGGTGCCGTAGCGGTAGGGGGAGTGCGGGTCACCGGGGCGGTCGGTGAAGGCGTGGTGCCTGCGGTGGGTGGCGACCCAGTCGATGACGTCGCCCTGGAAGCTCAGCGATCCGGCGACGGCGAGCGCGACGCGCAGCGCGGGGGCCGCGGTGTAGCTGCCGTGGGTCAGGCCGCGGTGGAAGCCGATGGTGACGCCGAGGCCGGAGACGACGTAGAGCACCGCGGCGATGACGAGATCGGTGGTGCTCACCGCGCGTCCCCACAGCAGCGGGATGGCGAGGCCGAGGCCGATGAAGGGGGCGACGACGATGACGGCGGTCACCGTGACGTACAGCCGCCGGCCCCTGTCGGGCGGGTTCGCGGGGCCGTCGGGGAACGGCTGCGTGCCGTCGTAATCCTGTGAAGGGCGGCCGGAACCCGGTGCGGGGGTCCGTGAGGTGGTGGTCGGGGGACGGTCAGCCACGGCAACTCCACGGGTCGGGGTTCATCGTTGACTTCCCGGCCTGCGGGGAGGGGAGGGCGGCGGCGGGCCTGCCGCGTGCGCTCCGGGGTGGGCGGCGCCGCCGCGCGATCCCTTGCGCATCCGGAGCCGGAAGGACGGCAGCAGGGCGGCGTACTTGTGCGTCGCGAGCCGGCCTGCCTGCTGGGCGTTGACCCGGGCGATGAAGAGCACGCCCAGTGCGATCAGTGCCAGCAGGACGATCACCGTCACCACGGTCTGCATGCAGCTCACCTCGCTCGGGTGGAACGCCGTATCCGTCCGCGTGCCCGGTGGCTGTGCGTCTCGGGGGCCGACCGACACCCGTACCGGCACGCGAACGACTTCCGGTGCCTCCACCGTACTCCGGACTTGTCGGCTATCACCCGAATCGCCGGAATGGCACTGGCCGGAGTCCCCGGCGCCGACGGACCCCGTCCCGTCGGAAAACTTCTACAACATTGTAGATTTTACTGAGACATGACCTGCGCCAGCGACCCGAGCCGGCCGGACGACAAGGAGATTTCCATGGCCCTGTGGGACCGGATCAAGGATTCCGCACAGACGATGCAGACCCAGCTCGTCGCCAAGAAGAACGACCTCAAGAGCGGCGCCTTCCGGGACGCGAGCATGGCGATGTGTGCCCTGGTGGCCGCGGCCGACGGCTCGATCGACCCGTCCGAGCGCCGCCGGGTCGCCCAGCTCATCGCCAGCAACGAGGTGCTCCAGAACTTCGCCGCCGACGACCTCCAGCGCCGCTTCGACGGCTACCTGGACAAGCTGACCGCCGACTTCGACTTCGGCAAGGTCGCCGTGCTGCAGGAGATCGGCAAGGTGAAGAAGAAGCCGGTCGAGGCGCGTGCGGTGATCCAGATCGGCATCGTCATCGGCGGCGCGGACGGCGACTTCGACAAGACGGAGCAGGCCGTGGTGCGCGAGGTGTGCTTCGCGCTCGACATCGCGCCCACCGAGTTCGACCTCTGAGACGGACCGGTCGCGGCCTCTGAGAAGCGCGAAGGCGGCGGGGGAGGGAACGCTGCCGTCCCCTCCCCCGCCGCCGTTTCCGGCGTTTCCGGCGTTTCCGGCGTCAGACGTTGACGCCGAAGTCGGCCGCGATGCCCGCGAGGCCGGAGGCGTACCCCTGGCCGACGGCGCGGAACTTCCACTCCGCGCCGTGCCGGTACAGCTCACCGAAGACCATCGCGGTCTCGGTCGAGGCGTCCTCGCTCAGGTCGTAGCGGGCCAGTTCGGTGCCGTCGGCGCGGTTGACCACGCGGATGAAGGCGTTGCGGACCTGGCCGAAACTCTGCCCGCGGCTCTCGGCGTCGTGGATGGAGACCGGGAAGACGATCTTCGCGACCTCCGCGGGCACGTCGGTCAGCGCGACGTTCACGGACTCGTCGTCGCCCTCGCCCTCGCCGGTGAGGTTGTCGCCGGTGTGCTGCACCGAGCCTTCGGGGCTGGCGAGGTTGTTGTAGAAGACGAAGTGCCGGTCCGATACGACCTTGCCCGCCTCCGAGCAGAGCAGGGCGCTCGCGTCCAGGTCGTAGTCCGCGCCCGTCGTGGTCCGTACGTCCCAGCCGAGGCCGACCGTGACCGCCGTCAGTCCGGGCGCTTCCTTCGACAGCGAGACGTTGCCGCCCTTGGCCAGCGAGACTCCCATGGCTTTCCTCCAGGTGTGCCGGTCTGTGCCTTCCTGCCGTGCACGCCGGTTCGCCGCCGGGCGGCCCGCCGGCGTGCGGCAGCTTAAAATCTACAGGACTGTAGAAGTTGGCGACGGGGAGCGGACCGGAAACCGCGCACCTGACCGCGGGAATCCGGCCCCCGTAAGATGCCCCGGCGCCCCGTCCGAGCGGGGCGCCGGCACGAACGGGAGGCGGCGGCATGGGCGGGAAGTCCTTCGGGAGGGCGCTCGGCGACCCCTCACCGGAACGCTCCGGCAGACACCGGGACGCCTTCGGGCCCGGCCAGGAGCGCGCCCGCCGGCGCGGGCAGGGCGAGCTGGAGGCGCAGGTACTGGCCGCGCTGCACCACGCCGCAGGACCGGTGTCGGCCGCCTGGGTGCAGGAACGGCTCGGCGGTGACCTGGCGTACACGACGGTGATGACGATCCTCTCCCGGCTGCACGCCAAGAAGGCCGTCACCCGCGAGCGGTCGGGCCGCGCCTACCTGTGGACGCCGGCCGCCGACGAAGCCGGTCTCGCGGCGCTGCGGATGCGCCGGGTCCTGGACGGCGAGCCGGACCGGGACGCCGTCCTGACCAGCTTCGTCTCGGCGCTCTCGGCACACGACGAGCAGGTGCTGCGGGACCTGCTGGGCGGGGCGGCCGACGGACCGCCCGAGGGCGCCGACGGAGCGGACGGCACCCGCGAGGGCCGGCCGGACACCGGTCCCCCTCGCCCAGGGCACACCGGCGGGCACTGACCTGTGGGCCTCTTCGTCTTCCTCCCCCTGGTGCTGCCGCTCACCGCGCTGCCGATCGCCCGGCTCACCGAACAGCACCTCCACCCGCGCGCCACCACCCGCCTGCTGACCCTGCTCTCCGTCGTGCTCGGGCTGTGCAGCACCCTCTGCCTCGGCCTGCTGATGGTCGTCGGCACCGCGCAGCTGCCGGGCAATCCCCTGCCGGACGCCTGGTCGGACCCGGAGGTGCGGGCCGCCGTGCCGTACGCGGAGATCGCCGGCAGCGCCGCCATCGCCGCGCTGGCCGCCGCGCTCATCGCGTGCTCCCGCGCGCTGCGCAGGCACCGCAGGATCCGCGACCGCGCCCATCACGCGCTGGCCGCACTGCCGCCGGGCGGCGACCCCGCCGTGCTGCCCGACGAGGCCCCGTACGCCTACGCCGTCCCCGCGGCGCCCGGCCGCCCCGGCCGGATCGTGGTCTCGCGGGGGATGCTGCGCAGCCTGGACGGGAACGAGCGGCGGGCCCTGGTCGCCCACGAGCGTGCGCACCTGAACTGCCGTCACCACCGCTATCTGCTCGCCGTACGGCTGGCCGGCTGCGTCAACCCGCTGCTGCGTCCGCTGCGTTCGGCGGTCGCCTTCAGCACCGAGCGCTGGGCGGACGAGGAAGCCGCCCACGTCGTCGGGGACCGGCTGCTGACCGCGCGCGCCGTCGGCCGGGCGGCGCTGATCGGGCGGGCGGCGCCGTATCCGGAGCTGGCGCACTTCGCCGCGGCGGAGGCGGGCCCGGTGCCGCGGCGGGTGGCGGCGCTGCTGGCGCCCGTGCCGCAGGACCGCAGCTGGCCGCCGGCGCTGACCCCGGCCGGGCTCGCCGCGCTGATCGCCGCGGCCGGCACCGCGGCATCGGCGCTCGCCTCGCTCAACTCGGTGGTGGCGCTGTTCCTCATCCTGAAGGCCGCCACGCCTCTGTGAGACGGGCCGCTCCGGGCGGGATGGTGCGTAACGCGCGTACCGGCCGCCCCGTCCGCCCCCGCCCGTGCCATTCTCTGGGCGTAACTCCCGTGCGGGGAACGGAAATCGGCACGACAGCGGGAACCCGGCCCCGGACGCGCTCGTTGAGCGCCGTATGTGATGCCCTGCCCGAAAGGCGCGCACCCTGTGACCTGTCGCACATCAGCCAACTTCTACAAAGCTGTAGATATTGCCGGTAAGGTGGTCACCCACACAGGCACAACAGGCGTGGGCGGAGGGGGAGATGGCGACACGGTGCGAACTCCCCGGCTGCGACTGCCTGCCTCCGGAGGCAGAGGTGCAGTGGGTCTACCAGCCCGTGGAGGTCCGGTACCCGGACGGACGCTGGCGGCTTGGCCGGATCAGCGCCTGGTGGACGGACGAGACCGGCGAGTTGTGGTGCCGGCTGCGCACGAACCCGGGCGACACCGGCCCGCGCTGGTTCCGCTACGACCCCGAAGCGATCCGCACCCTCCCCAGCGCCGGCATCTGACCCGCCCGCTGCCGTCACCTCCCGATCCCACGGCCGCCGGCGCCGTTCCTCCCCCGAAGCATCCGCAGGACGAGAAGGGCCACCGGCGTGCATGACAGGCAGACGACCCGACGCGCCACCCGCTCCGCCCACAAGGCCGCCCCCGCGGGCCGCGCCGGGCGCAAGGGCAACGGCAGGTCGGGCAAGTCCCGGATGACCCGCCGAGGCCGCATCCTCGTCTGGACCGGCGCGGTCCTGGGCGTCGTCATCCTCGGCACGGCCGGCGTCGGCGCCTGGGTGTACCAGCACCTCGACGGCAACATCCACGGCGTGGACGTCGGGCTCGACGGCGACCGGCCCGCCAACCTCAGCCCCGGCTCCAAGAACATCCTGGTGGTCGGCTCCGACAGCCGCGCAGGCGGCAACGCCAAGTACGGCAAGGGCCTGACCACCATGCAGTCGGACACCCTGATGGTGCTGCACGTCTCGGCCGACCGTAAGTGGGCCACCGCGCTGTCCTTCCCGCGCGACTCCTGGGTGCAGATCCCCGCCTGCCAGCGCGGCAGCGGCAGCCGGTCCACCCCGCACCACTTCAAGATCAACGAAGCGTTCTCGATCGGCGGCGACAGCGGCGACATCGGCAAGGCCGCGGCCTGCACGATCAAGACCGTCGAGAAGAACACCGGGCTGCGCATCGACCACTTCACCTCGGTCGACTTCCAGGGCTTCAAGGGCATGGTCAACGCGCTGGGCGGCATAGAGGTCTGCCCGAAGCAGGCCATCCACGACAAGAAGGCGCACCTCGACCTCGACGCCGGCTGCCAGAACGTCAAGGACGAGAAGGCGCTCGGCTACGTCCGCACCCGCTACAGCGTCGGCGACGGCTCCGACCTCGGCCGCATCGGCCGCCAGCAGGAGTTCATGAAGGCCATCGCCGCCAAGGCCCAGTCCAAGCTGACCAGCCCCGGCGACCTCTACGGCTTCCTCGACTCGGCCACCAAGTCGATCACCACCGACCGCGACCTGGAAGGGCTCAAGCCGCTCTACGACCTCGCGGCGACCGTCAAGGACATCCCCACCGACCGGCTCACGTTCCTGACCGTCCCCAACTACCCGCGCGAGGCCGACGTCCCCACCGACCGGGCCAACGTGATCTGGCAATACCCGCAGGCCGGCGACCTGTTCAGCGATCTCGCGCACGACCGGGAGATCGGCGCGGCCGGCAAGAAGAAGCTGGCCGACGCCGCCAAGTCCCCGATAACCGCCCACTCCGTACGGGTCCGCGTACTCAACGGCACCGGCACACCCGGCCACGCGGCCACCGGCGCCGCCCGCCTCCGCGCCCTCGGCTTCACCGTCACCACCACCGGCAACGGCCCGGCCACGGACACCACCGCCATCACCTACCCCGCGAGCCTCAAGACCCAGGCCGAGATCCTGGCCGCCCGGCTGCCCGGCACCAAGGCCACGCAGTCCGCGGACGCGACACCGGGTGAAGTGACCCTGACCGTCGGGCCGGACTTCTCCGCGACGGAGGGGTAGGACCCGCCGTTCGGACCGGGCTTTCGGCGTGGCAAACCAGCCGCCCACCCGATATCACTCATACGGATTTCTCCGGCAACTCAAAAGTGGTAGTTCGATATACAGCCGCAGGAATGCCTAGGCACTCTGATGGCGCCGCGCCAACCACGGCGCGTGGCGCATGAAGTGACTAGGAGAACCTTCACATGTCGGAGAAGACCGATCAGTTGAAGCAGCAGTTGCTTGAGTCGCAAATCGAGGACCTCAAGAAAGAAAACGAACAACTCAGGAACGAGAACGCAAGCCTGAAGAACCAGCAGTCCGTACCGAGCCAGTCGGGCCCGTCGGGCGGCGGTTCGAGCCCCGCCAAGAAGCAGGGTGTCAGGCTCACCGCGTCGTCGACGAAGGGCACCATCGGCGGCCAGGCCAGCGGCAAGTGCAAGGCCACCCTCCTCGACAAGGACGGTGAACCGATCGAGGGCGAGACGATCTTCTTCAAGATCGACGGCAAGGACCTCGGCCAGCAGATCACCGACGGCAACGGCGTCGCGGAAATCGACTCCGGTTCACACCTCGGCGATCCCCTGCTCTGGGGCAAGGCCCTCAGCAACGGCTACCAGGCCGTCTTCAACGGCACCAAGGACTACAAGCCCGCCACCGCCAACGCCACCGTCGAACCCGGCATCTTCTGAGCCTTACGGACCGGCCGACGCTGGCACGCCGAAGCTACGCAGCAGCACCGAAGTCACCGAATCAATACGGCCTGTTCCCTTACGGCATGGATTCATGAAATACCGAGACCTGGCTCCGCCGTGTGCACGGCGGAGCCAGGCTTTTTGCGCGCCGGGAAGAGAAGGCCCCGAAGAGGCGACCACCGGTCCCGTATATACCCGAAGCCAACCGGGAGTTGCCTCCCGAAGGAGCGTGTTCAGCGCACGCACTCACCTCTCACACAGAACCCGTGACCCGTAACCCATAACCCGTAACCCGTAACCCGTAACCCATTGTTCCCGACAGGGAATCCCGGAAATACCCACGCCAACACCCCTCTCCTCCCCTTGCCTTGGAGTCCACTCCAACACCTAGCCTCACTCCCGAATCACCGGCGGGCCCGCCACGGCGCACCGCCGTCCCCCACCGAAAGGGACACCGTGCGGTACACGCTGTTCGGCAGGACCGGCCTGCGGGTGAGCGAACTCAGCCTGGGCACCATGACGTTCGGCGACCCCGAGGGCTGGGGCATCGGCAAGGAGACCAGCGCCCGCCTCGTGGACGCGTACGCGGACGCGGGCGGCAACTTCATCGACACGGCCAACAACTACACCGGCGGCAACGCCGAGACCATCGTCGGCGAACTGCTCGAAGGCCGGCGGGACACCTTCGTGCTCGCCACGAAGTACACCTGCGCGACCCGTAAGGGCGACCCCAACGCGGCGGGCAGCCACCGCAAGAACCTCGTCCAGTCCCTGGAAGCCAGCCTGCGGCGGCTGCGCACCGACCACGTCGACATCCTCTGGGTACACGCGCGGGACCACTTCACCCCGGTCGACGAGGTGATGCGGGCGCTGGACGACGTCGTACGCGCGGGAAAGGCGCTCTACATCGGAGTGTCCGACTGGCCGGCCTGGGAGATCGCCCAGGCGAACACCCTCGCCGACCTCCGCGGCTGGACGTCCTTCGCCGGCTCGCAGCTGCGCTACAGCCTCCTGGAGCGCACGCCGGAGCGCGAACTGCTCCCGCAGGCCCGCGCGTTCGAACAGGCCGTCCTCGCCTGGGCACCGCTGGCGGCCGGCAAGCTGACGGGCAAGTACCGGCGCGGCGAGAGCGGCCGGCTGACCGCCGACGGCCAGGGCGACCGTCCGGACGCCACCGATGACGTGACCCTCACCGCCGTCCTGGACATCGCCGAACAGGGCGGCTGGAGCCCCGCCCAGGTGGCCCTGGCCTGGCTGCGCTCCCGCCCCGGCACCGTCATCCCCCTCATCGGCGCCACCAAGGAATCCCAGCTGGCCGACAACCTCGGCAGCGTCGACGTCACCCTCGACGCGGACACCCTCGCCCGCCTCGACGCGGCGAGCGAGATCTCCCTCGGCTTCCCGCACGCCTTCCTGCGCGAGCCCCGCGTCATGGAGAACGTCTACGGCGACCGCTGGCCCGACATCGAGGACCGGCGCGCGACGTACCGGCGGACGGCACGGGGGATCGAGTAGCCGCCCCCTGACCGGCCGCAGCCCCGCCGGGGTACCGTGCCGCGAGGGCCGCCGCCCCGGTGGTCGATCGGGGCGGCGGCCCTCCTGCGCACGCGTGTCGGTGCGTCAGCGGCACCGCTTGGCCTGGGCGTAATAGACGTCTGCCTTCTTGTTGTAAGCCCGCGACTTCTTCTTGCAGGCGATGGCCTTCTTCTTGTGGCCGACCCCCATCTCGTGCCTCGCCTCGGCCGCGTACTTGATGGAACGCGGCAGGACACCGCGCGCAGCGGACGGGGGTGAGGACGAGTCGGCGTCCGCCTCGTGCGGTGTGGCGCGTTCCCGCACGGCCTCTGCGCCCAAAGGTACGGGTCCGCCTCAGCCCTCACCCTCCAAGTCCCCCTCCGCTTCCAGGAATGCCTCACGGAGGGCGACCATGCCGTCCCCGGCGACCAAAGGCATACCGAACCCGTCCGGTCGCACGTTCCCGCCCCCGCACACCGACCCCTCCCGCACAGCCATGCGCAGGAACCGGACGGGCTGCGCCGTCCACTCCACCCACGTCGCTCCGCAGCTGAGGGCCAGTCCGCAGGGCACCCCGAGGTGCAGGGCGACCATGGCATCCGCCCGCTCCTGCGCGTCCAACGTGCCGATCACCCGTTGCTGTTCGGCCTCGGGGAGACCGGCAGCCATCTCCTCCGCGTCGGCCGTGATGTGAAGCACGGCGAACACCGGGCTGTCCGTGGCGAGGGATGCCCACGAGGCGACCGAGTCGGCCTCCTTGGAGCGGTACACGTACCGCTCGCACCAGAATCCGGGGGCGACGAGGCCGTCCGGTGCCGTCGTCATACCGCGCTCCACAGCGCCTCCTCCGCCCACCGCTGCTCGGCCGGATCCGCCAGCCACGCCCGCACAGTCCCGTCGTACGGGACACCTAACTGCTGCGCCACCTGCTCCGCCCGCCGACGTACCCAGGCCAGGGCCCCACCCGGCGAGTACGCCACCGATCCACCGAGCCCGATCTCGCCACCTCCCGGGTACCGGGCCATGGCGTGCACCCGATAGGTGACCGGTTCCGGCCTCTTCATGGAAGCCGCGGGGACGGTCGAAAGCAGCCCAACGACCTTGCCTCGACGGCTACTTCGACCCACACGGTCTTTCCGATGACGTGCCGTTCGACGCCCCAGCCATCCGCCAGGACGTCCACCAACATCAAGCCACGCCCACATTCCTCGTCCTCCTCGACCTTCTCGTTGACCACGGGCTGCTCGTCACTCCCGTCCTGCACCTCAAGCCGCAACCGGTCGCCCACCACCGCGCACCGCATCCCCACCAGCGGTATGACGGCACCCCGTGCCTTCACCGCATTGGTAACCAACTCGGACACCAACAGCTCGGCCGTACCTGCCGCTTCCTCCCCGACACCCCACTCCCGAAGTCGGCGCCGCAGCGCCTTACGGGCCCGAGCGACGCTTCGCACGTCAGCGGGTAAGTAGTGGGAGAGGACGGGGAGTTGGGGTGATGTTGCGGGTCGGGTGCGTGTGGACATGGCCACCACCTCGGGAGCGCGACTGGGGATCCCCGCCGCACCACCGAAAGCCGGTGGGTGAGCGAGGCGACACCTAACGTGACACCGACCACGACCCCGGCGCAATGAGATCTGGAGAATTAATTCCCCAGAGTGACAAGCCCTTCGAGGTTGCAGAGCGAAGTTGCGGCACCGCAGACTGTTCGCAGCGCTCAGGGAAGGGCAGAAGTGACGACTCAACAGACAAGTGCCGTGCGGAAATCCACCGTGCTGGGCAGGAAGCTGGGTGGAGAGCTGCTGAAGCTCCGCGTTGCGCGAGGTCTGACTCAGCCCCAGGCGGCAAAGCATCTGACGGCCACGCAAACCAAGGTCGCCAAGATAGAGCGCGGTGCCGTGCCCGTACGTGACCCAGACCTTCACGCGCTCTGTGACCTGTACGGCCTGGAACGTGTCGGGCCGGCAAGGGATCGACTGCTGGCCCTCGCGAAGGCGGACCGCGAACGCCGCCGCGCAAAAGGCTGGTGGGAGGAGTACACAGATCTCGGTGACCTGCTGGAGTACATCCAGCTTGAGGCCGGGGCATCCCGGATTCGCACCTTCCAGAACCAGTTGGTCCCCGGTCTCCTGCAGACACCCGAGTACGCCCGTGCCGTAGTTGTCGCCGATGACGTGTGGGAGGACCCGGACGAGGTCGACCAGTTCGTGTCGGCACGGATCGACAGGCAGGCGCGGCTGATGGAGGACAAGCCCTTGGAGCTGTGGGCGGTCCTCTCCGAAGCCGTCCTACGACAGCAGGTCGGCGGGCCAACGGTGATGCGCGGGCAACTGGAACGTCTCCTCGATGCATCCACCATGCCCAACGTCAAGCTTCAGGTATGGCCGTTCGAGGCTGCGGCCCACGCGTCGATGAGCGGTCCGTTCGTGATCGTGGGCTTCGAGGAACCGGCCGCATTGGACGTTGTCCATGTGGAAACCGCTGGTTCCAGGCTGTGGCTGGAGCGTGAGGAGGATGCGAACAGGCACCGAGGGCTGTTCGATAGCGTGCGCAGGCAAGCTCTGTCCCCCGACGACACCCGCGCCCGACTGGCCAGCTTCATCAAGGAGTACCGGTGACTGCATTCGAGTTTCACAAGTCCAGCTACAGCGGTTCCCAAGGGGAGTGCGTAGAGGTCGCCCGGAACGTCCCCGGAACCACGGCCGTGCGCGACAGCAAGGACCCGGCGGGCCCTCGACTCGCCTTCACCGGCGCTGCCTGGGACTCGTTCGTCCGGACGCTGAAGAGCGACGATGCCATAGCCATCTGAGCCGGCAACAGCAGAAGGAAGCCCCCGGTCCCATGGGCCGGGGGCTCACGTCACACCAGCAGCCGCTCCGCCCGTCCCGGACTACGGTCGCCCGATCACTTCGCGCGGATCGTCCAGCCACACCCGCTGCCCGTCCCCGTCCACCGACAGGCCGAACCGGGACCGCTCCGGCTTCCCTAGTTCGTGCCACCGCAGAAACTGCTCTCGCACCTCGTCCCAGAGGGCGCGGGGCCCGTACTGCTCCACCTCGTACGGCTCCCTGTCGGGGACGTATTCCACGGTCGCCCATGACCGCCCGTCGTCGGAGAAGAACCACAGCGTCGCTTCGCCGCTGCCGTCGTCCGCCTCCCACCAGCGATACCAGGCGTCGGTGACCCGCAGGCCGGTGAGGAAGGCCGGGGCGTCCTGGATGACGTTCTGCGGCGGGATGTCCGTCGTGCTCGTCTCACCCCGCTCCCCCCGGTAGAGATCGGCGATGCGGCCGGCCCCGGCCCGCCGGGTGCGGTCCCACATGAAGGCCGGATAGCCGGAGAAGCTGCCCTGAGCCTCGCCGCCCTCGACGTCCAGCGTGGCGTAGGAGCCGCTGAAGAAGCTGCTGCCCCATGGGGTGACGATCCTGCCCTCGGGGCACTGCTCCAGCCAGGACGGCGGCACGTGGCGCATGGTGCAGGTGCAGATGATGCGGTCGTAGGGCGCTCCACCCGGGTACCCGTCGTGCGCGGTGCCGAGGGCGGCCGTCGGGCGGAAGCCGGCGCGCTTCAGGTTCGCCACCGCGGTGGACAGCACCGCTGCGTCGAGCTCCACGCTGGTCACCCTGTCTTCGCCCAGCCGATGGCACAGCCAGGCGGCGTTGTATCCCGTGCCGGTGCCGATCTCCAGCACCCGGTGCCCTTCCCGTACGTCGAGCAGACCGAGCATTTCCAGCATGATCGACGGCATGGAGGAGGACGAGGTGGAGAGCCTGAACTCCCCTTCGGGTGTCGGCCTCCCGTCGTTGACCTGCGTGACGAGAGGAGCGTCCGCGTAGACCGCCCGCAGCCAGCCCTCGGGGCCGGTGGAGAAATCGTTCCCCTCGCACACCTCCGGGATGAACAGCGCGCGGTCCACCGAGGCCACCGCCTCCTGCCAGTCGGGCAGCAGCGCTCCCTTGCTCCGCAGCGCCTCGACGAGCCGCTGGTGCGTCGCCGTCATCGGGCCTCACTTCTTCGGAGGCTCGTAGGGCTTGGTCGGCCCCGGCGGCCTGTCGCGGTGACCGTCGCTGTCGGAGGTATCGGGCCTGCCGGAGTGGTCTCCGCCCTTCTTGCCCATGGGTGCCTCGCTTCCTGTCGTTCACGGCTGTGGCGTGACGGATCGAAGCCGCGGCACGGGAGAACTCCTCCCGCGCCCTTAGGGGTGCCCCGTCGACCGCCTTGACGCTAACGACGGTATGTATGTGGGGAGTTGACGGTCCACGATGTTGCACGCGGTTGCACGGATTCACCCGAGCGAGTCGATCGCCCTCGTGATGCACGCGCGTGCTTCGGGACCGCGAACGGCAATCTTCGACAGTTCTCCGAAGGCTTTCAGGTACGTACGGATTTCGCCGGGGGCAGTGAGGTTGATCTCCGCCGTCAACGTCTCCACGGCCACTTGAGAGTCATCGAAGGCGTAGAACGCTTCCAGGGGCCAGACCGTGCGACGAGCGCCGAACGGGATCACGCCGAGTGCGACATTCGGCTGTGCCATCACTGACAGCAGGTAGCCGAGTTGTCCCGCCAAAGCCGCGTCATCACTCACGCGGTAGTAGAGAACCGCTTCCTCCAGCACCAAGGCAAAGCGGTGGTCGCCCTGCCGTACTACGCGAGAGCGGTCCAGGCGGGCCTGCACGGCGTCCGAGACGTCGTCCGGGGTGTCCTGGAAGTCTGTGATGGACCGCAGTAGGCCCGTGGCGTACTCGGCCGTCTGAAGCATCCCCGGTACAAGGTTGGAGGCGTAGACGCGGAAGTGGCGGGTCCGTTGGTAGAGGGGCACCGTCTGTTCATGGACGCGGCGCATCCCGTCGCGGTGGATCTGCCGCCATTCCACGTACATGGACTCAGCATTGCGCGACGCGGCGATCAGATCTGCGATCTGGTCGTCAGCACCGCAGGCCACGCACCAAGCGCGGATATCTGCGTCCGATGGCGGGGTCTTGCCCCGGACGATCCGCGAGGACTTCGACTTGTGCCAGCTGCACCGGGCGGCGAGTTCATGCCCCGTGAGCCCGGCGTCCTTCATGATGCCGTGCAACCGGGCCGCCACCGCGGTGCGTGCCGCTTGGGCGCTGGAGAGCGGGGACGAGGACATGAACCGGCCGCTGTGTCAGACGCTGTACTTCTCGTGCGGGATTCCGCGCTCCCACACCGCTTCGAACGCTGACGCACAGAGCTGAGCGACCGCAGGGTCATCGGACCGGTCGGTGTGCACCCACCGGCTGTTCCCGTCAAAGATGTTGAATTGGACCAGCCGGCCGTCGAACAGCCAGAAGTCGTTCCCCGGCAGGGCCAGGTCTGATGCGTGACGCCGAGGCAGCCAGCGAATCTGTTCACCCGCCGCAACGTTCGTGAAGGTTCCCGAGTGCTCAAAGCGGATGTAGTCGCTCACCGGCTCCGAAACGATCCGAGCGCGACGCATCACCACACCCTTGCTCGTGACTTCCTGTACAAGGTCAAGCCATGGCCGCCACCACGACTCGCGGTTGTCAGGGTCGAGGCGGTGCCCCTGCCGCCACTCCGCGAACCCGTCGACCTCGTTCTCCACGCCGTACGCGTCCCGCATCTCCAGATGGACGGCTGACCGCTCGGCCGCGCGGAGAAGGTCAGCAAAGCTAGTCAAGCTCTGCGACATCAAGCGCCTCCCTGAGAAGCGGGATCATCCGCTTCGGCACCCGGATCACCGCTTCGTGGCCGGGTACCGCAACGTCCAACGAGCTTTCGCTCGTGGTGCGCTCATCCGCCTTCCACCCTTGGAAGAGGAGATCCTTTGTGTCCTCATCGACCCACACGGCGGGAGAGCCGTGATCCCCGGACTCCGGATCTTTACCGACGAACCGCAGTGCCATGACAACCTCCGCCGTCGAGCGCGTTGCGTCTGGTTGCACGACCCTCGCCCTCCGGAGCGGCCCGGGTCAAGAGGGCTCGTTCCGGAGGGCAGGCCGGGCGGTCAGCCCTCCCCCTCCAGATCCCCCTCCGTCTCCAGGAATGCCTCGCGGAGGGCGGCCAGGGTCTGGGCGTCCGGCTTTTCCCACATGCCGCGGGATTCGGCTTCGAGGAGGCGTTCGGCGATGCCGTGGAGGGCCCAGGGGTTGGCTTCCTGGAGGAAGGCGCGGTTTTCCGGGTCCAGGACGTAGGTCTGGGCGAGCTTGTCGTACATCCAGTCGGCGACCACGCCCGTGGTGGCGTCGTAGCCGAAGAGGTAGTCGACGGTGGCGGCGAGTTCGAAGGCGCCCTTGTAGCCGTGGCGGCGCATCGCCTCGATCCAGCGGGGGTTGACGACGCGGGCGCGGAAGACCCGGGAGGTCTCCTCGACGAGGGAGCGGGTGCGGACCGTCTCGGGGCGGGTGGAGTCGCCGATGTACGCCTCGGGGGCCTTGCCCTTGAGTGCCTTGACGGTGGCGACCATGCCGCCGTGGTACTGGAAGTAGTCGTCGGAGTCGGCGATGTCGTGTTCGCGGGTGTCGGTGTTCTTGGCGGCGACGGCGATCCGCTTGTAGGCCGTTTCCATCTCGTCGCGGGCCGGGCGGCCTTCGAGGCCACGGCCGTAGGCGTAGCCGCCCCAGACGGTGTAGACCTCGGCGAGGTCGGCGTCGGTGCGCCAGTCGCGGGAGTCGATGAGCTGGAGGAGGCCCGCGCCGTATGTGCCGGGGCGGGAGCCGAAGATGCGGGTGGTGGCGCGGCGTTCGTCGCCGTGGGCGGCGATGTCGGCCTGGGCGTGGGCGCGGATGTAGTTCTCGGACGCCGGCTCGTCCAGCCCGGCCGCGAGCCGTACGGCGTCGTCCAGGAGGCCGATGACGTGCGGGAACGCGTCGCGGAAGAAGCCGGAGATGCGGAGCGTGACGTCGACGCGGGGGCGGCCCAGCTCGGCGGCGGGGATGGCCTCCAGGCCGGTGACGCGGCGGGATGCGTCGTCCCAGACCGGGCGGACACCCAGCAGGGCGAGCGCCTCGGCCACGTCGTCGCCCGAGGTGCGCATGGCGCTGGTGCCCCAGAGGGAGAGGCCGACGGAGGTGGGCCAGTCACCGTTGTCGGAGCGGTAGCGCTCCAGGAGGGAGTCGGCCAGCGCCTGGCCGGTCTCCCAGGCGAGGCGGGACGGGACGGCCTTCGGGTCGACGGAGTAGAAGTTGCGGCCGGTCGGCAGGACGTTGACCAGACCGCGGAGGGGGGAGCCCGACGGGCCCGCGGGGACGAAGCCGCCGTTGAGCGCGTGGACGGCGTGGGCGATCTCGTCGGTGGTGCCGGCCAGGCGGGGCACGACCTCCTGGGCCGCGAAGGTGAGGATGGCGGTGACCGGTTCCCGCTGGGCGGGCGGGAGTCCGGCGGTCACGCGCTCCGCAGCGGCCGGATCCCAGGCGGCGTCCTCCATCGCCTGGACGAGGGCGCGGGCACGCTCCTCGGTGTCGTCGGCGGCGGTGCGGGTCGCCGCGGACTCGTCGAGGCCGAGTGCCTCGCGCAGGCCGGGGAGGGCGGAGGTGCCGCCCCAGATCTGGCGGGCGCGGAGGATGGCCAGGACGAGGTTGACGCGGGCCGCGCCGGTGGGGGCGCCGCCCAGGACGTGCAGGCCGTCGCGGATCTGGGCGTCCTTGACCTCGCACAGCCAGCCGTCGACGTGCAGCAGGAAGTCGTCGAAGCCGTCGTCGTCCGGGCGGGCTTCGAGGCCGAGGTCGTGGTCGAGCTTGGCGGCCTGGATGAGGGTCCAGATCTGCGCGCGGATGGCGGGCAGCTTGGCCGGGTCCATGGCGGAGATCGCGGCGTACTCGTCGAGGAGCTGTTCCAGGCGGGCGATGTCGCCGTACGACTCCGCGCGCGCCATCGGCGGGACGAGGTGGTCGACGAGGGTGGCGTGGACGCGGCGCTTGGCCTGGGTGCCCTCGCCCGGGTCGTTGACCAGGAAGGGGTAGATGAGGGGGAGGTCGCCGAGTGCGGCATCCGGGCCGCAGGCGGCGGACAGGCCGGCGTTCTTGCCCGGCAGCCACTCCAGGTTGCCGTGCTTGCCGAGGTGGACCATGGCGTCGGCGCCGAAGCCGCCGTCGTCGGCGGACGCGGCGATCCAGCGGTAGGCCGCCAGGTAGTGGTGCGAGGGCGGCAGATCGGGGTCGTGGTAGATCGCGATCGGGTTCTCGCCGAAGCCGCGCGGCGGCTGGATGAGGACGAGGAGATTGCCGCGGCGCAGGGCGGCGAGGACGATGTCGCCCTCGGGGTCGCGTCCCGGCTCGCCGGCGTGGCTGCGGTCCAGGAACATCTCGCCGGGCGGCGGGCCCCAGTGCTGCTCGACCGATGCGCGCAGTTCCTGCGGGAGCGTGGCGTACCAGCGCTTGTAGTCGGCGGCCGGGATGCGGACGGGGTTGCGGGCCAGCTGCTCCTCGGTGAGCCATTCCTGGTCGTGGCCGCCGGCCTCGATCAGGGCGTAGATCAGCTCGTCGCCGTCGCCCGACGCCAGGCCCGGCACCTCTTCGGTGCCGAAGTCGTAGCCCTCATCGCGCAGTCGGCGCAGCAGGGCCACGGCCGACGCGGGGGTGTCAAGGCCGACGGCGTTGCCGATGCGGGAGTGCTTGGTGGGGTACGCGGACAGCACCAGCGCGAGGCGCTTGTCGGCGGCCGGGATGTGGCGCAGGCGGGCGTGCCTGACCGCGATGCCGGCGACGCGGGCGGCGCGCTCGGGGTCGGCGGCGTAGGTCGGCAGGCCGTCCTCGTCGATCTCCTTGAACGAGAACGGGACGGTGATCAGGCGGCCGTCGAACTCCGGGACCGCGATCTGGGTGGCGGCGTCGAGCGGGGACAGGCCCTCGTCGTTCTCCTCCCAGGCGGCGCGGGTGCCGGTCAGGCACAGGGCCTGGAGGATCGGGACGTCCAGTCCTGCCAGCGCGCCCGCGTCCCAGGACTCGTCGTCGCCGCCCGCGGACGCCTCGGCGGGCTTGGTGCCGCCGGCGGCCAGGACGGTGGTGACGATGGCGTCGGCCGGGCGCAGCGCGTCGATCAGCTCGGGCTCCGGCGCCCGCAGCGAGGCGACGAAGAGCGGCAGCGGACGGCCGCCGGCCTGCTCGATCTGCGCGCACAGGGCGTCGACGAAGCCGGTGTTGCCGCTCATGTGGTGGGCGCGGTAGTAGAGCACCGCGACCAGCGGCCCTGCGAGGTCCGTACGGGCGCCGGGGCGCTCCAGCTCTCCCCAGGACGGGGCGGGCTCCGGCGGCTCGAAGCCGTGGCCGGTCAGCAGGACCGTGTCGGACAGGAAGCGGGCGAGCCGGCCGAGGTTGGCGGGGCCGCCGTGCGCGAGGTAGGCGTGCGCCTCGGCCGCGATGCCGACCGGGACCGTGGACGCCTCCATCAGCTGCGCGTCGGGGGCCTGTTCGCCGGTGAGGACGACGACCGGGCGGTGCTGGCCTGCGGCGAGCAGCACCTCCAGGCCCTCTTCCCAGGCGCGGATGCCACCCAGGAGACGCACGACGACGAGGTCGGTGCCCTCCAGCAGCGCGGGCAGCTCACCGATGTCGAGCCGGGCGGGGTTGGCGAGCCGGAACGGCACGGGACCGGTGGCAGCGCGGGCGCTGAGCAGGTCGGTGTCGGATGTCGACAGCAGCAGAAGCATGCGAGCGCAGGGCCTTCCTCGGGGTGTCCGCGCCCCGGGTGGGTCGTAGAGACGGCGGGAGTTCCTGGCTCGCCCGGAGGGTGTCCGGGTTCACAGTGGCGGGACCGCGCCGGATTCTCACCGGGCTTCCTCCCTGGCGCCGTCGCTGGCGTCCGGTGGGCCAGCTGACCCACCGACCTGCATAGTAAGGGCTGCGCCCGACGTGCGGGAGGCCGCATCCGCACCGGCCGTCCGCCCCCTCCCCTGGCGGCCCGGCTCACGACCTGACCCGCACCCGACGTCGGTATGCTCGCCGCCATGCCGCCCTCCCCCTCCCTCCGGCCCCAGCGGGCCACGACGCCGCCGCGCGACCGCGGTGACGCCTGCCCGGGAGCGCTGCGGCTGCACGCGGCGGCGGACGGTGCGCTGGCCCGAGTCCGGGTACCGGCCGGGCAGTTGACGCTGCGTCAGACGGCGGCGCTCGCGGACGCGGCCGAACGGCTCGGGGACGGCCGGATCTCCCTCACCTCGCGCGGCAACGCCGAACTGCGCGGCCTGTCCGACGGCTGCGGCCAGGAGCTGGCTGCACTGCTGTCAGGCGCCGGGCTGCTGCCCTCCGCCCGCCACGAACGCGTCCGCAACATCCTCGCCTCACCGCTCGCGGGCCTCGACCGCCGCACCCCCGCTGACGTGCGGCGCTGGGCCGGAGAGCTGGACGGGCTGCTGTGCGCGAGCGACGTCGCGCCGCAGCTGTCGGGCCGATTCCTCTTCGTCCTGGACGACGGCAGGGGCGATGTGGCGGCGCTCGGCGGCGATGTGACCTTGGTCGCAGAAGCCACCGAGTCGGCCGGGACGACCGGCGGCGCCCTCCTCTTCCTGGGCACCCCCGACGACGTCCTGGACACCGCCGACGGCTCCCCCGCTGCCCTGCGGATCGCAGGACCCGACGTGCCGCGGGCCGCGCTCACCGCCGCCGAGCACTTCCTGGCGGCGGCGGACGGCACCGGCGCCTGGCGGGTCCGCGACCTGCCGGCCGACCGGATGCCGACCGTCCGCGAAACCGGCGAGCGGCTGCGGGCGGCCGGCGTCGCCGCCGCGTACGTGCCGCCCGGCGACGTACCCGCATACCGCGAGGCGCCGTCGTACGGAGAGGCCGCCGCGCCCGGCATCGTCGAAGGACCCGGCGGCTCGGCGCTCAGCGTGCAGCCGCCGCTGGGCCGGCTGACCTGCGCCCAGTGGCGGCTGCTGACCGACGTGGCGGCCACCGACGGCGACGGCACGCTGCGCCTGACCCCCTGGCGCGGGGTGATCGTCCCCGGCCTCGCGCCCGCCACCGCCGCACGGCGGCTGCCGGAACTGGCCGCCGCCGGGCTGATCACCGACCCCGCCTCCCCCTGGCACCGGATCGGCGCCTGCACCGGCCGCCCCGGCTGCGCCAAGTCCCTGACGGACGTACGGGCGGACGCCGCGGCAGCCGTCGCGGCCGATGCCACCGGGGCCGAAGGGCTGCTGCCCGTCCAGTGGTCCGGCTGCGCGCGCCGCTGCGGCCACCCGCACGGCACCTGGATCGACGTCCTGGCCGCCGGCGACGGCTACCGGGTGTCCGTCGTACGGCCCGGGGCACCACCGGCGCCGGTCGCATCCGGCGTCACCGCGCGGCAGGCGGCAGGCGCCGTCGCCGCCGCCAGGGCCGCGGCCTCCCCGGCGCCGTCGGGCCACTGACCGCGCCCACCCGCCGTTTGCCACCCACCCACCACCGACCCACCACACCGAGGGCACCGTGTTCGACTACGAGAAGGACGGGGCGGCGATCTACCGCCAGTCCTTTGCCACCATCCGCGCCGAGGCGGACCTCGCGGGGCTGCCCGCCGACGTCAGCCGGGTCGCGGTCCGCATGATCCACGCCTGCGGCATGGTCGACCTCGTACGCGACCTCGCCTACACACCCGGCGTGGTGGCGAGCGCGCGCGAGGCACTGCACGCCGGAGCGCCGATCCTGTGCGACGCCAACATGGTCGCCAGCGGCATCACCCGCAAGCGGCTGCCTGCGGACAACGAGGTGCTGTGCACCCTCGCCGACCCGTCGGTGCCCGCGCTCGCCGCCGACCTGGGCACCACCCGCAGCGCCGCGGCGATGGAGCTGTGGCGGGAGAAGCTGGACGGCGCGGTGGTCGCCATCGGGAACGCGCCCACCGCGCTGTTCCGCCTGCTGGAAATGATCGAGGAGGGCGCACCGCGCCCGGCGGCGGTCGTCGGCATCCCCGTCGGCTTCATCGGCGCGGCCGAGTCCAAGGACGCGCTCGCCGCCCATCCGTCGAAGCTGGACCACATCGTGGTGCGCGGGCGGCGCGGCGGCAGCGCCATGACCGCAGCCGCGATCAACGCCATGGCGAGCGAGGAAGAGTAAGCGTGAGCGAGCAGCAGCCCGATGGGCAGTCCGACGGCGGCGTGCGCGGGGAGCGGCCTGCGGGCCGTCTGTACGGCGTGGGGCTCGGCCCAGGCGACCCGTCCCTGATGACCGTGCGGGCCGTGCAGGTCATCGCCGATGCGGACGTGGTGGCGTACCACAGCGCCCGGCACGGCCGGTCCATCGCGCGGTCCATAGCGGCCGAGCACCTGCGCGCCGACCACATCGAAGAGGCGCTGGTCTACCCGGTCACCACGGAGTCGACCGATCACCCCGGCGGCTACCGGGGCGCGCTGGACGCGTTCTACGAGGAGTCCGCGGCCCGGCTCGCCGTGCACCTCGACGCGGGCCGCACGGTCGCCGTCATCTCCGAGGGCGACCCGCTCTTCTACGGCTCGTACCAGCACATGCACAAGCGGCTCGCGCACCGCTATCCGACCGAGGTCATCCCCGGCGTGACGTCCGTCAGCGCGGCGGCGGCCCGGCTCGGCACGCCGCTCGCCGAGGCCGACGAGGTCCTGACGATCCTGCCCGGCACCCTCCCGGAGGAGGAGCTGACGGCCCGCCTCGCCGCCACCGACGCGGCCGTGGTCATGAAGCTGGGCCGCACCTTCCCCGCCGTGCGCGGGGCGATGGAGCGCTCCGGCCGGCTGCCGGAGGCCCGGTACGTCGAGCGCGCCACCATGGCGGGCGAGCGCACCGGCCCGCTGGCGGACGTCGATGCGGACTCCGTCCCGTACTTCGCGGTCGCGGTGGTACCCAGCCGGATCGCCGCCCAGGCCGTACCGGAGGCGACGACGCCCGGCACGGGCACCGAAACCGATACGGATACCGCTGCGGATACGGGCACGGGCGAGGTCGTGGTCGTCGGCACCGGGCCCGCCGGGCCGCTGTGGCTGACGCCCGAGTCGCGGGGCGCGCTGGCCGCGGCCGACGACCTGGTCGGCTACACCACCTATCTGGACCGGGTGCCGGTCCGTCCCGGCCAGCTGCGGCACGGTTCGGACAACAAGGTGGAGTCCGAACGCGCCGAACTCGCCCTCGATCTGGCCCGCCGCGGCCGTCGGGTGGCGGTCGTATCGGGCGGCGACCCCGGGGTCTTCGCGATGGCCACGGCGGTGCTCGAAGTCGCCGCGCAGGAGCCCTACCGCTCGGTCCCGGTCCGCGTGCTGCCCGGCGTCACCGCCGCCAACGCCGCGGCGGCCAAGGCGGGCGCACCGCTCGGCCACGACTACGCGGTGATCTCGCTGTCCGACCGCCTCAAGCCGTGGGAGGTCATCGCCGAACGCCTGCGGGCCGCGGCCTCGGCTGATCTGGTGCTGGCCCTGTACAACCCCGGTTCGCGCAGCCGCACCTGGCAGGTCGGCAAGACCCGCGAACTCCTGCTGGAGCACCGCGCCCCTGACACCCCGGTCGTACTCGGCCGGGACGTCGGTGGCCCCGAGGAGTCCGTACGGATCGTGCGGCTCGCCGACCTGGATCCCGGCCAGGTCGACATGCGCACGATCCTGCTGATCGGCTCGTCCCAGACCCGGGCGGTACGGCGCGGTGACGGCACCGAGATCGTGTGGACGCCGCGGCGGTATCCGGAGGGGTGAGCCCGGTGTGCCGGTGGCCCGGCGCCAGTTCTCCAAATTGACCGAACTGTCGGCTGTTGTGCACGGACGGGTGGCACATTGTTGCTGTGCAGGCTCCCCGTGAGGGCGGATCCACCGCGTCCGCCCCCACGGAAGCCACGCACGCACCACGTGCATCGGCGGGGTGTGCCCTTGCCATCACGGCTCGAAACAGATGAAGTCGGAGAACCATGACCAGGTCTCACTCATGAGCCTTCGCGCAAGGCGACGCCGCACCCCGGCCACTCCCTGCCCGTCCTGTGGCGGCACCGACCTCCTCTGGGAGGACGAGGGCGTCTACGGCGGCGGCGCACTGCTGTGGTGGTGCGCCGACTGCCTGCACCAGTGGCATGCCGGCGACCACCCACCACCGGTACCGTCCCAGCGGCTCCTGCCACCGCCTCAAGGAGCGGGCGCGGGACCGGGGTTGCCGGGTCCGGCCCAGGCGCCGTCGCCGGTGCCGCCGAGGCCGGAACCGGTTCCGGAGGCGGGAACTCCCGCACTGGAGCGGCGACTTCCGGAACCGTACGTTCCTGGCCCGGGTCCTTCGGATGCGTATGCGTATGCGTATACGTACGTGACGGAACCGGGTGCTTCGGATGCATATGTGCCGGAGCCGTATGTATCGGAGCCGTACGTATCGGAGCCGTACGTTCCTGAGCCGTACGAGCCGGAGCCGTACGAGCCGGAGCCAAGCCCCCCGGCATCGAGCCTCCCGGTGGCCGGTCCCCCGGCGGCACGTCCCCCGGAGCCTGGCATCCCCCTGCCGCCTCCCGCCCGGAGCACCTCGGCCCCGATGCCTCCGCTGGCGCCCGTGCCGCTGGCCGGGCCCGTGCCGCTGTCCGGTCCCGTCCCGCTGCCCCCGCCCGCGCCGGACACCGGCCCGTTGCCCCAGCAGCAACCGCCCACCGCCCAGCCGCAGCCCGGCCCGGCCCCGCAGTCGGCGCCGTCACCCGCCCCTCCGGCGCCGTCACCCACGCCTCCGGCGCCGGCCGGGCAGCCCGCCACCGTCGCCGAGCGGACCATGTACGCGGCGGGTCTGGTGCCGCTCATCGCCTGCCCCGGCGCCTACGAGCCGTGGCCGTGCCGCTGTACGCACTGCGGCAACGAGGTCACCCCCACCTACCGTCAGGTCCGTGACGAGGGTCTGGGCTGCGCCTGCCGCGGCCCGCGCCGCCGCCGTCCGCCCCGTAAGCGCTGAGCCGCGGAGGAGTGCGGCGGTCAGGACAGCTGCCGCCGCACCCACCGGGCCGCTTCGGCAGGACCGGCCACCGTCGGCACGCCGTCCGGCGCCGGGGGGCGGGTGACGAGGACGACCGGGATCCCGGCCTCGCGGGCCGCGGCGAGCTTGGGTGCGGTGGCCGCGGCGCCGCTGTCCTTGGTGACGAGGACGTCGATGCGGTGGGCGGCGATGAGCGCGCGTTCGCCGTCGAGGGTGAAGGGGCCGCGGTCGAGCAGGGTGCGCATCCGGGGCGGGTGCGGGGCCTCGGGTGCGTCGACGGAGCGTACGAGGAACCAGAGGTCCGTGAGGTGCGCGAAGTGCGCGAGGCCCATGCGCCCTGTGGTGAGGAAGATGCGGCTGCCGAGGGCGGGCAGCGCGGCGGCGGCCTCGTCCAGCGAGGCCACCGGGTGCCAGTCGTCGCCAGGTCCCGGCACCCAGCCGGGGCGCCGCAGGGACAGCAGGGGAACATGGGCGGTGGCGGCGGCCTGCGCCGCGTGCAGACTGATCGTGTTGGCGAAAGGATGGGTGGCGTCGATGAGCACGTCCACCGCGTGCTCGCGCAGCCAGCGGGCAAGGCCGTCGGGGCCGCCGAACCCTCCGATGCGGACTTCCCCCACGGGCAGCCGCGGGGTGCCGACCCGCCCGGCGAGCGAGGACGTGACCCGCACCTCCGGGGCGGTCGCGGCCAGCTCGGCGGCCAGCTCACGCGCCTCCGTGGTGCCGCCGAGCACCAGTACGTGGCGGCCGGGACGCGGGACGGCAGGCACCGCACGGCCGTCGGTCACGTCGTCCGCGTCGGTCACGTCGTCATTCCTCACTTCCGGATTCCTCCATGGCTGAAGCGCAACCGCAGGGTACGGGAGGGCGCAGCGCCCAGCTCGCGCACACCGGGCTGCGGCACGGCTGGACGACCGGCGCGTGCGCGACGGCAGCCAGTACCGCCGCCTACACCGCGCTGCTGACCGGCGACTTCCCCGACCCGGTGACCATCACCCTGCCCAAGGGCCAGACCCCCGCCTTCGCGCTGGCCAAGGAGGAGCTGGCCGACGGCGGGCGGCGGGCGATGGCGGCGGTGGTGAAGGACGCGGGCGACGATCCGGACGTCACGCACGGCGCGCTGATCCGGGCCACCGTGCGCGAGCTGCCTGCCGGTTCCGGTGTGGTCTTCCGGGCCGGTCCAGGCGTCGGGACCGTCACCCGCCCCGGGCTGCCGCTGGACGTCGGCGAGCCGGCGATCAACCCGGTGCCGCGGCAGCTGATCACCGGTCATCTGGCCGAGGTGGCCGCCCGGCACGGCGGGCGCGGCGACGCCGAGGTGGAGATCTCGGTCGACCACGGCGAGGAGATCGCCCGCAGCACCTGGAACCCGCGGCTCGGCATTCTCGGCGGTCTTTCCATCCTCGGCACGACCGGCATCGTCGTGCCGTACTCCTGCTCGGCGTGGATCGACTCCATCCGGCGCGGCGTGGACGTGGCACGCGCGGCGGGCCGGCGCCACGTGGCGGGCTGTACGGGTTCCACGTCCGAGAAGGTCGCCGTCGCCCTGCACCACCTGCCCGATGACGCCCTGCTGGACATGGGCGACTTCGCGGGCGCGGTGCTCAAGTACGTACGGCGCCACCCCGTCGACCGCCTCACCATCTGCGGCGGCTTCGCCAAGCTGTCCAAACTGGCGGCCGGCCACCTGGACCTGCACTCCGCCCGCTCCCAGGTGGACAAGGGCTTCCTCGCCGAACTGGCCCGCCGCGGCGGCGCCGACGAGGCACTGTCATCCGCCGTCGCCGACGCCAACACCGGCCTCGCCGCCCTCCAACTGTGCGCCGCGGCCGGCGTCCCACTCGGCGACCTGGTGGCCCTCACCGCCCGCGACGAGGCCCTGTCCGTACTGCGCGGCGCTCCCGTCACCGTCGACGTCATCTGCATCGACCGGGCGGGGCTGGTGGTGGGGCGGTCGGAGGCGCGGGGGCCTGGGGCGTAGGCCCTCTCAGAACGTGACGAGCCGACTGTCGAACCCGGCGCGCACGAGCCGTTCGTAGGCGTCCCGCACGCCCCCCGGCACTTCCTGCTCGACGGCGAACCCGAGCCGCGGGTACTCGATCACCCGTTGCAGGTCGCCGACGAGCATGTCCACGACGAGCTTCGCGTCGCCGATGGACTTGACGTAGGCGTCGAACGCGAGCGGTGCGGAAGCGCAGACGACCTCCACCTCCGGCCACAGCTTGCGGCAGGTGGCGTAGGAGCGGCGCTCCATGTACGGCTTGGAGATCAGGAGCAGGGAGTCGGCCTCGACACCTGCCGTGCGCAGCACTTCGCGCGAGAGCGTGATGTTCTGCCCGGTGTTACCCGCCTCGGTCTCCAGGAGGATCGCGTCGTCGGGCACGCCCAGATCGAGCGCGTACTCGCGGTAGTGGACCGCCTCACCGCGCGGAAAGCGGGCCGCCGTGGTCGGGCTGTTGCCGCCGCTGAACACGATCACGGGGAAGAGCCCCGCGCGGTACAGCCCGGCGGCGGCCGTCGCCACGCCGAGATCGTGACTGCCGAGGCCGATCGCCGCCGAGCAGGGGCGTGGCTCGTGTCCCATCCGGTGGTACTGCCAGATCAGGTGGGCGTCGTTCCACTGCGTGTCGGTGATGGTGCGCTGTCCGGGGTCCGGCAAGGGGGCTCCCTGGTTCGTTGTTGCTGTTGGCCACTCACCTCGACAGGGCGGCCGGCGGACCGTCGTACCACCGCCGGATGCCCTCGATACTGTCGCCGATCCGGACCCGGACGACAGCGGTCAGCCCGGCCGCTTGCTGCCGGGCTGACCGCAGGGTCACCCCTGTTCGCCCGGGGCCGCGTCGAAGCGGTACTCGTATCCGACGACGAGGCGGTGGGGCAGGCACCACTCCCCGTACTCGATGACGCCCTCGTCGTCCCAGAGGCGATGGGCACCGGCCAGAATCGGGCTGCCGACCCTGACGCCCAGGAAGTTCGCTTCGCGCGCGTCCGCATCGCGCCCATGGAGGTCGTCGCGCCCTGCGGTGACACGGCGGCCGATCGCTTCCTGGATGCGCGGCAGCAGGTTGACCGATTTACCGGCAGCCGTCGAAAGAAGCTCTGGCACAGAGGCGGCGAAGGCGGCCGGATACCAGTTCACGGCGAGCATGAGGCGCTGCCGCCCCTTCCCCGTGTGCCACTGACGCCTGACGACCTGATCTCCTTCGTCCAAGGCGAAGATGTCCGCGATGTACAACGGGGGAACGACCAGCTCCGCAGCGGTGACGGTGAGGGTCTCGCCCTCGCTCAGCACGGAACCGGTCCGCAGAACACGGGTGATGCGGTCGTAGGAACTGGGCGCCACTTCCGGGGCGTTGGCGACGAACGTGCCACGCCTGGAGGTCGTGATGTACCCCTCCACTTGCAGATGGTCGAGCGAACGCCCGAGCGTGGCGACGGCCACGCCTTCCTGCCGGGCCAGTTCCCGAATGGGCGGCAGCTTCGCTCCTTCTTCCAGCTCCCCGTCCAGGATGCGGCGCCGGATGCGCTCGGCGACCTGCATGTACGGCGCT
Source organism: Streptomyces sp. NPDC048644 (assembly GCF_043199105.1). Classification (NCBI taxonomy): domain Bacteria; kingdom Bacillati; phylum Actinomycetota; class Actinomycetes; order Kitasatosporales; family Streptomycetaceae; genus Streptomyces; species Streptomyces sp. NPDC048644. The sequence goes on from NZ_JBICVO010000006.1 coordinate 218,655, forward strand.
TGCGGACTGGTCTCCGGCATGGCGACTCCCAACGGCGGTGTCCTGGCTGACTGTTGAGCGTACTAGGACAGGCGCCATCAGATGGGTGAAAAGCGGGAGACCTTCCGGGGCCTCATCACCGCGTGGTCGGCAAAGTTCCGGCACCTCGGACCAGCCGGTGTTCCCCAACGGAGAAGCCCCCAGCCCTCAAGAAGCGGACCGGGGGCTCAGGGAAGAAAGCGGCGCGGCTCAGAAGGCCGCACCGTCGTCGCTCTTCAACGTCTCCACAAACGAACCCCAGGCGTCGGCACCGACAAGGAGGTGGGGGCCGGTGGGGTTCTTGCTGTCACGCACGGCGCGGGCGTTGGTGGCGGTGTGGGCGACCTCTACACAGTCGCCGTTCTGGCCCGAGTAGGACGACTTCCGAAACTCGCTGACGATCTCAGGCTTCACGATCCCTCTTCTCCCTGCGCTGATGGCTGTCTTCAAGAACTCGCCGGATTCGCTTGGCAGTCTCATCGGGCGGTAGCGCCGCCGAGCGTAGCTGATCGAAGATGTCGACATAGAGGGCCAGATCCGCCGGTGCTTCAACGAAGTTTGTGTTGGCAGGGTTCTCCAGTGATACGGCCTCCACGTTCGCTTCCACTCCGAACGAGAAGGCCACGAAGGCACCCGACATGCCCGCAGCCATGTTCGCCGCCGTCGGCAGGAGCTGAACCGTTACGTTCTGCCTCTCTCCCACTTCGAGAAGGTGCTCAAGCTGACCGGCACGCACATCGCGGCTGCAGGTCAGCGCGGTAATGGCGGGCTCCCAGATGATCGCCGTGAAGTGCGCCCCGCCTTCCTCGATTCTGCGTTGTCGCTCCTGGCGAAGCTTCACCAGCTCCGCCATCCGCTCCGGCAAGGTGAACCTGGGCCCTATGCGGATGACAGCCTCTGTGTAGTCAGGGGTCTGCAACAGCCCAGGAATCAGCATCGGACCCCAGGCCCGGATGTAAGTGGCGTCGCTTTCCAGTGAGATGTGGTCGGCATAGCCGTACCGGCCCGCCTCTGGATAGTCCACCCACCAGCCGCGCTGGTTGCTCTTGCGCGCCCACTCCATCAGCCGGGCCCGCTCCTCCGGGTCCTGCACTCCGTAGCGGTCCAGCAGTGTACTGACCTCCAGGGCCGAAGCGGACGTCTGCCCGCTCTCCATGCGACTGACCTTGGCGACGGACTTCATGATCGCCTCAGCACCGTCAGCTTGATCCAAGCCGGCCGCTTCCCGGTGGCGCTTCAGAGCAGTCCCAAGCGTGCGGCTGCGCACTGTTGGCTTCCCACCTGCGGGCATGCTCGCTCCTTTCAAGGGCCGTACCAGTTTGCCGTGTTGACGTACTACACAGCCAATCTCGTCGATCACACACAGTCGCTGCAAGTTTGCAATCTCGTACTTGCAATGGTGCTCACGCACCCCTAGCTTGGCTTGCATAACGGAGTGCGCACAGCCAACTGCGGTGCGTACTGCTGGCACTTCGTCACGCGCACCAAGGGGATCACCATGTCCGCACGCGCCCCGTACGCCGCAGTCACCCAACTCCCGCCCCTGGTCTGTCACTTACCGATAGACCCCCGAAGCGTCACCCGCGCCCGCAAAGCGTTGCGGCGTCGGTTGCCGGAGTGGGGCGTCGGGGCGGAACCGGCAGGTGTGGCCGAGTTGCTCGTGTCGGAATTGGTGACCAATGCGGTCAAGGCGCCGGGGCCCGCCATTCCGGTGGTCGGGGTGCGGTGCGCGGTGGTGGGAGGCCGACTGCGCCTGGAGGTGCAGGACACGAGCGAGGAACAGCCCTTGCTGCACAGGCAAGTTGAGGAGGACGAGGAATGTGGGCGTGGCTTGATGCTGGTGGACGTACTGGCCGATGGCTGGGGCGTCGTGCGGCACGTCATCGGAAAGACCGTGTGGGTGGAAGTGGCCGTCGAGGTGGAAGTAGCCGTCGGGGGAGGTGGGTTGACGTACCCGCAGACCGCCCGGCCGGTGCCGTGACAAGGCCGGAACTGCTCAGCTACCGGGCGCAGGCCACGGTCCGGCGGCCGGACGGTGGGGAGATCGGGCTCGGTGGCTGGGTGTCGCAGGCGCCGGGTGGGGTGCTGGCCTGGGCGCGGACGCGGGCGGAGCAGGTGGCGCAGCAGTTGGGTGCGCCGTATGACCGGGCGGTGCGGGTGTGGCTGGAGAGTCCGGCCGAGCAGCGGTGGGCGCGTCAGGCGCTGGCGGCCGGGATTCCGTTCGCGGTGCGGGCGGTGGACGGGGACGGGTGCACGTATACGGTCCTGGCGCGGCCGGAAGCGGCCACCGCCGTGCGGACGTACCGGCTCCGGGGCCGGTCCGCCAGGAAGGCGGCGGTGGCGTGGAGCACGGCGTGACGGCAGCGGGCGGCCTCGTCACCAGTGGGTTCTGGTGCGAGCGGTATGTGTACCGGTCGGTGGAGGCCGATCAGCTCGCCTCGTGGACCGCGACCGCCGCGAGCGACCCCGTGTTCGCGCTCTCCCATATAGCGGCCGACGCGCACGAGATGGCCGCCGGGCTCCCCGAACTCGACCGGCGGCGGCTGCTCGGCAAGGTGACGGTGCGGGAGCGGGTCGATGCCATCATCGCGCTGCATCTGGGCCTGCCCTGCGGGCTCGCCCTCCGGTGCGGAGCGGCGTGGGTGGAGTGGTCGGCGCATCCGGTGCGGTTCCTGCGGATGGCGGGGCCTGCGGGGGCGGCGTGCCCGCTGCGGGGCGGGGTGCCGGAGGGGTTCGGGCCGCCGTTGGTGGCTACGGATGGGGTGGAGCGGAGTGCATCCGTGCGGTCAGGTGCGGAGTTGGATGAATGCCTTGAGGTTATTGATGCCGAGCAGGGCGGGGGTGGTCAGTAATGTCCACCGTGACAACAGAACACGCCGTATCCGAGGGAACGGGGAATCCCATGTCCGCTTACGTCATCATCACCGTCGATGTGCTCGACGAGGAGGCCGGGCTTGCCTACGCAGCCGTGGCTCAGAAGTCCATCCTCGGCCACGGCGGCCGTTACCTGGTCGCGGGCGCCACGCCCGAGCCCGTCGAAGGCACCTGGGACTCCGCCCGGATCGTGGTCATCGAGTTTCCCGACCTGGACCGGATCCGGGAGTGGTACGACTCCCCCGAGTACCGGCGGGCCCGGGAGATACGGGAGGGGAAGGTGCGGGTGAGCATGCTGTTCGTCGAGGGGTCGCCGCCCGAGGGCTTCTCTCTTCCGGCCTAGCTATAGCCAGCCGGTGCCGGTGTGTGCGGGCGGCCCTCGTGGCCGCCCCGTCAGCCGTCCGCGCCGACCGTCCCCGGCGCCCCGCAATCCCCGTGCCCCCGTTCCCGTTCCGTCGAATACAGATGGCTGTCGGGGAACTGTTCAGCGGCCAGGGTGCGGCCGACCATGATGACGGCGGTGCGGACCACTCCGGCGGACTTCACCTGGTCCGCGATGTCGGACAGGGTGCCGCGCAGGACCAGTTCGTCGGGGCGTGAGGCCATCGCGACGACGGCGGCGGGGCAGTCGGCGCCGTAGTGCGGCAGCAGTTCGTCGACGACGCGGTCGACGTACATCGCGGCGAGGTGCAGCACCAGCAGGGCGCCGCTCGCGCCGAGCGTGGCCAGGTCCTCGCCCTCGGGCATGGCGGTGGCGCGCTGGGCGATGCGGGTGAGGATGACGGTCTGGCCGACGGTGGGGACGGTCAGTTCGCGGCCCAGCGCGGCGGCTGCGGCGGCGAAGGCGGGCACGCCGGGCACCACGTCGTAAGGGACGCCCGCCGCGTCCAGGCGGCGCATCTGTTCGGCGACGGCGCTGAAGACGGACGGGTCGCCGGAGTGCAGCCGGGCGACGTCGTGGCCCTCCTCGTGGGCGCGCACCAGTTCCGCCGTGATGGCGTCCAGGTCGAGCTGGGCGGTGTCGATCAGCCGGGCGCCGGGCGGGCAGGAGTCGAGGAGTTCGCGCGGCACCAGGCTGCCGGCGTAGAGGCAGACGCCGCATGCGGCCAGGGTCCTGGCGCCGCGCACGGTGATCAGGTCGGCGGCGCCTGGGCCCGCGCCGATGAAGTGGACGGTCATGGTTCTTCGGTCTCCTGGGGGCGGACGGGATGTGCGGGGGATGCGGGCGGCGCAACGTCCGCCGGGCGGCCGGGCGCCGGTTTGACCGCCGCCCACTGGGTGACCGGCATCGCCTGCCGCCAGCCGGTGAAGCCGCCGACCGGCACCGCGTGCGCGACCGCGAGCCGCACCAGCTCCCCGCCGTGGCGCCGGTAGTGGTCGGCGAGCAGCGCCTCCGACTCCAGCGTCACGGTGTTGGCGACGATCCGGCCGCCGGGCGGCAGCGCGGCCCAGCAGGCGTCGAGCAGACCGGGGGCGGTGAGGCCGCCACCGATGAACACCGCGTCGGGGGTGGGCAGTTGGGCCAGTGCGGCGGGGGCCGCGCCCTGGACCACGCGCAGGGCGGGGACGCCCAGGGTGTCGGCGTTGCGGGCGATGCGGGCGGCGCGTGCGGCGTCGCGTTCGACGGTGACGGCGCGGCAGGCGGGGTGGGTGCGCAGCCACTCGATGGCGATGGAGCCTGAGCCGCCGCCGATGTCCCAGAGGAGTTCGCCGGGGGCCGGGGCCAGCGCGGCGAGGGTGGCGGCGCGGACGTGCCGCTTGGTGAGCTGGCCGTCGTGCTCGTACGCGGTGTCCGGGAGGCCGGGGACGGCGGACAGGCGCGGGGCGTCCGGGGCGCGTGCGCAGTCCAGGGCGATGACGTTGAGCGGGTCGCCGGGCGGACGTGACCAGGTGGCGGCGGTGCCGTCGGCCAGGGCCTCGCCCGCGCCGCCGAGCTGTTCCAGCACCCGCATCCGGGACGGCCCGAAGCCGCGCGCCCGCAGCAGCGCGGCGACCTCGGCGGGGGTGCCGGCGCCCGCCGACAGGACCAGGACCCGGCGCCCGTCGTGCAGCGCAGCGGCCAGCCGTGCCACCGGGCGCCCGACCAGCGTGACCACCTCGGTGTCCTCCACCGGCCAGCCGAGCCTGGCGGCGGCGTATGAGACGGAGGAAGGGTGCGGGAGGACGCGGAGGCGGGGGCGGGCGGCGTCGCCGTCGGGGTCGTCGGGCCCGTCGGGCTCATCGGCCAGTACCTCGGTCAGCGTTCTGCCGATGCCGTAGAACATCGGGTCGCCGCTGGCCAGCACGCAGATGCGGCGGCCCGCGTGGGCGGCGAGCAGGCCGCGGACGGCGGGGCGCAGCGGCGTGGGCCAGGGGACGCGGGTGCCCGCGCAGGTGTCCGGCAGCAGGGCGAGCTGGCGCGCCCCGCCGATCAGGGTTTCCGCGTCGCGCAGGGCGTCACGGGAGACGGCGGGCAGCCCGTCCCAGCCGTCGGCGCCGATGCCGACGACGGTGAGCGCGGGGGGTGGGGAAGGAACCTGGGAGGGCACTGCCGAGTACCTCGTACCTCGGGATCCGCCGGGCCGGCGGGCGGGATGGAAGGGGCGTCATGGGCTGCTGGGGACGCTGCCGCACTCTACTGAGCGGTGCGCTCCGCTCCGCCGCCGGGGAGTCGGGGCAGGGCTTATTGCCTATAGTTTGCAAGAGCGCAGAGCAGGCAAGAAGGGCTTGCGGGGGCGCAGGGACGTGGAAGGAGGACCGCCGATGGGCTCGCCGGTGGTGCTGGGGATCGAGTCGTCCTGCGACGAGACGGGCGCCGGCCTGGTGCAGGGCGGCCGGCTGCTCGGGCACGCGCTGGCGTCGAGCATGGACGAGCACGCGCGGTTCGGCGGCGTGGTCCCGGAGATCGCCGCCCGCGCCCATGTGCACGCCCTGACCCCCGTGGTGCGCCGCGCCCTGGACGACGCGGGGCTGCGCGCCGCCGACATCGGTGCCGTCGCCGTCACCACAGGACCCGGGCTCTCCGGCGCGCTCCAGGTGGGCCTGGCCGGCGCCAAGGGGCTCGCCTACGCGCTGGGCGTCCCGCTGTACGGCGTGCACCACCTCGCCGGGCACGTCGCGGCCGACACCCTCGCACACGGCCCGCTGCCCGACCCCTGCATGGTGCTGATCGTCTCCGGCGGCCACACCTCGCTGCTGCTCGTCCGTGACCTGGCACGCGATCCGATCGTGCACCTCGGCGACACCATCGACGACGCGGCGGGCGAGTGCTTCGACAAGGTCGCGCGGGTCTTCGGGCTGCCCTACCCGGGCGGGCCCGCCATCGACCGGGCAGCGCGCGCGGGGGATCCGCGCGCTGTCCCCTTTCCCCGGCCGCTGACCTCCGGCACGCACGACACCCGCTTCGCCTTCTCCTTCTCCGGTCTGAAGACCGCGGCGGCCCGCTGGGCGGAGCGCCATCGCGCGGCGGGCGGCCCGCTGCCGCTCGCGGACGGCGCGGCATCCCTCCAGGAGGCGGTCGCCGACGTCCTGACCCGCAAGGCGGTGGCCGCCTGCGCCGAGCACGACGTACGGACGCTGGTCGTGGTGGGCGGGGTGGCCGCCAACTCCCGGGTGCGGTCGCTGGCCGAGGAGCGCTGCACGGCGGCCGGGATCACGCTGCGGGTGCCGCCGCTGCGGCTGTGCACGGACAACGGCGCCATGATCGCCGCGGTCGGCGACCTCCTGGTGCAGGCGGGCACCGCACCGGCGCCGCTCGACGTCTCGGTCGACCCGTCGGCGCCGCTGGAGTACGCCTTGTTGCATCCTGTCGCGGGAGCCGGCGCGCGCCGGGCGTGAGCGCCGGGCGGACCGCCCGCGAGCAGATCCGGGAAACGCCTGATACGGCATCACCCCGTATGTGACGCTTGGCCTGATGCGCCATCAGCGCGTATATGCGGACAGCTCCCGAACTGCCCCGTGCACCACCCCCGCACGGCCCGCGTCAGGCGCTGAATCTGCCTGCTGAGCACAGGGTTGCCGGAGGCCGCCGAGCGGATAAAGTGCAGTCGATCTTCCGCTTACGCCGTGAGCGCGCGCCGCGATCCGGCCGGCCACAGCCCATCGGACGGCCCGCCACATCCTGCCCGCCACCCCAAGCCTCACACCCCTTTTCCGTATCGCCGCCGCCATCGCTCCGAGGACCTGTCCGATGCCACCACAGCCACCCTCCCGCCATCAGGCAGCGCGCTCACCGCTCGGCGACGCGCTGCTCACCCTGCCGGCCGCGCTCCTGGTCTCCGGCGGGCTGTGCCTGTGGGCCGTGCTCACCGCGCCCGACACCGTCAGGACGCCGCTGGCCTGGTGCGGCGGCGCGGCAGCCGTCCTGCTGAGCGCCGCCGTCACCGTCGCGGTCCACGGACAGCGGCAGTCCAGGCGCCACCTCGCCGAGGCGGACGCGGTACGGGCCGAAGCCGACGCCGTACGGGCCGAGGCCGAACTGCTCGCCGACGAGACGCTGCCCGCGCTGGTCGACCGGCTCCGCGACGGCGCATCGGCCGACACCGCGCTGGGCCGCACCGCGCAGCCCGCCAACGCCGCGCACCGGCGGATCATGCGGACCCTGGCGGTCGAGGTCGGGCGCGGCGAGCGGATGCGGGCGGCTGCGATGTCCGCCTGCGCCAACGCCGCCGGCCGGGTCCAGGCCCTGGCCACCGGCATGCTCGCCGACCTGCGCGAGATGGAGAACCGGCACGGCGAGGAAGTCCTGGGCGACCTGCTGAGGCTGGACCACTCCACCGCACAGGCCGGCCGGCTCGCGGACTCCATAGCCGTGCTGACCGGCGCCCGCTCGGGACGCCGCTGGAACAAGCCGATCGCGATGGAGAGCATCCTGCGCGGCGCGATGGGCCGGATCAGCGCCTACCGCAGGGTCCAGCTGCACAACAGCAGCACCGCCGCGGTCGCCGGCCACGCCGCCGAAGGCATCATGCACGCGCTCGCCGAAGTGATGGACAACGCCGCCTCCTTCTCGCCGCCCACCTCGCCGGTGCACGTGTACGTCGAGGAGGCGCAGGCCGGTGTGGTGGTCTCCGTCGAGGACAGCGGCCTGGTGATGAGCGAGACGGCGCTGCGCCGCGCCGAGAGCGCGGTCTCCGCCGCCACCCTCGACCTGATGTCGCTGTCCGGCACCCGGCTCGGCCTCGCCGTCGTCGGCTGCCTGGCCCGCAAGCACGGACTGCACGTCTCGTTCCGGCCGTCGGCACGCGGCGGCACCGGCGTCGTGGTGCTGATCCCGCAGCAGCTGATCACCGAGGCGCGTCCTGCGGGCCGTGACGCGGTGCGGGACACCGTGCACGAGGCGGCCCCGGCACCCGGGCCGCAGGCGGTGCGGGCCCCCTCCGAGCCCGTCGCCCCCGTGGCCCCGTCCGCACCGGCCGCGCCGCCCGCCCCCGTGGCGCCTCCCGCGCCGGCGGCGCCCACCGTGCCGCCCCAGGCCGCACGCGCCACCCCCGCGCCCGAGTTCGGCGAGAGCGGCCTGCCCAAGCGGCGCCGCGGCCAGACCCTGGGCACCACCGCGCCGTCCGGCACGGGCCGGGCACCGGCGGCCCGTCCCGCGACCCCCCGCCCGGCCCGCTCCCGGGAAGAGGCCGCGGAACGCTTCCGCACCTTCCGCCGGGCCGTCCAGGGCACCCCCGCCCCCGGCGACCCCACCCCGGCCCCCGACGGCCCGCCCGCATCACCCCCCGCTCCCGCTCCCGCACGTCCGGAGGACGACATCCGATGACGAACACGACCGACCGCAGCCTCGACTGGATGCTGGAAAACCTCCTCCAGAAGACGCCGGGTGCCCGGCACGCGCTGGTGCTCTCCCGGGACGGCCTCAAGCTCTGCCACTCGCCGGGCCTGACCGTCGACCAGGCCGACCAGCTCGCCGCCATCGCCTCGGGCATACAGAGCCTGTCGCACGGCGCATCGGTCGAGTTCGGCGACGGCACCGGCGGCGTCCGGCAGGCGATGACGGAGTTCCACGGCGGGATCCTGTTCATCGTGGAAGCCGGGCACGGCGCCCACCTGGCGCTGCTGGCCGTCGAGGACGCCGACGTCGGCCTGATCGGCTTCAACATGAACGAACTCGTCGAGCAGATCGGCGACTACCTCCAGGCCGCGCCGCGCGACGAGGGCCGGACGCTCAGCCCGGAGCAGCCGGCATGAGAAGGCTCGGTCCCGACGACGATCCGGACCGGCTCTACACCGTCACCGGCGGCCGAAGCCGGGCCGCCGACGACCGCACGCTCGACCTGGTCACCCTGATCGTCAGCGAGTGCGAACCGGCGCCCGGCATGCAGTCCGAGCACGTCCGGATCCTGACCATGTGCCGCCGCCCGGTGGCCGTCGTGGAGGTCTCGGCGGAGCTGCGGATGCCGGTGAGCGTCGTCCGGATCCTGCTGTCCGACCTGCTGGACACCGGCAAGGTCACCGCCCGCCACCCGCGGCCCGTCACGCAGGCCCACCTTCCCGACACCGACCTGCTGAAGGAGGTGCTCGATGCACTCCACCGCCTCTGAGACCGAGCGAGCCGGGGCCGCCGCGGACGCGCCGGACGCCGCCGCGTCCCGCACGCCGCTGCGCGCCACCGCCGACAACGGCCTGAAGATCGTGATCGTCGGCGGCTTCGGCGTCGGCAAGACCACGATGGTCAGATCGGTCAGCGAGATCCGGCCGCTGAGCACCGAGGAGACGATGACCCGCGCCGGAGTGGGGGTCGACGACCCCACCGGCGTGGAGGCGAAGTCGACCACGACCGTCGCCTTCGACTTCGGGCGGATCAGCGTCAACGACAGCGCCGTCCTCTACCTGTTCGGCGCGCCGGGACAGGAGCGCTTCTGGTTCCTGTGGGACCGGCTGTTCTCCGGGACGCTGGGCGCCGTGGTGCTGGTGGACACCCGGCGTCTCGACGACTCCTGGTACGCCATCGACCGCCTTGAGGCGCACGGCATGCCCTTCATCGTCGCCCGCAACGACTTCGGCGGCCCCCAGCACAGCCCGGAACAGGTGCGCGAGGCGCTGGACCTGTCGCCTGACATCCCGCTGATCGACTGCGACGCCCGCGACCGCGAATCGGCCAAGACCGTGCTGATCACCCTCGTCGACCACCTCTACGCCCTGTCCGTCCAGGAGACCGCACCGTGACCGAGCAGTACCCGCCGCCCGTCGGCTGCCCCGCCCACGCCTCCAACGGCGCCGTACCGCTGTACGGAGAGGGGCTCAGCGGCGACCCGGCGCGGCTCTACCGGGAGATGCGGCGCACCCACGGGCCGGTCGCGCCGGTCCTGCTGGACGGCGACATCCCCGCCTGGTTCGTTCTCGGCTACCGCGAGGTGCACCAGGTGACGTCCAACAACGAGCTGTTCGCCAGGGACTCGCGCCGCTGGCACGCCTGGAAGGACATCCCCGACGACTGGCCGCTGATGCCGTTCGTCGGCTACCAGCCGTCGGTGATGTTCGCCGAGGGCGCCGAGCACCGGCGGCGGTCCGGCGCGATCAGCGACGCGCTGCTCGCCGTCGACCAGTTCGAGCTGCGGCAGATCTGCGAGCGGCTCGCCGACGGCCTCGCCGACGAATTCGCCGGGCGCGGCGACGCGGACCTGATGGCGGACTACGCGCTGCGGCTGCCGCTGCTGGTCGTCGCCGAGCTGTTCGGCCTGCCGCCTGACGAGGTGCCCCAGCTCGTCGTCGACATCGCCGGGTCGCTGGACGAGGGCCCCGGCGCGATCGACGCGCACCAGCGGGTCGCCGCCCGGATGGCGCGCCTGGTGCGCGCCAAGCACGCGCAGCCGGGCCCCGACGTGCCGTCCCGGCTGCTGGCCCACCCGGCAGGGCTCGCCGAGGAAGAGGTGGTCATCGACCTGCTGGTGGTGATGGCCGCGGCCCAGCAGCCGACCGCCAACTGGATCGGCAACACCCTGCGGCTGATGCTGACCGACGACCGGTTCGCGGTGAGCCTGTCCGGCGGCCGGCGCAGCGTCGGCCAGGCGCTCAACGAAGTGCTGTGGCAGGACACCCCGACGCAGAACTACATCGGACGCTGGGCCGCCCGCGACACCCAGCTCGGCGGTCGCCGCATCAAGGCGGGCGACCTGCTCGTCATGGGCCTCGCGGCTGCCAACACCGACCCGCAGGTCAGGCCGGACTTCACGGCGGCGGGCGCGGACAGCAACCAGGCCCACATGTCCTTCAGCCACGGCGAACACGCCTGCCCGTACCCGGCACCCGAGCTGGCCGAGGTGATCGCACGGGCCGCGGTCGAGGTGCTGCTCGACCGGCTGCCCGACGTGATGCTCGCGGTGCCGGAAGAGGCACTGGTGTGGCACCCGTCGCTGTGGATGCGCGGACTGACCGCCCTGCCGGTCGAGTTCACCCCCGCGTACACGCCGGTTCCGGCACCGGGGGCGCCGACTAGGTGACCGGACGGCCCGCGGGCGGGTGAGCGGGCCGCAGATCGCTCCCCCGCCCCCTCCCCCCTCTCCCCCTACGGGGGAGGGGGCGGGGGTGGGTTCGGGGGTGGGGGGGAAACGCCGCGCCTCACGCGCAGCCGCCCCCTCCCTCACCCCCCGGCCGTCGGTGTGAACGTCACCGGCAAACTGTCCAGCCCCCGTGTGAAGACGCCCTGTTCGCGTGGGGCGGCCCCGTCCGCGAGTGCCAGGTCGGGCAGGGCGTCCAGGAGGAGGCCGATGCCGGTCTCGACCTCCGCCTTCGCCAGCAGGGCGCCGACGCAGAAGTGCCGGCCCAGGGCGAACGAGAGGTGGTCGGCCGCCGCCGAGAAGGCGGTGGTGGCGGACAGGTCGGTGCGGTGGATGTCGAAGGTGTCGGGGTCCGCGTAGCGCCGCTCGTCGCGTCCCGCGGCGCCTATCAGGCAGGTGACGGTGGCCCCTGCGGGCACCTGGCCGCCGCCTATCGTGACGTCTTCGGAGACCTGACGCATGATCATGTGCACCGGCGGGGTGTAGCGCAGCGTCTCGGCGAAGGCGCGGGCGATCAGCGAACGGTCCGCGCGCACCGCGGCCAGCTGCTCGGGATGGCGCAGCAGGTTGTGCACGATGCCGGAGAGCGCCTTGTCGGTGGTCTCGCCGCCGGCCGTCAGCAGCAGGCTGCAGAACGCCTTGATGTCCTCGTCGCTCATCCGCGTGCCGTCGATCTCGGCGGCGCACAGCGTGGACAGCAGGTCGTCGCCGGGGTGCGCGCGGCGCTCGCGGATCAACGGCAGCAGGTAGGCGGCGAATTCGTCCCGGGTGCGCAGTCCGGCATCGGCGACCTCGGGGTCCTGGCTGAGGTTGCCGAGGAAGCCCATGATCGCGGTGTACCAGCGGTGGATGCGGTCGTGGTCGGCGCGGTCCAGGCCGAGCATGTCGGCGATGACGTTGACGGGGAAGCGGGTGGCGAAGCGGTCGACGAGGTCGGCGCTGCCCGATTCCCGGAAGCCGTCGACGAGTTCCCTGGCGTTGCGCTCGATGACCGGCAGGAAGGACTCCTCCAGGGGGCGGCCCCGGAAGGCGGGGGCGACCAGCGCCCGGCGCACGGCGTGCTCGCGTCCGCTCATCTGGAGGATGGTGCGCCCGTGCACCGGCTCCAGCTGCCAGTCGTAGTTGTCGGTGGTGAACACCGGGTCCTTGAAGGCCCGTTCGACGTCCTCGTAGCGCGAGACGATGTAGCTCCCGGTGGCCTCGTGGTGGATGAGCGGGAAGTCGTCCCGCATGATCCGGTACGCGCGGTAGGGGTCGGCGGCGAATTCCGGCGACAGGATGTCAGGCGCTGCTCGGTTCGCGGGCACAACGCTCCCTTGTTAGCTGTATAGGGCACGCAAAGGGGCGGGGGCGTCGCGGTCGTGCGCGCGCCCCGCGCCCGGTACGCGGGCCCGCGGGCACACCAAAGATCGTCGCTGCGGCAGCCGCTAGCAAGGGGTACCGGCGGACCTGCCCGCGATGCCACGCCCCGCCGCCACCTCCGCGCCCTCCCGGTAAGGACCGCTGTGACCAGGCACTTTGGGCCGTTCGACGGTAATGACAACGGTCACCGATGCAGCCTTTGGATCTTTTGCCGAAGTGCGGTTTGCTTCCCCCGGACGACCCAGGAAGGAGCGCGCCATGACCGAGCACGCCCACGGGCACCACTCACACCCCCCGGACCGCCCGCACGGCAGCCACGGCCATTCCCACAGTCACTCGCACACCGTCGCGCCGGACGCCGACCGGCGCTGGCTGCGCGCCGCACTGGTACTGATCACCGCCTTCATGGCCGTCGAGGTGGTCATCGGCGTGCTGGCCCGTTCGCTGGCGCTGATCTCCGACGCCGCCCACATGCTCACCGACGCCGCGTCGATCGTGCTGGCACTGATCGCCATGCGGCTGGCCGCCCGGCCCGCACGCGGCGGCTACACCTACGGCCTCAAGCGCGCCGAGATCCTCTCCGCCCAGGCCAACGGCATCACCCTGCTCGTCCTGTCCGTGTGGCTGGCGTACGAGGCGGTGCAGCGGCTGATCGCGCCGCCCGAGGTCACCGGCGGCCTGGTCCTGGTCACCGCGCTGGCGGGGGTGGTGGTGAACCTGATCGCCACCTGGTTCCTGTCCAGGGCCAACCGCTCAAGCCTGAACGTCGAGGGCGCCTACCAGCACATCCTCACCGACCTGTTCGGCTTCGTCGCCACCGCAGTGGCCGGCCTGATCGTGCTGACCACCGGCTTCGCACGGGCCGACGCGCTGGCCACGCTCGTCGTCGTCGCGCTGATGCTGCGGGCGGGCTACGGGCTGGTCCGCGAGTCAGGACGGATCTTCATGGAGGCCGCACCGGCCGGCGTCGACCCGGACGCGCTCGGCGACCACCTGGTGGCGGCCGACGAGGTCGTCGAGATCCACGACCTGCACATCTGGCAGATCACCTCCGGTGAGCCCGCGCTCTCCGCGCACATCCTGGTCGCCCCCGGCGGCGACTGCCACAAGGTCCGCCGCCGCCTCCAGGAACTGCTGAGCACCGAGTACGGCGTCACGCACGCCACCCTCCAGGTCGACCACGTGGGCGAACAGGACGGGGCCGACGCCGTCCTGCACGTCACCTCGGGCCCCGGGCCCGAGCACCGCACGAACGGCCACTGCGAGGACACCCACGGCCCGGTCCACCGGCCTGGCCCGCACCAACACTGAGGGCCTGCGTCCGAACTCCGGTGCGCGCGGCCGGAGTTCAGGCACAGGCCCTGACCCTGCTCCTCATGGTCCGGCCTGGTCACGTTCGAGGAATCGTTCAGGGCCTGACCATACGGAACGAGCTCAGCGCATCCACTCCGAGTAGAAGTTGGGGAGGCCGGGCTGGGGGTCGCTGACGCAGGTGGCCTCGTGGTACTGAGGGCTCAGCGGCAGGTCGCTCTGCATCTGGTCGTAGCAGGCCTGCCAGGAGCTGTACGACTCGCCACCGACCGGCTGCCAGCCGTCACCGGGCGGCGGACCGGCGGCGAAAGCGGACGAGGCGGTCAGCGGCACGGTGACCACTGCGGCACCCACGGCGAGGCCGAGAGCGATACGGGTGCGCCAGGACTTCATGAGCTCCTCCATCGGATTACTTCAGGTCTTTCCACGCACAGCCCTCCAGGAGAGACGCCACGGTCACACACCGTCAACTCTGTGCATCGTTCACCAGGTTGGACGCGCGCACCGAGTCGATCAGTTCTCCTGGATGGCGAGTTCTTCGGGCCGGTGCCGCCCGGGGCCGGAGAGGAGGCGCTGAGGGCCGGTGCCCGAACCCGGGCCGTACCCGGACACCGATCGCACCTGACCCGATGGCTCACCGGCGCCCACTCGCCGGGGTGAAACCGGCCGCGCCGCGGGCCGCACGGACCGGCCCTGGGTGCCCGTGGTGCTCGGATGGGCGGCATGCGAACCGTCGTACTCGGTGTGCTGCTGTGCGCCGCCGCCCTTCCCTCCCAGGCCGCGGCCCAGCCGCGCCCGCTCGCCCCGCCCGTCGCGCCGCAGGTGGAGGTCGAGGTGACCGACGGCACCGCCGACGCCGCGGCGGGCGACCGGCTCGACTACCGCGTCACGGTCCGCAACCTCGGCGCCACCGCGCTGCACGGCGCCCGCGTCGAGCAGCGGCTGCCCGCCACCACCGAGTCGGTGACCGCGCCCGGTGGCCGGATCACCGCGGACCGCACGGCCGTGTGGCACACCGACATCGCCGCGCACGCCGCACGGCTGCTCACCGCGAGTGCCGTTCTCGGCGAGCGCGCCGACACCGCGACGGCCGCGCCCGGCACCCTGCGCGCGGCCACCACCGTCTGCGTCTACGCCGCCGGTTCCGCGGCCCCCGCCTCCTGCTCGGGTGACGTCGACGACCTGCCCGAGACCCACCCGGAGAGCGCCGCGGGGCAGACCGCCTGGCCGAGCTGGCTGATCGGCGCGGGGCTGCTCGGCGGCGCCGCGCTGCTGTTCCGCGGCCGGCGCGGCACCGCGGCCACCGGGCGCCGCGCCACCGCGGCCGAGCCGTCCGCCGGCACGGCCCGCACCTGACCCTCCGTGCCTGTCCGCCGGGTCACCCGTTGGCACCGGCCCCGCTCGCGGCCGTGGTCCGCAGCCACTTGCCTGGGACGTGGCCACTGCCCACCCGCTGGAGGAAGGACCGGGACGCGATGTCAGCGAGCGCACCCGTACGTGCGGGCGGCCGGGTGGCGGGGCCGGGGACGCCGCGCGCGGCGGGCCGCCGCCCCGGCCGGGCGTCAGCCGCCGCGGCGCTGCTGCTGATCGGCACGCTGCTGCTGCCGCTGAGCCTGACCGTCATCTGGGCGCGCAACGAGCTGACCGACACCCGCCGCTACGTGGCGGCCGTCGCGCCGCTCTCCGGCGACCGCACCATCCAGAACGCCATCGTCGGGGACGTCACCGACGGCGTGATGGGCCACGTCAGGATCGACGGCCTGCTGAAGGCCATCCCGCACGCCCAACGGCCCGCGCTGCGCGAGCGGTTCACCCGGGGCCTGCGCGAGTTCGTGGACAAGCAGGTGCGGCAGGTGGTGACCGGGCGCGGGTTCCCCGCCGTCTGGCGGCAGGTGCACCGCAGCGCGCACCAGGCCCTGGACGCCACCCTGACCGCGTACGGCAGCTCCCCGGTCGTCCTCGACCTGACCCCGGTCATCGAACGCGTCAAGCACCAGCTGTCGGCGAACGGCCTGGGCATCGACATCGCCCGCCGGGTGCCGAGCACCGGCGCCCGGATCGTGCTGCTGCACGCGTCCGACGTGCCGCGGGCCCGCGCCGTCCACCAGGCCGTGCGGACCGCCGCCCTGGTGCTGCCGCCGGTCGCCGCGCTGTGCCTGCCGGCCGGGCTGCTGCTGGCGCGCCGCAGACGCCGCGCGCTGCTGTGCGCCGCGGCCGGCTGCGCCGCCGCCACCGCGCTGCTCGCCGCCGCCCTCGCGACGGCCCGCAACCACGCCCTGGCGGCGCTGCCCGCCGCCCTCCCGCGCCCGGCCGCCGCCGCGTACGCGGACGCGCTGACCGCGTCGCTGCGCACCGGCATCACGTTGCTGGCCTGCGCCGCGCTGCTGACCGCGCTGGCCACGGCCGTGGCTCCACCCGCCGCCCGCGCCCTGCGCGCCGTGCTCCCCGCCCGCCACTGACCCGGGGCGGCCCGTCCGCTTCGGTACACACAACGGCGCGCGGCCCCGCGGACGATGTCCCGCGGGGCCGCGCGCCGTACGGCCGCCGTCCTGCCGTCAGATCTCCAGCACCGTCTTGCCGTGGGCCCGGCCGCTGCGGCTGGTCTCCAGGACCTCGGGGGCCTCCTCCAGGGGCACTTCCCTGCCGACCAGGACCGTCAGCCGGCCCGCGTCGACCTGCCCCGCGAGGATGTCGAGGAGCTGCGGGGACGGCCGGTTGACGAAGTTGAAGCCGCGGAGGTTGTGCTCGGTGAGCACGTCGGCGTCGGCCGAGCCGACCGTCGAGACCGCCGTGCCGCCGTCCCGCACCGTCCCCATCATCGCGACGAACTCCGCGGGGCCACTGGTCAGGTCGATCAGCACGTCCACCCCGTCCGGGTGCGCGGCGAGCACCTGCTCGGCGACCTGGCCCGCGGTGTGGTCGACGGTCTCGTTCGCGCCCAGCGTCCGCATCAGGTCCGACATGGCCGGGCGTGCGGTGGCGATGACGTCGGCGCCGCGGCCGTGCGCGAGCTGTGTGACGAAGGTGCCCACCCCGCCGGTGGCGCCGACGATCAGCACCCGGCGCCCCTCGCTGATCCGGGTCTCCTCGACCAGGTTGTAGGCCGTCATGCCGGCCGTCGGCACGGCGGCCGACGTCGCGTAGGTGACGCTGCGGGCGGCCGGGGCGAGGGACCGCTCACCGGTGACCGCGAGTTCGGCGTACGAACCGCCGCCCCGCTCCGGCCACTGGAACTGCCCGAACACCGCGTCACCGGCGGTGAACCGCCGTACGCCGGTCCCGACGGCCAGCACCTCACCCGCCCCGTCCGTCCCCAGGACCAGCGGGAACGAGGTCGTCGACGGATCCCCGTACATGCCGTCGGCGACCTTCCAGTCGATCGGGTTGACCCCGGCTGCGGCCAGCCGCACCAGGACCTCACCGGGCCCTGGCTCGGGCTGTGGCAGATCCATGAGCTGCGGCTGTGCACCGAATGCGCTGACTGCTACGGCTCTCATCGTGGCGTTCCCTTCCACCCTTCCGACCGGAGGCCGGAGTGGATCGTAAGCACGGCGGTGCGGCCGGACGCGGCAGGAGGGAAGGCGGCGTCACGGAAGCAACTCGTACGGCCCCCCGGGCAAAGCGGCGCTGCGGGCCCGCACCGGGCGGGCCCACTCGTTTGCCCGCATGAGGGGACCGGCGGTGCGGTGCGGGATTCAATGGGCCGATGATCCGGTTCGAGTCCGTCACCAAGCGCTACCCCGACGGAACCACCGCCGTCGACGACCTCTCCTTCGAGGTCGGCGAGGGCGAACTGGTGACCCTCGTCGGCCCGTCGGGCTGCGGCAAGACCACGACGATGATGATGGTCAACCGCCTCATCGACGCCACGGCCGGACGCATCCTCGTCGAGGGCTCGGATGTCGCCGCCGTCGACCCGGTACGGCTGCGCCGCCGCATCGGCTACGTCATCCAGCAGACCGGGCTCTTCCCGCACCGCACGGTCCTCGACAACACCGCGACGGTGCCGGTGCTGACCGGCTGGAAGAAGCCGAGGGCCCGCGAGCGGGCGGCCGAACTCCTCGACCTGGTCGGCCTGGACCCGGCCGTCTACGGCGACCGCTACCCCGACCAGCTCTCCGGCGGCCAGCGCCAACGCGTCGGCGTGGCCCGCGCACTCGCCGCCGACCCACCCGTCCTCCTCATGGACGAACCCTTCGGCGCCGTCGACCCCGTCGTCCGCGAACACCTCCAGAACGAATTCCTCCGCCTCCAGGAGGCCATGCACAAGACGGTGCTGCTGGTCACCCACGACATCGAGGAGGCGATCCGGCTCGGCGACCGCATCGCCGTCTACGGGGAGGGCAGGATCGAGCAGTACGACACCCCCGCGCGGGTGCTCGGCGCCCCCGCCTCCCCGTACGTCGCCGGATTCGTCGGCTCCGACCGGGCGTTGAAGCAGCTGTCGGTGACCGGCATCGACCGGGCCGGTCTGGAGCGCCCGCCGTTCGCGCGGCTCGGCGAACCGGCGGCCGACGCGGTCGCCAGGCTGCGCGCCGAGAACGCCCGCTGGGCGGTGGTGCTGGACGAGGCGGGGGAGCTGCACGGCTGGGTGGGCACCGAGGAGCTGGCCGGGGCCGCAGGTCCCGTCTCCGGGCACGCGCGCCGGATGGAGGCGTGGGTTCCGGTGACCGGCACGCTGAAGCAGGCGTTCAGCGAGATGCTCAAGCACGACGCGGGCTGGATCGCGGTCCTGGAGGGCCACCGCTTCCTGGGGGTGCTGACCCCGACGGCGCTCCATGAGGCACTGCGCCGCACCATCGCCCCCGACGAGCGGGGCGCGCCGCGCGAGCGGGACGAGGTGGACTCGGTGCCGACCCGGTGACAGTCCTCAGGGCTTCTTCGGCAGCAGGCCCTTGGACGTGAGGTAGTCGCGGGCCACGTCGGCGGGCAGCCGCCGCCAGCTGTCCACGCGCTGGTTGAGGCGGGCCAGGTCGGCGGTGGTCAGGACGGAGTTGAGGCGGTCGAGTGCGGCGGTGACACGGGGGCTGCCGGCGCGGGCGCGGTTGACGACGGGGATGACGTGGTCGGCGTTCTGGAGCTTCTTGTCGTCGGCGAGCACCACCAGGCCGAACTGGTCGAGGGTGGCGTCCGTGCTGGTGGTCAGCACCATCTGGTCCTGGCCGTTCTGCACGGCCTGTTTGGCGGGGGTGGTGCCGACGCCCTTGGGGTCGACGGCCGTGACGTCGATGCCGTACGTCTTCTTCAGGCCCGGCGCACAGAACGGCCGCTGCACGCACTCGTCGCCCGCCGCGAGCCGTACCGGCAGCTTCGCCCGGCCCAGGTCGCTGAGGGTCTTGAGGCGGTGCCTGGCCGCGTAGGCGGCGCTGACGGCGAAGGCGTTCTGGTCGACGGCGCGGCCGGGTGCGAGGGCGGACAGGCCGCGCGGGGCGGTCAGCTTGCGCAGCGCGGTCATGGTGGTGGCGAGGTCGGGGGAGGCGACGGGCGGCGCCTTCGGGCCGTGGGTCTTGGCGTTGAGCCAGTCGGCGAAGGTGGCGGCGTACTCCGGGACGACGTCGATCTGGCCACTCTCCAGGGCGGGTTCGTACAGCTCGCGGTTGCCGACGGTGAGGATGTCGGCGTGGAAGCCGGCCGCACCGAGCAGCGCCGCGTACATCTGGGCGAGCAGCTCGCTCTCGGTGAAGCCCGCCGAGCCGATGGACAGGTCGTGCCCCTCGCCAGGTGACGCGGTGACGGTGCCGCGGTCCTCCAGGGACGGGCCGCCGGTGCAGGCCGCCAGGAGGGCGCCGCACAGCACGGCGGCGGGTACGCGGCGGCGCCGCCTGGGGGCGGCCGGCGTCATCGCATCCGTCCGCGCACCCAGGCCGGCGCGCACCGCTGCCCGGCCTCGAAGGCCGCCTCCATCAGCAGCGCGAACACCGCGACGACGACGGCGCCCGCGACGACCTGCGGGGTGGAGGCGAGGTTGAAGCCCGCGGTGATGATCCGGCCGAGGCCGCCGCCGCCGACCAGCGCGGCGAGCGTGGCGGTGGCCACCAGCTGGACGGCGGCGATCCGGATGCCGGTCAGCACCAGCGGGAAGGCCAGCGGCAGTTCGACCCGCCACACGAGCTGATGGCCCGTCATCCCCATGCCCCGGGCGGCCCGCACCACGTCCTGGTCGACCTCGCGCATCCCGACGTAGGCGTTGGTCAGCAGCGGCGGGACGGCGAACAGCACCAGCGCGATGACGGTCGGCCACTGCCCGTGCCGCCCGAGCGGGGTCAGGAGCAGCAGCACGAGGATGGCGAAGGTGGGGACGGCACGGCCGATGTTGGCGAGGTTGACGGCGAGGGCGCCGCCGCGCCCGAGGTGGCCGAGGGTCAGCGCGACGGGCAGCGCGATCAGGCAGCTGACGGCGAGGCAGCCGACGGTGAGCCAGAAGTGCTGGACGAGGCGGTGCCAGATGCCGTTCTCACCGGACCAGTGGGCGGCGCAGGTCAGCCAGGACCAGACCGCGGAGAGGGTGTTCACGGGCGCCGCCCGGCCGCGGCGACCCGGCGCGCGCCCGCGCCCCGCCCGCGCGCCGGCCGCCCGGTGCGGGCCCGCCGCCACGGCGTGAGCAGCCGCTCGGCGCCGAGCAGCAGCAGGTCGAAGACGACGGCGATGAGCACGCACAGCACCGAAGCGGTGAGCACCTGCGCCTTGAAGAAGGAGTTCATGCCCGCGTAGATGAGGTTGCCCAGACCGCCGTGGCCGACGATCGCGCCGACGGTGGTGAGCGCGACGGCCGAGACGGTGGCGATCCGCAGCCCGGCCATCGCCGCGGGCAGCGCCAGCGGCAGTTCGACGGTGAGCAGTTGGCGGGTGGGCCCGTAGCCCATGCCGCGGGCGGCGTCCTTGGCCTCTGCGGGTACGCCTTCGAGGCCGGCCAGGATGTTCCGGACGAGCAGGGTCAGCGAGTACAGCGCCAGGCCGGCCACGACGAGGGTCGCGGACAGGCCGTAGAGCGGCAGCAGCAGCGAGAACATCGCCAGCGACGGGATCGTGTAGAGCACGGTGGTGATGCCGAGCACCGGGCCGACCGTCCAGCGTCTGCGGCGGGCCAGCAGCGCCAGCGGGAGCGCGATCACCAGGCCGAGCAGGACGGAGACCACGGTCAGCTGGACGTGTTCGAGCACCGCGTCGAGCAGGATCCGGCGGCGAGTGCTCAGGTAGTCGCCGCAGATCCAGTCGTTGCGGGCCAGGCAGTCGTCCGGCGGTGCGGTCACGGTACGAGTCCACCGCGGGCGGTCCCGGGTGTCGCGCGGGCCGCGTCCGATCGGGGCGGGGGAGCGGGCGCGGGCCGTCGCGGGGGGGGGCGTGCGGTGGCCACAGCGGGCGCGCTCCGGCCCCCACCCCCACCTATACATCGAGTGTGTACTCACTAGGTATAGTTCCCTCCCGGGTGGTCGCCCCGGCCAGGCTCCGACCCCACACATCTGTTGCCCGACCCCGGAAAGAGCCCCGCAATGCCGAAGCACCCCCGCGCCGCCACCGCCCGCCGCCGTTCCATAGCCGGGCTGCTGGCCGCCACCTCCCTGACCCTGGCGCTCAGCGGCTGCACCGACTACGACGTCACCGCACCGGCCGACGCACGCGACGACGCCCCCGCCGCGGCGGTCAAGGCCAAGGACGCGAAGCTCGCGGCGGACGCCAAGAACGGCGCCGGGGCCAAGGACGCGAACGGCGACGACGTCGACTGCCGCAAGGCCAAGTGCGTCGCGCTCACCTTCGACGCAGGCCCCAGCGAGAACACCAACCACCTGCTGGACATCCTGAAGAAGGAGAAGGTGCACGCGACCTTCTTCATGCTCGGCAAGAACCACATCGCCGAGCGCCCGGCCGAGGTGAAGCGGATCGACCGCGAGGGCCACGAGCTGGCCAACCACACCTGGTCGCACCAGATCCTGACCGACATCAAGCCGGCCGAGGTCAAGCGTGAACTCTCCCGCGTGCAGGACCAGGTCCACAAGATCACCGGCAAGACGCCCAAGCTGATGCGCCCGCCGCAGGGCAGGACCAACGAACAGGTCTCCGAGATCAGCAAGGAGCTCGGCCTGTCCCAGGTCCTGTGGAGCGTGACCGCCAAGGACTACCAGACCACCGACTCGAAGCTGATCACCAAGCGGGTGCTCGACCAGACCGAGAAGGACGGCGTCATCCTGCTGCACGACATCTACAAGGGCACCGTGCCGGCCGTCCCCGGCATCCTCAAGGAGCTGAAGAAGCGCGGCTTCACCATCGTGACCGTCTCCCAGCTGCTGTCGCCCGCGACACCCGAACCGGGAATGGCTTACCGGCCGTGAAGGGACGGGCGGGGCGGGGGTGTTGGGGGCGGGGCTGAGGTGTTGGGCGGGCCGGGGCAAGCCCTGGAACGTTTCGGGGGTGGGCGGGCCCGTCCGTCCCCCCCCCACCCCCGAACCCACCCCCGCCCCCTCCCCCGTAGGGGGAGAGGGGGGAGGGGGCGGGGGAGCCGAATCTCAGCCGCGCCCGGCCGGCTCGGCCTCCGCCCGCCGGTCCTCATCGGGCCTGGACGACGGCGCGGCCGGCGCCCCCGGGTGCGCGGCGCCCGGCCCCTGCTCCTTGCCCTTGCCGTGCTCCGCGCCCGTACCCGGCCGCTTCTTCGCGGGCGCCGCCTCGACGTCCTGCGGGAACGTCAGCTGCTTGCTCTGCCACTCCAGCGCAGGCACCACCTCGCGCCGCCAGGTCGCGAACTGGTGGCTGCCGCGCGGCAGGATGATCGAGTCGACGGTCATCGGCGCCTTGACGGCGTGGATGAACTGCATGGTGGCGCCGTAATCCGGCTCGCCCTTACGGCTGCTGGCGACGAGCGCGGAGACCTGCGGCGCCGGCAGGTGCTTCAGCCGCCACAGCAGGTCGTGCTCCCGCTCGCGCTTGGCGCCCTCGGGCCCGGCGCCGAACAAGCTGCCGGTGGTCAGGTCGTCCTTGATCGCGTAGTCGCCGGAGAGCGAGACGGCCGAGGTGTAGATCTTCGGGTTGCGCATCGCCAGCTGGAGCGAGCAGCTGCCGCCCGACGAGTAGCCGAACGCGCCCCAGGCGCTGGGGTCGTGGCCCACCCGGTACGCGGACTTCATGGCGTCCGGCAGGTCCTTGGTGAAGAACGTCTCGGCCTGCGGGCCGCCCGGCACGTCGACGCACTCGGTGTCCCGCGGCGGCGCGATCGTCGGCCGCACCATCACCATCACGGTCGGCTGCATCGCCCCCTTGGCGATCAGCTTCCCGGCGTTCTGCGGGATCTGGAGGTGCTGTGCGAGGTTCATGATGCCGCCGGGGTAGCCGCTGATCACGACCATGACGGGGAACCGCTGGCGGCGGAACTGCGGCTGGAAGTACTGCGGCGGCAGATAGACGAACGCCGGGTTGATGGCCCGGGTCCTGCGCCCCACGATCCGTACCGACTCCATCTTGCCGACCTTGTCGGCCGGGCCCTGCGGCAGCCCCGTCACCCGGTCGAGCCCCTGCGGCCCGGCAGGCTGCACAAGACCGCCCTTGACGTCCCCGACGGACGTGTACTGCCCGCCGCCCTGGCTCACCGCCACCGGGGCCTTGTCGTTGTTGCCCAGCAGGTCGTCCCAGCTGCCGTAGAACTCGAAGCTGTTGTTCACCGCGAGGGCCAGCGCGCACACGATTGACACCTGGGTCAGCACGATCGCCCCGAGCCGCCCCAGCAGGACCCGCGCCCCGCGCCCCGACAGCCTCGGCCACAGCCACACCGTCAGCGCGACGAGAATCAGCGCCAGCGCGACCACCGTGTATTCGAGCCATGGACTGGTCAGCCCCATGCGCCTGCATCTCCCGTCACCCTCGCGAGGGCTTTTGCCCTGGTACCGGTCACCGGCCGCCCGGAGCGAACAACGGACGGTCCTGGCCCTATCGTCACCGGATAAGACGGGCGCATCCGACCATCGGATACCTGCCGGACCCTGTTCTTACCCAGCTCTTGCCGGGCTGTGTCCGGGACGTGATGTGCGGCCCGCACGGCGGGAAGGACGGCGGCCCGCCCCACGGGAAAAGCGACGGGCCGCACGCCCCCCGGGCCCGCGATGTGCGCGTACTGCCGCCCCGCTCAAGGGAGTTGTCCCGCCACGGCCCGCTCCCCCGCCACACGGCCGCCCGCCCCGGACGCACAGAGCGGCACACGGGCATCCGCGTCACTCCGGCCGGACCCGGGCGCACAGCCCGTCCCGCCCGCCGACGCCACCGTGTCCCCGTAGTGGATCTTGGCCGCCACGGGCCCGCCGCCCGACCGCCCCCGCATCCCACCGGCACACTCCCCCCTGCGCCCACCACGCGGCACGCGAGGTCCCACGGTGACGCCGGGGATGGCCGCTACCCTTACGTATCCGTCCTGGTCAGGGACATGTCCGTAGCTTCAGGGACATACGCCGCACCCCACCACACGCAAGAGAGGTCCGCCGATGGGCATTCGGAGTCTGCTGCGCAACGCTTTCGGTCGCTCCAAGGCGACCCGCGAGGAGTCCGGCGCGGCACCGAGCGGCACGGAAACGCCGGAACCGGCCACCCCGTCCGCCACCATCCCGGAGGCCCGCGAGGAGTCCGCCCCGGGAGCCGCCAAGGCCGCATCGGCGCCGGAGAGCGAGTCCCCGGCAACCGACGCACCGGTGGCCGAAGTCCCGGCCGCCCGCACGGCCCCCCTCGAATCCACCCCGGAACCGGCCGCCGAACCCGCCGCCCCGGCCACCGCATCGCTGCCCGCCCAGAGCTCCCCGGTGGACACCGAGGCGGAGACGCCCGCCCCCGCCGAGGCGGCGACGGACGCGCCCGAAGCGAACGCGCCCGAGGCGGACGCCCCTGATGCGGACGCCGCGGAGAAGACGGGGGCCGCGGAGGCCACCGAGCCCGAGGAAGCCGCCGCACCCGAAGTCCCGGCAGCAGCACAGCCGGAGACGGAGCCGGAGACGGAGCCGGAAACGGAGCCGGAGACGAAGGCTAAGGCGGAGCCGGAAACGAAGCCGGAGCCGGAGCCGGAGCCGGAAACGAAGGCACCGGAGCCGGAGCCGGTATCGGAGGCACCGAAGGCACCGGCGCCCGCACCGGAATCGGAGCCGATCACCCCGGCCGACCCGACCACCCCGGCCGACTCGATCACCCCGGCCGACCCGACCACCACCCCGGCCGACGCCACCACCCCCGCACCATCAGCCTCCTCCCCTTCCCCCTCCCCCACCGCCATCTCCCTCACCAAGGTGGAGGCCACCGCCCCCGGCCTCGTCAGCCTCTACAAGTCCGCGGGCGCCGTCCTGGACAAGCACGGGCTCGGCACCCAGCGTGCCGCCGTCTACCTCGTCCTCGACCGCTCCGGCTCGATGCGCAACTACTACAAGGACGGCACCGTCCAGCACCTCGCCGAGCAGGCACTCGGCCTCTCCGCGAACCTCGACGACGACGGCACCGTCCCGGTCGTCTTCTTCTCCACCGACATCGACGGCACCGCCGACCTCGACCTGGCCCACTACGAAGGCCGCATCGAGGAACTGCACGCCGGGCTCGGGCACATGGGCCGCACGAACTACCACTGGGCGATCACGGCCGTGGTCGAGCACTACAAGAAGTCCGGCTCCACCGCCCCCGCTTTCGTCATCTTCCAGACCGACGGCGCCCCCACCTCCAAGCCCGCCGCCGAAAAGGCACTCTGCGAGGCCGCCGGGCTCCCCATCTTCTGGCAGTTCATCGGCTTCGGTGACCCGGAGGCCAAGGGCTTCGACTTCCTCCGCAAGCTCGACGACCTGGCCGTCCCGGACAAGCGCGTCGTCGACAACGCCGGTTTCTTCCACGCAGGCCGCGACCCCCGCGCCCTCTCGTCCGACGAGCTGTACCAGCAGCTGATGGTCGAATTCCCCGAGTGGCTCACCGAGGCCCGCGCCGCAGGCGTCCTGAAGGACAACTGACCACCGCACCACCCCACTTACCCCACCGGGGGGGGGGGGGGGGGGGGGGGGGGGGGGGGGGGCCCGCCCGCCGCCGCCCCCCCCCCCCCCCCACCCCCCCCACCCCACCCCCCCCCCCACCCCCCCCCCCCCCCCCCACCCCCAACAGAACCACAAACAC
>NZ_JBICVO010000006.1:244820-530438 GCF_043199105.1 Streptomyces sp. NPDC048644
CCCCCCCGGCCCCCCCCCCCCCCGCCCCCCCCCCCCGCGCCCCCCCCCCCCCCCCCCCCCCCCCCCCCCGGGGGGGGGGGGGCCCCCCCGCCCCCCCCCCCGCGGCCGGCGCTTTTCCCCGAGGGCCGCATGCCCTCGCCCCCTCCGAATTCCCCATAACCTTCCCACCGGTCGGTTTCCGTCCCCTTATCCACAGCCCTTTCCCCACCCTTCGAACGCACTGTCAGTGCCCTGTGGCAGGGTGGAGCGCACATCTTCAGGGGGGATCAACGGAAAACAGGGGGAGGGGTCCTGATGTCCTTGGCCGAAGAAGTCGCCGCATTCCATACAGGCCGACCTGATCCGGCGGCCATGCTGGGAGAATTCCGGCGCACCGCAGTCCTGATTCCGACCGTCAACGACTCTTTGCTGAGCGCCGAGATGGACGGAATCCGCTGGCTCTACGCCTTCACCGACGAGGACGCGCTGGTCCGCTTCGCGGCGGCCCGCGAGGGCGGGCCCGGCGCCGACTGGGAGTACCTGACCTGCACCGGAGCCCGTCTGCTCGACGTCCTGGTCCCCGGCGTGGAAGGCCCGGCCGGCATCGCGCTGGACGCCGGAAGCCCGTACGGCATGCTCTTCCCGCCGGTGGCCGGAATCGTTCCGGATGCGGCGGCTCTCGATATACAGGAAACGCTCCCCGGAGGGAAGCAGTAAATGGGGCTCATCGGTGGCGCCGGATATCAGCTCGAACCGGAGGCATTCGAGCAACTCACCCAGGGCATCAGAGCCGCGACCGCCGAACTGAAAGAACTGGGCTTTGACGTCGAAGCCCAGCAGGGCCGCGGATTCGACAGATTGTCCCTGGACGGCGTGGCATGCGGCGATGACGGCCTGGCCGCCGTCCTCGACACGTTCTGCGAACGGTGGGGCTGGGGCATACGGACGCTGATGCAGGACGCGAACGGCTTCTCCAAGAAGCTCGGCATCACGGCCGGTTTCTATTACGAGCAGGAGCAGTACGCATCCGACACCCTCAAGACCGTGGTGAGTGACGCGGTCGGCGACCCCGGCGCGACCCCCGAGCAGATCCACAAGAAGTCCTGGGCCGACGTCGCCAACCCCCTCAAGGGCGCCGACTGGGATCCAAGTTCCGCCGCCTCGCGGGACGCGGGCCAACGCGCCGTCGACGCTGCCGAAGGGCTCGGCCACGACATCACCTCGATACCCGACCGCATGACCGGCGACGACGACCCGGCCGGCACCAAGGGCGGGGGCGCCGACAAGTGAACCTCTTCTCCGACGGCGTCAACGCCATCGGCAAAGCCGCGGGCGAGTTCACCGACGCCGTCGGGCGCGGCGCCGGCGAGGTGGTCGAGTTCGCGACCGACAAGACCGGCGACGCCCTGGAGACCGTCGGCGCCGACGGTCTGGCGCAGCGGGTCCGCTCCGGCGGCGACCAACTCGCCGGCGCCATGGGAGCGCACGTCGACGAGCGGCAGCTGGGCGAGACCGATGACCCGCGGCAGCTCATCCACGGCGACCCGACGAAGATCAACGAAACCGCCGCCCACCTCAAGGACTTCTCCGCCGCCTTCGACCGCGTGGCGGACGGCATGCGCAAGCTGGGGTCCAAGGGCGACTGGGGCGGCAAGGCCGCGGACGCCTTCCGCGAGAAGTTCGACATGCACCCCAAGCAGTGGATGCGTGCCGCCGACGCCTGCGGCGACGCGTCGAAGGCGCTGAAGAACTTCGCCGAAACGGTCACCTGGGCCCAGGGCAAGGCCACGGACGCCATCGAGAAGTACCAGCACGCGCAGCAGACCACCCAGCGGGCGCAGAAGGCGTACAACGCGACGTGCCAGAGCTACCGGGAGAAGGTCGACACCTACAACGCCGCCGCCGAGCGCGGCGACGACCCCGGTGCCGTCCCGCAGCGCCCCGGCGACTTCACCGACCCGGGCGCCGACGGGCGGGAAGCCGCACAGGACATGCTCAAGGACGCCCGCAGCCAGCGCAACGAAGCGGCCGAGCGGGCCCGTGGCGCCGTCAAAGCCGCGCTCGCGCACGCCCCGGATGCGCCGCAGACCACCGAGCTTCTGTCGGCGAACGTCAAGGACTACGGCACCGCCTACGCCGTGGAGAGCGTGCACATCGCCGGCGGCGCCCTGAAGGCAGGCGCCGACACCCTCAAGCTCGCCCGGATGGTCAATCCGCTCGACCCGTACAACATCGCCCACCCCTGGCAGTTCGCATCGAACGCCACCACCACCCTGATGGGCCTGGCGTCCGCCCCCCTGCACCCCGTCAACACCGCCAAGGGCATGCTCGGTTCGGGCTGGGGCAGCGATCCGGGCGACGCGTACGGCGGCTTCCTCGGCAACCTCATCGGCGGGAAGGGCACCGGCGGTCTGGCCAAGGGCGCGGCGAGAGCCGGGGTGAAGGACGCCGGCCGGAGCGCCGCGCGGACCGCCGCCAGGGAGGGCGGCAAGCGGACCCTCAGGGACCGCGCCCGCACCGCCTGGTGCAAGACCTTCGGCAACGATCCCGTGGACATGGCCACGGGCCGGATGATCCTCCCGCAGACCGACGTCCAGCTGCCCGGCGGCCTGCCCCTCGCCTTCACTCGCACCTTCGAGTCGTCGTACCGCACCGGGCGGTGGTTCGGCCCGACGTGGATGAGCACCGTCGACCAGCGCCTGGAGATCGACGCGGAAGGCGTCATCCTCATCGGCGAGGAAGGCGACTTCTACACCTATCCCCATCCCGCCGTCGGCGTCCCCACCCTCCCCGTCGAAGGTCCTGGCCGCCCGCTGGAACGCACCCCCGACGGCGACTACCTCCTCAGCGACCCGGACACCGGCATGCGCTGGTACTTCACCGAGTACACCGAGGGCCTCGCCGTACTCGACGAGATATCCGACCGGCGCGGCAACCACCACACCTTCGACCACACCGAGGACGGCACCCCCACCGCCCTCACCCACAGCGCCGGCTACCGCCTGCTGTTCACCACCGAAGGCGACCGCGTCACGGCCCTCCACCTGGCGGGCGGCGCCCCCGACGGCGGCGACCAACTCCTCGTCAGCTACGGCTACGACGCGGCGGGCCACCTCACCACCGTCACCAAGTCGTCCGGCATCCCGCTGCGCTTCGGTTACGACCCGCAGTGCCGCATCACGTCCTGGACGGACACCAACCACAGCAGCTACTCCTACACCTACGACGACCAGGACCGCTGCATCTGGCAGAGCGGCGTCGATGGCCATCTGCACGCCCACTTCACCTGGGGCGACCCGGACCCGGCCACCGGCCTGCGGACCAACTCCCTCCGCAACTCCCTCGACCAGGTCACGACCTACCAGGTCAACGACCGCCACCAGATCGTCGCGGAAACCGATCCCACCGGCGCCACCACCCGCACGGTCCGCGACCCCCAGCACCGCATCCTGGCCACCACCGACCCCCTGGGCCGCACCACCCGCATCGGCTACGACGACAAGGGCCGCCCCACTCTCCTCACCCTCCCCGACGACACCACGGCCACCACCGTCTTCGACGCCGACGGCCACCCGCTGAGCACCACCGCCCCCGACGGCACCACCTGGACCCACACCTACGACGCCGCCGGCAACCGCACCTCATCCACCGACCCCACCGGCGCCACCACCACCTACACCCACAACGCCGCCGGTCACCTCACCTCCGTCACCGACGCCCTCGGCCACACCACCCGCCTCCACTGCGACGCTGCCGGTCTCCCGCTCGGCGTCACCAACCCGCTCGGCGCGACCACCCGTTACGCGCGCGACGCCTTCGGCCGGGTCATATCCGTCACCGACCCGCTCGGCGGCACCACACACCTCACCTGGACCGTCGAGGGAAAACTCGCCACCCGCACCGACCCCACCGGCGCCACCGAACGCTGGACCTACGACGGCGAGGGCAACCGCACCACCCACACCGACCCCCTGGGCCAGACCACCCACTTCGCGTACGGCCACTTCGACCTGCTCACGGCCCGCACCGACCCGGACGGCGTCCGCCACTCCTTCACCCACGACACCGAACTCCGCCTCACCCAGGTCACCAACCCCCAGGGCCTGACCTGGAATTACGCCTACGACGCCGCCGGCCGCCTGACCTCCGAGACGGACTTCGACGACCGCGTCCTCACCTACACCCACGACGCGGCGGGCCAACTCACCACCCGCACCAACACATTGGGCGAGGTGACTGCCTACACCCGCGACCTCATGGGCCGCATCACCACCAAGGACGCCGCCGGCCTCCCCACCACCTTCACGCACTCCCCGACCGGCGCACTCCTCCAGGCCGCCAACCCCGACGCCACGGTCTCCTACTCCCGCGACATCCTCGGCCGCGTCACCGCCGAAACCGTCAACGGCCGCACCATGACGTTCACCTACGACGCCCTGGGCCGCCGCACCTCCCGCACCACCCCCACCGGCCACACCACCACCTACACCTACGACGCCGCCGGCAACCGCACCGCGATGGACGTCGCCGGCCACGCCCTCACCTTCCACCACGACGCCACAGGCAACGAACTCACCCGCACCATCGGTGACCACATCCGCCTCACCACCACCTGGGATCCCACCGGCCGCCTCACCACCCAGTCCCTCCTGACCACCCCCACCGCCCCTTCACTCACGCAGACGACCACCGGCAACAGCGGCTCCGCAGACGCTGACGGCACCAGCGGCTTCGACAGCACCAGCCGCACCGGCGCCACCGCCGACTTCCACACCACCCAGCCACCCCTCCCCGCCACGCCCTCCCCCTCATCCCTCCTCCACCACCGCGCCTACACCTACCGCGCCGACGGCCACCTCACCGCCATCGACGACTCCCACACCGGCCGCCGCACCTTCGACCTCGACCGCGCGGGCCGCGTCACCGCCGTCCACGCCACCGACTGGACCGAGACCTACGCCTACGACGAAGCCGGCAACCAAACCCACGCCACCTGGCCCGACCGCCACCCCAACCCCTCAGCCCGAGGCGACCGCACCTACACCGGCACCCGCATCACCCGAGCCGGCACCATCCGCTACGAACACGACCCCCTCGGCCGAGTAACCCTCCGCCAAAAAACCCGCCTCTCCCGCAAACCGGACACCTGGCACTACACGTGGAATACGGAGGACCGGCTGACGTCGGTGGTGACGCCGGACGGGGTGACGTGGCGGTATTTGTATGACCCGTTCGGGAGGCGGGTTGCGAAGCAGCGGTTGGGTCCTGACGACTACTCGGTGGCCGAACAAACGGATTTCAGCTGGGACGGACCGACTGTAACCGAACAAACGGCGCACGCTTCAAATTTCATCTCTCTTACATGGGATTACAACGGGCTGGAACCAATCAGCCAGACCGAGCGCAAAGATTCCTCACCACCAGAAACCCACCAGAGATTCCATGAGCGCTTCTACGCCATAGTCACAGATTCGACCGGAACGCCTGTCAAACTTGCATCCAAAACCGGCAATATAACTTGGCTTTCGCGCTCCACGCTCTGGGGTACGACCACATGGAACAGCGGTGCCACAGCCTGGACGCCGCTGAGGTCTCTCGGACAGTATTTTGACCCAGAGAGCCAGCTTCATTACAACTACCATCGCTACTATGATTCCAACACGGGCAGATACCTGTCACCAGACCCACTAGGAATTCTGCCGAAACCTAACGGCTACGCGTATGTAAACAACCCTCACGCCAGCGCCGACCCCTTGGGCTTGTTTTCATGCAAGCCCAAAGGTGAGGCATCAAATCCGTTCGAGTACAAATCCGAAGCCGCGCAGGCAGCCCACGAACTCGCCGGAGTCCCCCACGGCACAACACCCGACGCCGAGTGGATCGTGACAGGAAACAAGGCATTTTCACATATGCCGGGATACGTGTACAGCAACAACCCTTCACACTGGGGAAACTTCCAACAGTTCGAAACTCCCTCTGGGTCGCGAGTCATAGTGGAACACACTTTCGACAGGGCCGGAGCACACTTTCACGTGGGCGAACCCAAGGGGAACCCGCACCGAGACGGAGTAAACTTCGGATGGGACAACGAAAAGGGGGAGGGTGCAAAACGATACAAGGACTCAATGGAAAGATACGGAAAAGTGAACAAGCCAGGCGGAGATCACCACTTTTTCTACGAGAAAGGGTGGGGATCTTGACGAAGGAGACAGGGCCAGCCCATGACGACAAGCGAAGAGTACGCACAAAAGTGGATCGATGAACTCACATTCGCAGGAATGACGGTCTTGCAGAAAACCCCCATAGAACGGGAGACCTCTGCCACAGTCGGCCTCTATGCCGTAAATGGCGTGGACGTAGAGCCAAGTGTGGCGATCAACGCGCACGCCCCAGATTTTTTGCCCACCCTGGATCACCAATGGGAAAGGCACGTGGAGGCATCAGCACTATACTCAGAAAATGGAGAAATTCTCGTTTGTTCGCCAGTCGTTTGTCCCGATGATGTCGGATGGCTCCTCATCCAAGATCCATTGCGGGGAGAAAGCTTGGCCTCTCGCTTGATGGAGGCAAAGGCGTCACCAGAGTTCTTGGCACTATCTACAGACGGACGTCACCTTTGCGCGATTTCAGTCGAAGATGATGACTACTGGATCGTCACCCACAACTTCTGAGCGCACCAGCATCGCCACTTCATCCCGGATGCAAAACCCCCTGAGCATTCACGAGCTGGCGGCCCCGGTAAGCGGCATACCCAGGTTGCCGTGGCGGAATTCACCAACGAGTTCCACGACATTAGACCCCATGCAGAAATCAGGCGAGTCGAGGAACGTGGCGGTCCACAGCGGCGCATTCGTCGTGAGCCGCGCAGCGGAAACATCGAACACCACCCGAATAACTGCCGCCGTCGGCGACGACCACATCGCCGAACGGCCCGCAGACTGAGGTGGCCCCGCGCTCCCGTCCCACCAAGCGCCCCCACCCCCCACTACCTACGCTGAGTGGGTGAAGTGATCCGGTTATTCCGGTATATCCGCTGAGCAGGGCAGGTGGGCCGGGGCGACGGCCGGTGGAGGCGGGTTGTGTGGTGAGTGGAGGCGGGCAGGGGGAAGGCGGGGCGCGCGGGCCCGCCGTGTCCGGCGGTGCGGCGGGCGGCCCCCGCCGCTGGTGGGCCCTCCTCGTCATCGCTCTCGCCCAGCTCATGGTGGTGCTGGACGCGACCGTCGTGAATATCGCGTTGCCGTCCGCGCAGCGGGAGTTGGGGATGTCGGACGGGAACCGGCAGTGGGTGATCACCGCGTACACGGTGGCGTTCGGTGGGTTGTTGCTGTTGGGCGGGCGGATCGCGGATCTCGTCGGGCGGAAGACGACGTTCATGGTGGGGCTCGTGGGGTTCGCGGTCGCGTCGGGACTGGGTGGGGCTGCGACCGGGCCGGGGCTGTTGTTCGGGGCGCGGGCGTTGCAGGGGGCGTTCGGGGCGTTGCTGGCGCCGTCCGCGTTGTCGCTGCTGACGACGACGTTCACCGGCGGGAAGGAGCGGGGGAAGGCGTTCGGGATCTACGGCGCCATCGCGGGTGGCGGCGCGGCGATCGGGCTGATCGCCGGCGGGCTGCTGACCGAGTATCTGGACTGGCGCTGGTGTCTGTACGTGAACGTCCCGGTCGCGGTACTGGCGTTCGCGGGCGCCGCGGTGTTCCTGCACGACCGGCCGGACCGCGGGCGGGCCCGGCTGGACGTGCCCGGTGTGCTGCTGGGGTGCGGTGGCCTGGTGGCGATCGTCTACGGGTGCAGTGAGGCACGGCCGCGGGGCTGGAGTGACGCTCTGGTACTGGGGTTGCTGACGGGCGGCGTGCTGCTGCTGGCGCTCTTCGCCTGGTGGCAGACCCGGGCCCGGTATCCGCTGCTCCCGTTGCCCATCGTGCGGGACCGTAATCGCGGCGGCGCTTTCCTGACGATGGGGCTCGCCGTCATCGCGATGTTCGGAATGTTCCTGTTCATGACCTATTACTTTCAAGCCGTACTCGGATATTCGCCGGTAAAGACCGGTCTTGCTTTTCTTCCGATGACGGCCGCGATCGTTATCGGCTCGACGCAGATATCGGCGCGGCTGCTGCACCATCTCGCACCCCGGCTGCTGATGACTCCGGGCGCGCTGCTGGCCGCGGTGGGCCTGTTCCTGCTGACGTTCCTGACCGCCGAGCCGGCGTTCGTCTCGCACGTGCTGCCCGCCGAACTGCTCGTCGGCCTCGGCATGGGCCTGATCTTCATGCCGGTGATGGCCACCGCCACGACGGGTGTCGCGTCCCGGGATTCCGGCGTCACGTCGGCGACCGTCAACACCGCGCAGCAGGTGGGCGGTTCGATCGGTACGGCACTGCTGAACACCCTCGCGACGTCGAGCAGCGCGACGTACCTCGCGTCCCGGATGGCGGACGCGTCGCGCACCGGGCAGCTCACGCCGGCGGTGCGCAGCGGCATCGTCAAGGACGCCGTGGTGCACGGCTTCACCGTCGCGATCGGCGTGGGCTCGGCGATCATGCTGCTGGCAGCCGTGGTGGCCTGGTTCATGGTGACGGCGCGGGCCCCGAAGCACCGGCCGAGGCCCGCGCGGGACGCGGCGACGGCTGCGGTGTGAGGCCGGGCCTGCGGTGCCCGTCGGGGGAAGGCGGTCCCGGGCCGCCGTACAGCGGCGGCGCCCCGCCGTACGGCCCGTCGCGGCCTACGGAATAGCCGTCGGAAATGCGTGCGGAAATGCCAGCGGATTCGTACCGCGCAGTCCAGTACGATATTGACGTTCCGTAAAGCAATTCTTCACTCACCGTAGCGACTTGGGAGCAGCCGGCAATGGCTCGACACCTCATCACCAGCGCCCTTCCGTACATCAACGGGATCAAGCACCTGGGCAACATGGTGGGGTCCATGCTCCCGGCCGATGTGTATGCGCGGTATATGCGGCAGCGCGGGCACGACGTGCTCTACATCTGCGCGACGGACGAGCACGGCACCCCGGCCGAGCTGGCGGCGAAGGCCGCGGGGCAGTCGGTGGACGCGTTCTGCGGCGAGCAGCACGACAAGCAGAAGGCGATCTACGAGGGCTTCGGCCTGAAGTTCGACCACTTCGGGCGCAGCTCGTCGCAGCAGAACGTCGAGCTGACCCAGCACCTCGCCCGCAGGCTCCAGGAGAACGGCTTCATCGAGGAGCGGGCGATCCGCCAGGTCTTCTCGATCACCGACGACCGCTTCCTGCCCGACCGCTACATCGTCGGCACCTGCCCGCACTGCGGCTACGACAAGGCGCGCGGCGACCAGTGCGAGAACTGCACCCGGGTGCTGGACCCGACCGACCTGATCGACGCCCGCTCGGCGATCAGCGGCAGCGGCGATCTGGAGGTGCGCGAGACCACGCACCTCTTCCTGCTCCAGTCCAAGCTCCAGCACGAGGTCGAGGAGTGGCTGGCAGGCAACGGCAGCACGGAGTGGCCGACGCTGGCCTCGTCCATCGCCCACAAGTGGCTGACCGAGGGCCTCCAGGACCGGGCGATCACCCGCGACCTGGACTGGGGCGTTCCGGTCCCCGCCGACGTGTGGCCCGATCTGGCGGCCGAAGGCAAGGTCTTCTACGTCTGGTTCGACGCGCCGATCGAGTACATCGGCGCGACGAAGGAGTGGGCGGACGCCGCGTCCGACGGCAGCCGGGACTGGAAGTCCTGGTGGTACGAGGCCGACGACGTCCGCTACACGGAGTTCATGGCGAAGGACAACGTCCCGTTCCACTCCGTGATGTTCCCGGCGACGCTGCTCGGCACCCGTGAGCCCTGGAAGAAGGTCGACTTCCTCAAGGCGTTCAACTGGCTGAACTACTACGGCGGCAAGTTCTCCACCTCGCAGCAGCGCGGCATCTTCACGGACGCGGCGCTGGAGCTGCTGCCGGCCGACTACTGGCGCTACTTCCTGATCGCCAACGCCCCCGAGTCCGACGACACGTCCTTCACCTGGGAGCTGTTCTCCGCCTCGGTCAACAAGGACCTGGCGGACACGCTCGGCAACTTCGTCAACCGGGTGCTGTCGTTCTCGCGCAAGCGGTTCGGAGACGACGTGCCCGCGGGCGCCGAAGCCGGGGCCGCCGAGCAGAAGCTGGGCGAGGAGATCGCCGGACTGCTGGCGGAGTACGAGGGCCACATGGAGGCGCTCCAGTTCCGCAAGGCGGCGGCTGCGCTGCGCGCCCTGTGGAGCGCGGGCAACTCCTACCTGGAGGAGAAGGCCCCCTGGCTGGAGATCAAGACCGACAAGGACGCGGCGGCGCTGACACTGCGGACCGCGATGAACCTGATCCACCTCTACGCGATCGTCTCCGAGCCGTTCATCCCGGCGTCGGCGAAGGCGATGCGGGGCGCGTTCGCGCTGGCGGACGACACCGCGGTGTGGGTCTCCCCTGAAGAGGCCAGGGCGCTGTCCTCGGTCCCGGCGGGTACCGCGTTCACGGTGCCGCCGGTGCTCTTCGCCAAGATCACCGAGGACGACCTGGAGTCGTACCGTGAGCGGTTCGGCGGCGACGACGCCGCGTAGCCACCGCAGCGGAAAGCCCCCGGGACCAGGTTCCGGGGGCTTTCCGCTGGGCGGTGTTTACTTGCCCTGCGTCTTCACCTGCGGCTTGCGGATGTTGAGGTGCAGCTCCTTGAGGCGCGCCTCCTCGACCTCGCTGGGGGCACCCATGAGCAGGTCCTGGGCGTTGCCGTTGAGGGGGAAGGCGATGGTCTCGCGGATGTTGGGCTCGTCGGCCAGCAGCATCACGATGCGGTCGACGCCGGGGGCGATGCCGCCGTGCGGCGGGGCGCCGAACTTGAAGGCGCGGAGCATGCCGCCGAACTCCGCCTCGACGGTGTCCTTGTCGTAGCCCGCGATGGCGAACGCCTTGTACATGACGTCCGGCTCGTGGTTACGGATCGCGCCCGACGACAGCTCGGTGCCGTTGCAGACGATGTCGTACTGCCAGGCCAGGATGTCCAGCGGGTCCTTGGTCTCCAGCGCTTCCAGGCCGCCCTGGGGCATGGAGAACGGGTTGTGCGAGAACTCGATCTTGCCGGTGTCCTCGTCCTTCTCGAACATCGGGAAGTCGACGATCCAGCAGAAGCGGAACTCGTCCTCGACGAAGTTGCCGGTGCGCTTGGCGGCCTCGACGCGGACCGCGCCCATGATCTTGGAGACCTCGTCGAACTCGCCGGCGCCGAAGAAGACGGCGTGGCCGGGCTCCAGGCCCAGGGCGTCGACGAGCGCCTTGGTGTCGTCCTCGGTGAGGAACTTCGCGATCGGGCCGGTCAGCTCGCCCTTCTCGCCGACGCGGACCCAGGCCAGGCCCTTCGCGCCCTGCTGGACGGCGAAGTCGCCCATCTGGTCGAAGAACTTCCGCGACTGGCCCGCGGTGTCCGGGACGGCCAGGGCACGGACGTGCTTGCCGGCGAACGCCTTGAAGCCGGAGCCCGCGAAGACGTCCGAGACGTCCACAAGCTCCAGCTCGGCGCGCAGGTCCGGCTTGTCGGAGCCGTACTTGAGCATCGACTCGCGGAACGGGATGCGCGGGAACGGCGAGGTCACCGTGCGGCCGTTGCCGAACTCGGTGAACAGCTCCGTCATCAGCGTCTCGATCGGGCCGAAGACGTCCTCCTGCTCGACGAAGCTCATCTCGACGTCGAGCTGGTAGAACTCGCCGGGCGAACGGTCCGCGCGGGCGTCCTCGTCGCGGAAGCAGGGCGCGATCTGGAAGTAGCGGTCGAAGCCGGCGATCATCAGCAGCTGCTTGAACTGCTGCGGGGCCTGCGGCAGCGCGTAGAACTTGCCGGCGTGCAGGCGGGAGGGGACCAGGAAGTCGCGGGCGCCCTCGGGGGAGGTGGCCGACAGGATCGGGGTGGCCATCTCGTTGAAGCCCAGGGCGGTCATCTTGTGCCGGATGGCGGAGATGACGGCGGTGCGCAGCAGGATGTTGCGGTGCATGCGCTCGCGGCGCAGGTCGAGGAAGCGGTATTCGAGGCGCCGCTCCTCGTTGACACCGTCGTCGGCGTTGATCGTGAAGGGGATCTGGTCGGCGGCGCCGAGCACCTCGACGTCGGTGACCTCGATCTCGACCTCGCCGGTCGGCAGGTCGGGGTTGACGTTGTCCGCGCCGCGTGCGCTGACCCTGCCGTCGATGCGGACGACGGACTCCTTGGTCAGCGAGCCGAGCGCTTCGTTGGCCGGGGTGCCGGGGCGGGCGACGAGCTGCACCAGACCGTAGTGGTCGCGCAGATCGATGAAGAGGATGCCGCCCAGGTCACGTCGATTGTGCAGCCAGCCGCTGAGGCGGACGTCCGTGTCGACGTCCGCGGCCCGAAGCTCGCCGCAGGTGTGGGACCGGTACCGATGCATCGCTCATCCAAGTCGTCGCGAGTCGAGGTGGGGAGATCGCGGACGGACCGCGTGCCGCCGGCGGACGAACCGTTTCCGTCCGCGGAAGGCGCCCCAGGTTTGTGATAACCGCTCCAGGTTACCGTCCCGGGCTCCGTCGCTCGATTGGCATAGACGTGTCAGGGCGGCGGGGATCCGGGTGTCCCGAGCGTGGCGGGCCGCCATGGGACGATGGTCACCTCGCCCTCGTTGGTCGGGCATCGGCAAACCCACATAAAGTGATGCAATGCGCACCAAGGATCTCCTGGCCGCCATCGCGACCGGCCTGTGGCGCTGGGACGACGCGACGGGCCGGGTGAGCCTCGACGCCGAAGCGGCCCGGCTGCTGGGTCTGCCGGCGGAGCCCGTCGAACTCGGCGAGGCCGCCATACGCTCCCGCTTCCACCCGGTCGACTTCGCCGAGATCAACGGCGTGGTGCAGCTCGCCGTCTCCGAGAGGACCCTCGCCGAGGCCAGGCTGCGCGTCGTGGACACCCGCGGCCGGGTGCTGCGGACCGTCCGCTCCCGCTCCCGCCCGATGAAGGCCGACGGCGGATTCGTCCTGGTCGGCACGCTCCAGGAGGTCCCGGAACCGCAGCCGGGCACCGGTTCCGCGCACACCCCCGTCACCGGCGACTGGCGCCGCTCGCGCGAGGCGTTCCTGCTGGACGCGGGCCGGGCGCTGGCCGAGGCGCGGTCCACCGCCGAGGTGCTGCGGGTCGCGGCCGGCCTGTCGATGCCCGGATTCACCCCGGACGGCCTCGCCGTCTTCGGCATCGAGGGCGACCGCATCTCGGTCATCGGCCACCACGGCCACAAGCACGGCGACGAGCGGCCGTTCACCGAGATGACCCTGAGCACCGACTACCCGGCGGCCGAGGTGATCAGGACCGGCCGGGCGATCTACCTCCCCAATCCCGACGCGTATCTGGAGCGCTACCCCACCGCCTGGCCGCTGGCCGCCCGCTTCGACCGGGTGTCCTGGGCGTTCCTGCCGCTGATCAACGCGGGCCGGACGATCGGCGCCTGGATGGCGGGCTTCAACCACCCGGTCACCTTCACACCCGACGAGCGGTCGGTGCTGACCACGGTCGCCCGGATGCTGGCCCAGGCGCTGGCGCGGGCGAGCGCGCAGGAGTCGCAGCACGAACTCTCCGTCGGCCTCCAGCGCAGCATGATGCCGACGGTGCAGCCGGACATCCCCGGGATGACGGTCGCCGCCCGGTACGTGCCGACCGGCGGCGGCCTGGAGGTGGGCGGCGACTGGTACGACATGATTCCGCTGCCGTCCGGCCGGATAGCCCTGGTCATCGGCGACGTCCAGGGGCACGACGTGCGGGCCGCCGGCCTGATGGGCCAGCTGCGGATCGCCCTGCGTGCCTACGCGTCCGAGGGGCACCATCCCGACGCGGTGCTCTCCCGCGCCTCCCGCTTCCTGTCGGGCATCAACGAGACCGTCCAGGGCGCCGACCCGCGCTTCGCGACCTGCCTCTACATCGAGGTCGACCCGGCGACCGGGCTGCTGGACATCGCGCGCGCCGGGCACCCCGATCCGGCGATCCGGATGAACGACGGCACGATGCTGGTGCGCCCCACATCGGGCGGGCTGCCGCTGGGCATCGACCCGGACACCGACTACCCCACCACCCGGCTGGTCCTGGAGCCGGGCGAGACGATGATGGTGTGCACGGACGGGCTGATCGAGACCGGCGGCCACGACCTGGAGACCGGCTGGGCGCGGCTGCGCGAGATCATCGAACGGCACGACGACGGCGAGGGCGCCGAGGGTCTGGAACGGCTGGCCGACGAGTTGGTGCAGGCCGTCCACGGCCCCTCGTCGCACCACAGGACCGGACCGCTGATAGACCGCCGCGAGGACGACATCGCGGTGCTGCTGCTGAGCCGCGAGGGCGGCAGCTGCGGGGTGGGCACCGGCGGCCGGATGCCGCGGCAGCCCGTCCGGCGCACCGTGCTGACCGTCGCGCAGGCCGAGCCTGAGCGGATAGGCGAGGCGCGCCGGCAGGTCCGCGATGTGCTGCACGACTGGGCCGACCCGGATCAGGTGGACTCCGCGGTGCTGATGGTCTCCGAGATGGTCACCAACGTGCTGCTGCACACCGACGGGGACGCGCTGCTGATCGCCGAGATCTCCGGCGAGCGGGGCGGACGCCGGATCCGCGTCGACGTCGCCGACGGCAGCGACGAGCTGCCGCACCGCCGCAGCCCCGGCGAGCTGGCGTCGTCGGGGCGCGGCCTGATGCTGATGGAACTGCTGGCCGGTGCGTGGGGTGTGGATCCGCGCGGGGACGGCAAGTCGACGTGGTTCGAGCTCTACGAGGACGCGGGCGCGGGCGGCGCGGACGGGCCTTCGGTGCCGGGCTCCGCCGGGGTGCCGGGACCTGAGGCGTCCGGCGGGCCCGCGGGACCTTCCGGCGGCCCGGAGGAGTCGGTCCCCGAGCTCGCGTAGTGCCGGCGCAGCTCGTGCAGCACGCCGAAGACGGCGGCGGTCAGCGGTACGGACAGCAGCATGCCGAGGATGCCCGCGACGCTGGCGCCCGCGGTGATCGCCAGCATCACCGTCGCCGGGTGCATCTGGACCGTGCGGCTCTGGATCATCGGCTGAAGGACGTGCCCCTCAAGCACCTGGACGGCCAGCACCACGCCGAGCACCCACAGCGCCTCCACGAAGCCGCCCTCGGCGAGCGCCACCAGGACCGCCACCGCGCCCGAGATGAACGCGCCGAGGTAGGGGATGTAGGCGCCGACGAAGACCAGTGCGCCCAGGCCGAAGGCGTTGGGCACCTGGAGGACCAGCAGGCCGACGGTGATGCAGACGGCGTCGATCAGGGCGATGAGGGTGGTGCCGCGCATGAAGCCCTCGATGGCCTGGAAGCCGCGGCGGGCCATCCGCTCCAGCTGGGGCGCGGATTCGCCGGGGGCCCAGTCGTGCAGCGCCCGTACCGCCTTGTCCGAGTCCCGCAGGAAGAAGAACGTCAGCAGCAGCGCGAGCACCGCGGCGGCGACGAACTGGCCGATGATGCTGACGCCGGCCAGCAGCCCGGATGCCGCGGTGCCGCCGAACTTGCCCAGCAGCTGCTTGGCGTTGGAGGCGAGGTCGTCGAGCGAGGTGCCCGCGGCGCCGAAGTGCTGGGAGACCTGTTTGGCCGCGTCCTTGAGCGAGGCGATGATCTGGTCGCCGGTGTCGACCAGCGCGCTGACCACGATGTAGCCGGCGCCGCCGACGACGATCAGCAGCACGGCACAGGTCAGTCCGGCCGCGAGGGAGCTGTTCAGCTTCATCGCCACCAGCCGCCGGTACAGCGGGCCGAGCAGCGCGCTGCCCAGCAGCGCCAGCAGCACCGGCGTGACGGCCGTACTCAGTTCGACGCACAGCCAGATGCCGACCGCGACCACGCCGGCGACCAGCAGGCCGACCCCGCACCAGGCGGCGACCCGGCGGGCCGCGATCGGGAGCAGTGGCGCCCCGTCACGGGGCCGGTTTTGTTCCAGTTCGTTTCGCACCCGGACAGTCCACCACGCGGGCCGGGCCGGTCGCCGACGGCGGCCGGGTCCAGCGCCGTGCCGTCCCGGCCGCGGGATCGTCCGGGGACCGGGTCCTGGCATGCGGAAGGGGGCGGCGTTTCACGTGAAACGCCGCCCCCTTCACCGGAGTTCACCCCCGGCGCGCGCGGTCAGCCCGCGTCGGTCGGCACCGTTCCCAGCCGCCCTGCCTGGAAGTCCTCGAAGGCCTGGGCCAGCTCGGCGTGGGTGTTCATCACGAACGGGCCGTAGTGCATCATCGGCTCGCGGATCGGCAGCCCGCCCAGCAGCACGACCTCGAAGTTCGGGCTGCGTGACTCCTGGCTCTCGTCCGCCCGGATCGTGAGCGCGTCACCGGAGCCAAAGACGACCGCCTGTCCCATCCGGAACGGACGTCCTTCCGCGCCCGCCGTGCCGCGCCCGGCCAGGCCATACGCGAGGGCGTTGAAGTCGGCCCGCCACGGGATGGTCACCTCGGCGCCCGGGTTCACCGACACATGGAGCATGGTGATCGGCGTGTGGGTGACGCCGGGGCCCTTGTTGCCGTCGATGTCGCCGGCGATCAGCCGCAGCAGCGCACCGCCGTCGGCGGAGGTCAGCAGCTTGACCTGGCCGCCGCCGATGTCCTGGTAGCGGGGGGCCATCATCTTGTCGCTCTTCGGCAGGTTCACCCACAGCTGGAGGCCGTGGAAGAGACCGCCGGACATGACCAGCGACTCCGGCGGCGCCTCGATGTGCAGCAGGCCGGATCCCGCCGTCATCCACTGGGTGTCGCCGTCGTTGATGACGCCGCCGCCACCGTGCGAGTCCTGGTGCACGAAGGTGCCGTCGATCAGGTACGTGACGGTTTCGAAGCCGCGGTGCGGGTGCCAGGGCGTGCCCTTGGGCTCTCCCGGCGCGTACTCCACCTCGCCCATCTGGTCCATCATGATGAACGGGTCGAGGTGCTTGTAGTCGATGCCGGCGAACGCCCGGCGCACCGGGAAGCCCTCGCCCTCGAAACCGGTCGGCGCGGTGGCGACGGCCAGCACCGGACGGCTGCGCGCGTCGGTGGGTGCCGCCACACGCGGCAGGGTCAACGGGTTCTCTACGGTCACTGCGGGCATGACGGCCTCCTCGGTCGTTCGGGTTTCAACTTAGTTGAATGCTGAACAACCTGCAAGGCGTGCGGCATTCCCTCAGGTGCCGCTCCAGGTCAAACGGGGAATTTCAGCCGTCTGCGCAGCAATGGCGTCTAGCCATACATCCGGCGCATCGCGAAGTCGACCATCTGCTCCACGGCCTTCGCGTCGAAGACCATCCGGTGGTCGCCCTCCATGTCGAGCACGAAGCCGTAGCCGGTGGGCAGCAGGTCAAGCACCTCGGCACCGGTGATGACGAAGTACTTGGACTCCTTGCCCGCGTACCGGCGCAGCTCCTTGAGCGAGGTGAACATCGGGATCACCGGCTGCTGGGTGTTGTGCAGCGCCAGGAACCCGGGGTTGTCGCCGCGCGGGCAGTAGATCTTGGACGTGGAGAAGATGCCCTGGAAGTCCTCCGCCGACATCGAGCCGGTCGTGAAGGCGCGCACCGCGTCGGCGAGCGAGGGCGGGGACGGCTCCGGATACAGCGGCTGCTCGCCGTAGCCCCCGGAGGGCGGTTGCGGCGGCGGGGGCGGCGCGCCGTACTGCTGCTGCCCGGCACCCGGGTTCTGGTCATAGCCGTACATGCGGCACAGCGTACTGATTCGGCG
Source organism: Streptomyces sp. NPDC048644 (assembly GCF_043199105.1). Taxonomy (NCBI): domain Bacteria; kingdom Bacillati; phylum Actinomycetota; class Actinomycetes; order Kitasatosporales; family Streptomycetaceae; genus Streptomyces; species Streptomyces sp. NPDC048644. The sequence continues at coordinate 262,486 of NZ_JBICVO010000006.1, forward strand.
GGGGCCGCACCGGCCCGTCCGGGAACTCCCGCACGGGGCCGCGCCCCAAGGGAGGCGACCCCTCCGGCAGGGGACGCGCGTCACAGATGGGCGGAAAGGGTTGCGCCTTATTACCGGTGGGTAGCATCATCGGTAGCTACTAGCTGGTATCGCGTAACGAGCGCCACTCTTGCTGAATTGATACGGAGCCGTACCCATGGGGCACTACAAGTCGAATCTCCGCGACATCGAGTTCAACCTCTTCGAGGTGCTCGGCCGTGACAGCGTGTACGGCACCGGTCCGTTCGCGGAGATGGATGTCGACACCGCCAGAAGCGTCCTGTCCGAGATCGCCCGGCTGTCCGAGAACGAACTGGCCGAATCCTTCGCCGACACCGACCGCAACCCGCCGGTCTTCGACCCGGACACCAACACCGCGCCGGTCCCCGACACGTTCAAGAAGAGCTACCAGGCGTACATGGACGCCGAGTGGTGGCGCCTCGGCATCCCGGAGGAGATCGGCGGCACCACCGCGCCGCGCTCCCTGCTGTGGGCCTTCGCCGAGACGATCCTGGGTGCCAACCCGGCGATCTGGATGTACGCGTCAGGCCCCGCCTTCGCCGGCGTCCTGTACGACGAGGGCACCGACGAGCAGCACCGCATCGCGCAGCTGATGGTGGACAAGCAGTGGGGCTCCACCATGGTGCTCACCGAGCCGGACGCCGGTTCGGACGTCGGCGCCGGCCGCACCAAGGCCGTCCAGCAGGAGGACGGCACCTGGCACATCGAGGGCGTCAAGCGCTTCATCACCTCCGGTGAGCACGACATGTCCGAGAACATCGTGCACTTCGTCCTCGCCCGCCCCGAAGGTGCCGGTCCCGGCACCAAGGGCCTGTCGCTCTTCATCGTGCCGAAGTACGACTTCGACTGGGAGACCGGCGAGCTGGGCGAGCGCAACGGCGCCTACGCGACCAACGTCGAGCACAAGATGGGCCTCAAGGCGTCCAACACCTGCGAGATGACGTTCGGCGCCAACCGCCCCGCCAAGGGCTGGCTGCTCGGCGAGAAGCACGACGGCATCCGCCAGATGTTCAAGATCATCGAGTTCGCCCGCATGATGGTCGGCACGAAGGCCATCGCCACCCTCTCCACCGGCTACCTCAACGCCCTTGAGTACGCCAAGGAGCGCGTGCAGGGCCCGGACCTGGCGGCCTTCACCGACAAGACCGCGCCGCGCGTCACCATCACCCACCACCCCGACGTGCGCCGCTCGCTGATGACGCAGAAGGCGTACGCCGAGGGCATGCGCGCGCTGGTGCTCTACACCGCGACGGTCCAGGACGAGATCCTCGTCAAGGAGGCCGCGGGCGAGGACGCGAGCGCCGCCACCCGCCTCAACGACCTGCTGCTGCCGATCGTCAAGGGCTACGGCTCGGAGAAGTCCTACGAGCAGCTGGCGCAGTCGCTGCAGACCTTCGGCGGCTCCGGGTACCTCCAGGAGTACCCGATCGAGCAGTACATCCGGGACGCCAAGATCGACACCCTCTACGAGGGCACCACCGCGATCCAGGGCCAGGACTTCTTCTTCCGGAAGATCGTCCGCGACCAGGGCCAGTCGCTGACCGTGCTGTCCGAGGAAATCAAGACGTTCCTCGCGGCCGGCACCGGCGGCGCGGAGCTGGAGCAGGCCCGCGGCGAGCTGGCGAAGGCGGCAGCCGACCTGGAGGCGATCGTCGGCGCGATGCTGACCGACCTCGCGGCGACCGAGAAGGACGTCAAGTCCATCTACAAGGTGGGCCTGAACACCACCCGGCTGCTGATGGCGTCCGGTGACGTCGTCATCGGCTACCTGCTGCTCAAGGGCGCGGCGGTGGCCGCGGAGAAGCTCGGCGGCGCCCCGGCGAAGGACAAGCAGTTCTACACCGGCAAGATCGCGGCGGCGAAGTTCTTCGCCCACAACGTCCTGCCGGGTGTCTCGGTGCAGCGCGGTCTGGCCGAGGCCGTCGACCAGTCGCTGATGGAGCTGGACGAGGCCGCGTTCTGAGGTGACCGCGCCGGCCCGTCCGGCGCGCGTCCGCCCTGATCCGGCGTCCGTTACGGCCGTGCCCGCCGCCCTTCCCCCGGGGCGGCGGGCACGGCCGTATCCCCGTCCCCCGTGGCACATTCATGGCGATTGCACGCATCCTGGCCGGAAGAGAGCGGAAGGGAGCGGAGTCACCCCGCACGCAGGCGGGGTTCGGGGGGCCCGGCTCCTTATGCTGAATCCATGACCAACTCCGCCCGCTTCGATCGCGGCCACACCGACGACTTGATGTCCTTCCTCGCCGCAAGTCCGTCCCCGTACCACGCGGTGGCGAACGCGGCGGCGCGGCTGGCGGAGGCCGGCTTCCGGCAGGTGGCGGAGACGGACGCCTGGGACGGCAGCGGCGGCGGCAAGTTCGTCCTGCGGGGCGGCGCGATCATCGCCTGGTACGTCCCGGAGGGAGCGGGCCCGGCGACGCCGTACCGGATCGTGGGGGCGCACACCGACTCCCCCAACCTGCGGGTCAAGCCGGTCCCCGACACCGGCGCGAACGGCTGGCGGCAGATCGCCGTCGAGGTCTACGGCGGCACCCTGCTCAACACCTGGCTCGACCGCGACCTGGGCCTCAGCGGCCGGGTGACCCTGCGGGACGGCAGACACCACCTGGTGCACGTCGACCGGGCGCTGCTGCGGGTGCCGCAGCTCGCCGTGCACCTCGACCGCTCGGTCAACACCGACGGTCTGAAGCTGGACAAGCAGCGCCACATGACGCCGATTTGGGGCCTGGGCAAGGTCGCCGAGGGCGACCTGATCGCCTTCGTGGCCGAGGAGATCGGCGTCGCCCCCGAGGACGTACGCGGCTGGGACCTGATGGTGCACAGCATCGAGCCGCCCGCCTACCTGGGGCGCGAGCGCGAGCTGCTCGCCGGGCCGCGGATGGACAACCTCCTCTCCGTGCACGCCGGTACCGCCGCGCTCGTCGCGGCGGCCGGCGCGGGCGGCGACCTGACGGCCATTCCGGTCCTGGCCGCCTTCGACCACGAGGAGAACGGCAGCCAGTCGGACACCGGCGCCGACGGCCCGCTGCTCGGCACCGTCCTGGAGCGTTCGGTCTTCGCCCGCGGCGGCTCGTACGAGGACCGGGCGCGGGCGCTCGCGGGTACCCTCTGCCTGTCGTCCGACACCGGGCACGCCGTGCATCCCAACTACAGTGAGCGGCACGAGCCCGGACATCACCCGATGCCCAACGGCGGTCCGATCCTGAAGGTGAACGTCAACCAGAGATATGCCACCGACGGCAGCGGGCGCGCGGTATTCGCCGACGCCTGCGAGCGGGCCGGCGTTCCCTGGCAGGCGTTCGTCTCACACAACGCGATGCCGTGCGGCACCACGATCGGGCCGATCACCGCGGCCCGGCACGGCATCAGCACCGTCGACATCGGCGTCGCGATCCTCTCCATGCACTCGGCTCGCGAACTGTGCGGCGCCGAAGACCCGTATCTGCTGGCGAACGCCCTGACGGCCTTCCTGGAGGGCTGAGTTGGACTTCTCACTGCTGGGCCCGATCGCCGTCACGTCCGGCTCCGGCGAGCTGTCGCTCGGGCCCGCGAAACGGCGCAGTGTGCTGGCGCTGCTCCTGTTGCAGCCCAACACCACCGTCCCCCTGGAGCAGCTGATCGACTCCCTGTGGGAGGACGAGCCGCCCGAACACGCCCGTACGGTCGTCCAGGGCCATGTCTCGCGGCTGCGCGCGACGCTCGCCGAGGGCGGCGCCGACGCGTACGGCATCGAGCTGGCCACCCACGGATCGGCCTATCTCCTGCGGCTTCCCGAGGAGTTGATCGACGCCCACAGGTTCGGTGAACTGGTCGCGCTGGCGCGGCCCGAGGAGGCACCGGCCGACGCCGTACCGCTGCTGCGCGAGGCACTGGGGCTGTGGCGCGGCCCGGCGCTGACCGGCACGGTCACCAGCCCGCCGTTCGCCGCCGCCGCCCATGCCCTGGAGGAGCGCAGGCTGACCGCGGTCGAGGCGCTTGGCCGCGCGCACGGCACCCTCGGCGAGCACGAACAGGCCGCGGCCATCCTCTACTCGGCCGCCGTCAACCACCCGCTGCGGGAAGGGCTGATCGCCGGCCTGATGGGGGCGCTGTTCCGTACCGGGCGGCAGTCCGACGCGCTGGAGTGGTTCCACCGCACCCGGCGGCTGCTCAACGAAGAGCTGGGCGTCGACCCCGGCGAGCGGCTGCGCGACGCGTACGAGGAGATCCTGCGGGCCGAGGCCGCCGACCGGCGCGAGGCGGGATCCGCCGCGCGCGGCACCCAGCAGCGGAGCACCGGTGGCACCACGGGAGCGGCGGCCGGCGAGGAGCGGGTGCCCGCACAGGGCGGCCCGGCAGGCTCCGGCGCCCGCGGACGCACGCCTTCCGCGCCCCGGCTGCTGCCCAGGCCGCCGGCCCGCTTCCTGGGCCGACAGGACCAACTCGCCGCGCTGACAGACGCCTTGACGGACCGTTCGACGGGCGAGAGTCCGCTGGCTGTGGTCGCGGGCCCGGCAGGCGTCGGCAAGACCGCCTGCGCCGTGCAGTGGGCGCACCAGTACGCGGGGGCGTTCCCCGACGGGCAGCTCTTCGCCGATCTGCGCGGCTTCGGGGAGGGCGACGAGGCGGCGCCCGCCGAGATCCTGCGGGACTTCCTGCTGGCGCTGGGCACGCCCCCGGAGCGGGTGCCGACCTCGGCGCAGGCCGCGTCCGCGCTGTTCCGCTCCCTGGTCGCCGACCGCAGGCTGCTGGTCGTCCTGGACAACGCCCGCAGCTCGGCGCAGGTCAGGCCGCTGCTGCCCGGCGGCCTGAGCTGCGCCACCGTCGTCACCAGCCGCAGCAGGCTCGACGGCCTGGTCGCCACCGACTGCGCCCGCCCGGTGAGCCTCCAGGCGCTCGGCCACGCGGAGGGCGCGGCGCTGCTCGGCGCCATGCTCGGGGCGGAACGCGTCGCCGAGGACCCGGCGGCTGCCCAGGAACTCGTCGCGCTGTGCGACGGGCTGCCGCTGGCGCTGCGGGCCGCCGCAGCCCAGCTGATGGCCAGACCGCGCTGGCGGCTGGCCCGGCTGGCAGCCGCGCTGCGTGACGAACAGCGGCGGCTGGCCCTGCTGTCGGCCGAGGACACCGGTATCGCCGCCGCGCTGCGGATGTCCGTCGCCCGGCTGTCGGCCGACGACGCCCGGCTGCTGAGCGCCCTGGCCACCAGCGCCGACGGGCACCTGAACGCCTCGGTGGCGGCGGCGCTGGCCGGCTACGACCCGGAGCGCACCCAGGACGGCCTGGACCGGCTCGCCGACATGCACCTGGTGGACGAGGAAGCCACCGACGTCTACACGATCAGCGCTCTCACGCAGTTGTTCGCGCGGGACGAGAAGGACCATTCGGGAGACACGGACGGCGGCGCGGGCCGCGGCGGTACCGGCTGAGCGGAGCGGGCGGGGCATGGCGGGGCCGGGCGGTGCGTTAGGCGTCCGTTAGTGGCACGGCAGCGGCGGGCGGCAGTGTGGTGGCACAGCAGGACGCACCCCCAACGGGAGAGACCTCATGCCCCGCACCGCACGCACCCCCGACGCCGCAGCCCGCCGCGGCAACGGCCGGAGCGCCGCCCGGCGTCGCACCCTGCGGATCGCGGCGGCCGGTCTGACCGCCGTCGCCGCGCTCACCCTCACCGCCTGCGGCGGCAGCGGCGATGCGCTCAAGACGCACGACGCCAAGCACTTCGACCCCGCGCCGCAGGACGCCAAGGACCCGGCGGCCGGGAACGGCGGGACGGCGCCGAGCGGGGCGGGCGATTCGGACGGCAAGGGCGGCGGCAGCAAGCCGTCCGGGCAGCCGTCCCCCGAGCCCGGCGGCAACGCGACCGGCCCGGACGCGGAGGACACCGCCGCGAATTCCGGCAACGGCAGTGCCGACACCGGCCCCCACCAGCCCTGCGACGCCTCCCGCCTGCACCTCACCGCCGCGCCGCTCACCCGGCCGGTCAACCACCTGCTGCTGGAGGCCAAGAACACCTCGGGCAGCACCTGCGACCTGTACGCGTACCCGTTCCTGCGGTTCGACGACGACCAGGCGCCCGTCGCCTCCTTCGACGACAGCAAGCCGCAGGCGGTCGTCAGCCTCGCCCCCGGCGAGTCCGGCTACGCCGGGGTGCTGACCTCATCGGCCGACGGCGGCGGCGCGCACGGCCACACGAGGACCTCCCTGTCGGTCCTCCTGGCCGGCCGCGACGGGCAGGGCAGCTCGGGCGGCGCCGCGCAGGTCGGACTGCCGGGCGGCTCGGCGTACATCGACGACAGCGCCTGGGTCACGTACTGGCAGTCGGACCTCGCCGACGCCACCCAGTGGTAGCCCACGACGGCTGCCCCACCGAACCAGGGCGCCCGCATCCCCCAGCGGGCGCCCTGCCGCACCTCCCCCTGCGGCAGATGCCCGCTCCCGACGTCCCGTCATGTCCCACGCGGGGCCGTCCGCTGTCCCGCGCCTGATCCACGCTCAGGTCGTTCGGGCAGGTCACAGCCCTGGAACGGGAGTGACTTCGTCCCACGGGACGGATCCCGGCCGGATCGGCCCGCCGTCGGCCCGACGATGGTGAACGCCGTCGGGGCCGGACGCCCGGCGGCTTCTCGACCGGCTGGACGTGGAGGGGAAACGGATGCAGGACGACGGCACCACGCACAGGGCACACGGCACAAGCCCTGCGGAGACCCCCGGCACACCGGGCGGCAAAGCGGCACCGGCGGGCGGCGGCCCCGCGCTCCGGCGCACCGTGCTGCGCAGGGTGCTGCCCTCGGCCGCGGCGGCCGGCATCGGCGTCGCGGGCTTCGCCGGTGCGGCGTACGGCGGCCAGGCCCCCACAGGGACGGAGGCGCCCGCCGCGGCACGGCAGGCCGCCGGCTTCCCCACCTGGGGCACCCGGTGGGTGGTGCACGCCTCGGCCGACGTCGGCTCGCCATCCGTCGGGATGCTCAACACGTCCGGCGCGGGGCAGGACCGGATCACCGCGGACTACCAGGTCGACACCGGCCGCACGGTGTGCGAGGACAGCGCCTGCTCGACGCTCATGGCGCACCTCACCGGGCCGGTCAGCGGCTTCCTCAGCGTGGTCGCCGTGGACATACCGCAGGACCGGCTGCCCGGCATACCGGTCAAGGGCGGCCCGCCGCCCCAGCAGCCCGGCACCTCCCGCGAGGAGGTGCTCCGGCGGGCCGCCACCTGGCTCACCGCCGACGACGGCGCCCAGGTCCCGTACAGCCAGGAGAAGGTCTGGAAGGACGGCTACCGGCAGGACTGCTCGGGCTATGCGTCGATGGCGCTCGGCCTGCCCGCGCCCGGCACCGACACCGTGGGCCTGGCCACCAGCCGCGCGCTCACCCGCCCGATCACGACGGCCGAACTCGAACCCGGTGACCTGCTCATCGACGCGGACGGCACCAGCGACACCCGGCACGTCGTGATCTTCGAGAAGTGGAACGACGCCGCACACCGCTCGTACACCGCGTACGAACAGCGCGGCGGCCACGGCACCGACCACCGGAGCCTGACCTACGGACTGCCGGGCGGCGACGCGGAGTTCACGCCGTACCGCCCGGTGGCGTTCGGGGACTGATCCCCGGCCCTTCGGGGCGCGCATTCTTCACGGTTCGGTCCGCGTGCGGTCCGGATCGTGTCACGAGGGGCACTTCCGTCACAGGGGAGCGGAAGTGCCTCTCGCGCGCGTATGCCCACTGTGCTGGAATGCGGGACGTGCCTGGCCACCAGAACCACGCCGCGAACGCCCGCCGCAAACCGCTCGCCCCGCTGCCCGCCGAACTGTCGGGGCCGATACGGGAGTTCGTCTCCGCCCTGCGGCGGATGCACGGTGAACTGGGCTACAGCCTCACGGACGTGGAGAACCGGCTGCCCGCCAGCCGCTCCTCCCTCTCGCGGTACCTGCGCGGCCAGAGCCTGCCCGACGAACGGCTGCTCGTGCAGTGGTGCAAGCTCTCGTTCACCGGCGAGGACCGGCTGCCCGCCCTCGTCGAGCTGCTGCACCGCGCCCACGAGGCGAACGAGACGCCCCCGGCGCAGGCTCCCGCGGAGGAGCACGGCGGCGAAGCGGGCGAGGGGCCCGTCCCGGTGGCGCAGGCGACCGCGGCGCCGGACACCACGGCAGCCGCGGACCCGGCGGCTGCCGTCCCGGGCCGCCGCCGGCTGCGCCTGGCGCTCGCCGGCCTCGGTACCGCCGTCGTCCTGGCCGCCGCCGCGGTGGCCGTCACGACGCTCACCGGCACCTCGGCGGACGCACCCGAAGGATCAGGGGACGCGGCGCCCGCGGTCACCGGCACCGCCCGTTTCACGGTCAACAACGTCGAGCTGGCCTGCCGGCACAGCCGCAGCCCGAACTGCGGGCTCGGTCTGGCCCGCGACCCGTACGTGTCCTACGGCCGCTCCAACGTCGTCGGGCACGTCTGGCACGGCGACGTGCTGCACGCCCGCTGCCGGATCGCCGACGGCGTCTCGGTCACCGACGAGGTGGGCGGGCACAGCAGCATCTGGCTGCGCGTCGAGCACGCAGGCGGCGAGGCGTGGATGCCGGGAATCCGCGTCCGCCCCGAGCAGTTGGAGAACACCGAGCTGCCGGTCTGCCCGCACTGATGGCGACATGTCCGGGCGGGCGGCGCACGCTCCGTCCGCCCGGTTCCGCGCTCCGCCGGGTCCGCCCTGGCGCATCGGACGCGAATCGCTATCGTGGCGATGCCATGACACAGACGCTCAGCTGATCGCAGCAACTCACTGGGGGAACCACCGATGACCGCACACCGCTCCCGCCGCCGTTCCGCCGCGTATGCCGCGCTGGCCCTCGGGCTGTGCGGCACGCTCGCACTGACGGGCTGCAACAGCCACTCGAAGAAGTCGAAGAAGCACTCCTCGTCGTCCAGCCACAAGAGCAAGAAGCACATCGCCGCCGCTGGTGGTGCGGCGGCAGCGGGCGCGGGCGCGGGTGCCGCGGCGCACCGGATCAGGGACTGCCGGCCCGACAACTACAAGATCCGGTTCGCCCAGCAGTCGGACCCGCAGGGCTATGTGACGGTCACCTTCTTCAACTCGTCGAGCACCACCTGCCGGCTGCACAACGCGCCCCGGCTGCGCTTCGACAACGCCGCGAAACCGCTGCCGCTGCTCCAGGGCGAGCCGGGCCTCATGGACGACACCAAGGTCGACGTCCCCTCGAAGGGCAAGGCATACGCCGTCATTCCGACCGGCACCCCCGCCGCCAAGGGCACCCGGAAGAAGACTGTGCACATCGAGTTCATGACCAACCGCTCGGACATGACCATCGGGCAGACCGACTTCCCCTTCGACGAGAAGAACGATCACATCTCCGTCGGCACCACCAAGGTCACCAACTGGAACGGGCTGCTGTCCGGCGCCAAGCTGGCGGCCAAGATCCGGACCGACAGCTGACCAACAGCCGCTGAACGGCGGCGGTTTCACGTGAAACCGCCGCCGTGGACTAGGGCGCTGCGTCCAGCCCCGCGAGCACCAGCCCCAGCCGGGCCTGTCCGCCTGCGGTGACCGTGACCGGCACGCCCCAGTCCTGCTGGTGCACATGGCAGGCCGGGTACTCGATCTCCGGGTCGTCGTCGCAGGACGCGGCCATCGCCGAGACGTGCAGCACGCCTTCGGTCACGCCGTCGGCGAGCACCAGATCGCGCGCCAGGTCGGTGCCCGCGCCGGAGCCGTCGGCCAGCAGCTCCGGCGGCGTCGCGCTGACCAGCAGCCGGGTCGACGGGCCGTAGCGGGTGTCCAGCTTCTGTCCCGCGGGGGCCTGGAAGACCACGTCGAGCCGCAGGGCACCCGGCGCGACCTCGGTGGCCGCGCGCTGGGTGCGGTGGGCGACCGACTCGACGCGGACCGCCTCATCGGGGAGGCGCAGCCGGGTCAGGCGGTGCCGTGCCGACTCCACCACGACGATGTCGTCGTCGGCGAGCACCGCGTCCGACGGCTCGCGCAGGTCCGTCGCGAGCGTGCTCACCTCGCCGCTCGCGGGGTCGAAGCGGCGCAGCGCGTGGTTGTACGTGTCGGCGACGGCCACCGAGCCGTCGGGCAGCGCCGTGACACCCAACGGGTGCTGGAGCAGAGCCTGTTCGGCGGCGCCGTCGCGGTGCCCGAAGTCGAACAGTCCGGTGCCGACGGCGGTACGCACCACATATCCGGCGTCGTTCCCGGCGGCGCGCTCCACCCAGCGCACCGCGCTGGTCTCCGAGTCGGCGACCCACAGCCGGTCGCCGCCGGCCGCGAGCCCGGAGGGCTGCGCGAACCACGCCTCGGCGGCCGGCCCGTCCACCAGGCCCTCGTTGGTGGTGCCCGCCGCGACCTCGACCGTGCCGGTCGCCGGGTCGTACGTCCACAGCTGGTGGACGCCGGCCATCGCGATCCACAGCCGGTCCTGCCACCAGGCCACGTCCCAGGGCGAGGAGAGGGCGGTCTCCAGGGCCGGGCCCGAGGTGGGCGAGCCCTGCCACCACTGCTTGCCGGTACCTGCCACCGTCTCCAGCGTGCCGCTCTCGGGGTCGAACACCCGGATCGCGTGATTCACCGTGTCCGCGACGGCGACCTTGCCGTCGGGCAGCAGCGCCAGGCCCTGCGGCTCGTTGAGAGCACCGGCGGCCAGGCCCCGCTCGCCGGACCCGATCCGGCGCAGCACCCGCTCGCCGTCGTCGGACAGCTCCACGAGCTGGTGCCGGGTGGTGTCCGAGACGAGGAAGGTGCCCGACGGCAGGCGCAGCGCCTTGCCGGGGAAGCGCAGGTCACCGGCGACTGGCTCCGGCGGTACGTACGGGCCGTCGCCGCGGCGCAGCGTCCCCTTCGCCGTGTGTTCCGCCTCCAGCTCGTCGACCAGCGTCTCGATGGCGTGGGCGTGGCCCTCACCGGCGTGCTGGGCGACGACATAGCCTTCGGGGTCGATGACGATGAGGGTCGGCCAGGCCCGCACCGCGTACTGCTTCCAGGTGGCCAGCTCGGGGTCGTCGAGCACCGGGTGTTCGACGCCGTACCGCTCGACGGCGTCCACGACGGCCTGGTGCTCGGCTTCGTGCACGAATTTGGGCGAGTGCACGCCGATGATCACGACGGTGTCGCGGTGGCGTTCCTCCAGCTCGCGCAGCTCGTCCAGAACATGCAGACAGTTCACACAGCAAAAGGTCCAGAAATCGAGGACGACGATGCATCCTCGCAGGTCGGAGAGGGTGAGGTCGGTATCGCCCGTGTTCAGCCAGCCGCCCTTGCCGGTCAGCTCGGGGGCGCGGACGCGTGCACGTGAAGCCATGTCCACATTCAACGTCACCCCGGTGCGTACGCATTCCGCCGGGGCCCTGGGGAACACGTCACCCATGCAGCAATACCCCGGGCACCACTCCCCGCACTCGCGCAAGTACCTCGTCCGTGACCGGATCTTCGGTATCGGTGACGACTACTGGATCGAGGACGACCACGGGCGGCACGTCTTTCTCGTGGACGGGAAGGCACTGCGGCTGCGGGAGACCTTCGAGCTGAAGGACACCGACGGCCGGGTGCTGATCACCATCCGCAAGAAGGTGCTGAGCCTGCGCGACGCGATGACCATCGAGCGGGACGACCGGACGCTGGCGGTCATCAAGCGCAAGCGGCTCTCGCTGCTGCGCCACCACTACCGCGTCGAGCTGGCGGACGGCACCGAGCTGGACGTCAGCGGCAAGATCCTCGACCGGGAGTTCGCGGTCGAGTACGACGGCGAACTGCTCGCCGAGATCTCCCGGCGCTGGCTGACCCTGCGCGACACCTACGGCATCAACGTCGTCCGGGAGGACGCGGATCCGGCGCTGCTGATCGCGATCGCGGTGTGCGTGATCAGGATGGCGGAGCGGGAGCGGGGCGAGAACTGACGTCGGCCGGCGGCGGGCCGCGCCGCGGTTCACGGGGCGGCCTCCGCCCCCTCCGCGACCGGACCAAACGGCCTGCACGCGCCGGGAATTGACCGTTTGCGGAGGGTATGCGCCGTTCTGGAGCGAGGCGGGCGGGCACAGTACCACCGCTCAAGGTCTCAGGCCGGGCCGCCGCCGGAAATCCACCTACGATGGTCATCCGAAAGCACTGCCGGGGTGCCCGTGCGCAGCGTAACTTAACTGCCAGACAGCAGCCCGCGTACGAACCGTCCGAGGGGTCACGTGACCGTCCATCCCAGCCTTCAGTCCTCCATCGATGCCTGGACGCACTCCATAGAAGCGGTAGTCGAGCTGGTGACACCGCTCGTCGAAAGCGAATGGAGCGGGGCAACGGACCTCCCAGGGTGGTCCGTTCGCGATGTCGTCTCCCACATCATCGGCATGGAAAGCGAGATGCTCGGCGACCCGCGGCCGATCCACTCGCTGCCGCGCGACCTCTACCACGTGCGCAGCGAGTCGGCCCGCCGCATGGAGGTCCAGGTCGATGTCCGCCGGCACCACACCGCACCGGAGATGCTCTCCGAGCTCGAATACATCGTCATCCGCCGCTCCCGGCAGCTGCGCAACGAGACCCGGCAGCCCGACGCGGTGGTGCGCAGCCCGCTCGACGAGGACAGATCGCTCGATTTCGTGCTGCAGCAGCGGGCGTTCGACGTCTGGGTGCACGAGCAGGACCTGCGCCGCGCGCTGGGCAAGCCGGGCAATCTCGACTCGCCCGGTGCGTATGTGACCCGTGATCTGCTGGTGAAGACACTGCCCGGGATCGTCGCCAAGCGGGCGCAGGCGCCTGCCGACTCGGCGGTGGTCTTCGATGTGGCGGGCGCTGTGGAGTTCATGCGCACGGTCCGCGTCGACGCCGAGGGCAACGGCACGGTCAACGGCAGCGTCTCGCTCGGCCCGACGGTGACCCTCGCGCTGGAGTGGGACATCTTCGCCCGGCTGGCCTGCGGCCGGGTCCGGCCCGCCGCCGTCGCCGACCAGATCAAGATCGACGGGGACTGTGAACTGGCCGACGTGATCCTGGACCACTTCGCCGTCACGCCGTAGGCAGCACGGCGGGCCGTCGGCACGGGGCATGACGGGGCCATGCGCACGGGGGACGACGAAAGCCCCGAGGGCAGCGGCGGCTGGATCCCCGCCCCCTGCCGACCGTCGGCCACGCACGCCGATGACGCCGTTTCACGTGAAACGCCACCCGGCGATCCGCCCGGTCAACTGACCGCCCCTGTAGAGACGTTGGCGCCCCGCAGCGGGCGCCCCCTGGAACGCGGGGCGCGGGCTGCGAGGCGCCAGGGAGACAACGTCGGCGATGCGGCCCGTCCCGGCGGTGTTGAGCGGGCGGAGCGACCGGGACGGGCGGGACGCGGCTGATCCCGCCCCGCCCTGTGAAGAGCCGCCGCCCCGCCGCCGTCCGGTCCTCAGGCGGGGACGTGAACGGCCTCGACCCGGCTCACCACAAGCCGCTCCTGCTCGCGGCGTACCGCGCGTCTGCGCAGCCGCAGGATCTGCGAGACGCCGATCGCCTCCAGGACGAAGACCGAGGCGAAGGCGATCCGGTAGTTGTCGCCGGTCGCGTCCAGCAGCACGCCGACGGCCAGCAGCGTCGTCATCGAGGCGGTGAAGCCGCCCATGTTGACGATGCCGGACGCGGTGCCCTGACGCTCGGGCGGGTTGGCCGGGCGGGCGAAGTCGAAGCCGATCATCGAGGCGGGGCCGCACGCCCCCAGCACCAGACACAGCACGATCAGCAGCGGCATCGGCGCATGCGCGGCGGGCCAGAACACGGTGAGCGCCCACAGCGCGGCGGTGACCGCGGTGGTTCCGAACACCAGCGGCAGCCGCGCCGCGTGATGGCGGGCGATGACCTGCCCGTAGACCAGGCCGACGGCCATGTTGGAGAGCACGATGAGGGTGAGCAGTTCGCCCGCGGTGCCCCGGGACAGGCCCTGCGCCTCGACGAGATACGGCAGCCCCCACAGCAGCAGGAAGAACATCGCGGGGAACTGCGTCGTGAAGTGGATCCACATGCCGAGCCGGGTGCCGGGCTCGCGCCAGGCGTCCGCGATCTGCCGGCGGATGAAGGCGATGCCGGTGTGTCCGGAGGGAGCCGGCGGCGGCTCGAAGCCCTCGGGGTGGTCCTTGAGAAAGACCAGCAGCACGACGAGGACGACGACGCCGCCCAGCGCGCTGGCGGCGAAGGTGGGAGTCCAGCCGAAGGAGTGCAGCAGCCGGGCCAGCACCAGGGTGGAGACGAGGTTGCCCGCCATGCCGACCAGCGCGGCGATCTGCGCGATCAGGGGACCGCGGCGGGCCGGGAACCACCGGGCGCCCAGCCGCAGCACGCTGATGAACGTCATCGCGTCACCGCAGCCGAGCAGCGCACGCGAGCCGAGCGCCATGCCGTACGAGCTGGAGAACGCGAAGCCGAACTGGCCGATGGTGTAGAGCACCGCGCCGATGGCCAGCACCTTCTTGGCGCCGAGCCGGTCGACCAGGAGGCCGACGGGTATCTGCATGCCGGCGTAGACCAGCAGCTGGAGGATCGAGAAGGTGGACAGGGCCGAGGCGTTGATGTGAAAGCGCTCGGCCGCGTCCAGACCGGCCACGCCCAGGCTCGTCCGGTAGGTGATCGCGACGAAGTAGACGGCGACGCCGATGCCCCAGACGGCCATGGCCTTGCCGCCGCCGGGCGGATCGCCGCCGAGGGCGCGGGCCGGGGAGTTGCCGACGCCGGTGGTGCCGCTCATCGGTCGTCCCCCTGCGCGAGGTTGCGGACCCAGCTGACGTGCCGGTGCAGGGCGCCGGTGGCCGCCTCGGGGTCACCGGCGCGCAGGGCGTCGAGGATCTCGGCGTGCTCGGTGATGTTCTTGGCGATCCGGCCGGGGTGGGCGTGCATCACCGCGACACCCATCCGCAGCTGCCGGTCCCGCAGCTGCTCGTAGAGCCGGTCGAGGATCTGGTTGCCCGCGCTGCGCACGAGGGCGGCGTGGAAGCAGCGGTCGGCGACGGAGACGGCGGCCAGGTCACCCGCCGCGGCCTGCTCCTGCATGGTCTCCAGGTGCTCGGCCAGCTCGGCGAGCAGCGCCTTGGACGCCGGCACCGCCTTGGCCGCCGCGTGCTTCTCCACCAGCAGCCGGGTCTCGACCACATCGGCGATCTCCTGCGCGGAGACCGGCAGCACCAGCGCGCCCTTCTTCGGGTAGAGCTTGATCAGCCCTTCGACCTCAAGGCGCAGCAGCGCCTCCCGCACCGGTGTCCGCGATACGCCGACGGCCTCGGCCAGCTCGCCTTCCGTGAGCAGCATGCCGCCCTCGTAGCGACGCTGGAGCACGGCGTCCTTGACGTGGGTGTAGACCCGCTCGGCGGCCGGTGGCTGCTTGGTGGGGGCGGTCCCGGTGCGCTGCCGGGACGGGACGGTGGGCGCAGACGCTGGTGGCATGCACACAGGATAGATACAACAGGTATACGAACGCCTGTGCCTTCCACCATGCGGACGGGGAAGGGCACGGAGTGCACGTGGGAGACGGCACGGGCCGGGACCGCGGAGTCCCGGCCCGGCCAGGTCTCAGGCCCGCATCAGGCCCTGAGCCACGAGCCGGTCCACAACCTGGGAGTGCGCGGGCGCACAGCGCTCCCGCGCCTCCTGGCGGTCGAACCAGGCGTACTCGGCGATCTCCCGGCCGGGCACCGGCTCGATGTCCTGGGGGCCGCCGGTGAAACAGGTCATGTGCAGACGGCGGCCGTTCTGGCCGTGGGCGACGTCGTGGATGACGAATGCCTCCGCCAGCCGGCCGGCCGGAACCGTGAGGCCCAGTTCCTCGGCCAGCTCACGGGAGAGCGCCTCGGGCGCGGTCTCCCCTTCCTCGTACTTGCCGCCCGGCAGATAGAACGTGTCGTTGCCGCGCGTGCGGACGCTCAGCAGCCGCCCGTCGCGCAGGTGCAGCCAGCCCACCGAGCGCAGCGGCGCCGTACGGTCCAGCGCGATCAGCACCTCGCCGGTCTCCTCGTCCACCCGGCGGGCCCGCTCGGTGAAGCCGAGGCCGTCGTAGAACCTGCGGGAGCGCTCGTTGCGCGCGAAGACTTCGAGGGTGAGCGCGCCGTGCAGCGAGGCGGCGTGCTCGACCAGGGCCCGGCCGGTGCCGCGGCCCTGCGCCTCGGGGGCGACGAACAGGCCGCCGATCTCCGGCCCGAGCAGCCCCAGCAGACCGACGACGGTGCCCTCGCGTTCGGCCACCCAGTTGTCCGCCGTGACCAGGTACACCTCCCGCAGGCTGCGGGCCCGTTCGCCTTCGCCCTCACCCGGGATGAAGGGGTGGGCCTGGCGTACCGCCCGCGACCACAGGTCGGTGACGGCCGCCTCGTCGGCTGACCGATAAGGCCGGATGATCATGTCGCTGCTCATGCCGCCGACGCTAAACAGCGCCGACGGCAGCGGCAAATTCTTTCCGGTCGCACCCCACGACGGACGGGCCCGCCCGCCCCTCGTATGCCGGAAGGGGGACAGCCGGTACGTCTCAAGTCGGAGCCGAATCCGTACCTGACGCGTACGAACCCGCGAGGATTCCATGGGTGAATAGAGGTGCGGAGCCGGACAGGCTCCGGCACCGGAGGGGGAGAAACACCATGCAGCCCAGGACGACCGCCGGCCGCCGCACCCGGAACACCGTTGTGGTGGCACTGCTCGTTGCCGCTGTCTGGGCCGGCACCAGCCTGGCCCGCAGCGCCGCGCACGCCGACCCGTCGGCCCCGACGGGCCCGGTCGCGCACTTCAGCCGTGCCGTGGAGCTCATCCGCGGCTGACATCCGCCGATCGACGGCAGCGGCCCGTGACCGCAGTTGCGATCACGGGCCGCTCTTTTCCGCCCCGGGCACTAGCCCCAGGTCATCAGCCGCTTCGGCTTCTCCAGGATGCCCGCGATGTCGGCGAGGAGCTTGGAGCCCAACTCGCCGTCGATCAGGCGGTGGTCGAACGACAAGGCAAGCGTGGTGACCTGACGGGGCTTGACCTTGCCCTTGTGCACCCACGGCTGGAGCTTGACCGCGCCGAAGGCGAGGATCGCCGACTCCCCCGGGTTGAGGATCGGCGTACCGGTGTCGACGCCGAAGACGCCGACGTTGGTGATCGTGACCGTGCCGCCGGACATCGCGGCCGGCGAGGTCTTGCCCTCGCGGGCGGTGGCGACCAACGCGCTCAGTTCCTCAGCGAGTTGGGGCAGCGTCTTGACGCCGGCGTCCTTGATGTTCGGGACGATCAGCCCGCGCGGGGTCGCCGCGGCGATCCCGAGGTTGACGTAGTCCTTCTGCACGATCTCCTGGTGCTCCTCGTCCCAGGACGCGTTGGCCTCCGGGTGGCGCTTGAGGGCGACCAGGAGTGCCTTGGCGACGAAGAGCAGCGGGTTGACGCGCAGGCCCGCCATGTCCGGGTCCTGCTTGAGCTCCTGAACGAGCTTCATGGTGCGGGTGACGTCGACGGTGATGAACTCCGTGACGTGCGGCGCGGTGAAGGCCGAGGCGACCATCGCCTGCGCGGTGGCCTTGCGCACGCCCTTGACCGGGATACGGGTCTCGCGTGCGGACGCCTCGACCGTGCCGACGGCCGGTGCGGCTTCCTCGGGCGCGCCGGCGGTTTCACGTGAAACCGGCGCGGCGGCGGACGCCGCGGCGTGCACGTCCTCCCGGGTCACGACACCGTCGGCACCCGTCGGCACCACGGCGGCCAGGTCGATGCCGAGGTCCTTGGCGAGCTTGCGCACCGGCGGCTTGGCCAGCGGGCGGCCCGCCGACGGCACGGCGGGCGCCACCGGCTCGGGGGCGGGTGCCGGTGCGGTCCGCCCGTTCAGCTCGGCCTGAAGGCCCGCGGTCACCGGCTCCTGCTGGGCCGGAACCCCCGGCTGCGCCTTGCGCGGCCGGCGCTTGGTCGACGACGGGGCGGCGCCGTAGCCGACGAGCACGGCCTGCCGGCCCTGCGGCTCGGCCTCCTCCTCGGGCGCGGCCGGGGTCTCCGCCGGGGCGGGCGCGTCGGCGGGGCCCGCGCCCGGGTCGGTGTCCACCGAAATGATGACGGTGCCGACGTCGACGGTGCTGCCCTCATCGAAGTTCAGCGTGTGCACCACCCCGTCGTAGGGGATGGGCAGTTCGACGGCGGCCTTGGCGGTCTCGACCTCGCAGACGACCTGGCCGTCGGCGACGGTGTCGCCCGGCTGGACGTACCACTTGAGGATCTCGGCCTCGGTGAGTCCCTCGCCCACGTCGGGCATCTTGAACTCGCGAAAACGCTGTGCCTGGGCGGCGGTTGCAGTCATGGTCACGGCTCTCCTCAAACCCCTCAGTACGCCAGCGCGCGGTCGACGGCGTCGAGCACCCGGTCAAGGCCCGGGAGGTACTCGTCCTCCAGCCGGGACGGCGGATACGGGGAGTGGAAGCCGCCGACCCGCAGGACCGGGGCCTCCAGGTGGTAGAAGCAGCGCTCCGTGATGCGGGCGGCGATCTCGGCGCCAAGACCGAGGAAGACCGGAGCTTCGTGCACGAGTACCAGACGGCGGGTCTTCTCCACCGACGCCTGGACGGTGTCGAAGTCGACGGGGGAGAGCGAGCGCAGGTCGACGACCTCGACGGACTTGCCCTCCTCGGCCGCGACCTTGGCGACGTCCGTACAGACCTTCACCATCGGCCCGTAGGCGGCGAGCGTGAGGTCCGAACCGGCCTGGGTGACCCGGGCCTTGTGCAGCGGGTCCGGGATCGCCTCGGTGTCCAGGCGCGACTTGTCGTGGTAGCGGCGCTTGGGCTCGAAGTAGATGACCGGGTCGTCGCCCGCGATGGCCTGCTGGAGCATCCAGTAGGCGTCGGACGCGTTCGAAGGCGTCACGCACTTGAGTCCTGCGACGTGCGCGAACAGCGCCTCGGGGGACTCGGAGTGGTGCTCGACCGCGCCGATGCCGCCCGCGTACGGGATGCGGATGACGACGGGCACCTTGACCTTGCCCAGCGCGCGGGCGTGCATCTTCGCGAGCTGGGTGACGATCTGGTCGTAGGCGGGGAAGACGAAACCGTCGAACTGGATCTCCACGACCGGGCGGTAGCCGCGCAGGGCCATGCCGATCGCGGTGCCGACGATGCCGGACTCGGCGAGCGGGGTGTCGATCACCCGGTCCTCGCCGAAGTCCTTCTGAAGGCCGTCGGTGACGCGGAAGACGCCGCCGAGCTTGCCGACGTCCTCACCCATCACGAGGACCTTGGGGTCGGCCTCCATGGAGGCCCGCAACGAGGCGTTGATCGCCTTGGCGATGGTGATCTTCTCGTGGACGGCCATGATCAGTTCTCCTCCGCGGCGGCATCGGCGTCGGCGAACGACGCCTGGTACGCGGCGAACTGCGCGCGCTCCTCATCGACGAGCGCGTGCCCGTCGGCATAGACGTTCTCGAAGATCGCCATGGTGTCCGGGTCGGGCATCGCCCGTACGGCGTCGCGGACCCGCTTGCCCAGGGCGTCGCTCTCCTCCTCGATCCCGGCGAGGTAGGCGTCGTCGACGAGGCCCTCGGCCTCCAGGTACGTCCGCAGCCGCAGGATCGGGTCCTTGGCCTCCCAGGCCAGCGTCTCCTCGTCGGCCCGGTACTTCGTCGGGTCGTCGGACGTGGTGTGCGCGCCCATCCGGTAGGTGAACGCCTCGACCAGCATCGGTCCCTGGCCGGTGCGGGCCCGCTCCAGGGCGGCCTTGGTCACCGCGAGACAGGCCAGTACGTCGTTGCCGTCGACGCGGACGCCGGGGAAGCCGAATCCGCGGGCGCGCTGGTAGAGCGGTACCCGGGTCTGCTTCTCGGTGGGCTCGGAAATCGCCCACTGATTGTTCTGGCAGAAGAAGACGACCGGGGCGTTGTAGACCGCGGAGAAGGTGAAGGATTCGGCGACATCTCCCTGGCTGGAGGCGCCGTCACCGAAATAGGCGATGACCGCGGAATCCGCGCCGTCCTTCTGCACACCCATCGCATAACCGGTCGCGTGCAGCGTCTGCGCGCCGATGACAATCGTGTAGAGGTGGAAGTTGTTGCTGTTGGGATCCCAGCCGCCGTGGTTGACGCCACGGAACATGCCCAGCAGATTCGTCGGGTCGACGCCGCGGCACCAGGCCACGCCGTGCTCGCGGTAGGTCGGGAAGACGTAGTCGTCGTCCCGCAGGGCGCGGCCCGAGCCGATCTGGGCGGCCTCCTGGCCGAGCAGCGAGGCCCACAGGCCCAACTCGCCCTGGCGCTGGAGCGTGGTGGCCTCGGCGTCGAACTTCCGCGTCAGCACCATGTCGCGGTAGAGACCGCGCAGTTCGTCGGGGGACAGATCGATCGCATAGTCCGGGTGCTCGACCCGCTTTCCCTCGGGAGTCAGCAGTTGAACGAGCTGATCCCTTTCCGCCTGGTCAGCGGCCTTGGCCTTGGCCGGTGACGCCTTTTTGGCGGTGGTGCGCTTGCTGCCGCTGCGGGTGGTTTTCCGCTGGGCAGTGCCTTCCACGGTCACGTGCTGCTCCTCCGTCTGTCCGGCCCCCGGGGTCCGCCGGTGGCCGTATTGCGGCTCACCCGGTATCCGATACGGCGCACGGGGTGTGTGCGAACGCGGCCTGATCCGGGTGGAACAAAGCGCCCCGGAAGGTGGCCTGCTCATTGCACGTTACCTATTGTCAAAGCCTAAGTGGAAACGGCCCTGACCTGCGATTTTGCTTGGATTTCCAAGTAAAATCGCCAAGGCTGGGAACAACTCCTGGTCACAGCGTTGCAGGCCGCCGGGACAACGGCACGTTATATCGGTGACCTGGAGCACGGGAAGAGTCGGTGTGTGAGACTGGGGCCGTGCGCGAAGACGGAAAAATCACGGTATTCCTGCTCGATGATCACGAAGTGGTGCGGCGGGGCGTCCACGAAATGCTGGCGGTCGAGGATGACATCGAAGTGGTCGGTGAAGCAGGCACCGCCGCAGATGCCCTGGTCAGGATCCCGGCGACGCGTCCGGACGTCGCCGTACTCGATGTCCGGCTACCGGACGGCAGCGGCGTCGAGGTCTGCCGCGAGATCCGGGCGCAGAACGAGGACATCGCCTGCCTGATGCTCACCTCGTTCGCGGACGACGAGGCCCTTTTCGATGCGATCATGGCCGGTGCGGCCGGATATGTCCTCAAGGCCATCCGCGGCAATGAGCTGCTGGCCGCCGTCCGTGACGTCGCGGCCGGAAAGTCACTGCTCGACCCCGTGGCCACCGCCCGGGTTCTCGAACGGCTGCGCGGCGGCGCCGACAAGGGTGACGACAAGCTGGCGAGCCTCACCGACCAGGAGCGCAAGATCCTCGACCTGATCGGCGAGGGCCTGACCAACCGCGCCATCGGCGAACGGCTTCACCTCGCCGAGAAGACGATCAAGAATTACGTCTCCAGCCTGCTCTCCAAGCTCGGCATGGCCCGCCGCTCCCAGGCCGCCGCCTACGTCGCCCGGATGCAGGCCGAGCGCCGCTGATCCCCGCCGGAACGGCGCCGCCGGCACCCCCGGCCCGCCGTCCCGGGTTCCGGCGCGCCAATCGGGACCAACGTCCCGGATTCTCGGGGCTGCTGCCTCTACTGACGGCCGATTGCCATGGGCACGCTGGCAGCATGCCCACCGACGACCACCACGCGATCGAACTGCTCAGCCGCACCCCGTACGGACGGGTGTCGGCCAGTCGGCGGGCGCTGCCCTTCACCACCGTCACCCGGCATCTCGTCACCGACGGCCGGCTGATCCTGCGGCTGCACCGCGGTTACGGCTACCACCACGCGCTGGACGGCAGCGTCGTCACGTACGAGGCGGACAATGTCGACAGTGGCGCCTGCGACGCCTGGTCCGTGCAGTGCACCGGCACCGCCAAGGTCATCGAGCCCGCGCCGGCCGAACGCGAGCGCTTCGGCCGCACCCCGCGGCTGGCCGACGGCGTGCCGTTCGACCCGGTGTTCCTGCGCATCGAGCCGGAATTCATGACGATGCACCACCTGGCGGACGTACCGGTCTTCCGATACGCCCACTAGCCCCTGGCCAGTGATCTAACATCTGGCGCGTGCTGCGCTCATCTGTAGTCCGAACGGCGGTCGCGCCCGACGGACCCACCCTCGACTCGTTACTGCACCACTACGTCGACGCAGGGGAGCCGCTCTCCTGCGAACCCGTCGCCGAGGGGCTGCTCAACTACGGATACGTCCTGGTCACCACCCACGGCCGGTTCTTCCTCAAGCACCACCTCGACGGCGACCGCACCGGCATCGCGCGCCAACACCGCGCCACCCGCAGGCTCGCCGCGCTCGGTCTGCCCGTCGCCCCGCCGCGCGCCCGCGCCGACGGCCGCACGGTCACCGTCCTGGACGGCCGCTGCTACGCCCTGCATCCGTGGGTCGAGGGCGAACACCTCGGCGGCGCCGCGCTCAGCCCCGGCCAGTCCCGGCACCTCGGAGCGCTGCTCGGCCTCGTCCACACCGCCCTGGAACAGGTCATACAGACCGGCTCCGCACCACGGCGCACGCCGCGTCCGCAGCGCAGCGCGGAGCCCGCGCGGACCTTCGAAATGATCGACGAACTGCTGGCCATGGCCCGCGGCACCCGCCCGCGCACCAGCTTCGACGAACTGGCCGAACACCGGCTGCGGGAGCGCCGGACGCTGCTGGCGCGCCATGCCCACCGGCGTCCCGCGGACCCCGCCGCAGCCGCCACCGGCTGGGTGCACGGCGACTTCCACCCGCTGAACGTCCTCTACCGGGACGCCGAACCCGCCGCGATCGTGGACTGGGACCGGCTGAGCGTGCAGCCCCGCGCGGAGGAAGCGGTACGCGCCGCGGCGATCTTCTTCGTGCGTCCCGGCGGGACGCTGGACCTGGCGAAGGTCGCGGCGTACGCGGGCGCCTACCGCAGCGCGCGCGGCGCGGATGCCGGAGAGCTGGCCGCGGCCGTCCACCGGGTGTGGTGGGAGCGGCTGAACGACTTCTGGATGCTCACCTGGCGCTACCGGCTGGGCGACCGGCGCACCGATCCGCAGTTCCCCGCCGCCTCCGCGCTGGCCGTGTGGTGGACGCGCGAATACGAGGCGGTACGGGACGCGTTCACCGGGTGAGCCGCGGGACGGCTCAGCCGCCCGCCCCGGCCACCGCGCCGGCGTCCGTACCCGTGGTGGAGCCCCCGTCGGTGGCCCCGCCGTCCGTCGTCCCGCCGTCGGTGGTGCCGCCGTCGGTCGTCCCACCGTCCGTCGTCCCGCCGTCAGTGGTGCCGCCGTCCGTCGTCCCACCGTCGGTGGTGCCGCCCGTCGTGCTGGTCGGGGGCGTGATCGTCGGGGTCTCCACCGGGCTGGAGGGGGTCTGGGGTGTGGTGGGGGTCTCGGGCGGCGGGGTGGTCTCGGGCTGCGGCTGGGTGTAGCCGCCGGCCCCGCCGGGTTCGGTGGTCTCGTCCGTCGGCTCGTCGCTCGGCGGCTCGGTGGTCTCCTCCTCCGTCGAGGACGAGGCGGAGGGCGACTTGGTGGGGTCGGGGGACGTGCCGCCGCCGTTGCCGCTGTTCTGCAGCGCGAAGGCCACGCCGACGGCGATGGCGATCACCGCGAGCGCCGCGATCAGCCAGATCTTGCCGCGTCCGCTCTTCGCGGAGCGGTGGCCGCCCTCGAAGGCGCCGTCGTCCGCGTGCATGCCGGGCGGCAGGATCGGGTTGGCCGCGGTGGGGCCGGCGTCCGAGCGCGGCATCGCGGTGGTGGCCGCGGTGCCCATCGCGGGGGTGCCGCCCTCGTGCACGGCGACCGGGCCGGTGTTCCAGGTGCCGGTGTGGCCGCCCTGCTCGTGCAGCATCTGCAGCGAGTACTGGACCAGGCCGCGCATCTCCTCCGCGGTCTGGAAACGGTCGTCGGGGTCCTTGGCCAGCGAGCGCATGACCAGGCCGTCCAGCTCCGGCGGCACCGCGTCGGCGACCTCGGACGGCGGGACGGGCATGTCCTGGACGTGCTGGTAGACGACCGAGAGCGGCGTCTCGCCGGTGAACGGCGGTCGCAGCGCGAGCAGTTCGTACAGCAGACAGCCGGTGGCGTAGAGGTCGGAGCGGGTGTCGACGGTCTTGCCGAGCGCCTGCTCAGGGGAGAGGTACTGCGGGGTACCCATGACCATGCCGGTCTGGGTCATCGTGGACTGGGCGCCGTGCAGCGCGCGGGCGATGCCGAAGTCCATGACCTTGACGGCGCCGCTGTTCGTGATGATCACGTTCGCGGGCTTGATGTCACGGTGCACGATGCCGTGCTGATGGCTGTAGGCCAGCGCCTCCAGCACACCGGAGACGATGATCAGCGCCTGGTCCGGCGGCGGTGCGTCGGCGTTCAGCAGCAGGTCACGGATGGTCCGGCCCTCGACCAGCTCCATCACGATGTACGGCACGGTGTTGCCGCCGACGAAGTCCTCGCCCGAGTCGTAGACCGCGACCACCGCGTGGTGGTTCAGGCCGGCCACGGACTGTGCCTCGCGAGTGAAGCGGGCCTTGGACACCGGGTCCTCGGCGAGGTCGGCGCGCAGCAGCTTCACGGCGACGGTACGGCCGAGCCGTACGTCCTCGGCGGCGAACACCTCCGCCATGCCGCCGCGGCCGAGCCGGTGCGTGAGCCGGTAGCGGCCGTCGCCGACCAGCCCGCCGTTGCCCCACATCTCCGGTACGTCGGGGATATTGGAGCCGGTGGCGTCAGGATCGGACGGGCCCTGGGGGCTCTGCGTCGGTGCCATCGGTCCTCGCCGTCGAATCGATCCGCGTGAGCGGTAAGGTCTCGGTCCTCGCCAGGGTCTGGCGAAACTGCGCCCGCCCTGTTGGAGCACGCTACAGGCTCCGCGGCACCCGCCGGTCCGTGGAGGACCGGCCATCAAACCTTCCGGATACCAAGTGTCGCAAGTTGACCGCGGGTAATCGAAGCCCTCGTCCGTTCCCGGCCGTAACCGGATCTTGCACATCTGGTCACGGAACGGGCACACAGCTTGACGTGTCCCCGGCCTACGGCAGACTTGGCAGCGAAATCATGGATTTTGATCGCCATACATGCAGGCAGTGCGCCGAGGGGGAAGCGGAACGATGAGCCAGGACGGCGCTCAGGGCCAATTCGATGGCCGGGCGGTCGGCGGAGGACGTTACCAGCTTCGTGATCTTCTCGGCGCCGGCGGTATGGCATCCGTGCACCTCGCCTACGACAGCGTGCTCGACCGCGAGGTGGCGATCAAGACCCTGCACACGGAACTGGGTCGTGAGCAGGCATTTCGTGAGCGATTCCGGCGTGAGGCGCAGTCCGTCGCCAAGCTGACGCACACCAATATCGTCTCGGTTTTCGATTCCGGCGAGGACGAAATCGACGGCGGCATGGTGCCGTACATCATCATGGAGTACGTCTCAGGACAGCCGCTCCGCTCCGAACTGGACAACGACATTGCGCAGCACGGCGCGATGCCGACCGGAAAAGCACTGAAAATCACCGCGGATGTGCTCGCCGCGCTCGAAGCGAGCCATGAGATGGGCCTGGTCCACCGGGACATCAAGCCGGGCAACGTCATGATGACCAAGCGCAACGTCGTCAAGGTCATGGACTTCGGTATCGCCCGCGCCATGCAGTCCGGTGTGACGTCGATGACGCAGACCGGCATGGTCGTCGGCACCCCGCAGTACCTCTCGCCCGAGCAGGCACTGGGCCGTGCCGTGGACGCCCGCTCCGACCTCTACTCCGTCGGCATCATGCTCTTCGAGCTGCTGACCGGACAGCTGCCGTTCGACGCGGACTCCCCGCTCGCGATCGCGTACGCGCACGTGCAGGAGGAGCCGCCGGTTCCGTCGAGCATCAACCAGTCGGTGCCGCCCGCGGTGGACGCGCTGGTCGCCCGTGCGCTGAAGAAGAACCCCAACGAGCGTTTTCCCACCGCCGAGGCGATGCAGGACGAGTGCCTGCGCATCGCTGGAACCGCGCAGTCCGGCGGGACACCGCTGATCATCAGTGAGGGCCCGCGGGCACGCACGAGCGGTGCGTCGGTCTCCTCCGCGGTGTTCCCCACGGCGACCGGCAACGCTCCGCACACCCCGGCGCCGCCGAACGTGCAGCAGCCGTACCAGCCGCCGCAGAGCGGGGGCTTCGGACCCTCCACCCCGCCGCCGGTGAACAACGCCTTCCCGACCCCGGTGCCGGGCCCCGCGCCGTACAACGCCGGCGGTTTCCCGACCCCCGCCCCGGCTCCGGCGCCGTTCACACCGCCGCCCGTGGCGCCTCCGATGCCGGTCGGCGGCGGCCCGCGACCGCGGAAGAACAACACCCCGGTGATCGTCGTCTCGGCGATCGTCGGCGTCGTCGTGGTGACCGCCATCGCGATCGGCATCGGGCTGAGCGCCGGATCCGGCGACAACAAGGGCAGCGGCAGCAGCCCCACGTCGACGTACACGCCGTACTCGTCCCCCACGGTGAGCACCCGACCGGAGGACAAGAACTCGACGGTGACGACCGACAGGTGCACCAATGCCTCCCACCCCTACGGCGAGAAGAAGAAGATCTATTTCCCGTCCTTCATCTACCGGAACCTGGAGTCGGTGAAGGAGTGCATGGACGCGGCGGGCTGGAAGTACACCGTCAAGGAAGAGAACGACTCGCTCTGGGGGAAGAACACCGTCACGAAGCAGTCGCCGACCGGCCTCGACCGGTGGGATCCGGACAGCGGCGAACCCATCGAGCTCACCGTCTCGACGGGGCGCAGCAACTGACCCGGGACCGCACATAGCGAGGGGCCCGGCACGCATTCCGCGTGCCGGGCCCCTCTCTGCGTTCCCTGCCTCGCCCGGTGAAAGAACACCGGCGAGCCGGACGGTCAGAGATACGGGCCGGAGCGGGTGGCGCCGTGACCGCCGAGGTGATCCTCGCCGTCCTCCGCCGCTGCGGCACCGGGCGGCAGTGCCCGGCGCATCGTCTCCAACTGGGCGCGGGCGGCCATCTGTTGCGCGAACAGCGCGGTCTGGATGCCGTGGAACAGGCCCTCCAGCCAACCGACCAACTGGGCCTGCGCGATGCGCAGTTCCGCGTCGGTGGGCACCGATTCGTCGGTGAACGGCAGCGACAACCGCTCCAGTTCCTCGACCAGTTCGGGCGCCAGCCCGTCCTCCAGCTCCTTGACCGAGCTGGAGTGGATCTCCTTCAGGCGGACCCGGCTCGCTTCGTCCAGCGGAGCGGCCTTCACTTCCTCCAGCAACTGCTTGATCATGCTGCCGATCCGCATGACCTTCGCCGGCTGCTCGACCATGTCCGTCACCGGCATCTCCCGGGGCTCTTCGTCGCCGTCCCCGCCGCCGGAGCCGGCGCTGCCGAGCGCCATGCCGTCCGGGCCGACAACCAGGACGTGCGGACTCTCCTGCGACCGTTCGTTCATCGGCATATCCATGCCGCCATTCTCTCGTACACGCGACCTTCCACGAGGGTGCCCCCACCACACCGTGATCCACCCTCCGCGAACCCCGGGCCGCTCCGTCCACCTCTGGTGACCTGCGGTAGCGAGGGGCGGCCGGAGGCGGGAGGCGGCCGTCCCTCGCTTCGGGGCCGCGAGGTTTCACGTGAAACCGGCGGGGCCGACCGTGTCCGCCATTCGGGTTTCACGTGAAACCGGCACTGCGGCATGCCGTGCACGTCTCCCGGCCGGAGATCAGTACCGGCGCAGCCGCAGGGCGAGGAAGGCCAGGCCGAGGCCGGTGAGGGCCAGTCCGGCTCCCATCGGCAGCACCCGCTCGACCCGGGCCGTCGAACCGTTGAAGGTGTACGGCCCGCCCGCGGTGGGCGATTCGGCCTCCACCGCCGCCGGCTCCGAACTGCGCCGGCCCTCGCTGCCGACGGCTGCCGTCGGCTCGTCCCAGCGGGGCGGACGGCTCGACGTCCCGGTGCCCCGCCGGTGCGACGGCCGGCTCGGCGAGACGGCGGAGCTGGGGGAGGCCGAAGGCGAGGCGGCGGGGCGGGGCGGCTTCGCCTTGCCGGACGGGGTGCCCTTGCCCGGCCTTTCGGCTCCGGGGGCGGGACGGCCGGCGTCAGGGTCTGCCGCGTGCCGGGGCGGGCCGGACGGGATCGGCCCGGCGGGGGCGCCGGGACCGCCGGCCTCGGCGGGCGCGTCCGCCGGGTCCGGCCATCCCCCGGGCGGGAAGGCACCGTTCGCAGGCGGTCCGTTCGCGTCCCGGCCGGCGTCGCCCGGTACGGAATCCGCCGGGGGCGGGGTGACGGCGGGCGGGCCGTGCGGCGGGACATGGGACCACGGGGTGTCATCGGCGTACCGGCCGTGCGGGTGCCGCGGCTCGTCCAGGAGCCCGAGGAAGGCGTCCGGCAGCTCGGCGAGACCGGCGAAGGCTTCCGGCAGGTGACTGTCGGATGCCGGGCCGTCGTGACGGTGACGGTGGGTCGCGCCGCCGCCCGTGAGCCGCAGACGCGGCGGAGCGGTGTCGGCGGCGCGGGCCGCACGCAGGAAGCTGCGGTCGGTGGGGGCGGCGCCCGCCGGTGACGCCATCGCGACGAGGGCCGCCGCCGGGACGGGCAGCGCGGCGGACAACACCAGCAGGCCGGTGGCAAAGCGCGTACGGAATCGTGGAGCCACGGTCGTGCCCCTCCCGTGCCGAGCCGTCGAGTGACGTGCTCAGCGTCACACGGCACCCGGTTCGCGGCATCTTGGAGATGTCGCTCAGGTGACGGGCGGGGAGGGGAACGCGGGCCCTGCGAAGGCGGGCCGGGGTGCGGGCAAGCGGCGGGCCGGCCATCGTCCCGCGGTGGCCGGCCCGTCCGGTCGTGCTCAGCCCGTCGTCAGGACGACCTTGCCGACGTGGGTGCTCGCGTCGACGACGCGGTGCGCCTCAGCGGCCTGGTCCATCGGGATCGTGCGGTCGATGATCGGGCGGACCTGGCCGTTGGCGATCAGCGGCCAGATGTGTTCGCGTACGGCCGCGACGATGGCGGCCTTCTCGCCCAGCGGGCGGGCGCGCAGGCCGGCCGCGGTGATCGCGGCACGCTTGGAGAGCAGGGTGCCGATGTTCAGCTCCGCCTTGATCCCGCCCTGCATGCCGATGATGGCGAGCCGCCCGCTGACCGCCAGCGCCTTGACGTTCCGTTCCAGGTACTTCGCGCCGATGATGTCGAGGATGACGTCCGCGCCCTTGCCGTCGGTGGCCCGGCGGATCTCCTCGACGAAGTCCTGTTCGCGGTAGTCGATGAGGATGTCGGCGCCCAACTCCGCGCACCGCGCCAGCTTTTCGGCGCCGCCCGCGGTGACCGCGACGCGCGCGCCGACGGCCTTGGCCAGCTGGATCGCCATGGTGCCGATGCCGCTGGACCCGCCGTGTACCAACAGGGTCTCGCCGGGGCGCAGATGCGCGATCATGAAGACGTTCGACCAGACCGTGCAGGCGACTTCGGGCAGCGCGGCGGCCGACACCATGTCGAGGCCCTGCGGCAGCGGCAGCACCTGTCCCGCCGGGACGGCGACCTTCTCCGCGTACCCGCCGCCGACCAGCAGGGCGCACACCTCGTCGCCGACGGACCAGCCGTGCACGCCGGGCCCGAGCGCCGCGATCCGTCCGGCGCATTCGAGGCCGGGGTAGGGGGACGAGCCGGGCGGCGGATCGTAGAAGCCCTGACGTTGCAGCAGATCAGCGCGGTTGACCGCGCTGGCCACGACCTCGATCAGGACCTCGCCTTCGGCGGGCTGCGGATCCGGCACGTCGGCCCAGACGAGGGCTTCGGGGCCGCCGGGTTCGGGAATGGTGATCGCTCGCATGGCCGCGAGGCTACTCGCCGGTGGTGCCAGGGGCGACAGCACGGGGCCGCGCGGCCCCGCCCCGTGTGGGCAGGCCGCAGACCGTCCTTGCGTCCGTGCTCAGTCGTCCGCCCGGCGCATCGGCGAGACCCCGGAGCCGGGCAGCGGCGACTTGCCGGTGCGGCTGCTCCTGCCCGCCAGGTCCGGGTCGTCCGGGACCGCGCGGACGATCGTGATCAGCCGGTCGGCGGCCTGGAGCGGGCTGGCCGCCGGGTCGTCGTAGCCGAGGAGCCGGTGGCCGCGCAGGACGGAGACGACCAGGTCGCCCGTCTCGCGTACGGACTTGCCGACCTCGGCCTTCACCACCGGACGCTCGATCAGATCGAGGCCGCTGCCCTGCTGGATCAGGTCCTCCATCACCGTGCCGGCGCTGGGGCTCTGGACGGAGAGTCCCAGCAGGCGTCCGGCCGCGCTGGCCGAGGTGATCACGGAATCCGCGCCGGACTGCCGCAGCAGCGGCGCGTTCTCCTCCTCGCGGACCGCGGCCACGATGTTGGCCTTCTTGTTCAGCTGACGCGCGGTCAGCGAGACCAGTACGGCGGTGTCGTCGCGCTGGGTCGCGATGACCACCTGGTGGGCGCGCTGGATCTCGGCCCGTACGAGCACATCGCTGCGGGTGGCGTCGCCGATCACGCCCACGAAGCCCTCGGCGACCGCCGAGTCGATCACCTTGGGGCTGGGGTCGACGACCACGATGCGGTCGCGGGTCAGGCCGGTGGCGCAGAGGGTCTGGACCGCGGAACGGCCCTTGGTTCCGTAGCCGACGACGACGGTGTGGTCACGCAAGGTTTTTCTCCAGCGTTTCAGTTGCCACTGCTCGCGGGTGCGCTCGGTCAGCACTTCCAGTGTGGTGCCGACCAGGATGATCAGGAAGAGCACCCGCAGGGGCGTGATGAGCAGGATGTTCAGCAGCCGTGCGCTGTCGCCGTACGGGACGATGTCGCCGTAGCCGGTGGTGGAGAGCGTGACGGTGGCGTAGTAGACGCAGTCGAGCAGGTCGACCGAGCCGTTGGCGTTGTCGTGGTACTCGTCGCGGTCGATCCAGACGATGACGACCGTCGCGACGAGGACCAGCAGGGCCATCAGCAGCCGCCTGGCGACCTGCCGTATCGGCGCCACCGGCGTCCGGCGCGGCAGCATCACCTGGTGGGAGTTGTCCTCGGGGATCTCACGCGCCGCGGCATCGTGGGAGGGGAGCTTCACGCGGCGCCTCCGGTCGGGGGTGCGGGAACAGTGGAGCGTACGGGACCGGCGGGGCCGGGGTGCGCACCGGGTCCGTACGCGGGGCCCGGCGCGGACCGGTCCGTCAGCTCGCTCTCGGGGCCGCCCGCCGTCCCGTCGGCCGGCCAGGGAAATTCCAGGATGCCGACCTCGGTGCCGCGTTTCGCGCCGCCGGGCGGGATGACGGCGAGCGCGTCGGCCGCCGCGATGCCGCGCAGCATGGCGGGCCCGTGGAAGCGCAGCGGCTGTGCCATCAGCCCGCGTGCGTCATCGCGGTAGAGCACCGGGACCAGCCGGGTGTCGTGCGGATGCCCCGGTACGGCGTCGTCGAGCGGCGCGCGGTGCGGGAGCGAGGGGCGGCGCGCGGCGAGTGTTCCGAGCAGCGGTTCGGCCAGGGTCAACAGGCCCGAGACGGCGGCGAGGGGGTTGCCCGGCAGCCCCACGAGGTGCCGGCCGGGGGCGAGCCTGGCCAGCAGCATGGGATGGCCGGGCCGCACCTGCACGCCGTCCACCAGCACCTCGGCGCCCAGGCTGCGCAGCGTGGGATGCACGTGGTCGACGGGGCCCGACGCGGTGCCGCCGGTGGTGATGACCAGGTCGGCGGTGGACGCGGATACGGCCGCGTGGAGCGTGCCGAGGTCGTCGGTGAGATGCCGGGGCGGGGCCACGTCGGCACCCAGGGCCCGCAGCCAGGGGCCGAGCATCGGGCCGAGCGCGTCCCGGATCCGGCCGTCCTGGGGGAGGCCGTGCCGGAGCAGTTCATCGCCCAGGACGAGGACCTCGACGCGGGGCCGCGGAAACGTCGTCAGCTCGTCGTATCCGGCGGCTGCGGCCAGGCCGAGGACCGCGGGGGTCACCGGCGTACCGGCCGGCAGCAACTGATCGCCGCGACGGCACTCCTGGCCGCGCGGGCGGATGTCCTGGCCCAGCGGCGCGGGCCACGGGGAGAACAACCGGGCGCGCCCGTCCGCCAGTTCACGCACCTCACCGTGCTCGCTGCGCAGCACGGCGGTGGCCCCGGCCGGTACCCGCGCCCCGGTGGCGATCGCCACCGCGTGCCCGTCGGCGAGTACGGCGGCGGAGGTATGACCGGCGAGGAGGCCGTGGGATGCGGGCGGGCGGTGCGTCCCGAGGGCCGACGTGCCGGACGGGCGGTCGCCGGCCGCCTCCTGGTCGAGGAACCAGGGGCCGGGGCCTGAGACGGCCCAGCCGTCCATCGCGGAGGTGTCGAACGAGGGCAGGTCGGTCAGGGCGGTGAGCGGCGCGGCGAGCGTACGGCCGAGTGCGTCGGCCGGCACGGTCGTCCCGGGCGGACGCGGGCCCTCGGCCGCTTTCCGGGCGATCTCCCGGGCCACGTGCCAGGGAGAGGGCGGCTCGGAGTGCCCGCCGCGGGCCGCCGGGGCCTTGCGGTCGCCGGGACTGCCGGGCTCCGCAGGCCCGCCGGGGTCGGCGGCGATGAGCGGGGGGCAGAGGGCGTCGAGGGCGTCGGTCGCGAGGCGGGCGGTGGGCCGGTCTGCGGTGACGGGCGGCTCCGCGGTGGCCGACGGCTCCGCGGTCGTGGACGGCGCCGTGGTGGCGAACGGCTTCGCGGTGGTGGCGGTGCTCGGAGCGGGCTCCCGGGGTGTGGGTGCCGCGCCGGTGCCGGAGTCCGGTTCGTGCGCCGCGCCGTGGTCCGCGGCCGTGGCCTGGTTCCTGGCCCGGCTTCCGGCCGTGCCCCGGCGCTCGTTCCGGCCGGTGTCCTGGGGCTGACCGGCGTCCGCGCCCCGGGGCTCGTCGGGCCAGAAGTCCCAGCCGAAGCACGCGTCCGGTGGCGCGTCACCGCGTGCGCCGCCTGCCGCGGGGCCTCCGGCCACCGGGTCGGTGTGGTCGGCGTGCGGAGCGGCTTCGGCCTCTCCAGGGCCGGTGCCGCCCGCGTCGGACGCGGTTTCGGCCGTCCCCGGAGCGGTGCGTCCCTCGGGCCGCGGGGCCCGCGCCGCCGCCCGGTCGCCGTTGGCCAGGGCCAGTGCGTCGGCGAACGCGTCGTCGAACTCCCCGTCGGTCATTCCGCGGGCTTCTCTGCGGGCCTGCCGCCGGTGGACGGGGCGTCATCGCCGTCGTCCGTGGTTTCCGCGGCCCAGCGGTTGGCCAGTGCGGCGACCCGCTCGGCCAGCGCCGTCACGTCGCCGTCCTGGCGGCCCGCCGCGTAGCCGATCAGGAACGTCGTCAGCGGCGCTGCCGGGCGGGCCACGCCGTGCGCCGCGTCACGGGCCAGGTCCAGGAGCGCCGTCGTGTCGACATCGAGGGTGATGCCCAGTTCGGCCTTGACTGCGGTGATCCATTCGTCCAACACGTTGCCATGCTCCCTGATACGCGCGCGAGCTGCGCTGATGTCCTCCCAGGTGTCGCAGTCGAAGGATGCCGTGGCCGTGGCGTCCTGGACCCGTTCGACCGCGAGTCGGGACAGCACGGCGCGCAGCGGAAGGCCGGCCAGGGTGCCGCGTTCGGTGCGCAGCAGGTCCATCTCCCGGCGCAGCGCATCGGCCCGGTAGGCGGCCACCAGTGGCTGGTCGCGCCCGCCCGCGTCGCGCAGCATGGCGCCCTCGGGAGCGGGCCCCGTCCCCGAGGGCGGCTCGCCCGCCGCCACCTCCAGGAGGGTGCGTACGGTCGCCGCCGTCAGGAAGGGGAGGTCGGCGGAGAGGACCAGCACCCAGGGCGCGGTGGTGTGCCGCAGTCCGGCGTCCAGGGCCGCCAGCGGGCCGCCGCCCGGCGGGTTCTCCCTGGCGCGGACGACGGCGCGTGCGGTCGGGCGTGCGGGGCCGACGACGACCGTGGTCGCGGCGTCCTGGCAGGCGTCGAGTACGCGGTCCAGGAGCGGGCGACCGCCGACGGACAGGGCGGGTTTGTCCGCCCCGCCGAGCCGCCTGGCCGCGCCGCCTGCCAGCACGATGGTGTCGTAGTCGGTGTGGTCGCTCACCCCTTGAGTATCGCCGGGATCCGGGCGGCCACACCGACGTCACGGACACCTTCGGGATCACGGACCCGGTCGGCACGCCAACGGTCGGCACACCAACGGTCGGCACGCCAACGGTCGGGACACCAACGGTCGGGTCGGCGCCACGGACGGCGCCGGGACGCCACCCGTCACACGGGCGCCACCGGCTCCCGGCGCACCCCGGGGTGCGCGCCCCGGGTGCGCATCCCGGCCGCCGCCCGTGCCCGCCTACAGGTTGCGCAGCAGCAGCGCGGGCTGCTCCACGCAGTCGGCGACATGCCTCAGGAAGCCGCCGGCCGTGCCGCCGTCGCACACCCGGTGGTCGAAGGTGAACGAGAGCTGGACGACCTGACGGACGGCCAACTCGCCTTCGTGCACCCAGGGTTTGGCGGCTATCCGGCCCACGCCGAGCATCGCGGCTTCGGGGTGGTTGATGATCGGTGTGGAGCCGTCCACCCCGAAGACGCCGTAGTTGTTGAGGGTGAAGGTGCCGCGGGTCAGGTCGGCGAGGGAGAGTCCGCCGGAGCGTGCGCTGTCGGTGAGGCGGGCGATCTCTTCGGAGAGCCCCGCGACCGTGCGGGCCTGGGCGTCCCGCACCACCGGCACCACCAGACCCCGGTCGGTCTGCGCGGCGAACCCGAGGTGGACCGCGGGCAGCCGGACGATCTCCTGGCTCTCGGTGTCGATCGTCGCGTTCAGCTCGGGGTACCGCGCCAGTGCCGCGGTGCAGATCCGGGCCAGCAGCGCGAGCAGTGACACCTTGGGGGCGCCCGGGGTGTTCATCGCCCTGCGGGCGGCGAGGAGTTCGGTGGCGTCGGCGTCCACCCAGCAGGTCGCGTCCGGGATCTCCCGGCGGCTGCGGCTGAACTTCTCGGCCGCAGCGCCGCGCATCCCCCGGAGCGGAATGCGTTCGCCCTCCGCCGGGGCCGGGGGCTCGGGTGCCGCCCCCGGGGCGGAGCGGGTGCCGAGGGCCGTTGCGGGTGCGGGCGGCGCGGTCACGGTGGCCGGGCCGACGAGACCCGCGGTGGCTCCGGAGGCTGCCGCTTCCCGCTGCCGGACCGCGCGCTCGACATCCGTTCGCAGGATCAGACCGTCCCGCCCGCTGCCGTGCAGTGCGCTCAGGTCGAGGCCGTGTTCCCGTGCCATGCGGCGCACCAGCGGGGAGATGACGGCCACCGAGCGGCACTGCCCGGACGTCTCGGCCCGCTCGTGCACCTCCGCCACGGCCCCGGTCCTGGCGTCGTCCGCGAGGCCCGTGCCGCCGCCGTTGGCCTTGGTGGTGCCGGGGCCCGGCCTGACGCGACGGCGGCGGGATGCGGATGCGCTGGTTCCGTAGCCGACCAGCACGTTCCCCGAGCCCTCGGCCTGCGGCTCCGGGGAAGCTTCCGACGGCGCGGTGGGCGCCGGCTCCGCGTCATCGGGCTCCGAGGACGCACCGACGGCGACGGTCAACAGGGGTGCTCCGACCGGGAGATCGGCGCCCTCGTCGCCGAAGCGGGCGGTGACCACGCCGCCGTACGGGCAGGGCACCTCCACCATCGCCTTGGCCGTCTCGACCTCGACGACCGGCTGATCCACGGCCACCACCTCGCCGACCTCGACCATCCACTGGACGATGGTGGCTTCGGTGAGCCCCTCCCCCAGGTCAGGCAGGGTGAATTCACGGACCACAGCCATCACTCCCCCCTTCCTTCGATCCAGTCCGACTCCCACTGGAGCCGGGCGACCGTATCGAGAATCCGGTCCACACCAGGGAGATGATGCCTCTCCAGCATGGGCGGCGGATACGGAATGTCGAATCCCGCCACCCGCAGCACCGGCGCCTCCAGGTGGTGGAAGCAGCGCTCCGTGATGCGGGCGGCGATCTCGCCACCGGGGCCGCCGAATCCGTGGGCTTCGTGGACGACGACGGCCCGGCCGGTGCGCCGTACCGACGCGCAGACGGTCTCGTCGTCGAACGGCATCAGGGACCGCAGGTCGACCACTTCCAGATCCCAGCCCTCCGCACGGGCCGCCTCCGCGGCTTCCATGCAGACCGGCAGCGAGGGGCCGTAGGTGATCAGCGTGGCGTCCGCGCCGCGGCGGCGTATCGCGGCACGGCCCAGGGGCTCGACCGGCTCGGGATCATCGGGCGACCAGTCGGACTTCGACCAGTAGAGCCGCTTGGGTTCGAGGAAGACGACCGGGTCGTCGGAGGCGATGGCGGCCCGCAGCAGGCCGTAGGCGTCCTCGACCGTGGCGGGGGTGACCACCTGGAGCCCGGGGGTCGCCAGGTAGTACGCCTCGGACGAGTCGCTGTGGTGCTCGACACCGCCGATGCCGCCGCCGTACGGGATGCGGATGGTCAGCGGCATCGGCAGGGCGCCGCGGGTGCGGTTGCGCATCTTGGCGACGTGGCTCACCAGCTGCTCGAACGCCGGGTAGGCGAAGGCGTCGAACTGCATCTCGACGACCGGCCGCAGCCCGTACATGGCCATGCCGACGGCCGTGCCGAGGATGCCTGCCTCGGCCAGCGGGGTGTCGCTGCACCGGTCCTCGCCGAACTTCTCGGCCAGGCCGTCGGTGACGCGGAAGACACCGCCCAGGGTGCCCACGTCCTCGCCCATGACGTGGACGGCGGGGTCGTCCGCCATGGCGTCGTGCAGCGCGCGGGTCAGTGCCTGCGCCATGGTGGCGGGCTTGCGCGCGGTGGCCGGTGCGGTCGTCGTCATGGCCGGGCCTCCTGGGCGGGCTCGTTGCCGGCTTCGGTTCCGGCGGCCTCCGCGGCCAGCTCGGCACGCAACTGTGCCGCCTGTTCGCGCAGTTGGCCGGACTGCTCGGCGTAGACATGGGGGAACAGGTCCATCGGGTCCAGGGTCGGGTCCTGGTTCATCCGCTCCCGCAGGTCGGCGGCCATCGCCTCGGCGCCGTCCCTGGTGGCGGCCACGAAGTCGTCGGACAGCAGGTCGCGGGAGGCCAACTCGCGCTCCAGGAGGGCTATCGGGTCGTGTGCCCGCCATGCCTCGACCTCGGATGCGGCGCGGTAGCGCGTGGCATCGTCGGCGTTGGTGTGCGCCTCGATGCGGTAGGTGACGGCCTCGACGAGGGTCGGGCCGCCGCCGTTGCGGGCCCGTTCGACGGCCTCGGTGAGGACTTCGTGCAGGGCCGCTGCGTCGTTGCCGTCCACCAGGCGGCCCGGCATGCCGTAGCCGACCGCCTTGTGGGCGAGCGAGGGCGCGGCGGTCTGCTTGGCCAGCGGCACGGAGATCGCGAATCCGTTGTTCTGGACGAGGAAGACGACCGGTGCCTGCCAGACGGCGGCGAAGTTCAGGGCTTCGTGGAAGTCGCCCTCGCTGGTGCCGCCGTCGCCGACCATGGCCATCGCGACCACGTCGTCCCCCTTGAGGCGGGCGGCGTGCGCCAGCCCCACGGCGTGCGGGAGCTGGGTGGCGAGCGGGGTGCACAGGGGGGCGATCCGCCGCTCGCGGGGGTCGTAGCCGGTGTGCCAGTCGCCCCTGAGGAGCGTCAGTGCCTGCACCGGATCCAGGCCGCGGGCCACGGCGGCGAGGGTGTCGCGGTAGCTGGGAAAGAGCCAGTCCTGCTCTTCCAGGACGAGCGCCGCCGCCACTTCGCAGGCTTCCTGGCCGGTGGACGACGGGTAGACCGCCAGGCGGCCCTGCCGGGTCAGGGCGGTCGCCTGGGTGTTGTACCGCCGGCCGCGTACGAGCTGTTCATAAAGCCTGGTCAACAGGGCGGGGTCGAGCTTGCGGGCGGCGTCCGTCCCCAGGACGCGATGGGGTTCAGCGTCCGGCAGGAGAGGCGCCGGATCGACGCGCGGACGCCAGGCGGGCGCAGGGCCGGGCAGGGCGCCCTTGTTCCTGCTGCTGCCGGGCTGCTCAAGGACCGTCATGACGAGCACCTCCTCGAATCGAAGGGGTGGCGCGAAGCGCCTCATATGGGGTGGGGGCGGGCGACGGATGGGCAGGATCGCCAAGGCCGGGCCGAGCGACCCCGTCCCTACCGATTGTTCGGTCGCCAGCACATTTTGGCTACAGGCGGGCCCAGCCTGTGGACAAACGGTTCTCCACAGCTTGAGATGAAGTCAGGGCGTCCACCAAGGGGAGGCGGGACCACATGCCGGAGGAACAGATGGCCAATCCCGGCGGGGCGCCACCGGCGGCGCCCGGAACGACCGCACCGGGATCGTCCGCGACGGGCCCTTCCGTGCCGCCCGCGCGTCCGCTGGACACCATCGACCGCTCGATCCTGCACCTGCTGCAGACCGACGGACGGGCTTCCATCCGCTCCGTCGCCGACCAGGTGCACGTCTCGCGCGCCAACGCCTACGCGCGCATCAACCGGCTGATCGACGACGGCGTCATACGCGGTTTCAGCGCCCGCGTGGACCAGGAACGAGCAGGTCAGGGCGCATCCGCCTACATCACGCTGAAGATCGTGCAGAACTCCTGGCGTACGGTGCGCGAGCAGCTCACCGCGCTCCCCGGCGCCTCGCACATCGCGCTGGTCAGCGGCGATTTCGATGTCCTGCTGCTGGTGCACACCAAGGACAACCGGGAGCTGCGGGAGCTGGTGCTGACCCGGATCCAGTCGATTCCCGAAGTCCTCAGCACCCGCACGCTGCTGGTGTTCGAAGAGACCGGTCTGGGGCCCCAGCAGCAGTGAGGCCCGCTCCGGAACCCTGCCGGATGCCGGGCGGCCAGGAGGCGCACGGGCGCACGCCCCTCACCCGGTGAGGAGGATCCGACGAGCAGGGGCGGTTCCGTCAGGAGGTGCGCAGTCCCGCGAACGCCGTACGGACGACCGCCTCGGCGACCTCGTCCCTGCTGGCCGCGCCGCCGCGCCCCGGGCGGTACCACTCCACAATCGAGTTGATCATGCCGAAGAGCAGCCGGGTCGCCAGCGGAATGTCGACGTCCGCCCGCAGGTCGCCGTCGGCGGCGGCCAGCTTCAGCAGACCGGCGACCTTGTGGTCGAATTCCCGGCGGCGTTCCATGGCCCACCGCTCGGTGTCGGTGTTGCCCCGCACCCGCAGCAGCAGCGTCACATACGGCAGTTCGTCCATCAGCACCTCGGCCTCGCGCCGGGTCACGTACTCCAGGCGCTCGATCGCCCGCCCCTCGACGGCACCCGGCTCCTCCAGCACCCCGAACAGCCCGTCCAGGGCGCGGCTTATCGCCCGGCGCAGCAGCTCTTCCTTGCTGCGTACGTGGTGGTAGATCGAGGACTTGGAGATTCCGGCCGCCTTGGAGAGGTGCTCCATGGATGTGCCGTCGTACCCGCGCTCGTTGAACACCTCGGCGGCGACCGCGAGCAGCGAATCGGGCGTGTAGGTGTCGCGCTTGGCCATGGTCATGATTAGAGCACTCATTCCTCTTGGTCTGCACGGCGCCGCAGGGCGCGGGGACGGCACGCGGGTGCCGCCGGTGTACCGGTGGTGCAGGGAGTCCAGCACATCCCGGATCCAGGACGCACCACAACGCCCGGTCCGCTCCACGGGCCGCCGGGCCCCGGCCGGTCGGCACGGTCCGACCGCCCCACCGGCCGGCACCGCCGCACTCGCGCCGTGAACAGGCCCTGCGTTTCCGTGAGTTGCCCCAGGGGCGCTCCGGCGAGCAGGGAGGCATGAACGGCCGCAGGGGGCGAGAGCCGACCGCGGGAGGGGAGCGGGCCTCCGCGCGCCGGATCCCGCCGATGCGCCGGGATCCGGCCTTTCTCGGCACGCCGGTCCGGCCGACGCACGGCCTCCGCCACGGCCCGTCCGGCACGGCCCGTCCGGCACGGCACCGCGTCGTGCCCCGGAGCCGCACGATGCGGCCGGCACCCACGGCCACCTGCGGGAACCCGTGTCCCACGGCCCTCACGCCCACCGCCGCAAGGGCGCCACCCGGCCCGGTTCCCGCCACGCCGACCGCCCCTCCCCGACCGAGTTATCCACAGGCTCACCGGACCCTCTTGCACCGACCGATCGTTCGGTTACTCTAACTCCATCGCCCTAGTACCTCCCACCTACGCACATCCACCGACCCCACACTCCCTGCCCGCACTCTCACCTCCGCTCCTTCCGCCTCCGTCCCCATCCCTCCACCGCGCCCCACCGCGCGCCCTTTCCCTGTTCGCTCTCCGCCCGGCTCGACGAGGAGTTGGTCATCGATGGCCGCCGAAATGACCGCAGCGCAGTTGATCGAAAAGCACCGCCCGACCCTCGACCAAGCGCTGGAGACGATCCGCACCCGCGCGTACTGGTCGCCCCATCCCGAGCACCCGAAGGCGTACGGCGAGACCGCGGCGCCCGACGGCGTGGCCGCGTTCGAGGCGCTGCGCGGCACCCGCTTCGAGCTGGACCAGCCCGGTACGAACGACTGGGTCGGCCAGGAAGTGTCGCCGTACGGACCGGAGTTGGGCATCAGCTATCCGCACCCCGACGTGGATGTGCTGCTGCCGGCCATGCGCGACGCGATGCCTGCCTGGCGGGACGCAGGGCCCGGGGTACGGGCGGCGGTCTGTCTGGAGATCCTGGCGCGGATCAGCGCCCGCACCCACGAGTTCGCCCAGGCCGTGATGCACACCAGCGGCCAGGCGTTCATGATGGCGTTCCAGGCGGGCGGGCCGCACGCGCAGGACCGCGGCATGGAGGCGGTCACCTACGCGTACGCCGAGCAGACCCGCACCCCGCAGCAGGCCCCCTGGTCCAAACCCCAGGGCAAGCGCGACCCGCTGGAGCTGGCCAAGTCCTTCACCGCCGTGCCGCGCGGCGTCGCGCTGATGATCGGGTGCAACACCTTCCCGACGTGGAACGGCTACCCGGGCCTGTTCGCCTCGCTGGCCACCGGCAACCCAGTGCTCGTCAAACCGCACCCGCGCGCCGTACTGCCGCTGGCGCTGACGGTACGGGTGGCGCGCGAGGTGCTCACCGAGGCCGGCTTCCCCGCCGACCTGGTGTGTCTGGCCGTGGACCGCCCCGATGAAGGGCTCGCCAAGACCCTGGCGGTCCGCCCCGAGGTCCGCATCATCGACTACACCGGGTCGACCGCGTTCGGCGACTGGCTGGAGGCCAACGCCCGCCAGGCGCAGGTCTACACCGAGAAGGCCGGCGTCAACACCGTCGTGATCGACTCGACGGACGACTACAAAGGCATGCTCGGCAACCTCGCCTTCTCCCTGTCGCTCTACAGCGGCCAGATGTGCACCACCCCGCAGAACCTCCTCATCCCCCGGGACGGCATCACCACCGAAGCGGGCCCCAAGTCGTACGACGAGGTGGTCACCGATCTCGCGGGCGCGGTGAGCGGCCTGCTCGGCGACGACACACGCGCCAACGCGCTGCTGGGCGCGATCGTGAACCCGCAGGTGAAGGCGCGGATCGACGCGGCGTCCGGGCTGGGCGAAGTGGCCCTGGCAACCCGGGCGGTGGCCAACCCGGAGTTCCCCGGGGCGATGGTGCGTACACCGGTGATCGTCAAGCTGGACGGCGCGAAGCCGGAGGACGAAGCGGCCTACCTCTCGGAGTGCTTCGGCCCGGTGTCCTTCGCCGTGGCCGTCGACTCCGCGGCCGACGCGGTGGAGCTGCTGCGGCGCACGGTCCGGGAGCAGGGCGCCATGACCGTCGGCGCGTACACCACGTCCGCCGAGGTGGAGGACGCGATCCAGGACGTCTGCCTGGAGGAGTGCGCCCAGCTGTCGCTGAACCTGACCGGCGGCGTCTATGTGAACCAGACCGCGGCGTTCTCCGACTTCCACGGTTCGGGCGGCAATCCGGCGGCCAACGCGGCGCTGTGCGACGGCGCGTTCGTGGCGAACCGCTTCCGGACGGTGGAGGTACGCCGCCCGGCGTGACGCGGACACCAGGTCCCCGGGGCGCGGCAGTGCCCCGGGGAGACGGCCGGACGGCGTCCGGGGTACGCGGGCGGGCGGGCGGCCGTCAGGAGGTGCCGGGTGCCTCGATCACGGCGTGCCGGCCGATCCAGGCGTGCATGGCGATGGCTGCCGCGGCACCCGCGTTGATCGAGCGGGTCGACCCGAACTGCGCGATCGAGCAGACCACGGACACATGCCGGCGCGCCTCCTCCGTCAGCCCGGGGCCTTCCTGCCAGAAGAGCAGCACACAGCGGCGCGGCAGCTCCGTCGTCTCCAGCGGGACGGCGCCGGGGAGGTTGTCGATCCCGATGATCGGCAGCCCCTCGGACGCGGCCCAGGCGGTCAGGTCCTCGGTGCCGGGGTGATGGCGGACGTGCTGGTAGCGGTCGGTCACCATCGCGCCGCGGCGGTTCCAGCGGCGCCGTCCGACGATGTGGATCTCCCGGGCCAGGAAGGCGTTGGCGGTCCGCACCACCGAACCGATGTTGAAGTCGTGGCCCCAGTTCTCGACCGCCACGTGAAAGTCGTGGCGCCGGGTGTCGAGGTCGGCGACGATCGCCTCGCGCGTCCAGTAGCGGTACCGGTCGACGACATTGCGCCGGTCGCCCTGCGCGAGCAGCTCCGGGTCGTAGCGGTCGTCCCGGGGCCACGGCGCCGGGTGCGGCCCGACGCCGATCTCCTGGCCGAAGCCCTCGTCGTACTGGACCGGCTCGGTCGGGGCGCCCGGCTCCCCTGCGGCCTCGGGGCGCTGCTCGGCCGGGGCGGTTTTCTCGCTGCTCACCCCACGAGCGTATGGCCCCCGCCGGAGCCGTGCGTACGGGCCTCCGGTTCGTCGTCCCCTGGCGCCGCGGCCGGGCGTGCCGGACCGCCCCCGGAGAACAACCGCCGGCGCAGCGCCGAGATCCGGTCGGAGAGCCAGGTCAGGAAGTTCGTCGGCAGGAAGACGGCGTCGGCGGCGATCATCGCGAGGGAGAAGAACGGCAGCCCCAGCAGGAACGCGATCGACAGGTGTTCGCAGATCATCGCGACCAGCAGGACGTTCTTGAGGCGGCGGTTGAACAGCGTGAACGGGAAGGCGACCTGCACGATCACCGTGCCGTAGGTCAGCAGCATGACCAGCAGCCCGCTGTCGCCCAGCAGCCGGGACAGTTCGGGCCAGGGCGAGAAGTAGTCCAGGTGCATCGGGTAGTAGACGGCCGTGCCGTCCTGCCAGCGCGATCCCTGGATCTTGTACCAGCCGGCGGTGGAGTAGACGAGGCAGACCTCGACCATGATCACCAGCAGGGCGCCGTTGTGCGCGAGCTTGGCGAGCACGTCGAGAACGATCCGCGGCTCCCCGGGTGCGTAGCGGTTCGCGGCCCACCACAGGCCGTGCCCGGCCCACAGGATCCACAGCGCGAGGCCCCAGCCGAGATCCGGGAACGGCCCGCCGTCGAACCAGCCCAGGCCCTGGCAGCCCAGCAGCTGCGCGGTGGCCAGGGCGAGCCCGGAGACGGTCCACAGCAGCATGCCGGGCAGGTCCCGTCCCGGGGCGGCGTCGGTGCCGGGGGCGTCGGACGCCGCGGCGTTCCTGGCAGCCGCCCGCCGGGCGCGGCGGGCGTCCAGGGACCACACCTGGCCGCACCGGGTCAGCACCAGGTACATCGACATCAGGTGGATGACGTTGTCTCCGCCGTCACCGATGAAGATGCTGCGGTTCTGCAGCGACAGCACGCCGATCATGAAAAGCACCGACATGGTGCGGGTGCGCCAGCCCACCATCAGCAGTGCGGCGGAGACGATGGCCAGCAGGTAGACGCACTCGAACCAGCCGCGCCCGTCGGACCAGGCCAGCACGGAGAATGCCTGGTTGCCGTCGAGCATCCGGCGCGCCATGTCGAGGCTCCAGGGGCCGTCGGGCCCGTAGAGCTCCGCGCGATGCGGCCATTCCCTGAGCAGGAACAGCAGCCAGGTCGCCGCGAAGCCGATACGGATCACGGCGGTCTGGTACGGGGCCATGGCCCGGCCGGTGACCTGCCGGAAGCCGCGGCCGATGGTCCGCTCCAAGCGCGTCTCCGTCACGAGGCCGGTGGGCGGGGGCGGGGCGGCGGGCTCGCCCGGAGACTCCGGTGACCGCGAGGGCCCCGGAAGACCGGCCGAGTCCGGCGCTTTCGACGCGGCCGACGATTCCGATGATTTCGGTGATTTCGGTGAGTGCGGCACGGTCACTTGGTCGTCGCCCCCTCGGGCAGGTCGGCTGCGGTGACCTGCCACCAGGGCAGCACCCGGAACTCGGGCTTGTTGCTGATCTTCTCCGTGCTCCACGGAGGCGGCATGACCGGCGTCGTCTTCGAGCGGACCTGTATCCGTTCGACCTGCCCGTCCTTGGCCCACTCGGCGCCCATCCGCTGCATCATGATCCGCCGGATGTAGCGCTCGGCCAGCTCACCGCGCTGCCCGTTGGGGCGGTTCTGCGCGTCGTGCGAGCTGAGGAAGTTCTCCCAGCCGCGGCGCAATTGGTTCTGCTGGGAGTGGCTGGGGAAGAGGTTGTGACGGATCGCCTGCCCGTCGCGGGCGGTCAGATCGGTCCAGCCGGTGGTCCGCAGACCGCCGTCCCGGGTCCGCAGCTCCGCACGGACCTGCACCGCGATGTTCTGCTGGAGAGGGTTCGGCGCGAACAGTCTCCAGTTCTGCTCGTACTCGGGATAGACGTAGTCGCCGATCAGCTTCCCTTGCGATTTGCTGAGCGTGTTCGACGGCGCGACGTGCAGAAACATCATGGCCAGGTGGATCGCCACGGCAACCGCCACGGCACTGGCCGCCACACATATGACGATCCGCGAGGGTAGCGAGAGCGCGGCCACCGGCCGCGTTTCGTCCCCGTATGACTGCATTCCCGCCCCGTTCCCAGAATC
This sequence comes from Streptomyces sp. NPDC048644, assembly GCF_043199105.1. Taxonomy (NCBI): domain Bacteria; kingdom Bacillati; phylum Actinomycetota; class Actinomycetes; order Kitasatosporales; family Streptomycetaceae; genus Streptomyces; species Streptomyces sp. NPDC048644. The sequence goes on from NZ_JBICVO010000006.1 coordinate 307,243, forward strand.
CCGCTCGGCTGACTCCGCCACGGAACCGTACCCAGGCCGCCCCCACCGGGCACAGCCTCACCGAGTTATCCACAGGGTTTGACCCCCGCACCGCACCCCTCCCACCATGGAACCGAACGATCGGTCGCCAGCTCACGCCTCGCCCGCCATTCCCAATTCCTGCAACCTGTTCTAACTTGACACTCCGTCAGGTCGAAGCGCCCCGGAAGGACGGACCAGTGGACTTCACCTTCGCCGAGGAGCAACAGGCCGCGCTCGAAGCGGCGAAAGCCGTCTTCTCCGGGGTCGCACCCGACAGCGTGCCAAGCCCCGCGCTCACCCCAGGCGCGGTCGCCGACGACTTCGACCGCACGCTGTGGCGGACCCTCGCCGACGCCGACCTGCTGAGCCTGCTGATAGCGCCCGAACACGGCGGCGCCGGCCTCGACCCGGTGGCCCTGTGCCTGGTGCTGCGCGAATCGGCGAAGGTACTGGCGCGCGTCCCGCTGCTGGAGTGCGGCGCCGCGGCACTCACCCTCCAGCACCACGGCTCGGACGCACTGCGCGCCGAGATACTGCCCCGCATCGGAACCGGCGAGCTGGTGGTGACCGTCGCCTCCGGAGGACGCACCGGGCACGAAGCCGCCGAACTCGCCGTGGACGCACGCCCCGAGGACGAGCACTGGATACTCGACGGCGTACAGACGGCAGTCCCCTGGGCCCACGGCGCGGACCACATCCTGCTGCCCGCGCACACCGCCGACGGCCGGGCGATCCTCGCGCTGGTCCCGCCCACCCGAACCGGCGTCACGCTCGACGCACAGATCTCGACGAACGGCGAGCGATACGCCGAGGTCCGGCTGGACGCCGTACGCGTCACAGGCCGGGAGACCCTCACCGACCCGGCGGCCTGGGACCAACTGCGGCTGCTGCTGACCACCGGCACCTGCGCACTCGCACTGGGCCTGGGCGAAGCCGTACTCACCATGACCGCCGACTACACGAGCAAACGCGAACAGTTCGGCTTCCCGGTCGCCACCTTCCAGTCGGTCGCCGTCCAGGCGGCGGACCGCTTCATCGACCTACGGGCGATGGCGGCCACCCTCTGGCAGGCCGCGTGGCGCATCAGCACCGACACGGACGGGGCCCTGCCACCCGCCGGGGACGTCGCGGTCGCCAAGATCTGGGCATCGGACGGCATACGCCGGGTCGTCCAGACCGCGCAGCACCTGCACGGCGGCTTCGGCGCGGACACCGACTACTCACTCCACCGTTACCACGCCTGGGCCAAGCAACTGGAGCTGTCCTTGGGCCCCGCCGCCGCCCATGAAGAAGCTCTGGGGGATCTGCTGGCCGATCACATGTTGGCGTGAGGTGGGAGGGGAGTAGGGGGTAGGTGGGGCGCTTGAGGCTTGGCGCCTGAGACTTGGGCGGGGCGGCCGTATCGGGAGGTGGGGGAGGGGTGGGGCGGGGGGGGAGAAGAGGAAAGGCCCCGCCAGAAAGCGGTCCGGTCCACCCCGGCCGCCCCACCCCCAACCAAGCGCCCTCAGATAACCGTTCCCGCGCCACCCCGGCCATCCGTGACCGGACGGCCGGCGGCCTCCCACGCCTGCATGCCGCCGTCGACGTTCACCGCTTCGACGCCCTGCTGGACGAGGTACTGCGTGACCTGCGCGGACCGCCCGCCGACCCGGCAGAGCACATAAACCTTGCCGTCCGCGGGCGCGGCCTCGGTCAACTCCCCATAACGGGCGACGAATTCGCTCATCGGGATGTGCAGCGCGCCTTCGGCATGCCCCGCTTCCCACTCGTCGTCCTCGCGCACGTCCAAGAGGAAGTCCTGGGACGTGAGCGCGTCGACACCGACCGTGGGCAGAGAACCAAATCGCATGTCCCCGACGCTACCCGACCAGCTGGGCGAGGCGGGTCTCGCGCTCTGCGACATCGGCGAGCAGCTTCTCGGCGATCTCGTCCAGCAGGGCGTCCGGATCCTGCGGCGCCATCTTGATCATCGCGCCGATCGCGCTTTCCTCCAGCTCGGCGGCGACGGCCGCCAGCAGTTCCTTGCGCTCGGCCAGCCACTCCAGCCGTGCGTACAGCTCCTCGCTCTCGCTGAGCCGCTCCTCAGCGGGCGCCGGTCCTGCCTCCCACTCCTTCGCCAGCTCGCGCAGTGCCGCCTCATCCCCCGCGCCGTACGCGGCGTTGACCCGCGCGATGAAGGCATCCCGACGCTCCCGCTCCGCGTCGTCACGCGCCAGGTCGGGGTGTGCCTTGCGCACCAGATCGCGGTACGCCTTGCGGGCGTCCTCGCTGGGCCGCACCTTCTGCGGCGGCTGTACCGGCTGCTCGGTGAGCATCGCCTGCGCCTCGGGGAACAGCCCGTCCGACCCGATCCAGCCGTGGAACAGCTCCTCGACATTCGGCATCGGCAGCACCGAAGCACGGGCCTCGCGTGCCTTGCGGACGTCCTCCGGATCGCCGGTACTGGCCGCGACCGCCTCGGCGATCTGCGCGTCCAGCTCGTCCAGCCGCGCATACATGGGGCCAAGCCGCTGGTGGTGCAGCCGGGAGAAGTTCTCCACCTCCACCCGGAAGGTCTCCACCGCGATCTCGAACTCGATCAGCGCCTGCTCGGCAGCCAACACCGCCTTCGCCAGCCGCCGGGTCGCCGCGTCCTCGGCGGCCCGGTCCCGCTCACTGCCGCCAGGTGCCTCCGCATCCCCGGACGCGCCGCCCTCACCGGACACCACATGCTCGCCGGACCCACCAGGCACCCCCGGCTCGCCCGCCTCCCCCGGTCCATCGGTGACGTACGCCGCTCCCTGGGCGTCCGTTCGGTGCTGGCCGTCCTGCGCGTTCTCCGCGTGCGAGTTCGTCACCCGGCCAGCGTACGGCCCTCTCCCCGACGCCCGGTTCAGCGGCTGGTCGGCCCGCTTCCGCCACTGCTCGACGAGCCCCTGCTACGGCGGGAACGCCCGCTCCCCTCACACCCCGCTACACCCCCACAGCCTCCTCCATCTCCTCTTCCTCAGCCTCGGCCTCAGCGTCCGCGACCCGCCCTCGCCGCCCCCGGCCATCCACCACATCCGCCTGCTCCGCATGGCGTGCGCCCTCGGTCACCGTCGCGGCCACCGCGGCAGCCGCGACGGCGGTGGCCCGTTCCGCTGCCGCTTCCTCGGCGGTCTTCCTGCGGTTCTCGGTGAGGCCGGCGATGGCGGCCACTGCCGCACCGATGACCAGCCAGATCACCAGCGTCCAGACGTGCCCGGCCAGTCCGTAGCCGTCGAAGTAGACGTGGCTTCGGGTGCCCTCCACGAAGCCTGCGCCGTTCCAGAACGAGTGCAGGGCCGCGAAGAATCCGTTCTGCATCTCGGGCCGGAAGATGCCGCCCGACGAGGTGAAGTTGAGCATCACGAACAGAGCCATCACGCCGAGCGTGGTCCAGCGCTTGAGGAAGGTGTGCAGCCCCGTTCCGATCAGCAGGATGCCGGCGGAGTACAGCCAGGCCATGCTCCACAGGCCCCACATGCCGTGGTCGACGAGGTGGAAGACCGGGCCGGCGAAGAGCGTCCCGATGATGCTGACGACGAAGGAGGTGCCGACGGCCAGCAGGGCGCGCAGCCGCATCGGCAGCGCCGCCCCCGCGCCGCCGATCACCGCGACCGATGCGTACGAGCCGATGCTGATCGCGACCAGCAGGAAGAAGATGCCCTGGCCGGTCGGGTCGTGCTGCACGGTCGGTGCGACGTCGGTGACCTTCAGGGGCCGGTCCTGCTGGGCGGCGACGGGGGTGAAGACCTTCTGCACCACGGAGGCGGTGGTGTCCGACCCGGCGGTCGCGACCATCAGTTCCGGCGCGGGTCCGGCCGTGCTCGCGGTCTTGGCCGGGCGGGCGGAGTCGTCGCCGCGGGCGGCCGTTCCGCTCTTTCCGTGGGGGAGGTAGGCGCCGAAGATGTCCTGGTGCCGCAGTTGTCCGGTGGCCGTCGCGCGGTCGGGGACGGTGCGTACCTCCAGGTCACCGCCCGTTTTGTCGTTGATCGACTGCGCCAGCAGCTGCGCGCTCTGCCCTGAACCGACGACCGCGACCGGCAGGTGGTGCGGTGCCGGATCGGCGAACGCCCCGAGGTAGGCCAGGCCCATCCCGATGCACATCAGCAGCGGGGTGACCAGGTGCAGCAGGACGTGGCGCAGCCCGGCCGCGTGGGGGTTGCGGCGGTCGGGGCGGTGATCAAGTCCGTGATCACGGTGGCGGTCGGAACGGCGGACCGGACTCATGGTGCCTTCTCAAGCTAGTCGGCTCGGATACAGCCAATAGATGGCTTTTACAACTCTTAGTGGTTGGCTTATACAACTCCCAAACCACGTTGTACTATACAACTACTTCAACGAAAGGCAACCTCGTGGCCCACCGCGACGACTCCGTCGAGACCATCCAGCAGGAGCTGACCGCCTTCGCCCGGCGGGCCCGCGCCACCGCGGCCCGCATCCACCCGGAGCTGTCGCTGGTCTCGTACACCCTGCTTGCGCACCTCGATGACCAGCAGGGATGCCGGGCAACGGACCTCGCGGCGCACTACCTCCTGGACAAGTCCACGGTCAGCAGGCAGATCGCCGCGCTGGAGAAGCTCGGGTTCGTCGAGCGCCGTCTGGACCCTGCCGACCACCGCGTCCAGGTGCTGCATCCCACAGCGGAGGGCGCCCAGGTGCTGGACAACGCCTCGAACAGCCGCCGACAGGCATTCCACGAGCGGCTGGCCGACTGGAGCGAGGCGGATCTCAACCGCTTCGCGCTGTACCTGCTGCGCTACAACGCCGCCCAGGAACGGCTCGGCTGACCGCCACCGCCCCATGGCGGCCCGGCGCCGCCCCGGTGCGCGCTACTTCCGGAAGCGCTCCGGGCACTGCCCGCCCTCGGCCAGGTAGGTCTCGGCCCAGCGGGCCAGCTCCTTGAGCGAGGGCTCCATCGCCCGGCCCGCCTCCGTCAGCCGGTAGGCGACCCGCAGCGGAGGTCCGGCGTCCACTTCGCGCACCACCAGGCCGGTCGCCGCCAGCTCCATGAGGCGGTCGGACAGCATCCGCTCACTGATGCCGGGAATCGCCCGTCGCAGGTCGGCGAAGTGCACAGGGCCCGGCATCAGGGTGGCGACGATCAGGCCGGTCCAGCGTTTCCCGAACAGCTCGAAGACGCGCGTCATGCCGCCGTCGACCTGCCTGCACGTCGCCTCGCTGTGATCCGCCATGCCCTCAGCGTACCGCTTTCCCGTTGGCTACTGCGGAAAAGTAAGTCCCTGTGTTATGAATAGTGACGTACGGAATTCAACCATCGTGCCGCGGCCTCGCCCGCCGGCCGCGAACCCCTGAGGAACGATCACCATGGCCACGCTTCTGCACCTCGACTCCTCCGTCTTCCCCGAGACCGGCTCCGCCTCCCGCGCCGTGACCGCGGCCTTCCGCGACGCATGGCAGGCGCAGCACCCCGACGGCACCGTCATCTACCGCGACCTGGCCGCCGACCCGCTGCCGCACATCGACGGGATCGCCGCGTCCGCCGGCTTCTCCGACCCCGCGACCCACTCCCCCGAGCAGCAGGCCGCCTTCGCGCTGCGCACCCGGCTCGCCGAGGAGCTGGAGCAGGCCGACGCGATCGTCATAGGCGCGCCGATGTACAACTTCACGATCCCCTCGACGCTCAAGGCATGGCTCGACCAGGTGATCATCATGGGCCGCACGGCCGGAGCCGAGCCGTCCGCCAAGGGCACCCCGGTCACCGTCGTCGCCAGCCGCGGCGGTTCGTACGCCCCGGGGACGCCCCGTGCGGGCTCCGACTACGTGCAGAACTACCTGGAGACCGTGCTGGGCGACGGCTTCGGCCTGGAGGTCGACTTCATCGTCCCGGAGCTGACCATGGCGCCCGCCAACCCGGCGATGGCCGAGCTGATCCCGCAGTACGAGGCTTCCCGCGAGAAGTCCCTCCAGGACGCCGCGTCGAAGGGCAAGGCCGTCGCCGAGCGCGCCGCCGCCTGACGCCACGGCCACCGTGCCGGCCCACGGCACCGGCCCGCCCCGGGAGCGCCGCCTTCCCCGCGCGCCCCGGGGCGCCGCGTACCAACGGCCCCCGGGAGGCCGCCGCCGTCATCCCGCCGCCGGCGCCCGTCCGACGCCCGCGGTCACCAGCGCCCCCACCACGAGCACGCCGCCCAGCCGGAGCACGCCCACGGCGCCCCAGCCGTCCGCCGCCCGGCCACCGGCCAGCGCGCCCAGGGCGATGGCACCGTTGAACACCGCCACGAAGAGGGCCGAAGCCGCCTCACGCCCCTTGGGCGCCGCGGCCATCAACCAGGTCTGTGTGCTGACCGACACGCCCCCGTAGGCGAGCCCCCACACCGCGAGCGCCACCGCGCCCCCCGCGACGCCCCACGCGCGCCCGCACACCGGCATCAGCAACACTGCCCCCGCCAGCACCGCGCAGATCACCAGCAACGCACCACGCGGCGACCGGGCCGCCCCCGCACCGGCCACGAAGTTGCCGACGAGCCCGGCGACGCCGAACACCAGCAGCAGGCTGCCGACCTGCGCGGCACCGGCCCCCGCCACCTCCTCCAGCACCGGCCGCACATACGTGTAAGCCGCGAAATGGCCCGTCACCAAGAGCGCCACCAGCACCAGCCCGGTCCGCACCGACGCCCTGCCGAACAGCGCCAGCACCCCGCCGAGCCGCACCGCACCGGTGGACGGCAGCGACGGCAGCAGCAGGGCGAGCGCCCCGGCCACCACACCGCACACCGCGCCCATCGCCACGAACGCCGCACGCCAGCCGCCGAGTTCACCGACCAGCGTGCCCGCCGGTACGCCCAGCACCGACGCGGCGGCGACACCGCTGAAGATCAGGGACGTCGCCGCGGGCACCCGCCCCTCCGGCACCAGCCGCACCGCGAGCCCCGCCGCGAGCGCCCACACCCCGCCCATCCCCAGGCCCACCAGCACCCGGGCCACCAACAGCACCACGACACCCGGAGCAGCCGCCGCCAGCAGATTCGCCGCCGCCAGCGTCCCCATCAGCGCGATCAGCACGGCACGCCGGTCCCACCGCCCCACCAGCATCGTCAGCAACGGTGCCGACACCGCGGCGACCAGCCCGGTGACGGTGAGCGTCAGCCCCGCCGTCCCGTCCGAAACCCCCAGGTCCCCGCCGATCGGCGTGAGCAGCCCCACCGGCAGCATCTCCGACGTCACCACCGTGAACGTCGCCGCCGCCAGCACTCCCACGGCCGGCCAGCCGCCCCCGGGGCGCCCCAACACGCCTTCTTCCCCCGCCACTTCACCGGTCTTCGTCATGCCCCCAGCCAACGCCCGGCCGCCACGGGGAACAACGCCGAAGTTCTCACCCTTCCATGAGCAGGACTCATGGATCTTCCACGAGCAGAGCTTCCCGGCCGGCCGCCGCCGCGACCGGTCAGGCACCACCGAAGGGATGCCCGTGAGCGGCATGGAGCTTCGCGAACTGGAGTGCTTCCTCGTACTCAGCGAGGAACTGCACTTCGGCCGTACCGGCGAACGGCTCCGCCTCTCGCAGAGCCGCGTCAGCCAACTGCTGCGCGCCCTGGAGTCCCGCATCGGCGCCCGCCTCGTGGACCGCACCAGCAGACGGGTGTGCCTCACCCCTCTGGGAGAGGACTTCCGCACCACCCTGCGCCCCGCGTACGCGACCCTGCACGCCGCCTTCGACGCCACCCGCAGCGCCGCCCGGGGCATCGAGGGCACCCTCACCATCGGCTTCCAGGGCACCGCGGACGACCGCATCATGCGCGCCATCGACACCTTCCACACCCGGCACCCCGGGTGCGTCACCTCACTCACCGAAATCCCGCTGTGCGACCCCTTCGGCGCGCTGCGTGCGGGCACGGTCGACATCGCTGTGGCTCTGCTGCCGGCCGCCGAACCCGACCTCGTCATCGGCCCGGTCTTCGCCGCCCAGCCGCAGACCCTCGCGCTCTCCGTACGGCACCCGCTCGCCGCGCGCTCCGCCCTCACCGCGGAGGACCTCGCGTCCGTACCGCTGATCTCCATCGGCGGCCCGGCTCCGGCCTACTGGCGCCGGGCGCAGGCCCCCACGGCCACCCCTGGAGGCCGCCCGATCCCTCCGGGCCCCTCCGTCGGCACCCTCCAGGAGGGCCTCACCCTGGCCGCCACGGGCCGCGGAGCGATGCTGCTGTGCCGCCCCACCGCCGACTATCACGGCCGCCGGGACCTGACCTTCCTCCCCGTGTCCGGCCTGCCGGGCTCCGTCCTCGGGCTGCTCCACCGCGGCGCACACGAGACCGCCAGGATCCGCGCCTTCGGCACCGCGGTCGCGGACGTGCTGACGTAGCCCGCAACTCCCCTGCCCACCGCCGCCATCGGGCTTCCCGACGGCGGAGCGCGCGGCCAACTGCCTTACGGGGTACGGAGGATCGCGGCCACGACGCCCCGCGAGCGATAGCTTCCGGACAGGAATGGCCGGCGAGCGCGGCCGTTTCCGGACACAACGAGAGACCCCCGGTCTCCGGATTTCTCCGGAGACCGGGGGTCTCATCTGTGCGCGAGGGGGGAGTTGAACCCCCACGCCCTTTCGGGCACTGGAACCTGAATCCAGCGCGTCTGCCTATTCCGCCACCCGCGCATGGGTGCTGCCGAATGATCCTCTCACGCGATCCGGGCTTTTCGGTCCGGGTCTTGTGCGAGCGCCTTCCGACATGCAGAACATTAGCACGGCGTGGCGGGTGGTTTCACCTGCCCTTTCGTCGCCCCCGCAGCACGGCCCGCCGGCCCCTTCCCGACGGCCGGCCGGTGTGGAAAGGTCCGGCACCCGGAGCGGACGCCGGCGCACCCGCCGTCCCAGGTGACCCGGCATCCCCGGGCCGGACGGACACCGGCCGGACAAGGTCTCGGCCCCCCGCCCGGCAAGAGAGGTCGGCGGTTGCGGGACACTGTCTTCCGGGCACATCTACGATCGCAGTGCACAAGCAACCGGCCGAGGAACAAGGAAGCAGCGGGCAACCCTGTGTGGGGCGACACTCGTCACTCCGGGCGGGAAAGGGGAACCAGCCGATTTCCCGACGCGTGGATACGATCAGTAAGCAGTATCAGGACGACCCTGACGAAGCCTGAGGAAGGAGGTGTCCCGTGGGAGTACTGAAACGCTTCGAGCAGCGTCTTGAGGGGCTCGTCAACGGCACCTTCGCCAAGGTGTTCAAGTCCGAGGTGCAGCCCGTTGAGATCGCCGGTGCGCTCCAGCGCGAATGCGACAACAACGCCACCATCTGGAACCGCGACCGCACGGTCGTCCCCAACGACTTCATCGTCGAACTGAGCACCCCCGACTACGAGCGGCTCAGCCCCTACAGCGGGCAGCTCGGTGACGAGCTGTCGGGCATGGTCCGCGACTACGCCAAGCAGCAGCGGTACACCTTCATGGGTTCGATCAAGGTGCACCTGGAAAAGGCCGACGATCTCGACACCGGCCTGTACCGCGTCCGCAGCCGCACCCTTGCCTCCAGCTCATCCCAGGAACAGCCGGGCCAGGCAGCCGGCCCGCGCGCCTCTTCGGCGCCGCGCGGCGGCTACACCGGCGGAGGTCACGTGGGCCCGCCCCCCATGCCCTCGTCCCCGCCTCCCGGCGCGCAGCCCGTACCCCGTACGGCGCCGCCGGGTGCAGGACCGCAGCCGCACGCACAGACCAGGCGCTGGGTCGAGATCAACGGCACCCGCCACCAGATCTCGCGCGGCACTCTCGTGCTGGGCCGCAGCACCGACGCCGACGTACGGATCGACGACCCCGGGGTTTCCCGGCGGCACTGTGAGATCCGTGTCGGCACGCCCCCCACGATCCAGGATCTGGGCTCCACGAACGGGATCGTGGTGGACGGGCAGCACACCACCCGCGCTAATCTCCGCGACGGTTCGCGGATCGTCGTGGGCAGTACCACCATCGTTTACCGGCAAGCCGAAGGGTGAAGCGGGGGCAATGTCAGAGCTGACCCTCACGGTCATGCGGTTGGGTTTCCTCGCCGTACTGTGGCTGTTCGTCATCGTGGCCGTTCAGGTCATCCGCAGCGATCTGTTCGGCACGCGCGTCACACAGCGCGGCGCCGCCCGGCGGGGCGGCCAGGAGGCGCGTACCCAGCGCCAACCCGCCACTCCACCGCAGCAGCGCCGCCAGGACGGCGGTCGCGGCAACAACCGCCAGCGCCGCGGTGCCCCCACCAAACTGGTGGTTTCCGAAGGCACCCTGCAGGGCACCACCGTCGCGCTCCAGGGCCAGACCATTTCGCTGGGCCGCGCGCACGATTCCACGATCGTCCTGGACGACGACTACGCGTCCAGCAGGCATGCCAGGATCTATCCGGACCGTGACGGCCAGTGGATCGTCGAGGACCTCGGTTCCACCAACGGCACGTATCTGGACCGGAGCCGGCTCACCACGCCGACCCCGATTCCGCTGGGAGCCCCGATCCGCATCGGCAAGACCGTCATCGAGCTGCGGAAGTAGTACGACAATGAGCGAGCGGAGCGAGCGAGCCGCGGCGGTCCACTCGACGGACCCGAGCGTGCTCCCGACCGGAGGGTGGGCAGTGTGGCTCGACGAGACCGGCTGTACCCCGAGCCGACGGGTGAGGTGCGCATGAGTCTGTCACTGCGCTTCGCCGCCGGATCGCACAAGGGCATGATCCGCGAGGGCAACGAGGACTCGGGCTATGCGGGCCCGCGCCTGCTGGCCATCGCCGACGGCATGGGCGGCCAGGCGGCCGGCGAGGTCGCCTCGTCCGAGGTGATCTCCACCCTGGTCCAGCTCGACGACGACGTCCCCGGCTCGGACATCCTCACCTCCCTGGGGACGGCCGTGCAGCGCGCCAACGACCAGCTGCGGGTGATGGTCGAGGAGGACCCCCAGCTGGAGGGCATGGGCACGACCCTGACCGCCCTGCTGTGGACGGGTCAGCGCCTCGGCCTGGTGCACGTCGGCGACTCGCGCGCCTACCTCCTGCGGGACGGCCAGCTCACCCAGATCACCCAGGACCACACCTGGGTGCAGCGGCTCGTCGACGAGGGCCGGATCACCGAGGAAGAGGCCACGACCCACCCGCAGCGCTCGCTGCTGATGCGGGCGCTGGGCAGCGGCGATCACGTCGAGCCCGACCTGTCCATCCGGGAGGTCAGGGCCGGTGACCGGTACCTGATCTGTTCGGACGGGCTGTCCGGCGTGGTCAGCCAGCAGACGCTGGAAGAGACCCTCGCCAGCTATCACGGCCCGCACGAGACCGTGCAGGAGCTGATCCAGCTCGCGCTGCGCGGCGGCGGCCCCGACAACATCACCTGCATCGTCGCCGACGTCCTGGACGTCGACGGCAACGAAGCCCTGGCCGGGCAGCTCAACGACACCCCGGTCATCGTGGGCGCGGTCGCCGAGAACCAGAACCAGCTCAACGACCCGAGCACGCTCCAGACTCCGGCCGCCCGCGCCGCCGAGCTGGGCCGCAACAGGGACGTCCCGCAACAGACCGCCCCTGGTGGCGCGTTCGGGCCGCCCGGAAGCGGTGACGGTGACATCGCCGGGCCGCCGCAGGGCTCGTTCGGCGCGTTCACCGACGAGGACTTCCTCAAGCCCGAGCGGCGCGGGAAGTGGCTCAAGCGGTCGCTGATCGCCGTCCTCGCGCTGGCCGTCGTCGGCGGTGGTCTCTACGGGGGCTACCGCTGGACGCAGACCCAGTACTTCGTCGGCGCCAAGGACGATCACGTCGCGCTCTACCGGGGTCTCAGCCAGGACCTCGCGTGGATCTCGCTGAACAAGGTCGACAAGGATCACCCCGAGATCGAACTCAAGTACCTACCGGTGTACCAGCAGAACCAGGTCAAGGAGACGATCCCGGCCGACAGCCGCGACGAGGCGACCGAGAAGGTCACCGAGCTGGGCAAGCAGGCCGGCGCCTGCCTCGACAAGGCACAGCGGGAAGCCGCCGAGCGCGCCGCCGCGAAGGCCAAGGGCCAGGGCCAGGCCGGCGGTACGCCGGGCAGCAAGCCGGGCAGCAAGCCCACCACCCCCGGCAGCAAGACCGGGAAGGCCGGCACCAGCGGCACCGTCGGCACGCTCGCGGCGACACCGACTCCCACTCCCACCACCAGCCAGGCCCCCTCCGAGGAGCAGCAGAAGCTGGAAAAGAATTGCAGCACCCAGCAGTGAGGGCGTAGGGGGCCGTTACTTTTATGAGCAGCAGTACCACCAACACCACCACCATCGGCACCATCGGAGCGCCCAGCCGCCGTAACACCGAGCTGGTCATGCTCGTCTTCGCGGTGCTGATTCCGGTGTTCGCGTACATCAACGTCGGCCTGGCCAAGGAGCACACCGTCCCGGCCGGCGTCCTGGGCTACGGCCTCGGCCTCGGACTGCTGGCCGGGGTCACCCACCTCGTCGTCCGCAAGTGGGCGCCGTACGCCGACCCGCTGATGCTGCCGATCGCCACGCTCCTGAACGGTCTGGGCCTGGTCTTCATCTGGCGCCTCGACCAGGAACCCTCACTGGGCAAGGCGATGGCGCCGAACCAGATGATGTGGTCCACCCTCGGCGTCGCGCTCTTCCTCGGCATCCTGATCTTTCTCAAGGACCACCGCGTCCTCCAGCGCTACACCTACATCTCCATGGTCGTCGCGCTGGTCCTGCTGATCGCCCCGATGTTCTTCCCGGGCGTGAACGGCGCCAAGATCTGGATCACCATCCCGGGCCTCGGCTCGCTCCAGCCCGGAGAGTTCGCGAAGATCATCATCGCGATCTTCTTCGCCGGCTATCTCATGGTGAAGCGGGACGCGCTGGCGCTGGCCAGCCGCCGCTTCATGGGCCTCTACCTCCCGCGCGGACGTGACCTCGGCCCGATCCTCGTCATCTGGGCGCTGAGCCTGATGATCCTGGTCTTCGAGACCGACCTGGGCACCTCGCTGCTCTTCTTCGGCCTCTTCGTCGTCATGCTGTACGTCGCCACCGAGCGCACCAGCTGGATCGTCTTCGGCCTGCTGCTCAGCGCGGGCGGCGCGGTCGCCGTGGCGACCTTCGAATCACACGTCCAGGAACGTGTGCACAACTGGCTCAACCCACTGGCACTGCTCAACGGCGGCGTCACCGAGACCGCACAGGCCATGTACGCCTTCGGCTCCGGCGGCATCCTCGGCTCCGGCCTCGGCCAGGGCTACTCCCGGCTGATCCTCGGCATCGCGCCGAAGAGCGACTACATCCTCGCCACTGTCGGCGAGGAGATCGGCCTGGCCGGCCTGATGGCCGTCCTGCTGCTGTACGGCCTGCTGATCGAGCGCGGTCTCCGTACGGCGCTGGCGGCCCGCGACCCGTTCGGCAAGCTGCTCGCCGTCGGCCTGTCGGGCGCCTTCGCGCTCCAGGTCTTCGTCGTCGCCGGCGGCGTGACGGGCCTGATCCCGCTGACGGGTATGACGATGCCGTTCCTCGCCCAGGGCGGTTCCTCCGTGATCGCCAACTGGGCCCTGGTCGCGATCCTGCTCCGCATCAGCGACACCGCGCGGCGGCCCGCCCCGGCCCCCGCTCCGTCCACCGACGCCGAGATGACCCAGGTGGTCCGTCCGTGAACAAGCCCCTGCGCCGGGTCGCGATCTTCTGCGGCCTGCTCGTGCTCGCTCTGCTCGTCCGCATCAACTGGGTGCAGTTCGTGCAGGGCGACGAACTCAAGAACGACAAATACAACCGCCGGGTCGCCATCGAGCGCTACAGCACCCCGCGCGGCGACATCATCGTCGACGGCAAGCCGGTCACCGGCTCGACGACCACCGGCAGCGGCGACTTCAAGTACAAGCGGACGTACACGAACGGCAAGATGTGGGCGCCGGTCACCGGCTACGCCTCACAGGCGTTCGACGCCAACTTCCTGGAGAAGCTCAACGACTCCATCCTGACCGGCACCGACGACAAGCTCTTCTTCAGTCGCACGGTCGACATGCTCAGCGGCGGCAAGCAGGAGGGCGGCAACGTCGTCACCACCCTCAGCGGCAAGGCCCAGAAGGCCGCCTTCGAGGGGCTCGGCGACAAGAAGGGCGCGGTCGCCGCGATCAACCCGGAGACCGGCGCGATCCTGGCGCTGGCCACCGCCCCGTCGTACGACCCCTCCACCTTCGCGGGGATGACCGACAAGGACTCCAAGGCGTACAACGCGCTCCAGAGGACGAACAACCCGGACGACCCGACGCTCAACCGGGCGCTGCGCCAGACCTACCCGCCCGGCTCCACCTTCAAGGTGGTCACCGCGTCGGCGGCCCTGGAGAACGGCCTCTACACCGACATCGACGCCAAGACGCGCTCGCCGCTGCCCTGGACGCTGCCCGACACCGCCCACCAACCGCTGAACAACGAGGGCGACCTCCCCTGCGAGAACGCCAGCCTCCGCGAGGCGCTGCGGGTGTCGTGCAACACCGTCTTCGGCAAGATCAGCGCCGACCTGGGCAACAAGGCGATGAAGGAAGAGGCGGAGAAGTTCGGCTTCAACAACCCGAAGGTCGACACCCCGGTCCGGGCGTCCGAGAGCGTCTACCCGAAGGACAACCGGCCGCAGAACGCCATGGCGGGCATCGGCCAGGCGTCCAACCGCGCCACTCCGCTCCAGATGGCCATGGTGACCGCCGCGATCGCCAACGGCGGCAAGCTCATGCAGCCGTACATGGTCGAGAAGCTGGTCGCGCCGAATCTGAACGTCGTGCAGCAGCACACTCCCAAGGAGATGAGCAAGCCGCTGTCGCCGGAGAACGCGCAGAAGGTCCAGGACATGATGGAGACCGTGGTCGAGAAGGGCACGGGAACCACCGCCCAGATCGACGGCGTCAAGGTCGGCGGCAAGACGGGTACCGCCCAGCACGGCGAGAACAACAAGGACAACCCGTACGCCTGGTTCATCTCCTACGCCAAGACCGACAAGGGCACCCCGGTCGCCGTCGCCGTCGTCATTGAGGGCTCCGACACACTTCGCAACGACATCGCGGGCGGCAAGCTCTCCGCCCCGATCGCGAAGAGCGTGATGGAAGCGGTGCTCAGCGACAAGAAGTGACCCTGGGCATGGCCATACCGGTCGGATATCAGCTTGCGGCTACGGCCCGGCCCGGAGCAGTGCGCCGGGTACGGTATGCCCGGACAGCACACCGCCGGACCACACACGGGTGCGGTCGGGACTGACGGAGAGGGCTGGAGAAGCTTATGGAAGAGCCGCGTCGCCTCGGCGGCCGGTACGAGCTGGGCTCGGTGCTCGGCCGCGGTGGCATGGCCGAGGTGTACCTCGCGCACGACAGCCGCCTGGGCCGCACCGTAGCGGTGAAGACGCTCCGGGTGGACCTCGCCCGCGACCCGTCCTTCCAGGCCCGGTTCCGCCGTGAGGCCCAGTCGGCCGCCTCGCTGAACCATCCGTCCATCGTCGCGGTCTACGACACCGGCGAGGACTATGTCGACGGCGTCTCGATCCCGTACATCGTCATGGAGTACGTCGACGGTTCCACGCTGAGAGAGCTGCTGCACTCCGGACGGAAGCTGCTGCCCGAACGGTCGCTGGAGATGACCACCGGGGTGCTCCAGGCGCTGGAGTACTCGCACCGGGCCGGCATCGTGCACCGCGACATCAAACCGGCCAACGTGATGCTGACCCGCACCGGCCAGGTCAAGGTCATGGACTTCGGTATCGCCCGCGCGATGGGCGACGCCGGAATGACCATGACGCAGACCGCCGCGGTCATCGGCACCGCCCAGTACCTCTCCCCGGAGCAGGCCAAGGGCGAGCAGGTCGACGCCCGCTCCGACCTGTACTCCACCGGCTGCCTGCTCTACGAACTGCTCACCGTGCGACCGCCGTTCGTCGGTGACTCCCCCGTCGCCGTGGCCTACCAGCACGTGCGCGAGGAACCGCAGAAGCCCAGCAACTTCGATCCCGAGATCACGCCGGAGATGGACGCCATCGTCCTCAAGGCGCTGGTCAAGGACCCCGACTACCGCTACCAGTCGGCCGACGAGATGCGGGCCGACATCGAGGCGGCCCTCGACGGGCAGCCGGTGGCGGCCACCGCGGCGATGGGCGCCGGCGGCTTCGACCAGGACCAGCCCACCACCATGCTGCGTCCGCAGGACCCGGCGGGGCAGACCTCCATGCTGCCGCCGATGAACCCGGACGACGGCGGCTACGGCTACGACGAGCGGGACGGCCGGCGCCGCGGCGGTTCATCCGGCGGCCAGAAGAAGAGCCACACCTCGACGATCCTGCTCGCCGTCGCCGGTGTGCTCGTCCTGGTCGGCGCGATCTTCATCGGCAAGGCGATGTTCAGCGGCAACAAGGCCGGCGGGACGGTGCCGGTGCCCTCCCTCATCGGCAAGACGCTGGACCAGGCCAAGGAAGCGGGCCGCAACGGCACCTTCAAGGTCGTCAAGGGCGGCAGCGAGTCCTGCGAGAACGCCGACAAGGGCCAGGTCACCAAGCAGGAGCCGGAGGCCGACAGCAACATCGACAAGGACGGCACGGTCACCGTCACGATGTGCACAGGGCCCGCCCAGATCACGGTCCCGAGCCTGACGAACCTCACCGAGGAAGACGCCAAGGCCGACCTCAAGGACAAGGGCTTCACCAACATCGAGACCCAGTCCGTCGTCGCCGACCGGGAACCCGGCACGGTGGTCTCCCAGGACCCGAAGGCGGGCACGAAGAAGCCCAAGGACACGACGATCACGCTGTCCATCGCCAAGGCGAACCCGAAGGTCAAGGTCCCCGACGTCGTCGGCAACGACTTCGCCTCGGCGGAGAAGCAGCTGAAGGACCTCGGCCTCCAGGTGACCAAGCAGGAGCAGGACGTGTCCGACCCGGCGCAGGTCGGCAAGGTCACCGCGATGAACCCGCCGGGCACCACCGAGGTCGACAAGAACTCGATGGTCACGCTGACCGTCGGCAAGGCCGCCGCGCAGACGCCGGTGCCGAACGTGGTCACCCAGAAGGTGAAGGACGCCAAGAAGGCGCTGGAGCAGGCGGGATTCACCAACATCCAGTTCGCCGACGGCAGTTCCGATGACGACAACGCCCGTGTCATGTCGCAGGATCCCGCGGGACAGACCCCGTCCGACCCGAAGTCGACGACCGTGACACTGACCACCATCGGTGGCGGCGGCGATGACAACGAAGACGGCGGCATCCTCGGCTGGCACCACTGACGGCCCGCTGTGGCCCCGGCTCCCGGGGCCACAGCGCCGAACGGTACGACTGAGCCCCGGCGGCCCTGGAAAGGGCCACCGGGGCTCACGTCATGGCGCCTGCCCCGCCCGCGTCGGCAGACCCGCGGCGGATGCGCCTCAGCGGAGCTCCGGGGGCGGCGTACGGTCGGCGTCGACCTTCTCCGTGCGTTCCAGCTCGCCCCAGACGATGTAGCGGTAGTCCGAGGTGTAGACCGGGGTGCAGGTGGTGAGCGTGATGTAGCGGCCCGCCTTGTGCTTGCCGGACTCCTTGGGGATCTCGTCGAGGACATCGACGTTGTACTTCGAGGTCTGGGGGAGCGTCGCGTAGACCTTGTAGATGTACCAGGTGTCCTTCGTCTCGAAGACGACCGGATCGCCGTCCTTGAGCTTGTCGATGTTGTGGAACTTGGCGCCGTGGCCGTCGCGGTGGGCGGCGAGCGTGAAGTTGCCCTTCTTGTCCTGCGGCAGCTCCGACTTGACCGGCTTGGTGTAATAGCCGGCCACGCCCTCGTTGAGGATCGTGTCTTCGGTGCCCTGCTTGACCAGCACCTCGCCGTTCTTCATGGCGGGTACGTGCAGGAAGCCGATGCCGTCCTTGGTGTCCAGCTTTCCCGGCCCCTTCGGCCCGCTGGACTCCCAGTGCTTGCGTACCTCGTCGCTCTGCTTGTGGGAGGCGCGGTCGGCGAGGACGTTCGTCCACCACAGGGAGTAGACGACGAAGAGGCCCAGGATCAGCCCTACCGTGATCAGCAGCTCACCGAAGACGCTGATCATCGAGGCGATCACCCCTCGCACCCGGCGTGGGCGGCGTGACGGCGTGGACCTGTCGATGTCCTGTTCGTGGTCCGTGGCAGTCACCGCGTAATACCCCTCTTACCTTCGGTCAGCCGGTGAGCGCATCCGGTTCGCCCTTGCTCCGCGGTCGCTCGTCGACCATCTTGCCCCAGACGATCATCCGATAGGTACTGGTGAATTCCGGAGTGCAGGTCGTCAGCGTGATGTAGCGGCCCGGCCCCTTGAACCCGGAAGCCTGCGGCACCGGTTGGATGACGCTGACGTTCTGCGGACTGGTCTGCGGGAGGATGCTCTCCATCTGGTACGTGTAATACGTGCTCTGCGTCTCCACGACGATCTTGTCGCCCGGAGTGAGCTTGTTGATGTAACGGAACGGCTCGCCATGGGTGTTGCGGTGGGCGGCCACCGAGAAGTTGCCCTTCTTGTCCCACGGCATCGCGGTCTTGATTCCGCTGCTCTTGTCGTAGTGCCCGACCATGCCGCGGTCCAGCACCGAGTGCTTGTCGATGCCCTCGGCCACCGGCGCCTTCACGTCCAGCTTGGGGATATACATGATCGCGAAGCGTTCGCCGGGTGTGAGCGTCTTCTTCTCCTCGCCGCCCTCGTCCCAGGTGTGCTGGAGGGTGCTGGCGGCGCCACCGGCCTCTTCGTTGGCCAGTACGTTCGTCCACCACAGCTGGTAGGTCACGAACAGCAGCATCAGCACGCCGAGCGTGATGAACACCTCGCCCACAGCGCGGCTGGCGATCAGGCCGAGGCTGTCCTTGGCGGCTCGGGCGGCGCGACGGGCCTCCAGCCGCGAGGTGGGCGCGGGCGGCGGCTCGGCCGCGGCTGACGCGGTCGCCGCACCACCGCGCTTGCCGCGCCTGCCGCCGCGCTTGGCCGCTTGCTGGGCGGCCTTGCGCCGGGCAGCACGCCCGCCCGGAGCCGGATCGGTTTCACGTGAAACCGACAGGCCCATCGTCGAGTCGGTTTCACGTGAAACGTCGTCACCGTCACCGCCCGCATGGCTCTTGCCGCCGGTCGCCGCAGGCTCATCGGCCTGACGCAGCGCCATGGTCGACTCGTCCAGACCCGGGCCAGGGTGGGAGGACGGGACCGGAGGAGCGGGCGGGGGCACCGCTGCGGAGCGGAAGGGGCGGGCCGCGGCCGGGCGCGGTGCCGCCGGCTCGCCGCCGGAGAACGGATCGGCGGCGGGAGGGACGGATATCGGGTCGCCGTGCACCGAGTGGGGCTCTTGGCCGGTGCCGTAGCCCGCCTCACGGCCGGTGCCGTAGGCACTGCCGGGCCTCGGGGCGTAGCCACCGTCGTAGGGCTGTTCCCCGCCGTGGGGAGACGTCGCCGCCGCTTCGGCCGACGGCTGCGTCTGCGGCGTCTGGGGGTGCGGGCGGAACCAGGGCGAGCCCTGTCCGCGCGGCGCCTGCCGGGCCTGTTCGCCGCCGGGCCGCGTCCCGGTACGGCCCGCGGGGCCCTGCGGCTGCCCCGCCGAGCTGTCCGGCCCGCTCGGGGCATCGGCCGTGTCCGCGCCGTACGTCCCGGCCGGGCCCGGCAGCGGGTCCGTCAGCGGGTCGTTGAGCTGTCCCACCGCCGCCTCGAAGGCCGCGTCGCCTCCGTACTGGCCGGCGGCCTCGTACCCGGGCGACGGCTGGTCGTACGGATCCTGGGACCTGCCGTCACGCTCGGGGCGCGTGGTGGTCACGCGCCGGCCTTGCCGACCACCGGGGCAAGCCCCGTCGAGCGCTCCGCCGCTCCCGTGTCACCGCACTCCACCAGCCAGTTGGCGAGCATCCGGTGGCCCCATTCGGTCAGCACCGACTCGGGGTGGAACTGCACGCCCTCGACGGGCAGTTCACGGTGGCGCAGCCCCATGGGAATGCCGTTGTCGGTCCAGGCGGTGACGGTCAGTTCGTCCGGCACGGTGCCCTGCTCGACGGCCAGCGAGTGATAGCGGGTGGCGGTGAAGGGCGAGGGCAGGCCACGGAAGACGCCGGCGCCCTCGTGCGAGACCAGCGAGGTCTTGCCGTGCAGCAACTCGGGGGCCCGGTCCACCACGCCGCCGTAGGCGACCGCCATCGACTGCATGCCCAGGCAGACGCCGAACACCGGGACGCCGGTCTTCGCGCAGTGCCTGACCATGTCGACGCAGACACCCGCCTGCTCGGGGGTGCCGGGGCCCGGGGAGAGCAGCACGCCGTCGAAGCCGTCCTGGGCGTGGCTCAGGGCGACCTCGTCGTTGCGCAGTACCTCGCATTCGGCGCCCAGTTGGTAGAGGTACTGCACGAGGTTGAAGACGAAGCTGTCGTAGTTGTCGACGACCAGAATGCGTGCGCTCATCGGACGGCTGCCATCCCTTGATCGACCGTGACGTCATTGAAGGGGAGCAGCGGCTCCGCCCACGGAAAGACGTACTGGAAAAGCACGAAGACGACCGCCAGCACCAGCACCAGTGAAATCAGCGCCTTCACCCACGTGTTGCCCGGCAGATGCCGCCAGATCCAGCCGTACATGCTGTCGCTGCCCCTACTTGCCGATGACGATGACGATGTCGATTGCCCCTCCAGACTAAGGGGAGAGGGTGGGGGCACGTGGGTCAGCCGGGCAAAGCCGATGGCCTTCCCTGTGCCACGGGTTGGGTGGAATCCAGATGCGCCCAGGTGATCAGCCGGTGGCTGTGGCCCCATTCCGGTTCGCAGGTCGTCAGCGTCAGGTAGCGGCCTGGGCCGTTGTATCCGGAGGCTCGGGGCACCGGGTCGATCACGTCGATGTCGCCGGGCAGCGTGGTGTACGGCCGCCTGTCGATGCGGTACGTGAACCAGGTGGTGCCGTCGGTCAGGACCACGGCGTCGCCCGGCCGCAGCCGCGGGAAGTCCTTGAACGGGTCGCCGTAGGTACGGCGGTGCCCGGCGACGGCGAAGTTGCCGAGCGCGCCGAGCCGCGCGGTGCCCGCGTAGTGACCGAGGCCACGCTTGAGTACGTCGGTCGCGGTGCCTTCGATGACGGGCTTGGACCAGTCCGCCCCGAAGCGCGGGATGTACATGGCGGCGAAGGGCCTGCCCGCTTCGTAGGGGCGCGGCCTGGCGGACGGCGCGGGGCCGGGTGCGTCGTGGTGCCCGGCGGCCGGGGCGGCCGACCACTGCTTCCGCAGCGTGCCCAGTTCGCCGTCCATCGCGCTGTCGGCCCGCACTCCGGTCCAGAACAGGGTGTAGACGACGAGGAGGACGATCAGGGTGCCGGCGGTGACACAGATTTCGCTGAGCGTCCGTACGATCCACCGCACCGTCATACCGGCCCCGCCCCTTCCCGCCGGCCCGGCGGGGCGGGCTACGGCTTCACAGGCTGTGCGTAGTGGAGTTCCACTGTGCCGGAGTAGCCGGGAAGAGTCACCGCCTCGTGCTGCTCGACTTTCCAGCCCAGGCCGTAGGCGTTCACGTACTGCAGGTAGTTCTGGATCGCGGGCGAGGCGTTGAGCGCCTTGTTCAGCTCCTCGCGGTCGCCGACCGCGGTGATCTTGTACGGCGGTGAGTAGACGCGGCCCTGGAGGATCAGGGTGTTGCCGACGCAGCGCACCGCGCTGGTGGAGATCAGCCGCTGGTCCATGATCCGGATGCCCTTGGCGCCGCCCTGCCACAGCGCGTTCACCACGGCTTGCAGGTCCTGCTGGTGGATGACGAGGTCGTTGGGCTGCGGCTCGGGGACGCCGGGGATCTTGGCGCTCGCGTTCGGCGGGGCGTCGGTGAGGGTGACGGACATGCCCTGGCCGTGCAGCTTCTCGGTGCCGGCGTTCTCCTCCAGGGCCTTGACCTTGGCGTCCTGGGCCTTGGAGCTGCCGTTGTCGCGCCGGGCGAGCGTCTCGACGTCCTCGCGCAGGGCGGCGTTACGCTCGTCGTGCGTACCGTTCTTCTGGCTGCGTTCCTGGATGAGGTCCGACAGCCGGAGCATGGAGTCGTCCGAACGCAGGTCCGTGCCACGCGCGGTGTCAAAGCTCAGCCAGAACATCAGCCCGGCGAGGGCGAAGACGGCGAGAGTGAGCAGACGCACAGGCCGCAGGCGCGAGCGGGGCGGGCGGGCGGAGGGGTCGGCGGAAGTGCTCAACGTACCCTTGCTCCTTACGACGCCGCGGAAGCACTACGCTAACGGACGCCCTGGGGCGAGGACCCGCTCCCCGGCGCATCCATCCGGCTCCCATCCCGTACGCCCCCGCGTGGAAGGGGGCACCTCCCGCTCGAGGGAAGTCGAGAGTGGGGGAGCAGCGCATCGACAGGAGAGTTCCTCGTGCCGAAGTCACGGATCCGTAAGAAGGACGACTTCACGCCGCCGCCGGCGAAGACCACCAGCCTGAAGGTGAACTCGGGCCGTGGCTGGGTCGCGCCGCTGATGCTGGCGATGTTCCTGATCGGTCTTGCCTGGATCGTGCTGTACTACGTGTCCGAGGCCGATCTGCCGATCAAGGCCATGGGCAACTGGAACATCGTGTGCGGATTCGGCTTCATCGCGGTGGGCTTCGGCGTCTCCACGCAGTGGAAGTAGCGCAAGCCCTGCCCAAGGCCATCCACACGGTTATCCACAGTCGGGGAAAACTTCAGAAGATCTGTGGATAACCTCTCGGACGTTGACGCCGGTGTGACCTGTCACACCCGCGTCGAGCCCGTCGCTCCCCCTGCCCTTACTGGGGAAACGCAGGTCCGTACGGTCCGGGGCCGAGGTTCCCCACAGCGTGCACAAGATCCGCCACGCGCTGTGGACAACTTGACGGAACGGGGCCTCGTGCCCTAGTTACCCCCAGCCCGCCGAGGCGCCGATGACCCTTCAGCCCACGAGCTGGAGGGTCCGTACCCACACCACGGCGACGATCGCCAGCAGCGCGCCCACACACGTCAGGGTGTGCACCAGCGTCCGGCGGTCACGCGGCGCGTGCACCATGCCGTACGCGACCGCGGCGCCCACCACCAGTCCGCCGACGTGCGCCTGCCAGGCGATATTCGGCCACAGGAAGGTGAAGACGAGGTTGAGGGCGAGCAGGATCAGGACCGGCTTCATGTCGTGGTTCAGCCGGCGCAGCAGCACCGCGGTCGCCCCGAGGAGCCCGAAGATCGCGCCGGAGGCACCGAGTGAGGGCTGGTTCTGTGCGGCGAGGAGATACGACAGGGCGCTGCCGCCGAGCCCGGCGATCAGGTAGAGCGCCACGAAGCGGATCCGGCCGAGCGCCGCTTCGAGGGGCGGGCCCAGCCACCACAGCGACAGCATGTTGAACGCGATGTGCGCGACCTGCTGGTGCAGGAACATCGCGGTGACCAGGCGATACCACTCGCCCTCCGCGACGCCGACGAGCTGGTACTGATCCGGGTCGAAGGCCAGGCCGATCAGGTCGAGGCGCCCGATCAGTCCGTCGTCGGCCGCGGAGACCGCGATGAAGAGGGCCACGTTGAGGCCCAGCAGGATCTTGGTGATCAGCCGCGGGTCGGCGGCGACCACGCCGCCGGCGATCGTGCGCGGCGCCGTCGCGTGCGCCGCATGCCCGGTGCCGCTGCCGCCGCGTACGCAGTCCTGGCACTGGAAGCCGACCGAGGCGCTGACCATGCACTCCGGGCAGACCGGCCGCTCACAGCGGGTGCAGTGGATGCCGGTCGCGCGGTCCGGGTGGCGGTAGCAACCGGGGAGGCCGCGCTCGCCGTCCGCGTTCTGCGGCTCCTGTGGGCTGCCTGGCACCTGATCCATCGGTCCCTCGTCCTCTCTGCGGCTGAGCGCGTCATCACAGCACACCCGCCGGTCGCCCGGCCAGCGCCCGCGGCGGGCGTCGCGGCCTTCCTGCGCGGCCCGGACACGCTGTGCGCCCCGCCTGGTCTACGACCGGGCGGGGCGCAATGGTTCCCTCGGGCTGGATGCCCGCGTGCGTCAGCCTTCGCGGGTCTCCACGACGACCGAGTCGATGATGACGTCCTGGAGGGGACGGTCGGTGCGCGGGTTGGTCTGGGTGCCGCCGATGGCGTCCACGACCTTCTTGCCGGCCTCGTTGCTGACCTCGCCGAAGATGGTGTGCTTGCCGGTCAGCCAGGCGGTCGGCGCGAGCGTGATGAAGAACTGCGAGCCGTTCGTGCCGGGGCCCGCGTTGGCCATGGCCAGCAGGTACGGCTTGGTGAAGGCCAGCTCGGGGTGGAACTCGTCGCCGAATTCGTAGCCGGGCCCGCCGGTGCCGTTGCCCAGCGGGTCACCGCCCTGGATCATGAAACCGCTGATGACACGGTGGAAGACGGTGCCGTCGTACAGCTTGTCCGTGGACTTCTTGCCGGTCGCCGGGTTGGTCCACTCCCGCTCACCGGTGGCGAGTTCGACGAAGTTCTTGACCGTCTTGGGTGCATGGTTCGGCAGCAGCCGAATCTCGATGTCGCCCTGGTTGGTCTTCAGGGTGGCGTAGAGCTGCTCAGCCACGGATCTACCTTCCATAAGTCTTCGCTGTCGGTTCCCGATCCTCGCACGGGGCGGCTCACCCGTCGCCCGGCCGCCGCTCTTCGGGCGGCACGACGGCTCTTTTCCGCCGCCGCCCCGCCGGCAGCCGCCGGCCGACGCGTGGCGTGCCGTCCCATCCGGGGCGCGGTGCGGCAAATCGTGGCATTGTCACCCCAAGGCTTCCGGAAGGTCCCCGATGACCCGGATGCCCGCCAGCACCTGCCGTACGAGGAGCGAGCGGGCATGATCTTCAATCGGGTGGACAGGCGACACAGCAGACATGGGGGATCAGCCCCCACAGCCCCGGACACGCCACCGAGGAGGAGGATCCCGTGACCCGCAAGGACAGCGTGCGCGCCGCGACCGGTACGGCCAGGGACAGCGTGCGGCACGCCGCGGAGGCGGTGGCTCCGTATGCCGGTACGGCCAAGGACACCGCGATGCAGTTCGCCCAGGAAGCGCGTACGCGTATGACACCGATGGTGGCGGAGGCCGCCCACCAGGCCCGCGCCCAGTACGACGCCCATCTGCACCCGCGGATCGAGCACGCCCGCGGTGCGCTGCCGCCCAAGGTCGACGCGGCGGCGACCCGTGCCGCCTGCCGTACCCGCAGCGCCGCCCGGCAGGCCGCCGACTACACCGCGCCCCGGGTGGAGAGCGCCGTGCACACCGCGCGCGCGGCGGCCGAGCCGGTGCGTGAGGAAGCGTTCGCGCGTGGCAGCGCCGCGCTCGCCGCGCTGCGCGGGCAGGTGACGGCTGCCGAGATCGAGAAGCTCGCGAAGAAGCACCGCAGGCGCTGCAGCGCCGGCAAGGCGGCCAAGCGGCTCGTGATGCTCGGCATCCTGGCCGGCGGTGCGGTCGCCGCCTGGAAGTGGTGGGACAAGCAGGCCAACCCCGACTGGCTGGTGGAGCCGCCGGCCCCGACCGAGGTCGGCGACCGGGGCCGGCTCAGCTCGGTCGACGGCAGCGGGGGCGCCACGCTGGATCCCGATGTCCAGGCCAAGCAGGCCGAGGCCGACGAGCGCGGCAACGGCGGCAAGGGCGGCAGCAGCGCCTGACCGGCGGACGCGGACGTGCGTACGGTGCCCGTCACCCTGTCGTGGGGTGACGGGCACCGCCGTGCCGGGAGCCACTACCGGGTGGCGCGCGGCGGTGACGCCGGTCGGCCGACGGGCCCTCGACGAACGGGATTTCGGGCACGTCACCGGTTGCAAGAGCAATGACGATCACGGAAAAGTGGCTTCACCACAGGGATCAGGACCCGAGTATCGCTTCTTTGCGCAAATCACGGGCCCGCCCAGGGGCGGGCCCTCCGGGGCTCGGGAGAACTCACGGGATGTCGCACCCCCGCCCGCGGCCCGGAGGGCGGCCTGGCCGAACGTGGGCCGACGGCGGACGGGGTCACGAAGGCCCGAGAGAGCCCCTGGGGCGGGTCGATGCGGTCAGCTGGTCTTGGGGAGTTGCTGAGTGGAGCAGTGGATACCGCCCCCGCCCTCGCCGAGGGTGTCGACGGGCACCTGCACGATCTTCCGGCCCGGATACAGGTCGCGCACGATGGATACGGCGTCCCTGTCGGCCCGCTTGTCGCCGAAGCGGGGCAGGACGACTCCGCCGTTGACCACGTAGTAGTTCACATAGCTGGCCAGGAAGCCTTCTCCTCGGCGGCCGATGTCGACCGGCTCCGGCAGCTCGACGATCTCCAGGCGCTTGCCGCGAGCGTCGACCGCCTGGTCCAACACCTTGCGGGCCTGGTCGTAGGCGCCGGTCCACACGTCCTGGGGGGCCTGCTCGTCCGGGGTGCTCATGACCACGACTCCGGGTTCGGAGAACCGTGCCAGGGCATCGATGTGGTAGTCGGTGATGTCATGGCCCTTGACACCGTCCACCCAGATGACCGTGGTGACGCCGAAGAGGTCCTTCAGCGCCCGCTCGATGTCGTCGCGGGACATGCCGGGGTTGCGGTTGGCGTTGACCAGCGCACTCTCGGTCGCCATCAGGGTGCCCCTGCCGTCGATCTCGATCGCGCCGCCCTCGCCGGTGATCGGTGCCTGAATCCTCTTGATCCGCTCATCGGCAAGGATCTCGCGGGCTACCCGGCTGTCGTTGTCGTGAGTCTGCTTGTCGCCCCAGCCGTTGAAGTTGAGGTCGACTCCGGCGATACCCCGGGGGCCGAGCACGAAGGTCGGGCCGGTGTCGCGGATCCACAGGTCGTCCACCGGGATTGGCACGATCTCCACCCCGGAGCCGCATGCCTTCCCGGCCGCCTTGGCATCCTGCTCGTCGGCCAGCATGGCCACGGGTTCGAACTCGGCGATCGCCCGCGCGATTCCCGCGATGTCGTCCCGCACACCGTGGATGTCCGACTTCCAGATCCGTCGGGTGGGCCACGACATGTACGTGAGCTCGTGCGGGTGCGCCTCGTCGGGCATACGCCACCCGCCGGATGGCGTCGCCGCCACCGGGGAGGGGCTGCCGCCCGCACCCTGTGCAAAGCCGCCGCTGCCCTTCGAATCGCAGGCGCCGGCCGCCCCGCCCAGGACGGCCAGGAATGCCGCCTGCAGTGTGTGCCGCCTGGATATGCGCATGACTGCCTCCTGACTGAAAATTTGGTCAGGATGACAGTAGGCGATCATTGCAACCGCCTGCACGCTGATACCCCGGGAGCGCTTGATGTCCGACCGGCACACCCAGATACTCCAAGCCGCTGCCCGGCTCATCGCACGCCACGGCGTGCGCGGGCTGCGCGTGGAGGAGGTCTCTGCCGAGGCCGGCGTCTCCACCGCGCTGATCTATTACCACTTCAAGGGCCGTGGCGGGCTGCTGCGGCACACCCTGGAGCACATCAATCGGCGCGCCATCCTCTACACCGACGTCGCGCTGGACACCTCCGCCGATGCCCGCACCCAGCTCACCGACATGCTCCTGCTGGAACTACAGGACGACCCCCACGTGCGGGAGAACAGTGCGGCCTGGGGGGAGCTGCGAGCCACCGCCGTCTTCGACCCGGACCTCCGGGAACAGCTGGCCGCCGCAACCAGCCGATGGGTGGATGACCTCGCACATCTGATCCGCCGGGCCCAGGCGGCGGGCCTCGCCGCCCCCGAGGCAGACCCCGAGGCCACCGCAGAACGCCTCACCGCCCTGGTAGAGGGACTGAGCGAACGGTGGCTGAGCGGCACCACCTCACTCCGACGCGCCCACCAACTGCTCCGTGACGCCATCACCCTGGAACTCCGCCAACCGCCCCACTCCCACAAATGAAGATGGACGACGGACGTCACTGACCGTCCAACTGCCAATCTGGAGCCCGCGCCCGCGAGGTGCCTGGCGCCAGCACGCCGCCCGCGCCGGTCACTTGCCACCCGGCCTCGGCCGCTTGTGCTGACCTACTACCCAGCGGGTCAGGATGCGGGTTGCCCAGCGTGTGCATCGGGGGCGCGGGCCCGGGACCATCATCGTCTGGGCGGCCAAGCCCAAAACGAGCCGGCTATTCATTCCGGCTCGGACCGGCTGTAGGAGTTGACCTACGTTCGAAGGTGGCAGGCACTCGTGCGCATGGCCGAACCGGCAGTTCTCCGGCGGACGCCATGGAACGTAAACGACCGTCACTGATTTGCTGCAGACCTTCGTGCCCTGCCACCGCTCTGGGTACCGCGCCACGCGCTGACGGATCTTCGCCGGCCTGACCGACAGCCTTGCAGTCTGGAGTTGAGGCCACTCGTTCCTCACCGAGCGTTCGGGGGTCCATCCGGTGCGGCCCAGCCGCCGCGACGAGCTAGCCCGGCACGACCGTCTGGCCCGCCGCCGCCAGTGGATCGAGGCCGTCTTCGACCCCCTCAAGGCCGGCTCAGCCTCGAACCTTACGGCGGCCGAACCCCGGCCGGCGTCATAGCCCACGTCGGCCAACAACTCCTCGCTCTTGGCGCCGCAATCCGGCACAACTGGACCACCGGAGCCAAGACCAAACGATCCCTGATCCCCTATGACCACTGAAGGCATCGGACTCATTCGTCCAGGGGATCGTCAGGGGGCACAGGGGACAGGCGAGTGCGCGCCCCCTGGGGAAACAAGGGCTGCATCCCCTCGCACCCGCCCCGGCGTGCGCACATGTGCGCACCGTATGCGCACTAAAAATGCCCCCTGAACCCGCGTTTCCGCAGTTCAGAGGGCATTTAGAGGTGGAGCCTAGGAGAGTCGAACTCCTGACATCTGCCATGCAAAGACAGCGCTCTACCAACTGAGCTAAGGCCCCTTCGCGAACCAGGGTACCTGGTGCACCGGTGGTTTCCCGACCGGGTATCGCCGGACACCGTCGCTCTCCGTAGGATGCACCGCGAGATTCGCGGCAGCGAAGCGGGATCGGGGAGATGGGGAGACGGCATGGACACAGCACAGCAGGAAGCCACCGCGCGGGCCCGGGATCTACAGCGCAGTTGGTACGGGGAGCCTCTGGGTGCGCTGTTCCGTCGTCTCATCGATGACCTGGGCCTCAACCAGGCACGACTCGCCTCCGTTCTCGGTCTTTCCGCGCCGATGCTGTCGCAGCTGATGAGTGGTCAGCGCGCGAAGATAGGCAACCCGGCCGTGGTGCAGCGGGTGCAGGCGCTGCAGGAACTGGCCGGCCAGGTCGCCGACGGCAGCGTGAGCGCCGCCGAGGCCACCGACCGCATGGACGAGATCAAGAAGACCGCCGGAGGCTCGGTGCTGAACAACACCGCGCAGGCGACGTCGTCGACCGGAGCGACGACGGTGCGGCGCGTAGTGCGCGAAATCCAGTCACTCCTGCGGTCCGTTTCGGACGCAGGCGACATCATCGACGCGGCGAACACCCTCGCCCCCACGCATCCGGAACTGGCAGAGTTCCTCAGGGTCTACGGCGCCGGTCGCACCGGCGACGCGGTCGCGCACTACGAGGCGCACCAGGGTTAGGCACGGCGCGGGCCCGCAGCGGAGCGTGCGGATTTCAGGAAAGCGGACGGGGCACCATGGGTGAGATCTTCGCCGGTCGGTACGAGCTGATCGACCCGATCGGACGCGGTGGTGTGGGTGCGGTCTGGCGTGCCTGGGACCACCGGCGCCGCCGCTACGTCGCGGCGAAGGTGCTCCAGCAGAGCGACGCGCACACGCTGCTGCGGTTCGTGCGCGAGCAGGCGCTGCGGATCGACCATCCGCATGTGCTGGCCCCGGCGAGCTGGGCCGCCGACGACGACAAGGTCCTGTTCACCATGGATCTGGTGAACGGCGGCTCGCTGGCGCATCTGACCGGTGATTACGGTCCGCTGCCCGCACGGTTCGTCTGCGTCCTGCTGGACCAGCTGCTGGCGGGGCTGACCGCGGTGCACGCCGAGGGTGTGGTGCACCGCGACATCAAACCGGCGAACATCCTGCTGGAGTCGACCGGCACCGGCCGCCCGCATCTGCGGCTCTCCGACTTCGGGATCGCGATGCGCAAGGGCGAACCGCGGCTCACCGAGACCAACTACGTGGTGGGCACGCCGGGTTACTTCGCGCCCGAGCAGATGTGGGGCGCCGAACCGGACTTCCCCGCCGATCTCTTCGCCGTCGGCCTGGTCGCGCTGTATCTGATCACGGGCGTCAAGCCGGACGCCGAGGCGCTGGTGGGGCGCTTCCTGGAGCACGGCGTCCCGAACGCGCCCGAGGGCGTGCCGGAGCCGCTGTGGCAGGTGCTGGCCATGCTGCTGCACCCGGACCCGGAATCGCGGTTCAAGACGGCGACGGGGGCGCGCAAGGCGGTGCTCTCCGTGGCCGAGCTGCTGCCCGAGGCGACGATCGAGGAAGAGATCGTCGAGGTCTTCGACCACATAGGACCGCTGCCTTCCGGCTTCGGTCCTGACGGGCCGCTCCGTAACGCGAAGGGCGGCGAGGGCACCGGCACCGCGCCGGCGGCCGGACAGATCTCGATGTCCGACACCGGGAGCTTCGTTCTCGCACCTCCTGGTGGGCGGTTGCCCGTGCCGCAGCCGCCGGGTACCCCGCCGACGCCGGTGCCGCAGCCGGGTGCCACGCCGTCGGCGCCACAACCGGGATCCACTCCGCCGGCGCCGCGGATGCCCGCCGCACCGGCCGTGCCGCCCCCGGGACCTGGCTACCGGCCGACCGCAGCGGTACGGAACGATCCGCCGGCGACCCGGCCGTACACGGCGGGCCCGTACCCGGCCCCCGGACAGCCTCCGGCCATGGCACCCGGTGGGCACCCGCCCCTGGCACAGGCCGCCGCCGCACCGGCGAGACGACCGGGACCGCCCCCGAAGGTGGCGGTCCCGGTACTGATCGTCGCGCTGCTGTGCATCGCGTTCGGGGTCTGGGCGCTGCTCTCCTCCTGACGCGTCCGTCCCAGGGGACGCCGGGACGGTCAGCCGCTACCGGTCCCCCGGCTGCCCGAACTGCTGTGGCGGCAGGTCCTCTTGGGAAGGCGGCGCGGGCGGTACCGGGCGCTGGGCGGGCTCGGTGGGCTGGGACGGGGACACCTGCTGCGGGAAGGGCGGCGGCGCGGCCGGTACCGCCGCCGCGCCCCGCCGCCGTGCCACGAGCGTCCAAGCCGCCAGACCGGCCAGCAGCACCACGCCCGCCCCGAGCCCGGCGTAGCCCAGTGTCCTGAGGCTGCCGCCGTCCGTCGCTTCCTGCGCGGTCAGGCCCTTGTCGGCCGTCTCGCGGTCGTCGGGTGTGACGGTGAAGTCGCGGGTGGGCTCGGCGTATCCGGGCCCGGCGTGGGCCTTGCCCCGTACGTCCACCCGCAGGGTGAGGTCGGCGCCCTGGGGGAAGAACTGGGTGGTGTCGGGGTGGAGGGTGACCTCCAGGTAGTACCAGCCCGCGAACCGCATCGCCTGGACGGCGTCGCTGTAGTCGAAGCGGTTCCCGTAGTCGACCGGCGCGGTGAACATCTTGGCGGCGGCCGGTTTCCCGTCGTACGGGACGAAGGCGTCGTCGTCGACGGTGCCGCGTGCCGGGTTGTAGACGGTCAGGCCGAACGCGTCCGAGACGTGCGCGGAGGCCGTGGCAGTGGAGTTGGGGAGTTCGGCGCTCAGGTTCAGCCGCTGGCCCCAGTCGACGGGCACCCGGTAGAAGCGGGTTTCGCCCGGCCGGATGCGGTCCTTCCACAGGCCCTGGCCGATGGATCCCGCGTCGTTGAACCCGGTGCCGCCCCGGGCCTTGCGCTTGCTGCCCGTGGTGGGCGGCGCCGGCGTCTCGGTGGGCCGGCTGCCCTCGGCGGGTTTCGCCGGGGTGCTGCCCTTGAGGGCGGGCTCGGCGATGCGGGTCAGCTCGATCGGCCAGGTGTCGGGCCCGGACGTGGCCGAGCCCTCGCGGCCGACGACGAGGTAGTACGGGCCGGCGCTCTGGCAGTTCGTACGGTCGCCGCCGATCCGGCGGGTGGCGTAGTCGCCGATGGGGTACGGCGCACCGCCGCCGTGGAAGGCCGCGTCGGCATCCCTGTCGCAGGTGGTGCCGCTGCTGTCCTGCACGCTGAGGGTCAGCTTGTCGCGGTGGTCCTCGACCTTGGTGCCGTGCGGCGGGGCGGCGACCACGGAGAAGTAGGCGTTGGTGCGGGCGTCCAGAGTGACCACGTAGTACTTCTGCTCGCCGCGCTTGAGGGTGTCGGTGTGCGGCCCCTTGCCGAACTCCTGGGCGTCCGCGGCGCTGGCGGTGCCCCGGAGCGGGGTGGCGCCGTCCGCCGTCCGGTACGCGGGGAGGCCGTCGGCCGAGGCCACACCCACCGCTCCCGGCATGATGGTCACCACCGCCAGCGCCGTCAGTACGGCGAGCCCGCTGTGCGTCGTACGCCCCGTCACCACGATCCACCCCTCGTCGGATCCGCATTCCCGCCGTCCGGCCGCGGCTTCCTGCGCGCGCGGAGGAAGGCCACCGCGAGCCCGGCGAGCAGCAGCACGCCCACGCCGATGGAGACGACCGGCAGCAGCGGACCGGAAGTCCATCCTCCACCGCGGGTGGGCCCGTTGTCCGCCGAGGCTGCGGAATCGTCCGGTGCGGTCCGCTGCACCGCGACCGAACCGGCCTGCGGGCCGGACTTCGCCGTGCCCAGCACCGCGACCCGCAGCACCACACCGATCTGCGGATCGCGGGCGATCTCGGCGGCCTTGGCGCCCAGCGTCACCGCGATGTAGAAGTCGCCGTTGCTGTGCACCGGCTTCACATTGGGGTTCGTCTCGTAGCGGTTGGTCCAGGCGACCGGCACGGTTCCCATCCGGAGCAGGGCCGGACGGCCGGTGTACAGGGTCTGCTGGGTGAACTCACCGGTTCCGCTGCCCACCGGAGCGCGGTGGGGCGTGTAGACCTGGGTGCGCCCGAAGGAGAAGTGGCCGCCGTGGCCGTTGACCGTCGGCTCGTTGGCGAACTGCACGTCGTAGCGCAGCTGCTGGCCCCAGCCGACCGGCACCTTGTACCAGAGGGTCTGTGCGGGCAGCAGACGGTCCCGCCAGACGCCCTGACGCAGCGTGCGGGCATCGTTGAAGCCGGAGCCGCCTGTGACGTCCTGAGGGGCTCCTGTGGGCAGCGAGGCGCCCTTGCCGCCCGCGCCGTACTCCGGCTCCGACTGAGCCGGGGTGACGCCCTTCTTCAGCGGATGTTCCACGTGAAACATCAGCTCCAGCGGCCAGCGTGCGGCCTCCGATCCCCTGGCCGCCTTCCGTTGGACGGCCAGCCAGTAGCGGCCGGCCTTGTCGCAGCCGCCGGTGCCGCTCTGGGACGGGATGCGGCTGACGCCGGAGGTGAGCGGGGCGGCTCCTTCGTGCTGGCCGAACAGTTCCGTGGTGGAGTCGCAGGAACTGTCGGTGCCGTACACGACCTTGGTGTTCAGAGCGTCGAGGGAGTCGACGGCGGCGCCTGGCTGCGGCACCACGGTCGCCGAGAAGTCGGCGGTGGAGGCGGCGTCGAGGTCCGTGGCGTAATACCGCGTCTCGTTGGGGCCGATGGTGTCGCGGTACTGCCCCGGAACGATGCCCGGCGCGCCCGTGCGGGTGGCCGTGCCGCGGACCTTGTCGCCCTTCAAGCGGTAGCCGTCGGCGGAGAGTTGACCGGCTCTCTGGAGCTGGCGGGTCAGCGACCCGGCGTCCGGCGCATCGTAGTAACGGCCGTTGCCCGCCTTGGCGACGCACTCCAGCTGTTCCCTGGCCTTGCCCGCGACCTGGAAGCCGATCGCGTCGATCCGCAGGTTGGCGGCGCTCTTGCCGAGCTGTGCCGCCACCTGACAGGGCGGCGGCGTACGGCAGTTGTCCTCGCCGTCGGAGATCAGCAGGATCGTCCGGCTGCCGTCGGAGCCGGCGCCGGCGGCCGGCAGGTCCTTCGCGGCGCTGCGCAGGGACAGCCCGATGGGGGTGTCGCCCTTGGGTTCGACGGCGGCCACCGCCTTCTTGATGCCGGACCGGTCCAGCGCGGTGACCGGCTGGGCGAGGCGGGTGTCGGCACAGCCCTTGGGCCGGTCGGCTCCGTAGACCCGCAGTCCGGTGGGGTACCCGTCGGGCAGGGCGTCCACGACCGTGCCAACGGCCTTGCGCGCGGTGGCGATTCGGGTGCTGCCGGAGCCGTCGCCGCCGGCCATCGAGCCGGACGAGTCCAGCACCATCACCATTCCGGAACCGTCACCGGCCGGTGCCACGGGCGCGGCGGGCGCGGCTGCGGCGGTCTGGAGCGGCGTCCCGCACAGGGCCAGCAGCAGCCCTCCGACCAGCGCCGCCGTCCTTCCTCGATGTCGTCGTGACACGTTTCTCGTCCCCCTCGCGCACCGTGCGGCAGGCCCGCCTACCTAGACTTTGCCAATGCAACTCAATAATGTGCTGTAGCAAATTCATGAGTGGGGCGTCACGGTCCTGCGACCCCGGCCGCCGGCCGTCCCGCCCGCGGCCACCGCCGCGGCCCCCACCCGTCCCGCGACGCACGGAACCCCGGCCGCCAACCGGCGACCGGGGTCCGTACGAAATGTGCTGTGCGTCTGGTCTCACACACCCGAACCTGCGGGCACGGAGTCGGTCGCCTCCGTCCACAGATCCTGCTCGGCGCGATCCGCCTGGATCTGGCGGTACACGAGGAGCCCGCCGATGGCGGCCAGTGCGACCAGGAGAAGCTTCTTCACCGCGCGACCTCGTCTTTCGTTGACGTAGGGGACCTATGTGGGCCGATGATACACACCGGTCGATACCGATCGGTTACCTAGTCCACCGTTGGCAACGACCTGGCGCCGGCGGCGCGCGCAGTGCCAACTTCCGCCCCCTGCAAAAGCATCGGCCCGGCCGGAGAAATCTCCGGCCGGGCCGATGCTGCGGTGCGGCTACCAGGACTTGAACCTGGGGCCTCTTCCTTATCAGGGAAGCGCTCTAACCGTCTGAGCTATAGCCGCTCGTTCGCTGCACCGAAAGATTAGCGCACTTCAGAGGCGTTCCCAAAATCGGTTCGCGGGCCGCCTCCACGACCCGCTCCCCGACCCGTCATTCGTCCTCGGCGAGCGTCAGCTCCACCCCGCCGACGAAGCCCGCCGACAGGTTGTAGATGAACGATCCGAGGGTCGCCAGCGCCGTCGCGAGAACGACATCGATCACCGCGATGATCGTGGTGAACATCAGCACCCGCGGCAGCGAGAGGAACGACTCCAGGTCGAAGCCGCTGCCGTCGCTCGACCCCGTCGCCTGGCTGATCGTCCCGCCGACGGTGGTGAAGACGCCCATCGCGTCCATCACCATCCACAGCACGGCGACCGCCACGATCGTGCAGACACCCAGCGCGATGGACAGCAGGAAGCTGACCTTCATCACGGACCACGGATCGGCCCGCGCCACCCGCAGCCTGGCCTTGCGCGTCCGCGGCTCCGTACGGGCCCCGGTGCGGGGCAGCCGCACCGACGGGGCGCCGCCCTTGCCGCCGCCCGTGGCGTACGCCTGAGGCGGCTCGTAGGGCTGCTGCCGGCCCGGCTGCGGCGCGGGCTGCGGCTGTGACTGCGGGTACGGCTGGCGTGTATCGGTCACGGTTCCCCCCTGGTACGGGCCCTCTTCCCGGGGGCCGCCGGGCGCGGCGGAGCCACGGGCGCTGTCTTCCGTCACGGTTGCGGGTCCGGATGACGAGCCTTTCCCGGCTCCCGATCCACCCGCCGCAGCGCCCGTGGCTCCACTCACGACCTACTCCTCGTGCTACTCCGCCGCGGGCTGCCCGCCCTCGGCCGCCGCCGACTCGGTCCCCTCGGCCTCAGTGGTCTCATCGGGCCCCTCGACCCCATCGACCTCTTCGGCCTCGCGCCCGGCCTCGGCGTTCCGTGCGATGCCGACAACGGCATCACGCTTGCCCAGGTTGATCAGTTGGACGCCCATGGTGTCACGGCCGGTCTCCCTGACCTCGCTGACCCGCGTACGAATCACGCCACCGCCGAGGGTGATCGCCAGGATCTCATCGCTCTCCTCGACGACCAACGCCCCGACCAGCGAACCCCGGTCCTCCACGATCTTGGCCGCCTTGATGCCCAGACCGCCGCGGCCCTGGACGCGGTACTCGTCCACGGGGGTGCGCTTGGCGTACCCGCCGTCCGTCGCGGTGAAGACGAAGGTATCGGCGCGCACCACATTCATCGAGAGCAGTTCGTCGTCCTCGCGGAAACTCATGCCCTTCACACCGGAGGTCGCGCGGCCCATCGGGCGCAGCGCCTCGTCCGTGGCGGTGAAGCGGATCGACTGCGCCTTCTTGCTGATCAACAGCAGGTCATCGGCGCCCGACACCAGCTCGGCACCGATCAGTTCGTCGTCCGTGCCGTCCTCCTGCTCGCGCAGGTTGATCGCGATCACGCCGCCGGAACGCGGCGAGTCGTAGTCCTTGAGCGGGGTCTTCTTGACCAGACCCGCCTTGGTGGCGAGCACCAGGTACGGGGCGGCGTCGTAGTCCCTGATCGCCAGGATCCGGGCGATCTGCTCGTCCGGCTGGAAGGCCAGCAGGTTGGCCACGTGCTGGCCGCGCGCGTCCCGTCCCGCGTCCGGCAGTTCGTACGCCTTCGCGCGGTAGACCCGGCCCTTGTTCGTGAAGAACAGCAGCCAGTGGTGGGTGGTCGAGACGAAGAAGTGGTCGACGATGTCGTCTTCCTTGAGCTTCGTGCCGCGGACGCCCTTGCCGCCGCGCTTCTGCGAGCGGTAGTCGTCGGTCTTCGTCCGCTTCACGTAGCCGCCGCGGGAGATCGTGACGACGATGTCCTCCTCGGCGATCAGGTCCTCGATGGACATGTCGCCCTCGAAGGGCACCAGCTTGCTGCGCCGGTCGTCGCCGAACTTGTCGACGATCGCGGCCAGTTCGTCGCTGATGATCTGCCGCTGCTTCTCCGGCGACGCGAGGATCGACTGGTACTCGTGGATCTTCTGCTGGAGTTCGTCGTGCTCGGCGGTGATCTTCTGGCGCTCCAGGGCGGCCAGCCGGCGCAGCTGCATCTCCAGGATCGCGTTCGCCTGGATGTCGTCGATGGACAGCAGGCCCATCAGGCCCTCGCGCGCCACGTCGACCGTCTCGCTGCGCCGGATCAGCGCGATGACCTCGTCGATCGCGTCCAGCGCCTTGAGCAGACCGCGCAGGATGTGCGCCCGCTCCTCGGCCTTGCGCAGCCGGAACTTCGTCCGCCGGACGATGACCTCGACCTGGTGGTTGACCCAGTTGCGGATGAACGCGTCCAGGGAGAGGGTGCGCGGCACCCCGTCCACCAGCGCGAGCATGTTGGCGCCGAAGTTCGTCTGGAGGTCGGTGTGCTTGTAGAGGTTGTTGAGGACGACCTTGGCGACCGCGTCCCGCTTGAGGACGATGACCAGCCGCTGGCCGGTGCGCGATGACGTCTCGTCGCGGACGTCCGCGATGCCGCCGATCTTGCCGTCCTTCACCAGGTCGGCGATCTTCTGCGCGAGGTTGTCCGGGTTGACCTGGTACGGCAGCTCCGTGACCACCAGGCACTGGCGGTTCTGGATCTCCTCGACCGCCACCACCGCACGCATCGTGATCGAGCCACGGCCGGTGCGGTACGCCTCCTCGATGCCCTTGCGGCCCACCACCAGCGCGCCGGTCGGGAAATCGGGGCCCTTGATGCGCTCGATCAGCGCTTCCAGCAGATCCTCGTTGGACGCCTCGGGGTTCTCCAGCGCCCACTGGGCACCGGCGGCGACCTCGCGGAGGTTGTGCGGCGGGATGTTCGTGGCCATACCGACCGCGATACCGGCCGAGCCGTTGATCAGGAGGTTCGGGAAGCGCGCCGGCAGGACCGTCGGCTCCTGGTTACGGCCGTCGTAGTTGTCCTGGAAATCGACGGTTTCCTCGTCGATGTCCCGCAGCATCTCCATGGAGAGCTGCTTCATCTTGCACTCGGTGTACCGCATGGCCGCGGCCGGGTCGTTGCCCGGGGAACCGAAGTTGCCGTTGGAGTCCACCAGCGGCATCCGCATCGACCACGGCTGCGCCAGACGCACCAGGGCGTCGTAGATCGAGGAGTCGCCGTGCGGGTGGTACGTACCCATGACGTCACCGACGACGCGGGCGCACTTGTAGAAGCCCTTCTCGGGCCGGTAGCCGCCGTCGTACATCGCGTAGAGCACGCGGCGGTGCACCGGCTTGAGGCCGTCGCGGACATCGGGCAGCGCACGCGAGACGATGACGGACATCGCGTAGTCGAGGTAGGAGCGCTGCATCTCCGTTTCGAGCCCGACGGGCTCGACGCGCATGCCCACGCCTTCAATGGCGGCGGGGGCGCCCTCGGCGGTCACGCCGTCCGGGATGATCGGGGGATTCTCGTCGGCCATGCTGGTTCAAAATCCTTTCGAGCTGCGGCTGTTGTACGGGCCGACAGGGCTCAGATGTCGAGGAAACGGACGTCCTTGGCGTTGCGCTGGATGAACGAGCGGCGCGCTTCGACGTCCTCGCCCATCAGCACCGAGAACAGGTCGTCCGCACGGGCCGCGTCGTCGAGCGAGACCTGGCCGAGCACCCGGTGATCGGTGTCCATGGTCGTCACCCGCAGCTCCTCGGCGTTCATCTCGCCGAGACCCTTGAACCGCTGGACCGAGTCGTCCTTGATCCGCTTGCCGGCCTGCTTGCCCATCTGGATCAGCGCGTCGCGCTCCGGGTCGGAGTAGGCGTACTCGAAGTCGTCCCGGCCCCACTTGATCTTGTAGAGCGGCGGGCGGGAGAGGTAGACGTGCCCGGCCTCGACCAGCGGTCGCATGAAGCGGAAGAGGAAGGTGAGCAGCAGGGTGTTGATGTGCTGGCCGTCGACGTCGGCGTCCGCCATCAAGATGATCTTGTGGTATCGGAGCTTCTCGATGTCGAAGTCCTCGTGGACCCCGGTGCCGAACGCCGAGATCAGCGCCTGGACCTCGTTGTTCTGCAGGATCTTGTCGACCCGCGCCTTCTCGACGTTGAGGATCTTGCCTCGGATCGGAAGGATCGCCTGGTACTCGGGGTTACGGCCGGACTTCGCCGAGCCGCCGGCCGAGTCACCCTCGACGATGAAGATCTCGCACTTCGTCGGGTCGTTGGACTGGCAGTCGCTGAGCTTGCCAGGCAGCGACGCCGTCTCCAGCAGCCCCTTGCGGCGGGTCAGATCGCGCGCCTTACGGGCGGCGACCCGGGCGGTGGCCGCCTGGATGCCCTTGCGGATGATGTCCGCCGCCTCGTTGGGGTTGCGGTCGAGCCAGTCGGTGAGGTGCTCGTAGACCACCTTCTGGACGAAGGTCTTCACCTCGGTGTTGCCCAGCTTGGTCTTGGTCTGGCCCTCGAACTGCGGCTCGGCGAGCTTGACCGAGATGATCGCCGTCAGACCCTCGCGGATGTCCTCGCCCGTGAGGTTGTCGTCCTTCTCGCGCAGCAGCTTCTTGTCCCGCGCGTACCTGTTGATCAGGCCCGTCAGCGCGGCGCGGAAGCCCTCCTCGTGGGTACCGCCCTCATGGGTGTGGATGATGTTCGCGAAGCTGTAGACACCCTCGGTGTACTGGGTGTTCCACTGCATCGCGATCTCGACCGAGAGCATCCGCTCCTTGTCCTCGGCCTCCACGTCGATGACCGTCGGATGCACCAGCTCGCCCTTGCGCGAGTTCAGGTACGTCACGAAGTCGACGATGCCGCCCTCGTAGTGGTAGCGCACGGAGAGCGGCTTGCCCTCCTCGTCCACGTGATCGGGGCGCTCGTCCCGCAGCGCGATCGTCAGGCCCTTGTTGAGGAACGCCATCTCCTGGAAGCGCCGGGACAGCGTCTCGAAGCTGTAGACGGTGGTCTCGAAGATGTCGCCGTCGGCCCAGAACGTCACCGAGGTGCCGGTCTCGTCCGTCGCCTCCTGCTGGGCGAGCGGCGCGGTCGGCACACCGAGCTTGTACTCCTGCGTCCAGCGGTAGCCGTCCGTGCGGACCTCGACCGCCACCCGCTGCGACAGCGCGTTCACGACGGAGACACCCACGCCGTGCAGACCACCGGAGACCGCGTAGCCGCCGCCGCCGAACTTGCCGCCGGCGTGCAGCACCGTCATCACGACCTCGACGGCCGGCTTGTTCTCCGACGGCACGATGCCGACCGGGATACCGCGGCCGTTGTCGACGACGCGGACGCCGCCGTCGGGCAGGATCGTCACGTCGATGGTGTCCGCGTGCCCGGCCAGCGCCTCGTCGACGGAGTTGTCGACGACCTCCTGGACGAGGTGGTGCAGACCCCGCTCACCCGTCGAGCCGATGTACATGCCGGGGCGCTTGCGTACCGCGTCCAGGCCCTCGAGGACGGTGATCGCGCTGGCGTCGTACGACGTCTCCGCCGAGGAGTCGCCCATGGCGCCGGCCGGAACCCCCTCTTCGGTAGAAGCCGTGTTGTTCTCGTTGAGGTCGCCGGAGTCGGCCACGAAGCGCCCTTTCTGGCACAGCACGAGCCCTTCCGCGCCTGTGGGGAAAACCCCTGACAAGACAGGCGGGAGCGGCTGCGTCGTTCGACATGTTCCGCAAGTGGGCGGGATTGCCATCAGTCTACCGGTAGCGCCGACACTCATGGGGGTTTGCAGGCACCTGAGTCGTCATGTGCCGCCCTGAACTCACGTCCGCCGACTCCCCATATCTGAGAAGGGGCCTCAGGACGCTCACGCGGGCACTCAGCGCTTCGGGCTGTCAACCGGCCGCAACCGTGAGCGGAGTCTCATCAGCCCCGCATCCGGACACCCCTCACCAGGGCTTCCGCACGGCTCAGCCGTACGTGTCCCCAGGACCCTGGCTGCCCGGCGCCCGCAGCGGTCCGTACCGTCGCGCGGGACCGCCGGGCCCCAGCACCTTGATCAGCTTGACGGTGCCCTGCCCCAGGTCCTGGTTGAGCCGTGCCACCAGCTGCGGCGCCAGCAGCCGCAGCTGCGTCGCCCACGCCGTGGAGTCGCACTGCACCGTCAGCACCCGGGCGTCCTCGTCGTACTTCTGCGGCTCGCAGTGCTGCGCCACCTCGGGCCCCACCAGCTGCGGCCACCGCCCCATCACGCCGCCGACCGCCGCCGGCGTCTCCCAGCCGCGCTCCGTGATCAAACGGTTGATGGCGGCGCCCAGCGGCAGCGGATCCCGGCCGTCCGCCCGCGCGCCCGACCGCAGCCCGCCCCGCCTGGCCTGCTTCTTCTGCTGCGCGGCTGCGCCACGGGCCCGTGCCTGCTCCTTCGCCGCGACCAGCGCCTGCCGCGCCAGATCGATGCCGGACAGTTCGGGCGGCTTGGGCGGCTCCGGCTGCGAGGACGTCACGGCGCCAGCTTTTCCGCGGTGCCGTCGGACACCGCGAAGCGCGCACCGGCCAGCACACCCGGCACGTCATCGGCCACCGCCGCCGTCACCAGCACCTGCTCGCCGGGCGCCACCAGCTCCGCCAGCCGCTCCCGGCGCCGCGCGTCCAGCTCGGCGAAGACGTCGTCGAGTACGAGGACCGGCTCGCCCACCCGCCGCTCGCCACCGCCCTCCGGGGAAAGCCCCACGGCGTGCTCGCCCTCCGACCGCAGCAGGTCGTAGGAGGCCAGCCGCAGCGCCAGCGCGTACGACCAGGACTCACCGTGGCTCGCGTACCCCTTCGCCGGCAGCTGACCGAGCTTCAGCAGCAGATCGTCCCGATGCGGCCCGACCAGCGTCACCCCGCGCTCGATCTCGTTCTTCCGGGCGCCGCCCAGCGCCTCCAGGAGTACGCCGTACAGCTCCTGACGGGTCGACGCCTCGGCCATCGCCTCGCCCGCCGAGCCGCGGTAGTCGAGCCCCACCGGGCCGCCGCCGGGCGCCAGTTGCTCGTACGCCTTGTCCACCAGCGGTTGCAGTGCGGCGATCAGATCGAGCCGCTGCGCCAGCAACTCGGCGCCCGCGCGGGCCAGATGCTGGTCCCACACGTCCAGCGTCGACAGATCCATCTGGCGCCCGCCGTGCCGCCGCGCCAGCGCCGCGGTCTTCAACAGGGTGTTGCGCTGCTTGAGCACCCGGTCGTAGTCCGAGCGCACCCCTGCCATCCGCGGCGAGCGGGCGGTGATCAGCTCGTCCAGGAACCTGCGGCGCTCGCCCGGATCGCCCTTGATCAGCGCCAGGTCCTCGGGCGCGAACAGCACCGTCCGGACGATCCCCAGCACGTCCCGCGGCCTGACCTGCGAGGACCTGTTGATCCTGGCGCGGTTGGCCTTGCCAGGGTTCAGTTCCAGCTCGACCAGCTGCTGCCGTTCGCCCTGGACGACGGCGGCGCGGATGATCGCGCGCTCGGCGCCCATCCGCACCAGCGGCGCGTCGGACGAGACCCGGTGGCTGCCGAGCGTGGCCAGATAGCCGACCGCCTCGACGAGGTTGGTCTTGCCCTGGCCGTTGGGGCCCACGAACACCGTCACGCCCGGTTCGAGCGGGACCTCGACCCGGGCGTACGAGCGGAAGTCGGCGAGCGACAGATGCGATACGTGCATGGAGCTGCGCCGACCTCCCGCGGCTGCGGACCTGCTGACTACTTCTTGTTCTCCACCGCGTGGCCACCGAACTGGTTGCGCAGCGCGGCGATCATCTTCATCTGCGGGGAGTCGTCCTGACGGGACGCGAACCGCGCGAACAGCGACGCGGTGATCGCGGGCAGCGGCACGGCGTTGTCGATCGCCGCCTCGACCGTCCAGCGGCCCTCACCGGAGTCGGCGGCGTACCCGCGCAGCTTCTCCAGGTGCTCGTCGTCGTCCAGGGCGTTCACCGCGAGGTCGAGCAGCCAGGAACGGATGACCGTGCCCTCCTGCCAGGAGCGGAAGATCTCCCGCACGTCGGTGACGGAGTCGACCTTCTCCAGCAGCTCCCAGCCCTCGGCGTACGCCTGCATCATGGCGTACTCGATGCCGTTGTGGACCATCTTCGCGAAGTGGCCGGCGCCGACCTTGCCGGCGTGCACCGAGCCGAAGTCACCCTCGGGCTTGAGCGCGTCGAAGATCGGCTGCACCTTGGCGACGTCATCGGCGGCGCCGCCGTACATCAGCGCATAGCCGTTCTCCAGGCCCCAGACACCGCCGGAGACGCCGCAGTCGACGAAGCCGATGCCCTTGGCCTTCAGCTCCTCGGCGTGCTTCTCGTCGTCGGTCCAGCGGGAGTTGCCGCCGTCCACGACGATGTCGCCCGGCGA
The DNA here is from genome assembly GCF_043199105.1 of Streptomyces sp. NPDC048644. NCBI lineage: Bacteria > Bacillati > Actinomycetota > Actinomycetes > Kitasatosporales > Streptomycetaceae > Streptomyces > Streptomyces sp. NPDC048644. Next base: position 350,306 of record NZ_JBICVO010000006.1, read on the forward strand.
GAGCAGCTCGGCCAGTTCGTCGACCGTCGCCTGGGTGGCGGCACCGGCAGGCACCATGACCCAGACCACCCGCGGACCCTTCAGCTTGCCCACAAGCTCTTCGAGGCTGTGGACATCCGCCAGGTCAGGGTTGCGGTCGTATCCGACGACGGTGTGGCCGGCGCGGCGGATGCGCTCGCGCATGTTGCCGCCCATCTTGCCGAGACCGACGAGACCGAGCTCCATCAGAGACCCTCTTTGCACGTAGTCGTTGCTTTTCGTACCTGCATCGAGCCTACGCCCGAAGGTGCGTGCACACCTGTGGGCTCAAGCGCTCATAAGCCGGTCGCCCCAAGGGGTCCTGGACCGGTCAGGGCAGCCCCCGCGCGGCGCCGCCCTGACCGATCGCCGGGCGGGGCCGCGCAGGCTGATGCCCCGGCCGCAGGCCGTCAGCCCGAGAGCCGCACCGGCATGATCAGGTACTTGTACGCGTCGTCCGCCTCGGCGTCCTTCGCGGGCCGGCCGCTGAGCAGCGCGGGCTTCGTCGAGGTCGTGAAGGACAGCTGGGCCACCGGGGAGTCGATGGCCGACAGGCCCTCCAGGAGGAAGCCGGGGTTGAAGGCGATCGAGATGTCGTCGCCCTCCAGGTCCGCGTCGACGCGCTCCACAGCCTGTGCATCGTCGCTGGAGCCGGCCTCCAGGATGAGCACACCCTGCTCGAAGCTCAGCCGGACCGGGGTGTTCCGCTCCGCCACCAGCGCCACGCGCTTGACCGCCTCGACGAACGGCGCGGTCTCGATCACCGCCACGGAGTTGAACTCGGTCGGGAAGAGCGTGCGGTACTTCGGGAGGTCGCCCTCCAGCAGCCGGGTGGTCGTACGGCGCCCGGCCCCCTCGAAACCGATCAGGCCCTCACCCGAACCGGAGCCGGACAGCGCCAGCGTCACGGTGTCGCCACTGCTCAGCGACTTGGCGGTGTCCAGCAGCGTCTTGGCGGGTACCAGCGCGACGGCGGACGCGTCCGGGTTCTCCGGCTTCCACAGGAACTCGCGGACGGCGAAGCGGTAGCGGTCGGTGGAGGCCAGGGTGACGGTGTCGCCCTCGATCTCGATCCGCACACCGGTCAGCACCGGAAGGGTGTCGTCACGGCCGGCGGCGATGGCCACCTGGGCGGCGGCAGCGGCGAAGACCTCACCGGGGACGGTGCCGGTGGCGGTGGGCATCGTCGGCAGGGCCGGGTACTCCTCCACAGGCAGTGTGTGGAGGGTGAAGCGGGAGGAGCCGCAGACGACGGTCACGCGTACACCGTCGGTGGAAATCTCCACCGGGCGGTTGGGGAGGGCGCGGCAGATGTCGGCGAGCAGCCGGCCGGAGACGAGGACCGTGCCCTCTTCTTCCACCTCGGCGTCCACCGAGACGCGTGCCGAGACCTCGTAATCGAAGCCGGAGAGGCACAGGGTGCCGTCCTCCGTCTTCAGCAGCAGGCCCGCGAGGACGGGCACCGGCGGACGGGCCGGGAGGCTCTTGGCCGCCCAGGCCACTGCCTCCGCGAGTACATCGCGCTCCACCCGGATCTTCACCGGAAACCGCCTCCTGCTGTTGCTGGCTCTCGCCCTGCTGGCTTTCGTCGTCGGCTGAGTTGCCGGAGACCAGTCTGACGCACGCCACCGACAGTCGGTGCTGCTCGGGGTCAAGTCGACTCGACGGGCGGTCGGCGCTCCGGACCCGAGTTGTGCACAGGCCCCGTTTCCGAGCGAGTTCCCCGGTAGATATCCGTGGTCGTAGTAGTAGGGCCTGTGGAAACCGTGGACAACTGCTTTTTCGCAGGTCAACGCGGATTTTTTGTCCACCGGCCCTGTGGGTGGCGGTCGTGGATAACCCGGGCTCTCTGTGGACCGCCCGAAGTTCTGCACACCCGATACACAGGCGAGGGCCACTTCTCCCCAGCGCCGTCCCCAGTTTTACCCACGTTCCCCACAGCCCAACCCACCACCTTGGTGTGACCGCTTTCACTCGGCACGGTGAGGGCGGGTGTTGCGTTGCCGAACAGTGGACAGGGGTGTGGAGAAGCTGGGGACAACCCTCGCTCACCTGTGGGCAGCCGGTGGACAAGTGAAATCCACCTCTGTGGACAGATCCTTCGTCCACAGCCTGTGGATTACGGTTGACCACAAATCCCCAGCCCTCTGACCTCGTCCGATGATCCGTCAGGACACCGGCCTGTGGATCCCACAGGGATAACTTTCCAGTCCCCAGGGTGTGGACGGAAGATTCTTGCCCAATCTGTGGAGAGAGGCCGTGACCTGGCGCGGAATCGAACAGAGCCGGTGCCTTCCACAGGTTCGGGACGACGGCGGGCGGGGTCAGGAAGGCCGGATCCGGCGTTCGGAGGACCGCACACCGCTGCCCGGGAGGCCCCGGCGGGAGCGCTGCCGCCGCCGCAGGAGCCCGTACGGCGAAGGGCGCCCCGGGAACCCGTCCCGAAGCGCCCTGGAGCGCGGCAGCGGCGGCCCGTACGGGCTCCCGCCCCGCGCGTCAGCCGTTCTTGATGCGGTTGGTCAGCTCGGTGACCTGGTTGTAGATCGAGCGGCGCTCGGCCATCAGCGCCCGGATCTTGCGGTCGGCGTGCATCACCGTCGTATGGTCACGGCCGCCGAACTGCGCGCCGATCTTCGGCAGCGAGAGATCGGTCAGCTCCCGGCAGAGGTACATGGCGATCTGGCGGGCCGTCACCAGGACCCGGCTGCGCGAGGACCCGCAGAGGTCGTCGACGGTCAGCCCGAAGTAGTCCGCGGTCGCCGCCATGATCGCCGTCGCCGTGATCTCCGGTGCCGCGTCCTCACCGCCCGGGATGAGGTCCTTGAGCACGATCTCGGTCAGGCCCAGGTCCACCGGCTGCCGGTTGAGTGAGGCGAACGCGGTGACCCGGATCAGCGCGCCCTCCAGCTCACGGATGTTGCGCGAGATCCGCGAGGCGATGAACTCCAGCACCTCCGGCGGGGCGTTCAGCTGCTCCTGGACCGCCTTCTTGCGGAGGATCGCGATCCGGGTCTCCAGCTCGGGCGGCTGGACGTCGGTGATCAGACCCCACTCGAAGCGGTTGCGCAGCCGGTCCTCCAGGGTGACCAGCTGCTTGGGCGGCCGGTCACTGGACAGCACGATCTGCTTGTTCGCGTTGTGCAGCGTATTGAAGGTGTGGAAGAACTCCTCCTGCGTCGACTCCTTGCTCGCCAGGAACTGGATGTCGTCGACGAGCAGGATGTCCATGTCGCGGTAGCGCTTGCGGAACGCGTCCGCCTTGCCGTCGCGGATGGAGTTGATGAACTCGTTGGTGAACTCCTCCGAGCTCACGTACCGCACCCGGGTGCCCGGGTACAGGCTCCGCGCGTAGTGCCCGATCGCGTGCAGCAGGTGCGTCTTGCCGAGGCCGGACTCGCCGTAGATGAACAGCGGGTTGTACGCCTTGGCCGGCGCTTCGGCGACGGCGACCGCAGCGGCGTGCGCGAAGCGGTTCGACGCGCCGATGACGAAGGTGTCGAAGAGGTACTTCGGATTCAGCCTGGCGGTCGGCTCTCCGGGGCCCGTCGCGGGCGCAGGCTGCGCGGCGAGCGGACTCGGCGCACCACTGGGGGCGGGCAGCTGGGAGCCGGGGTCGAGATGCCGGCCGTGCGGGGGCTGGTGCTCGGAGCGGTCGCGGCGCGGCGGCTGCTGGTCGTACGGCCCCCGGCCGTCCCCGTGCTGCGGCCCGCCGGAGCGCTCGGGCCCCTGCTGGCGGTAGTCGTTCTGCGGCTGCTGATGCTGGGGGTGCTGCTGCTGTATGTGTGACGGCGGCGGCGAGGCGTACGGATCGCGCTCGGGGAAGCCGCCGAGGCGCTGCTGCTGCCAGCCGTACTCCTCGCGCGGGCCTGCGCCCATGGACGAGGAGTGCTGCGGCCAGGAACCGGGCTCGTGGCGGGGCTGCTGGTGCTGCTGCTGATAGTCGGGGTAGGCGGGCCGGACGTTCGGCAGTTCGTCGCCCTGACGGCTGTAGCCCTGCCTGTTGTCGTAGCCGTCATAGGCATCGTGCTGCTGCGGCGGCTGCTGCGGATGCGACTGCTGCTGTTGGCCCTGGTGCTGCTGCGGCTGCTGGTACTGCGGGGGTGCCTGCGGAGCCGACGGTTCTTCGGCGGAGTCGTCGACCGTGATCGCGATTCGGATCGGACGCCCGCACTCGTGGCTGAGTGCCTCGCCGATCAGCGGTGCCAGCCGGCCTTCGAGCACGCCCTTGGCGAATTCATTGGGGACGGCGAGCAGCGCGGTGTCGGCGACCAGCGCCAGCGGCTGCGTCCGCTTGAGCCAGTCCTGGTCCTTGGGCTTGAGGCCGTCGCCGTCCGCCCGTAGGAGGTGCTCGAGGACGCGCGGCCACACTGCGGCAAGATCGGCAGGTACATCAGCCACGGGGCACGCTCTCTCAGCAGTCCCACGAATGTGTGATTCTCAGGACGGGCGGGAAGGAATCGGGGTTCGGCCACGGTAGTCAGGCCGGGCCTGGGGATTCAAGTCGTTGTCCACAGGCTGTGCATAGTGTGTCCTGACAAGAGTCCCGCACGGGGCCCGGTACCACCGGTTTGACCGGATGGCGTAGCCGCGCGTACCGTGACCAGGTCGAGTTGTCGATGGCTGCTGCCGCCTGCCTCCGATGGGCAAAGATCACTCTCAGTGGTCATGAAGCGGTGCACTTGGGCGTTGCGAGCTACTCGTGGGCGCACGGTGACAGCCAGTCGACGCCCCACATCTGTCTCGCATGAGGCAACAAGTATTCCTGGAGCCCCCGAGTGAGCAAGCGCACCTTCCAGCCGAACAACCGTCGCCGCGCGAAGACCCACGGCTTCCGTCTGCGCATGCGGACCCGCGCCGGCCGCGCCATCCTGGCCTCGCGTCGTGGCAAGGGCCGCTCCAGCCTGTCGGCCTGAGCAGCCAGACCCTAGGTCCATGACGTGCTGCCTACCGAGCATCGGCTGAGGCGGCGCGAGGACTTTGCGACCGCGGTACGCCGGGGACGCAGGGCCGGGCGCCCGCTCCTTGTCGTTCATTTTCGTAGCGGTGCAACGGACCCGCACGCAGCGGGGGAACACGTTTCCCCCGCGCGTGCGGGTTTCGTCGTGAGCAAGGCCGTTGGGGGCGCCGTCGTCCGCAACAAGGTCAAGCGCCGGCTGCGCCATCTCCTGCGCGACCGGCTGTACCGGCTGCCCGCCGGTAGCCTGGTTGTCGTACGGGCGCTGCCCGGTGCGGGTGAGTCGGGCCATGAACAGTTGGCCCGTGACCTGGACGCCGCCTTGGAGCGGCTGCTGGGTGGGGTACCGCGCAGTGGCAATCCCACGGGGGGCAACCCTCGGATCCCCGGTCGGGAACCGGGAGGGAGCGCACAGTGAAGTACCCGCTGCTGCTGTTGATCAAGCTGTATCAGTGGACCATCAGCCCCTTGCTGGGCCCGGTCTGCAAGTACTACCCGTCGTGCTCGCACTATGGCTACACGGCCATCGACCGGCACGGCGCGGTAAAAGGGACTGCGTTGACTGCCTGGCGCATCCTGCGTTGCAACCCGTGGTCGCTCGGTGGCGTCGACCACGTTCCTCCCCGGAAGCATCCGGTTTGGCATCAGCGGCTGAGGAGCCGCCTGGGCGGGACTGCCGTCCCTGAGCCCGTCGCCCAGCCCGAGACTCAGCCCAACGCCCAAGGAGCCTGATTCGTGGACACGATCCTCAAACCTCTCTATTACGCTGTTTCCTGGATCATTGTCCAGTTCCACTCGTTCTACAGCCTCATTTTTGACGAGAACAGTGGCGCGGCGTGGGGGCTGTCCATCGTCTCGCTGGTGGTCCTGATCCGCGTCTGCCTGATCCCGCTCTTCGTGAAGCAGATCAAGTCGACGCGGAACATGCAGGCGCTCCAGCCGAAGATGAAGGCCATCCAGGAGCGCTACAAGAGCGACAAGCAGCGCCAGTCCGAAGAGATGATGAAGCTCTACAAGGAGACGGGCACCAACCCGCTCTCGAGCTGTCTCCCGATTCTGGCCCAGTCGCCGTTCTTCATCTCGCTGTACCAGGTCCTCAGCCACATCGCGCAGAACAAGACCGTCGGTGTCATCGACCCGGCGCTTCTCCAGAGCGCGCAGAAGGCCCACATCTTCGGTGCCCCGCTGGCCGCGAAGTTCATGGACAGCGCCGAGAAGATCCAGTCCCTGGGTGCTTCGCTGGTCGACGTCCGGGTGGTCACGATCATCATGATCGTGCTGATGTCGGGCTCGCAGTTCTACACGCAGCGCCAGCTGATGACCAAGAACGTCGACCTCACGGTGAAGACGCCGTTCATGCAGCAGCAGAAGATGCTGATGTACGTCTTCCCCGTCATGTTCGCCGTCTTCGGCATCAACTTCCCCGTCGGTGTTCTCATCTACTGGCTGACCACCAACGTGTGGACCATGGGCCAGCAGATGTTCGTCATCCGTCGTAACCCCACCCCCGGCAGCAAGGCGTTCACCGAGCGCCAGGAGCGGCTGCGGGCCAAGGGCAAGATCGTCGAGGACCCGGCCGAGATCGAGGCGAAGCAGGCCGCCGAGGAAGCCCGGCAGAACCGCCAGCAGCCCAAGCGGCAGCCGAAGTCCAAGCGGCAGACGTCCGCCCCCGCCGGCGGTGCACGTCCCGCAGGCACGCCGGGTGCGCGCACCCGGGCCGGCTCGCAGTCCGGGGCCACCGACCAGGACGCCTCGAAGAAGCAGTCGCTGGAGAAGAAGGCCCCGCAGGACAGCAAGACCACGCAGAGCGGCAAGGGGAAGGGCGGCTCTGCCGAGAAGGGCAGCTCCTCCGGATCCCGCACCACCAAGTCCGGACAGCGCAAGGGCCAGCAGCGCCCCAAGCACCCGTCCAAGAAGTAAGAAGGAGTCCTTTCGTGACGGACACGACCCCTGCCGCCGAGGGCACCGACACCCTGACCCGCCTGGAGCAGGAAGGGGAGATCGCCGCCGACTACCTCGAGGGCCTGCTGGACATCGCGGATCTCGATGGCGACATCGACATGGACGTCGAGGCCGACCGCGCCGCGGTGTCGATCATCAGCGACTCGACCAGCCGCGACCTTCAGAAGCTGGTGGGCCGCGACGGTGAGGTGCTGGAGGCGCTGCAGGAGCTGACCCGCCTCGCGGTGCACCGCGAGACCGGCGACCGCAGCCGCCTGATGCTCGACGTCGCCGGCTTCCGGGCGCGGAAGCGCGAGGAACTGGCCGCGCTGGGTGCGAAGGCGGCGGAAGAGGCCCAGAGCACCGGCCAGCCGGTGAAGCTGGACCCGATGACGCCGTTCGAGCGCAAGGTCGTCCACGACGCCGTGGCGGCGGCGGGTCTGCGCAGTGAGTCGGAGGGCGAGGAGCCGGAGCGCCGAGTGGTTGTCCTCCCGGCCTGACCCAGCTCCACACATCCAGATGTCTTTGGCCCCGTCTGCTCGCAGGCGGGGCCAAAACTTGTCAGCCTTCTGTGTTATCCCGGGGGACATATCCCCGGTTCCCGGCAGCATCAGCAGTCCAGAGGAAGGGCGGTTCCCGTGACGGAGGCAGCAGCGGAGCTCCCTCCCGCGCCGAAAGAGGCGCAGGAGGTATTCGGTGAGCGCTTTGCGGAGGCCGTGCGGTACGGCGAACTGCTCGCCGACGCCGGTGTGACACGAGGGCTGATCGGCCCGCGTGAGGTGCCGAGGCTGTGGGAGCGGCACCTGCTCAATTGCGCGGTGCTCTCCGAGGTGGTTCCCGAGGGCGTCTCGGTCTGTGACGTGGGCTCGGGCGCCGGACTGCCCGGCATCCCGCTGGCCTTGGTGCGTCCGGACCTGAAGATCACGCTCCTGGAGCCGCTGCTGCGGCGTACGAACTTTCTTCAGGAGGTCGTCGAACTGCTCGGCCTCGACCACGTCACCGTCGTACGGGGGCGCGCCGAGGAAGTCATGGGGAAGCTGCCGCAGGTGCACGTGGTGACCGCGCGAGCCGTTGCCCCGCTCGACCGGCTCGCCGGCTGGGGAGTGCCGCTGCTGCGTCCTTACGGACAGATGCTGGCGCTCAAGGGCGATGCCGCGGAGGAGGAGCTGAAGGGTGCGCGCGCCGCGCTGAGCAAGCTCGGCGTGGTGGCGACCTCGGTGGTGCAGGTCGGCGAGGGGATCGTGGATCCGCTCTCGACCGTGGTGCGTGTCGAGGTGGGCGAGAGCCCCGGCGGTGTGCGCTTCGCTGCCAAGCGGGCGAAGGCGGCGCGGGCGAGCCGGGTTTCGCGGGCGCGACGCCGCTGACGCGGGGGCGCGCAGCCCGATACGGATCAGAGCACGTGCCCGACAGCGGGCGGGTGGCGGCACGTGCCGCAAAGGCGACCAAATGGGCATGAGGCGGAGTGTCGCGGCTCAATCGGGCGCGACGCTGGCATCGTGTTTCACGTGAAACGTCGTTCTCTGTTGCAAGGGATCATCGGGCGTGGTCGAGCGGCTTCCGCGCCACGCGACCGCAAACCCACACGGGTCACTGAAGTATCCACAGAAGTGGATTCATCCACAGGAGAACGGACCTCACTGGTTCGTGGTACCGAAAGCATGGCAGGCTCTGAACATTGCGAGCCTGATGTCGAGGAGAGTGAATCCGTGCGGTCCGACGCCAACATCGCGGGACCGATGACCGATCCGGTCCCCGGTCCCCGAAGCGAGTCGCTCGGGGAGGATGTTTCACGTGAAACGCCACCCCCGATGGACGACACCCCGATCGGTCGTGCAGCTCAGTTGGCGGTGGAGACAGTTGGCCGCGCGGGTGAGGCGCTGCCGCGGCCTGAACAGACACGCGTCATGGTGGTCGCCAACCAGAAGGGTGGGGTTGGCAAGACCACGACCACGGTGAACCTGGCCGCCTCCTTGGCGCTGCACGGAGCCCGCGTGCTCGTCGTCGATCTCGATCCCCAGGGCAACGCCTCCACCGCGCTGGGAATCGACCACCACGCCGAAGTGCCGTCGATCTACGACGTGTTGGTGGAGAGCAAGCCGCTCTCCGATGTGGTGCAGCCGGTGCCGGACGTCGAGGGTCTGTTCTGCGCGCCCGCCACCATCGACCTGGCCGGCGCCGAGATCGAGCTGGTCTCGCTGGTGGCGCGGGAAAGCCGCCTGGACCGGGCGATCCAGGCGTACGAACAGCCGCTGGACTACATCCTCATCGACTGTCCGCCCTCGCTCGGCCTGCTGACCGTGAACGCTCTGGTCGCCGGTGCCGAGGTGCTGATCCCGATTCAGTGCGAGTACTACGCGCTGGAGGGCCTGGGCCAACTCCTCCGCAACGTCGAGCTGGTGCGGGGTCATCTCAACCCCAAGCTCCACGTCTCGACGATTCTGCTCACCATGTACGACGGCCGTACGCGGCTGGCTTCCCAGGTCGCCGACGAGGTGCGCAGCCACTTCGGCAACGAGGTGCTGCGTACGAGCATCCCGCGCTCGGTGCGCATCTCCGAGGCGCCCAGTTACGGGCAGACGGTGCTCACCTACGACCCGGGATCCAGCGGCTCGCTCTCGTACCTTGAAGCAGCCAGAGAGATTGCCCTGCGCGGCGCGGGTCAGACCGCGGGCCAGGGGCTGAGTGTGAACTATGAAGCGCAGCACAGCACGCCGGAGGGGACGCAGTGAGCGAACGACGTAGAGGGCTCGGCCGTGGGCTCGGTGCGCTGATCCCCGCGGCACCGCAGAGCACCGAGCAAGGCGGACCCACGGTGGGACGGGGAACGACATCGCCGTCGGCCGTACCGGTCCTGGCTCCCGAGCGGGGCGTGGCAGCGGCAAAGGTCGCCTCACTTCCAGCTGCCTCTGTTTCCCGTGAAACAGAGGCGCCCACCGCGGACGTGGAGCCGGCTGCCGAACAGGATGTGCCCGGCGCGCACTTCGCCGAACTGCCGCTGGACTCGATCACACCGAACCCCCGGCAGCCGCGTGAGGTCTTCGACGAGGACGCGCTCGCGGAGCTGGTCACCTCCATTCAGGAGGTGGGGCTGCTGCAGCCGGTGGTGGTGCGTCAGGCCGCACCGGAGCGGTACGAGCTCATCATGGGCGAACGCCGTTGGCGTGCGTGCCGTGAGGCGGGCCTGGAGAAGATCCCGGCCATCGTGCGGGCAACGAACGACGAGAAGCTGCTGCTCGACGCACTGCTGGAGAACCTGCACCGGGCTCAGCTCAACCCGCTGGAAGAGGCAGCTGCCTACGACCAGTTGCTCAAGGATTTCAAGTGCACGCATGACGAGTTGGCGGACCGGATCGGGCGTTCGCGTCCGCAGGTCTCCAACACGCTGCGCCTTCTGAAGCTGTCGCCCACCGTGCAGCGCAGGGTTGCGGCAGGCGTGCTCTCCGCGGGGCATGCCCGTGCGCTTCTGTCGGTCGGCGATTCGGAGGAGCAGGATCTGCTTGCCCGCCGCATCGTGGCGGAGGGCCTCTCGGTCCGTGCGGTCGAGGAGATCGTCACGCTGATGGGTTCGCAGCCGGCCGGCGCGAGCAAGGCCAAGGGGCCCCGCGCGGGAACCCGGGTCTCCCCCGCGCTCACCGGTCTCGCTTCCCGGCTGTCCGATCGCTTCGAGACGCGGGTGAAGGTCGACCTCGGGCAGAAGAAGGGAAAGATCGTCGTCGAGTTCGCCTCGATGGAGGATCTGGAGCGGATCCTGGGCACGTTGGCTCCCGACGAGGGGCCTGTTCTGGGAACGTCGCCGTCCGAGGAAAACGACGACGAAGGCTGAGCTGGCCGACCCGAGCTCGGAGGGCGGGCCGTGGTCCGGAAGACACACCGGGACACGGCCCGTCCTTTGCGTTCTCGCGGTACCCGCGCCCGTAAAGGGTGGATACGATGCGATCGGTATGGCACATCCACGTGGAGACGCTTCATATCAGGAGAGAGCCATGCGATCGGTGAGCCGCACCGGACTGTTGGCCGCGGGGTTCGGCCTGGCAGCCGTCGGAGGGTTCGTCGGCGGTCTGCTCGGCGAGCGGGCGGCGTCGGCAGCCCGCCGCAGTGCGGCAGGCGAGGGAAGTGAGGACCTGGCTCCATGGGCCGTCGACTCGTACCGCTCACATTGGACAACCTTCCGGACGTCCCCAAGCGCTGCCGCTCCTGTGTGTTCTGGGAGCTGGACCCCGTCAGCGGCGAGGCCGCGGTAAAGGCAGGCCGGCCCGACCTGGAAAAGGAAGCCTGGATCTCAGCGGTGCTGCTGGAGTGGGGCTCCTGTGGGCGGGTGGTCTATGTCGATGACGTGCCTGCCGGCTTCGTGCTGTACGCCCCTCCCGCCTACGTGCCCCGTTCCACGGCATTCCCCACCAGCCCGGTGTCCGCGGACGCTGTGCAGCTGCTGACCGCCCGGTTGCTCCCCGGCTTTCAGGGGCAAGGGCTGGGGCGGGTGATGGTCCAGACGGTCGCCAAGGACCTCATCCAGCGCGGCTTCAAGGCCATCGAGGCGTTCGGGGATGCCCAGTGGTCGGAGCCGGCCTGCGTACTGCCGGCCGATCATCTCCTCGCGGTGGGCTTCAAGACCGTCCGGCCGCACCCGCGGTTTCCGCGGCTCCGGCTGGAACTGAGATCCACCATCTCGTGGAAGGAAGACGTGGAGATGGCTCTCGACCGTCTGCTGGGCGCCGTCCAGAAGGAACCTGCACTGCGGCCCTTGTGAAACGAGCCGGAACAGAGAACGGGCCCGCCCCCTCAAGGGGGTGGGCCCGTTTCCCGTGAAACGTTACGGCGTGCCTCAGGCGAGGTAATCCGACAGGTCGCGCTCGATGGCGGCCTTCGGCTTGGCGCCGACGATGGTCTTCACGACCTCGCCGCCCTGGTAGACGTTCATGGTCGGGATCGACATGACGCCGTACTTGGCGGTGGTTCCCGGGTTCTCGTCGGTGTTCAGCTTGGCGATGACGATCTCGTCGTGCTCGGCGGCAATGGCCTCCAAGGACGGGGCGACCTGGCGGCACGGGCCGCACCAGGTGGCCCAGAAGTCCACGAGAACGGGCTTGTCGCTCTTGAGGACGACCTCTTCGAAGTTGTCGTCCGTCACGGTTACCGTGGCGCCGGCCATGGCAATCTCCTTACTGGGTGGGTGGTGAAAAGCTGGGGAAGTGAGGGGTCAGACGGCCGGGGTCTTCTCGGGCTCCGGCGTGGCCTGGTCGTCCGCCAGCGCCGCGAGGAAGCGCTCGGCGTCGAGTGCCGCGGAGCAGCCGGTGCCGGCCGCGGTGATGGCCTGACGGTAGGTGTGGTCGACGACATCTCCGGCACCGAAGACGCCTTCGAGGTTCGTGCGGGTGCTGGGCGCGTCCACCTTGAGGTAGCCCTCGTCGTCCAGCTTCAGCTGGTCCTTGAAGAGCTCCGTGCGCGGGTCGTGACCGATCGCGATGAACAGGCCGGTCACCGGCAGCTCGGACGTCTCGTCGGTCTTGAGGTTGCGCAGCGTCAGCCCGGACAGCTTGTTGTCGCCGTGGATCTCGGCCACCTCGCTGTCCCACACGAACTTGATCTTCGGGTCGGCGAAGGCACGCTCCTGCATGGCCTTGCTTGCCCGGAGGGTGTCGCGGCGGTGCACGATCGTCACCGACTTGGCGAAGCGCGAGAGGAAGGTGGCCTCCTCCATCGCGGTGTCGCCGCCGCCGATCACGGCGATGTCCTGGTCCTTGAAGAAGAACCCGTCGCAGGTGGCGCACCAGGAGACGCCACGGCCGGACAGCTCGTCCTCACGGGGCAGGCCGAGCTTGCGGTGCTGCGAGCCGGTGGTGACGATGACGGTCTTCGCGCGGTGCACTGTGCCTGCGGTGTCGGTGACGGTCTTGATCCCTCCGGAGAGGTCGACCGAGACGATGTCGTCGGGCACCAGCTCGGCGCCGAAGCGCTCGGCCTGTGCCCGCATGTTGTCCATCAGGTCCGGGCCCATGATGCCCTCGCGGAAGCCGGGGAAGTTCTCCACGTCGGTGGTGTTCATCAGCGCACCGCCTGCGGTGACGGCACCTTCGAAGATCAGCGGCTTCAGGGACGCACGGGCGGTGTAGAGCGCTGCGGTGTAACCCGCGGGCCCGGAGCCGATGATGATCACGTTGCGGACGTCGCTCACGGGTGTCTTCCTTGTCTCTGCCGACTGCTTGCTGGGGCTCTGGGAACTCTCACCCCACCCAACGGATCCTACGGGTCGAGCATTCCCGCCGTGCCGCAGCGCACGTACCGTCGTTCAGTCTCGCGGGTACGAGTGGGTCAGCAGGACCTTGCCGGGAGACGGGGGCGTGGCGGAGACACAGGACGAGTCGACGACGTACGCCGTGACGCGCTTGGGGTCCGAAGGGGCAGGCAGCACGACGAGATAGGCGTCCTTGCCCTCGTACCGGCTCTGGCGAGAGACGATCGGCGTCTCGGGACGGCCGATGCCCCGGCTGACGCAGGAGGGGACGGTGTCGGCGCCCCCGCGCATCGGGGTCTCCGGCTCGCTGCGTGTTCCGATCTCAGGAGACTTCTGCGCGCCCTTGGAGGCGAGCAGCTCATGGACCCGTGCCCCGAGAGTCGCGGACGTCAGGCCGTCATTGCCGCCTCCGGTCGCTGTTGTGGGTCGGTCCTGTCCGCCGTCGTGGTCGGCAGTGGTGGTGGAGTTCTGGACGAGGAGTCCGCCAACGCTGAACACTGCCGCGGCTGCGGCGGTGCCGAGCAGGATCCTGGGCCACCGGCGGGCCCGGGGCGTCCGGCCACCGGGCCGCCGCCCGGGGCCTGAGGAGCCTCGTGGGTGCCCTGCAGGTCGGCTCGAGCCGCCGGCGGGGGAGGCTTCGGTGGCTGTTTCACGTGAAACAGCGTCCGAGCCATCTGCCGTTTCACGTGAAACATCGGCTTCCGCGACGGGCGAGGTGGCGTCGAGCAGCGCCTCGGCCGCCAACGCGGCATCGATGCGGCCGGCGATATCCGCGGGCATCCGCACAGGTCCGGGCAGGGTACCGAGCAGTCCGCGGATCTCTTCCAGAGAGGCGTGGACGTCTTCACACAGTGCACATGTGGCGAGATGCTCGCGCAGTTCGACGGTGCGGGACGGAGAAAGAAGCCCGTCCGTGAGGTCGGAGATCTCTGCGACCTCCGGGTGCTCATCCGTGCCGGTTGACGACGTCATGCTCGCCCACCTCCGCCCTTCACGGCACCTGTGTCTTCCGGTCCTGACGTCGGTGGGACGGATGTCCCCGGCACCTGGTTCCTTGCCGTGCCCTTCGTTCTTCCGTCGCCGTCATCGGTGCGAAGGTGACTGACCAAGGGAAGGAGCCGGGCGCGCCCTCGTGAGCAGCGGCTTTTCACCGTGCCGGTGGGCACATCCAGGATTTCCGCGGCCTCGGCGACGGGGTATCCCTGCATGTCGACGAGGACGAGCGCGGCCCGCTGTTCCTCGGGGAGCGTGCGCAGAGCGCCGAGGAGTTCGCGGTGCAGGTCCTCGCGTTCCGCGGGAAGCGCGGCCGATTCCTCCGGCTCCAGGAGTTGGTCCAGGTGCTCGGTCTCGGCGATGGGAGAGGTGCGCCGGGAGGCGGCCTTGCGGGCCCGGTCCAGGCAGGCGTTCACGGTGATCCGGTGCAGCCAGGTCGTCACGGCGGACTGGCCGCGGAAGGTGTGGGCCGCTCGGTACGCGGAGACCAGGGCGTCCTGGACGGCATCGGCCGCTTCTTCGCGGTCACCCAGGGTGCGGATCGCCACTGCCCAGAGACGGTCGCGATGCCGCCGGACGATCTCCCCGAAGGCATCGGGATCGCCTTTCACATGCAGGGCAAGGAGGTCGGCGTCGGTTGGTGGCGAAGCCTCGTCGCTCTCGGTGGACACTGGCCCCCCGGCCGTAGCTGCGTGATCTCGCTCCATTGAATCCTGCGGCACAGGGAATGTAAATGAGAGTGGCTGTCGGCTCTCTGCCGTGAGCTGATGCAGACGCGGGGGATGGCGTGGTGCCGACGCGATACCTGGCGCGAAACGATGCCTGCGTCGGCTGAGGCGGATCGCAGCGCGCCAGGTATGGGCGTCAGCCGATGACCTTGATGTCCGTGACCTTTCCGCGGTAGTCGCCACCGGTGTCCTGCGGGAGCTTGGTCAGCCAGACCAGGACGTACCGCGTCTCCAGCGGCTTCGATGGCTTGAGGTTCACCTTGCTGCCGGAGCCCTCCGCCACCTTGGTGAAGGCGTCGAGGGTGGTCGGCATCTCGGTCGCGTCCTTGGACGCCGCCAGCAGCTGGACGGAGGTGTCGCCGATGAAGGTGACGTCGGTGCTGCCGATGCGCTGCTTCTTGCCCAGGTCGAGGATGAGTCCGACGCCGCTCTTGAGGCGCCCGAAGTTGGGCCAGTTCCGGTAGGACGACGTGGGCCAGTAAGAGTTCGGGTCGGAGTCGTACGCCTTGCCGGTCTCTTCGGGGTTCTCGCCGCCGTCCGATCCCTCGGGGTCGAAATCCTTCGCGGTCACGATGCTGAGGGGCTTGCCCGTCAGCTTGTCCTTGCTCTTCGGGGCCGGCTGGGAGTTGGGCTGCGGCTCCTGCTTTTCGCCCTTCAGCAGGGTGTCCGCCAGCTGCCAGCTGCCGAGCCCCAGAGCCGCGATCAGCAGAGCGGAGACAGCCCACTTCAGGGCCTTGCCGGTACGGCTCTGCAACGGCGGCGGGGGGCTGGGGACGGGCTGTGCGGCCCGGTTCATCTGGCCGTTGCGCGCCGCGGACTGGCCGTAGCTGCCCTGCTGGTACTGAGTCCGCTGATACGGCGGCGGAGTGGTGAAGGAGGTCTCCGGGGGGCGGATGCGCGGCAGGGCGGCGACTGCCTTGGCCAGCTCGTCCGGGGTGGTGCACGGCTGTTCCTGGCGCGATGCGGTGGCGCCGTCGTTGACCACTGCGCGCATGGCGAGCTCGGACAGCCCGCGGTGGACGCCGGCCCGCACCTGGTCAGGGGCGATCAGTCCGACGCCCTTCGGCAGCCCTGACAGGCCGTACGCGTCGTTCTCGTAGGGCCAGCGCTGGGTCAGCGCGGCGTAGAGCAGCGCGCCGATGGCTTCGGTGTCGGTGCGCTGCGGCTCGTCGGACGTGATGCCGCGCAGCGCGGCCATGACCGCGAGGCCGCGGATGCGGTACTGGCCGGATTCCGTGCGCAGCACCGAGCCGGGGTTGATCCGCAGATGGGCCAGGCCCTCGCGGTGCGCGGCGGCCATGGCCTGGGAGACCTGGCTGACGAGCTGGTAGGCGTCGTGCGGCTCCAGCGGCCCGCCGGCGAGCACGGCGGACAGTTCGGTCGCGTCCGGCAGCCACTCGTGGACGACGTAGACGAGATCGTTCTCCTCGACCGCGTCGAGGACCTGCACGAACCGGGGATCCCCGAGGAGCGCGGAGGCACGTGCGGCGGACAGGACGGGGCGGGCGCGCGGGTGGTCGGCGGGCAGGATGTGCACGCCCACGGCCCGGCGCAGCTTCTCGTCGACCGCGCGCCAGCTGCTGAACCCCTCCAGACGGGTGACGCACTCCTCGAGGCGGTAGCGTCTGGCGAGCTTGTGGCCGCTGTGCAGCTCGGGCGGCTCCGTTTCGGCCGCCGCCGTCGCGTCATCGGTGCCGGCGGCATCCTGCTCCGCGTCGGACACCTTGTCGGCCTTCGCACCGTCGTCCGTGGCCTTACCCGCCTTGGCGGTCAGCGGTTCCTCACCGCTTGTGTCGGCCACGTCGACGGCAGCCGTGCTCCGTTCCGCCACCGTCGTTCCTGCCTCCCCATCCGTTGCAGGCTCAATGAGCCAAGACAATTGTGCCCACAGTCCGCCACTATGCACGACACGCGGTGGCGGTCGATGGTTGTGCGTCCTCAGCGCCCCAGCTTGGCGCGGACCATGCCGACCAGCGCGGTCAGCTCTTCGATCCGCATTTTCCGTGCGGCCACGTAGAAGACCCCCAGAAGAGCGACACAGCCGACGATCAGCGCAGCCAGCGAACCGATGAGGTTGCTGCCGAGTCCCTGCATGATGCCGTACACGGCGGCACCGGCGATGAGGGTGGCCGGAATGCTCGCACCCGCCAGCCGTGCGTACGTGCGCACGATGCGGGCGCTGTCCAGGTCGCCGCCCATCCGCTTGCCCAGACGCCGCCAGGCCACGCCGACGCCGATCATGTAGGCGAGGCCGTAGGAAGCCGCCATGCCGACCACGGCCCAGCGCGCGGGCAGGACCAGGAAGCAGGCGGCCGATGCGGCGGCGTTGACGGCGGCGACGATCACCGTGTTGTAGAAGGGCGTCCGGGTGTCCTCGTACGCGTAGAAGGCGCGCAGCACGACGTACTGCACCGAGAACGGGATCAGGCCCACGCCGAAGGCCATCAGCATGTAGCCCATCGGTACGCCGGCGCCGGACGAGCCGTAGACCAGGGTGCACAGCGGAATGCCGAGGGCGAGGAAGCCGAAGGAGATCGGGACGATGGCGACGGCGGAGGTGCGAAGGCCCTGGGAGATGTCGTCCCGGACGGCTCCGGTGTCTCCGTCGTGTGCCGAGCGGGACAGGCGGGGCAGCAGCGCCGCCATCACGGAGACGGTGATGATGGCCTGCGGCATGTTCCAGATCAGCTGGGCGCTGGCGTAGGAGATGAAGCCGGTGCCGGGGTGGCCCTGCCGGTCGGCGGTGTTGCCGGCCCAGGTGGAGAGCTGGGTCACGACGAGTACGCCCGCCTGGTTGGCGAGGACGAACAGCACCGTCCACTTCGCGAGCTTGGCAGCCTTGCCCAGTCCGTGGCCGCGCCAGTCGAAGCGCAGCCGGAAGGTGAAGTCGGCGTCCCGCAGGTACGGGATCATCGCCAGCGCCTGGACGACGAGGCCGAGCAGCGTGCCGATGCCCAGCAGTCGGATGCCGTCCGTGGGGATGGTGGTGACGCCGATGTTGGAGGTCTCGGCGGTGCCGTACACCCAGATGAACAGGCCGAAGGTGGCGATCATGACGATGTTGTTCAGGACCGGGGTCCACATCATCGCGCCGAACCGGCCGCGGGCGTTGAGGATCTGTCCCATCACGACGTGCAGGCCCATGAAGAAGATCGTGGGCACGCAGTAGCGGGTGAAGGCGACGGCGACTTCGTTGGCCGCGGGATCGCGGGAGATGTCGAACGACACCAGTTTCACGAGGAGTGGCGCGGCGAAGACGGCGGCGACGGTGAGGATGCCGAGGACCACGATCACCAGGGTGAGGAGCCGGTTGGCGTATGCCTCGCCGCCGTCGTCGTCCTCCTTCATCGCGCGCACCAGCTGCGGGACGAACACCGAGTTCAGTCCGCCGCCGATGGTCAGAATGAAGATCATCGTAGGGAGCTGGTAGGCCACCTGCCAGGAGTCGCCGAGGACGGCGCCACCGAGTGCGGCGACGATCAGCGCGGAGCGGACGAAGCCGGTGAGCCGGGAGACCATCGTGCCGGCCGCCATCACCGCGCTGGACTTGAGCAGGCCGGAGGCCCGGCCACCGGACGGCTTTCCGGCAGCCGCCACCGGGCCGGTTTCCTGCGCCGGCTGCTCAGGAGCGGACTCCGGGCCCGGAGCTTCCCCGGCCACCACCGGTGCCGGCTCGGGCGTCACGGGACGGCGCTGTGGTTCGTACGACTGCTGCTGATCGCGGAAGAGGTGCGCGAAGGCGTCGGGCTCGGGCCGTTCGTCGGCGGCCTGGGTGACCAGATCGTCGACCCCTACGAACTGCGTCGCTCCAGTGGCGTCGCCGTACGGAAGATTGCGGCCCGGACCCTGCGGCTCGGGTGCCGGTGGTGCGGCCCACAACTGCGGGTCGGGAGCGTGCTGCCCCGCGGGCGGCTGCTGGTAGAGCGGCTGCTCGGGCGTCGGTCCCGGCGGAGGCGGAGGGTGCGAGGCGCGGTCGTACAGCGCTTCGGTGACCGGGTCCTGGACCGCCGGATCGTGCGCACGGTGCGGGTCGTAGCCGTACGCGTCCTGGACATACGGGTCCTGCGCGTAGGGGTTCTGGGCGTAAGGATCCGGGGCCCCGGGCGCTTGCGGCGTCGGAGGGACCGGCCCCGCGGGTTCGCCATTGGCGCCCCGGCCGCGGTCACCGTCATACGGCGCGTTCATCGCTGCCCCACCTCATCCGTCGCCGGCCATCCGGCCCCGCCATATATCAACGGTCCACTTTCTCACCTGAGCCGGACGCGCCCGTGTTTCCCGAACCTGTTTCCGGCGCGGGGTCACCCGGCTGCTCGGCCTCATCGCTGCCCGCATCGCCGCTGCCGCCGCTGTCGTCGCCCTTGCCGCCAGGGCCGTCCGTGCCGTCCTCGCCATCGGGACCGTCAGCGGATTCGGGGCCGTCCTCGGCCCGACGGGCGGCAGCCCGCTTGCGCTGGAGGTAGATCCGCACGCCGGCCAGGACGAGCAGCAGCACTCCGCCTGCGATGACGAGCATGACCGTGGCGGTGATCTCGGTGACGTTCACCACGAACGTCATCGCGTTACCGTACGGCGTCCCGTCCGCGGTGTAGAGCTGGGCCTTCACCCGCACCGGGCCGTTTGCGTTCGCCGTGGTGTCGAACTTGAACGACTGGCTGTGTCCGCCGTCGACCTTGATCCGCTGCGGTGTGCCCGCGTCCAGCCGGTTGGGCTGCGAAGACGTCAGCTCCAGCGTCATGCCCTCGACGCCCTGGAGCAGGTTGTTCTGCACCGTCACCGGAATCGTCGCGCTGCGGCCGGAGAGCGTGGCCTCCGACTTCTGGATCAGGCGGACCTTCTTGGTCAGGCTGGCGAGATAGCTCCGGACCGAGGTGCGGAACGTGCCGGCGCCGGTCCGGTTGCCGCGCCATTGCGTCGACATCTCGCGCATTATGGCGTTCCCGAACGGGGTCACCACGCGCTCCGGCTGGTCCAGGATCACCCGGAAGCCGTCCAGCGCGGACTGGGTGTCCTGGATCTGCTGGAACGCCGCGGTGGGAAGTTCCTGGCGGCGCAGGGCGGCCGGGTAGGAAGCGCTGCTCGGAATGCGGCGGGTGGCCGCGGAATCCGGTTCCGCCTTGGCGGCTCCGCTGAGGTTCAGCGGCTGGGTCCAGCGGCTGGAATCCAGGCTTCGCAGAGCGGACGCCATGGTCTGCGCCTGCCCGGCGGTCGGCATGCGCTGCGGTGCGACCACGACGCTGCGCTGCCGGCCCGGGTCCTGCAGGCTGATCATCTGGGTCTGGGCGAGGAAGTTCTGGATCGCCAGCGTGGAGTTGCCGGCGCGCGACATGTCGCCTTCGAAGGCCCGGGAGAGCTGCTCGTCCGCGACGATCGCGGTGTTGCCGCCGCCGATGGGCCGCGCCGCCGTCGGCGTGTACGGCAGCCCACCGGTCTCCTGAAGGCTGTCGCTCCGGGTGATGACGTTGTGCGCGCCCGCTGAGGTGGCGACGTCGACGATCGAGGAGTCGATTGCCCCGTCGACGGGCCAGGCGAAGTCCGTGCGCGGCTTCACTCCCAGGATCGTGTCCACGGTCCTGGAGGCCAGTTCGGTGGCCGGGCCGAGGTGGCCGAGGGAGCTGGGAACGCGTTTGCCGTGGTGCGCCAGCGACGCCAGGTCAGGGTCGGCGAACGGCAGCGCGACGACCTCGTGGGTCTTCACCGCGTCCTCGAGCTGGTTCAGCCACTGCTTGGCGACCGCCTGGTTCTTGCCCGCGGGACCGTCCGGACCCTGCACCTTGTACGTCCTGGTCATCGCGTCGACCGTGGCGAGCAGGTCGGGATCGATGACGAAGGTGACGGGGAGGTTCTTGCCGAGCGCGACCATCTGCTGCAGGCGCCCGCCGGGGGCGATCTCCGCCGCGAGGTCGTCATCGCGGAAGACCGGCGTCTGCTCGGTGTCGGCGTCGGTCTCGGCGGTGAGGTGGGTGGAGGAGATCAGCGGCCACATATAGGTGAGCTGCGTCTTCTTGCCGGCGTCCTTCTCCTGCCAGGGCAGGAAGGTCCGCTCGATGCCGAGGACCTGTTCGACGGGCGCGGACTGCGTCTTCCCCGAGAGCGAGACGCCGAGTTGGTACACGCCGTCGTCGCCGAGGTCGAGATCCTTGACCGGCACGCTGAGGGAGAAGGGGCGGCTGATGCCCGGCTCCAGCGCGGGGACCTTCGCGGTGTGCCCGTCGACCTCTTCGCCGTCCGCGCCGGGCGAGAAGCCGGTGCGGTGGGAGACGGTGCCGAGGTCGCTGCGTCCGCTGAGCGAAGGGCCACGGCGCATGGCGACGTGGGCGCCGGTGACCGCGGAGCTGCCCTTGTTGGTGAGCGTCCCGGAGACGGTGACCGTATCGCCCTTGGCGGGCGCGGACGGCGACAGGGAGTCGATGCTGACGTCCACCGTGCGCGACCCGCTGGGAGCCGCGTGTGCTGCGGGGGCGTGCGGAATCTGCAGCAGCCCCACGAGAAGGGGCACTCCGGTGAACAGTGCCACGGTGCGTCGTAGCCATCGACCACGCGGCCGTTCAGTCCACTGGAACCTTGCCGCATCGGCCACGCGCTCGCCCGTCCCTCGTCGTCGTCAGTGGTCGTCGGAATGTGCGTCCACGAATGGTAACGAGGCTCGCTGTGGCGTGGTGCCGCGGAGTGCTCCACATGATCGGTTAAGGGGTCGGGGATGCGACGGCGTGGGCAACGTGACGTCTGATACGGCACGGGCACGTACCCTGTCCTGTTGTGCCGAACGCCAACAATGACATCCCCGCCCCGCAGCCCGAGCGGACTCCGCAGTCGACGAACGCGCTGAGCCACGTACAGCGACGTGCCGTGAGCGAACTGCTGCGGGTGTCCCCCGTGGCGGACGACCTGGCCCGCCGTTTCCAGGAGGCCGGGTTCACGCTTGCCCTGGTCGGCGGCTCGGTACGGGACGCGCTCCTGGGCCGGCTCGGCAACGACCTGGATTTCACCACCGACGCACGGCCCGAGGACGTCCTGAAGATCGTCCGGCCGTGGGCCGACGCGGTCTGGGAGGTCGGCATCGCCTTCGGCACCGTCGGCTGCAAGAAGAGCTCGTTCGACATCGAGGTCACGACCTACCGTTCCGAGGCGTACGACCGGACCTCACGCAAGCCCGAGGTGTCCTACGGCAACTCCATCGAGGAAGATCTGGTCCGCCGGGACTTCACGGTGAACGCCATGGCCGTGTTCCTCCCGCAGAAGGAGTTCATCGACCCGCACGACGGCCTGGAGGACCTGGCCGCCCGGGTGCTGCGGACGCCTGGGACGCCGGAGGAGTCGTTCTCCGATGATCCGCTGCGGATGATGCGCGCCGCCCGCTTCGCCGCGCAGCTGGACTTCGACGTCGCCCCCGAGGTCGTTGCCGCGATGACGGCGATGTCGGACCGCATCGAGATCGTGTCGGCGGAGCGCGTACGGGACGAGCTGAACAAGCTCATCCTGGCGCCGCACCCGCGCAAGGGGCTGAAGCTGCTCGTCGACTCGGGTCTCGCCGACAAGGTGGTGCCTGAGCTTCCCGCGCTGCGGCTGGAGCGTGACGAGCATCACCGTCACAAGGACGTCTATGAGCACTCGTTGACGGTCCTGGAGCAGGCGATCGACCTCGAAGAGGACGGGCCGGACCTGGTGCTGCGGCTGGCGGCGCTGCTGCACGACATCGGCAAGCCCCGGACGCGCCGGTTCGAGAGCGACGGCCGGGTCTCCTTCCACCATCACGAGGTGGTGGGGGCGAAGATGACCAAGAAGCGGATGACCGCGCTGAAGTACTCGAACGACATGGTCAAGGACGTCTCCCGGCTGGTGGAGCTGCATCTGCGCTTCCACGGTTACGGGACGGGCGAATGGACCGACTCGGCCGTCCGGCGGTACGTCCGCGATGCCGGCCCGCAGTTGAAGCGGCTGCACAAGCTGACCCGCTCGGACTGCACCACGCGCAACAAGCGCAAGGCCAATGCGCTCTCCAGGGCCTACGACGGCCTGGAGGACCGCATCGCGCGGCTCCAGGAGCAGGAGGAGCTGGACGCGATCAGGCCGGACCTGGACGGCAACGAGATCATGCAGATTCTCGGCATCGCTCCCGGGCCTGAGGTCGGCAAGGCGTACAAGCAGATGCTGGAGATCCGGCTGGAACACGGGCCGATGGAGCGCGAGGAGGCCGTCGCCGCGCTCAAGGAATGGTGGGCCACGCAGAGCCAGGGCTGACGGCGGTGGGTGTGTTTCACGTGAAACACACCCGTCCGGAGCGCGGGTTTCACGTGAAACGGGCCGGAATCCTGACCTGTTTCACGTGAAACACCGTGCGCGATCCCGCTGAGGCGTTACTTCGTCTTCGACAGGCACAGGACCAAGTGAGTGTCCGAACGCCTCCGCTGCTCAACGGTCTTCGCATACGCGAGGGTGCCCTTGGTGCACACGGACATGTCGCTGGTGTCCGAGTGGACCTCCTCGACCTTGTACTCGGCCTGCGCGGAACCGCAGTCGACGACCTCGAAACCGCCGTCGATCGTGCTGCCGCTGTTGTGCATGCAGTCGCCGACTTCGGCGTTCTCGGCGTCGTCCAGGCTCATCAGCCAGAAGACACCGAACGTGACCAGAGCGATGACGACGCCGATGCCCTTCAGGATCGTCCTGGCAGACGGCCCGTTGCGGGACGGGCGCGGCGGGGGAACGGGCGCGCCGCCCTGCCCGTACGGCTGCTGCGGGTTCGGCATGTAACCCTGCTGCGGCGGTTGCCCGTACGGCGCCTGCTGCGGTGGGTGGGCATAGCCGCCCTGGGGCTGACCGTACGGAGCCTGCGGCGCTTGCGGGTAGGGGGCCTGACCGTACGGCGGCTGGCCGTGGGGCTGCTGTCCGTACGGGCCCTGTCCGTACGGGCCCTGGCCGTATGGGTTCTGGCCATGTGGGTTCTGGCCGTGCGGTGGTGTGGTCATGAGAGTCCCCCGATGCTGATCTGCGCAGGCGCGCGTGTATGACGCCCGTAAGGTACCGGGTCTCATGACGTCGTCGCAGCGGCGGTTGGTGCTGCGTCAGCCGGAGGAGCGGCGCTGTACGGCACCCAGGTGGACCATCCCCGCGAAGGTCGCCGCGTAGAGCCCGGCCACCACGACCAACAATTCGACCGATTTTCCGTCCGGCGGGAGCATGAGCGCCGAGACCGCGGCGGCGCCGACGAAGGCGACGTTGAACAGCACGTCGTAGACGGCGAACACCCGGCCGCGGTAGGCGTCGTCGACCGTGTACTGGACGACCGTGTCGGTGGCGATCTTCGTCCCTTGGGTGCTGAGGCCGAGCACGAAGGCGGCGGCCAGCATCGGGCCGGGAGTGAACGGCAGCCCCAGAGCCGGCACCAACACCGCGCCCGCTGCGGCGCAGCAGGCGATCCACCCGAACGGCGTGAGCCGGGCGATGGCCCAGGGAGTGACGAGCGCCGCGGCGAAGAAGCCCGCCCCCGAGACGCCGATGGTGATCCCGAGTAGCGCCAGCCCTTCGGACTCCGTTGCCGACCAGGCGTAGCGGCACAGCATCAGCACCATGACCGTCAGCGCGCCGTAGCAGAACCGCACCACCGTCATGGCGATCAGCGCGCGGGCAGGAACACGCCGCTGTACGAGGTGCCGCAGGCCGTCATGCAGGCCCCTCGCGGTGTTCAACAGGGCTTCTTTCAGGCGCCCTTGGAGTAGAGACGGGTCGGGGCCGAGCAGGTCGGGCGCCATCCGCAGGGCAGTGAGGGACGAGCACAGATAGAGGGCCGCGCTGAGCAGCACGACGAGCGCGTCCGCCTGCGGACCGATGAGCCGGACCGCGAAGGCGAGCCCTCCGCCGGCCGTCGCGGCGAGCGTTCCGGCCGTAGGGGAAAGGGAGTTGGCGACGACCAGTTGCTCTTCGCCCGTCACCACTCGGGGCAGCGCGGCGGAGATGCCGGCCAGTACGAAGCGGTTCACGGCGGTGACGGACAGCGCCGATACGTAGAACAGCCAGTCGGGAACGCCGATGAGGATCAGGGCCGCGGTCGCGGCGGCGAGGAGGGTGCGCAGCAGGTTGCCGCGGAGCAGGACCTGGCGTCGCCGCCAGCGGTCCAACAGGACACCGGTGAACGGGCCGAGGAGGGAGTAGGGAAGCAGCAGGATCGCCATGGCGGAGGCGATGGCGGCGGGCGAGCTCTGCTTCTCCGGGGAGAAGACGACGAAGGTGGCGAGCGCCACCTGGAAGACGCCGTCGGCTGCTTGCGAGAGCAGCCGTGCGGCCAGAAGTGAACGGAAGTCGCGCAGCTTGAGTAATACGCGGAGATCGCGCACGGCAGCCATGGCGCACAGCTTCACACAGCCCGCGGGCCTCCGGGAGTCATATCCGGAGGCCCGCGGGGAGGCGTGATGCCGGGTGGGTCAGCGCTCGACCTCGGCCCTGATGAACTTCTCGACGTTCTCGCGCGCCTCGTCGTCGAAGTACTGCACCGGCGGCGACTTCATGAAGTAGGAGGACGCGGAGAGGATCGGGCCGCCGATGCCCCGGTCCTTGGCGATCTTCGCGGCACGCAGCGCGTCGATGATGACGCCCGCGGAGTTGGGGGAGTCCCAGACCTCGAGCTTGTACTCCAGGTTCAGCGGCACATCGCCGAAGGCGCGGCCCTCGAGGCGGACGTAGGCCCACTTGCGGTCGTCGAGCCAGGCCACGAAGTCGGAGGGCCCGATGTGGACGTTGTCCTCGCCCAGCTCGCGGTCCTTGATCTGGGAGGTGACGGCCTGCGTCTTGGAGATCTTCTTGGACTCCAGGCGCTCGCGTTCGAGCATGTTCTTGAAGTCCATGTTGCCGCCGACGTTCAGCTGCATCGTGCGGTCCAGGACGACGCCCCGGTCCTCGAAGAGCTTGGCCATCACACGGTGCGTGATGGTGGCGCCGACCTGCGACTTGATGTCGTCACCGACGATCGGGACACCGGCTTCGGTGAACTTGTCCGCCCACTCCTTGGTGCCGGCGATGAAGACCGGAAGGGCGTTGACGAAGGCGACCTTGGCGTCGATGGCGCACTGGGCGTAGTACTTCGCGGCGTCCTCGGAGCCGACAGGGAGGTAGCAGACCAGAACGTCGACCTGCTTGTCCTTGAGGACCTGGACGATGTCGACCGGAGCCTGCTCGGACTCCTCGATCGTCATGCGGTAGTACTTGCCCAGACCGTCGAGGGTGTGGCCCCGCTGGACCTGCACACCGGCGTTCGGCACGTCGCAGATCTTGATGGTGTTGTTCTCGCTGGCGCCGATGGCGTCCGAGAGGTCGAGGCCGACCTTCTTGGCGTCGACATCGAAGGCGGCCACGAACTCGATGTCACGCACGTGGTAGTCGCCGAACTGCACGTGCATGAGACCGGGCACGCGAGTGTCCGGGTCGGCGCCCTTGTAGTACTCGACGCCCTGTACCAGCGAGGCGGCGCAGTTGCCCACGCCGACGATGGCTACGCGAACCGAACCCATTCCGGTTGCTCCCTGTGTGCTCGCTGAGGCCCTGCTGGGCAGGCCCTCATGTGGTGGTGTCATCGGACGGGTCCGGCCGGGTACCACCCCGGTGCCGGGGCAGGCCGCCCGTATCTCCTGACTGATCCTGCTTGTCCCGTGCTGCGGACTCCGGCGCACGCCGATCGTGGCCGGAGCGCTCACTTTCGATGAGCTCGTTCAACCAACGGACCTCGCGTTCCACGGATTCCATGCCGTGGCGCTGTAGTTCGAGGGTGTAGTCGTCCAGCCGCTCGCGAGTGCGGGCCAGTGAGGTGCGCATCCTTTCGAGGCGCTCCTCCAGCCGGCTGCGGCGGCCTTCCAGCACGCGCATCCGTACGTCCCGTGACGTCTGGCCGAAGAAGGCGAAGCGGACGCCGAAATGCTCGTCCTCCCACGCATCCGGCCCGGAGTGGGAGAGCAGCTCCTCGAAGTGCTCTTTCCCCGCCGTGGTCAATCGGTAGACGATCTTTGCCCGGCGTCCTGCCGCTGCGGGGGCGCCCTCAGGGGCGCCGCCCGTCTCCTCGATGAGCCAGCCGGTCGCGACCAGCCCCTTGAGGCAGGGGTAGAGGGTGCCGTAGCTGAACGCACGGAAGACCCCGAGCGAGGTGTTGAGCCGTTTCCGCAGCTCGTAGCCGTGCATCGGGGACTCGCGCAGCAGGCCCAGGACGGCGAATTCGAGGATGCCGGACCGTCTGCTCATCCTCCACCTCCTCGGCCTCGTGCGTTCTTTATCTCGTGCTGATGTATCGACTCGATACATCCAGACGATAGAACGGGCACCAGGACGGAACAAGCAAGGGGACGGTGAACGGCGTCACATCACCGATTCTTACTACCCAACCTGCCTGATTTGGAGTGAATTTCGACGGTGGGCAGGTTTTGGCCCTGCGTAGTCTGTGCGGCATGCAGACTGCCGGGAACTGTGGGCCTATACGTGGCGTCCCCGTGCTCGGTGCAGTGCGACCCGCGCGTCAGGAACGGGTCGTGCATCGGGGGGACCTGAAGTCAACTGCCGCCTTCAGGCGACGAGATAGCGCGCCTGCCCGAGGAGTAGCCGTTCCATGAGCGAGCACCGTCGCAAACCACCACAGCCACAAGGTGGTGGACGCGCCGCGGCCCGACGT
Source organism: Streptomyces sp. NPDC048644 (assembly GCF_043199105.1). Classification (NCBI taxonomy): domain Bacteria; kingdom Bacillati; phylum Actinomycetota; class Actinomycetes; order Kitasatosporales; family Streptomycetaceae; genus Streptomyces; species Streptomyces sp. NPDC048644. The sequence goes on from NZ_JBICVO010000006.1 coordinate 377,818, forward strand.
GCCGCGCAGCAGTCATCGGGACGGCGCGGGTCGCCTTCGCGTGGTGCTGCTGACGACGCCACGCCTTCTTCCGCCGCGCACGGTCAGGAACGGCCGACGGGCGGACGGGCCGAAGCGCGCCGTGCCGCCCAGCGCGGTGGCCGTCGGCGGGCGCCCGACACCGCCGTGGGATCGGGCGCGGGAAGCGGCGGCCATGGCGGCCGGGGGCGTCGCACCGGTGGCGGCGGGCCGGAGGGAGGACGCGGCCGGGGCCGCGGCCGTGGCGGGGACGGGCCGGCGAAGAAGCGTCTCATCGACTACCCGCGGGCGAACAAGGTCGGTTGGAAGCGGTTCGTGCCGTCCTGGAAGCAGGTCACGGCGCTGTGCGTCGGCTTCATCGGGCTGATCGTCGGCGTATCCGGCATAGCGCTCGCACTGGTGCAGGTACCTCTTGAGAGCGCCGCCGCGCGTCAGGAGAACAACGTCTACTACTGGGCCAACGGCGACATCATGGCCCGCGACGGCAAGACGAACCGTCAGATCGTCGACATCAGTGATATCCCGCGGTCGATGCAGAACGCGGCGATCTCCGCCGAGAACGCGTCGTTCGAGAAGGACTCCGGCGTGGACCCGAAGGGGATCCTGCGCGCCGTGGTCAAGATGGCCCAGGGCGGCGACACCCAGGGCGGCTCGACCATCACCCAGCAGTACGTCAAGAACGCCATGCTCTCGCAGGAGCAGACGCTCGACCGCAAGTTCAAAGAGCTCTTCATCTCCATCAAGGTGGGCGGGACGGTCCCGAAGCCCAAGATCCTCCAGGGCTACCTCAACACCAGCTACTACGGCCGGAACGCCTACGGCATCCAGGCCGCCGCGCAGGCGTACTACGGCAAGGACGCCAAGGCCCTCAAGCCGGACGAGAGCGCTCTGCTGGCCACCGTCCTCAAGGGCGCGGACCTGTACGACCCCGCCGGCGGCAGTGGTCCGCACTCCACGCGGAAGGCCAACACCGCCCGTGCGCAGTCGCGTTGGTCGTGGATCCTCGACCGTGAAGTCGAGGTCGGCCGCATGACGAAGACCGAGCGGGCCAAGTACAAGACGTTCCCCCAGCCGCAGGAGCCGAAGCCGGTGGCCAGCAAGGGCGGCCAGATCGGCTACTTGATGGACACCGCGAAGAAGTACGTCCTCAAGAACACCGACATCAGCGAGGCGGCCTTCGACAAGGGCGGCTACCAGATCCACACGACCTTCGACAAGAAGAAGGTCGAGGACCTTGCCGCTTCGGTGAAGAAGGTCAACAAGCGCTATATCGACCCGGAGAAGCGGGCCAAGGACAAATACGTCCAGTTCGGTGGCGCTTCCGTGGAGCCCGGCACTGGCAAGGTCGTCGCGCTCTACGGCGGTGAGGGCTACGACAAGGGCCACTTCAGCAACAACGCCGACACGTTCGGCGTGCCGGTCGGTTCGACGTGGAAGCCGTTCGTCCTCGCCGCAGCGATGAAGTACGGCACGAAGCACAGTGACGGCCAGGGGATCTCCCCCGACAGCCGCTACAACGGCAACGACCACCTCAAGGTGAAGGACGCAGACGGAAATTACGTCATGAAGCAGGACGGCTCGCCGTTCTACCAAGTGAACGAGAGCAATCACCCATGGGGCTACATCAGCCTCATGAAGGCGATGGAGCAGTCCGTCAACACCCCGTTCGTCCAGCTCGGTATGGACGTCGGGATGGACAAGGTCCGCGACATGGCCCAGGCGGCGGGCATCTCCGAGGGAAGCTTCGACAAGAACCTCAACCCGTCCTTCGCACTGGGTACTTCCACGCCCAGCGCGATCCGCATGGCCAATGCCTATGCGACCTTCGCGAAGTCGGGCACCAAGGTCGAGCCGTACTCGGTGACCGAGGTGACGCACAAGGGAGAAACCGTCGAGGGGATCGACGAGCCGTCGAAGGAGTCGGCCATGGATCCCAACATCGCCAACAACGTCACCAAGGCCCTGGAGAACGTCATCCAGAACGGTACGGCGAAGGAGGCGCAGAAGCTGGGCCGGCCGGCCGCCGGCAAGACCGGTACCACCGACGAGAACAAGTCGGCCTGGTTCGTCGGCTACACCCCGCAGCTCTCGACAGCGGTCACCATGTTCCGTGAGGACGCCAAGAACCCCCGCCAGCTCTCCATGAACGGCGTCGGTGGTTTTGACTCGATCCACGGTGGTGCCCTGCCGACCGAAGTGTGGACCCAGTACATGATGCAGGCGATGAAGGGCATGCCCGTGCGGCAGTTCCCGGCCGCCGACCCGATCGGACAGCGCACGGACGAGGAAGGCATGCCGACGCCGACCCCGACTCCGACGCCGACTCCGACGCCGACTCCGACCCCGTCCGAGAAGCCGTCCGAGACCGCCACTCCGTCGCATTCGCCGAGCCCGACGCCGACGGAGACCTGCGCGGACTGGGACATCAACTGCCAGAACAGCGGCGGAACGACCGGTGATCCGGGTGGTGAGACCGGTGGCGATACGGGCGGGGACACCAGCCCGACCCCCGACCCAGGGGAGACCGACACCGGCGGCGGCTTCTGGGGCGGGCCCAGTGGGGAACGCCCCTGACGAAACCGCTCGGTTTCCCGTGGAACAGCGTCCGTTTCACGTGAAACCGCGGAAATCCGAAGCCCCCGACCCGGCTTGACCGGGCGGGGGCTTCGCCACGTTCTGCTCAGGAGTGTGCGGCAGGATGGGGCCATGACGAGCGTGCGACAGGACGAGTCCGTACGGCCTACGCGACGGGACGAGGTGGCGGCGGGCGGGAGCGAGCTGATCGGAGGCCCGATCGGACGCCACGCACTGCTGGGCCTGAGCCGTCTGACGCCGGTACGGGTCATCGCGCTGGTCGCCCTCGGCATGTTCGCGCTCGGCATGGTGCAGAAGCTGCCGTGCTACAACGGCGGCTGGTTCTTCGGCGCCACGACGCAGTACACCCACGCCTGCTACTCCGACATCCCCCACCTCTACGCAGGGCGCGGCTTCGCCGACGGGCTCATCCCGTACTTCAACCGCCTGCCAGGCGACATGCAGTACTTGGAGTACCCGGTGCTGACCGGGCTGTTCATGGAGGTCGCCTCCTGGATGACCCCGCACGGGGGCGGCATCCAGCAGCGTGAGCAGATCTACTGGCTGGTCAATGCCGGCATGCTGATGGTGTGCGCGGCCGTGATCGCCGTCTGCGTGGCCCGTACGCACCGGCGGCGTCCGTGGGACGGGCTGCTCGTCGCCCTGGCACCCGCCTTCGCGCTCACCGCCACCATCAACTGGGACCTGCTGGCCGTCGCGCTGACCGCCGCGGGGATGCTGATGTGGTCGCGCAGCCGTCCACTGGCCGCCGGGGTGCTGATCGGGCTGGCGACCGCGGCGAAGCTGTATCCCGTACTCCTGCTGGGGCCGCTGCTGATGCTCTGCTGGCGGTCCGGGACCTGGCGCGCGTACGGGCGGTGCCTGACGGGGGCCGTGGCCGCGTGGCTGGTGGTGAATCTGCCCGTGATGATCTCGTACAACGGGGCCGGTTTTCACCTGCGCGAGGGCTGGGCGAAGTTCTACACGTTCAGCCAGGAGCGTCCCATCGACTTCGGGTCGGTCTGGTTGCTGATCTCGCAGCGCACCGGCAACCCACTGGAGAACGCCAATCTCTACGCGACGCTGCTGATGATCGTCGGCTGCGCGGGTCTGGGCCTGCTGACCCTCTACGCGCCACGCCGGCCCCGCTTCGCGCAGCTCGCGTTCCTCGTCGTCGCGCTCTTCATCCTGACGAACAAGGTCTACTCGCCGCAGTACGTGCTGTGGCTCATCCCGCTGGCCGCGCTCGCCCGGCCGCGCTGGCGGGACTTCCTGATCTGGCAGGCGTGCGAGGTCATGTACTACCTCGGGATCTGGATGTACCTGGCCTACACGGGCAGCGGCGACAAGCATCAGGGACTGCCGCTGGAGGGGTACCAGCTGACCATCGTGCTGCACCTGCTGGGCACGCTCTACCTCTGCGCCGTCGTTCTCAGGGACATCCTGATGCCGGAACGGGACGTGGTCCGCAGGGACGGCGACGACGACCCGTCGGGCGGCGTCCTGGACCACGCGCCGGACGTCTTCGCGCTCGGGCAGGCGTACCACGTACCACGGCACGCGGCGCACTTCGAAGGGCCGCCCGTCCGCTGGGGCGCCGTCCGGGAGTGACTCCAGGACCCGTGGAACGACGAGGGGCCCGGTGTCCGCAGAGGAGTTCTGCGGACACCGGGCCCCTTCCGGTCCTGGCGTGCCCTGCCGGTGGCGTCAGCGGTCGACGATGCGGTCGAACTGCGTGGTGGTGTGCCGCAGATGGGCCACCAGCTCCTCGCCGACCTGCGGCTCGGGTGCGTCACCCGGCACGAAGAGGATCGACACCTGCATGTGCGGGGGCTCCGCGAACCAGCGCTGCTTGCCGGCCCAGACATACGGTGCGAGATTCCGGTTGACGGTCGCAAGACCCGCGCGGGCCACGCCCTTCGCCCGCGGCATCACACCGTGCAGCGCCTTGGGCGACTCCAGGCCGACGCCGTGCGAGGTGCCGCCCGCCACCACGACCAAGTAGCCGTCGGACGCGGCCTTTTGCTGGCGGTAGCCGAAGCGGTCGCCCTTCGAGACGCGGGTGACGTCGAGGACCGAACCGCGGTACTCGGTGGCGTCGTGGTCGCCGAGCCACAGCCGGGTGCCGATCCGGGCGCGGAAGCGGGTCTGCGGGAACTGCTGCTGGAGACGCGCGAGTTCATCGGCCTTGAGGTGGCTGACGAACATCGTGTGCAGCGGGAGGCGGGCGGCACGCAGGCGGTCCATCCAGCCGATGACCTCGTCGACGGCGTCCGATCCGTCGGTGCGGTCCAGCGGCAGGTGGATGGCGAAGCCCTCCAGCCGGACGTCCTCGATGGCCGTGGCCAGCTTCGGCAGGTCCTCCGGCGTGACGCCGTGCCGCTTCATGCTGCTCATGACCTCGATGACGACCCGGGCGCCGACCAGGCCGCCCACGCCTTCGACCGAGGAGACCGAGCGGATGGCGCGGTCGGGCAGCGGCACCGGCTCCTCGCCGTGCCGGAACGGGGTGAGGACGAGCAGATCGCCGCTGAAGTAGTCCTTGATGCGGGCTGCTTCGTAGGTCGTGCCGACGGCGAGGATGTCGGATCCCAGGCGGGTGGCCTCGTCGGCGAGGCGCTCATGGCCGAAGCCGTAGCCGTTGCCTTTGCAGACCGGGACCAGCCCGGGGAACTGCTGGAGAACGCTCTGGTGATGCGCCCGCCAGCGCGCGGTGTCGACGTAGAGGGTGAGCGCCATGGCCGGGCCCGGAACCTTTCTCGTGGCTGGGGTGTGACAGAGGAACGAACGGTGAGGTGGTCAGCGGCGAGACATGTACATATCGAGCGCCTTGTGCAGCAGCTTGTTGAGCGGGAAGTCCCACTCGCCGAGGTACTCCGCCGCCTGCCCGCCCGTGCCGACCTTGAACTGGATCAGGCCGAACAGGGGGTCGCTCTCGTCCAGCGAGTCGCTGATGCCGCGGAGGTCGTACACCGTGGCGCCGAGCGCGTAGGAGTCGCGCAGCATCCGCCACTGCATCGCGTTGGACGGCCGTACCTCGCGCTTGTGGTTGGCCGATGCGCCGTAGGAGTACCAGACGTGGCCTCCGACGATCAGCATCGTGGCGGCGGCCACGTTCTCGCCCTCGTGGCGGGCGAAGTAGAGCCGCATGCGGTTGGGGTCCTCGGTGTTGAGGGCCGCCCACATCCGCTGGAAGTAGCCGAGCGGACGCGGCCTGAAGTGGTCGCGCTCCGCGGTGATTTCGTACAGGCGCTGCCACTCGGCGAGGTCCTCGTAGCTGCCCTGGACCACCTCGACGCCGGCCTTCTCGGCCTTCTTGATGTTGCGGCGCCAGAGCTGGTTGAAGCCCTTGTGGACGTCTTCCAGGGAACGGTTGGCCAGCGGCACCTGGAAGACGTAGCGGGGCTGTACGTCACCGAATCCGGCGCCGCCGTCCTCGCCCTGCTGCCAGCCCATGCGGCGCAGCCGGTCGGAGACCTCGAACGCGCGCGGTTCGATGTGCGTCGCCTCGACGTCGCGCAGGCGCTTGACGTCCGGGTTCTGGATGCCGGCCTTGATGGCGGTGGCGTCCCAGCGGCGGATGATGACCGGCGGGCCCATCTTCACGGAGAACGCGCCCTGCTGCTTGAGATGCGTGAGCATCGGCCGCAGCCACTCCTCCAGGTTCGGCGCGAACCAGTTGATGACCGGTCCCTCGGGGAGGTAGGCGAGGTAGCGCTTGATCTTGGGGAGCTGGCGGTAGAGGACCAGGCCCGCGCCGACCAGTTCGCCGGTGGCGTCGAACCATCCCAGGCTCTCCGAGCGCCACTCGGACTTGACGTCTGCCCAGGCCGGGACCTGCATGTGGCTCGCCGCGGGCAGGCTCTGGACATATGCCAGATGCTGCTCTCGGCTGATGGTCCTCAGGGTCAGGCTCATGCGGGGCGCTCCTCGGCAGGTGTGTCCCCATGGTCGGGGCTCCGGCTCTCGCGCCGAAGCCTACTGGGGAGCGCTCCGTTCGGGCGTACGGGAGCCGGGCGCACGCCCGTCCGCCGCGGGGAGGCGACGGAGCGGGCCGCGTCCGCCACCGGACGCGGCCCGCGGGGACGCGCTAGAAAAGGCCGCCGTGCGCCAGGCCGATGTAGAAGCCCAGGGCCGCCGCCCCGAGGCCGATGATCAGCAGGAAGCGTTCGCCCGTCGTCGACGAGATGAACTGGCCCCAGAGGCCCGTGCCGATGCCGATCAGGCCGACCCAGGAACTCACGAGGTGCAAGCCGGGCGACAGGGTGGTGAGGACGGCGATCGCGCCGAGTACCACCGTCACCGCGGCGAGAGTGTTCTCCACTGGATGCGCCTTGCCGTCGCTGTTGAGGAGCGAGAGCAGATTTCGTTGGGTCCTTACGGCCTGTGCCATGCGGCACCTCCCATGACAGGGCGGCGAACTGTAACGCCGCTCACACCCGATGGGTTCCAGATTGGGGGGTCCTGCCGTCGGATTTCAACCGGAAGCACTCAGGCAGGTACTCTGTACGGTCTGCGCCCTTGTCTGTCCGGATCCTCCGGCAGCGTCGGCGCGGAACGCATCACGACCCTCCTGCCACGGAACGACCGTGGCCGCTGAGTCCAAAGGAGGTGGGTTCCACATGCGTCACTACGAGGTGATGGTCATCCTCGACCCCGATCTCGAGGAGCGCGCTGTCTCCCCGCTGATCGAGAACTTCCTCTCCGTCGTCCGTGAGGGCAACGGAAAGGTCGAGAAGGTCGACACCTGGGGCCGTCGTCGTCTCTCGTACGAGATCAACAAGAAGCCCGAGGGCATCTACTCGGTCATCGACCTGCAGGCCGAGCCTGCGGTCGTCAAGGAGCTCGACCGTCAGATGAACCTGAACGAGTCGGTCCTCCGGACCAAGGTCCTCCGTCCCGAGACCCACTGAGCGCGTCAGCGCCAGCGGTAACCGGGTCCGAGCAGTAGCAACACCAGCAGCCAGCAGCACACCCGCCGAGAGGTTCCCCTAATGGCAGGCGAGACCGTCATCACGGTCGTCGGCAATCTTGTCGACGACCCCGAGCTGCGCTTCACCCCGTCCGGTGCGGCGGTCGCGAAGTTCCGCGTCGCGTCCACTCCCCGCACCTTCGACCGTCAGACCAATGAGTGGAAGGACGGCGAGAGCCTGTTCCTGACCTGCTCGGTGTGGCGTCAGGCGGCGGAGAACGTCGCCGAGTCCCTCACACGGGGCACCCGTGTCGTCGTGCAGGGCCGCCTGAAGCAGCGGTCGTACGAGGACCGCGAGGGCGTGAAGCGCACGGTCTACGAGCTCGACGTCGAGGAAGTGGGCGCGAGTCTCAAGAACGCCACGGCCAAGATCACCAAGACCAGTGGTCGCGGTGGTCAGGGTGGCGGCGGCTTCGGCGGCGGTCAGCAGGGCGGTGGCGGCCAGGGTGGCGGCGGTTGGGGCGGCGGCCCCGGCGGCGGCCAGCAGGGCGCCGGCGGGGCTCCCGCCGGCGACCCGTGGGCGACCAGCGGTCCGGCCGGCGGCGGCCAGCAGCAGGGTGGCGGCGGCGGTGGCTGGGGCGGTAGCTCCGGCGGCGGCTACTCGGACGAGCCGCCCTTCTAGGTCCGTACGGCCGGCTGCGCCTGTTTCACGTGAAACAGGCGTCGTGTCACGGCCTGCGGCCTGAGGGCGTCAGCACAAACTTCTTGAACTCACTGGAGAGAGATAATGGCGAAGCCGCCTGCTCGCAAGCCTAAGAAGAAGGTTTGCGTGTTCTGCAAGGAGAAGATCTCCTACGTCGACTACAAGGACACGAACCTGCTGCGGAAGTTCATTTCCGACCGCGGCAAGATCCGTGCCCGCCGGGTCACCGGCAACTGCACTCAGCACCAGCGTGACGTCGCCACGGCTGTGAAGAACAGCCGTGAGATGGCGCTGCTGCCCTACACGTCCACCGCGCGATAAGGGAAGGGTGACCGAATCATGAAGATCATCCTCACCCACGAGGTCTCCGGCCTCGGCACCGCCGGCGACGTCGTTGACGTCAAGGACGGATACGCCCGTAACTACCTGGTCCCGCGTGGTTTCGCGATCCGCTGGACCAAGGGTGGCGAGAAGGACGTCGAGCAGATCCGTCGCGGTCGCAAGATCCGCGAGATCGCCACGATCGAGCAGGCCAACGAGGTCAAGGGCCAGCTCGAGGGCGTCAAGGTGAAGCTCGCGGTCCGTGCCGGCGAGGCCGGCCGCCTGTTCGGCTCCGTCACCCCGGCCGACGTCGCTTCGGCGATCAAGGCCGCCGGTGGTCCGGACGTCGACAAGCGTCGCGTCGAGCTCGGCTCGCCGATCAAGAGCCTGGGCGCGCACCAGGTCTCCGTGCGTCTGCACGCCGAGGTCGTTGCGAAGCTCGGCGTCGAGGTCGTCGCCGCGTAATCGCATCGCAGCACCACGCCGAAGGGCCGCATTCCGGAAACGGAGTGCGGCCCTTCGCCGTACCCGGGGCTCAGTCCTCGTTCTGGGCCCGGCGGTAGAGGTTGGCGATGTCGTCGTCGAAGTAGGCGGCGTAGGAGATGTCGTCCTCGTCGCCGCCGCCTTGATGGCCGCCCAGCACACCGATGACCGTTCCGGTCTGGCTTCTGGGGTCGTAGTCGGCGAGCCAGGGGCTGCCGCTCGTGCCGCCCGCGAAGTCGGTGCAGTGGACGCGCATCTGCGTGTTGCTGAACTTCGTGGTGCGGTTCTGGCAGGAGATCGGGGTGTCGCGGCTGGACGGATAGCCGGTGATCTTGACTTCGTTGTCGAAGCCGCGGTCGATGCCGAGGGTGTTGCCGCCCAGGACGTCCTGGATCTGCTTGCCGTCCTTGCCGTTCAGGGTGAGGAAGGCGACGTCGAGGTCCGGGTCGTTGGACTTGGCCCAGCGGGTGTCGACGACGACCTTTTTGACCTTCCACAGGCCGGTCGGTTCGTCGCCGTCGCGGTAGTCCGGGGCGAAGACGAGGTCGTCGACGGGCTTTCCCGCGTCGCTGTCGAAAGCGCAGTGGGCTGCCGTGACCAGCATGTTCCGGCCGGGGCTCTGCACCACGCTCGCGGTGCAGAAGTGGTCACCGGAGTCGTCCTTCTCGAAGACCGTGCCGATGCGGGCGTTCTCCTCCGTCCGGCGCGGCGTGTACGCGCTGCCGTCGGATGCGGGGGCCGTCGCGGCGGGGTCCTGGTCCTGGGGCTCCCCCGGCCCGCCGGACTTGCCGAAGCCGTCACGACCGGCGAGGACGGTGTGGCTCTCCTCGGTGGAGTAGCCCACGAGGACGCCTGCCCCGATGACGAGGAGCGTCAGGGGCAGGACGGATTTCCTGGCAAGTGAGCGCACGCCGTCATTATCAACAACGCTCCGGAATTGCGGAGGTGGTTCAGCGCGAGGCTCCGGTCACAATCCACCGGCCCGAGCGGGTCCGCAGCCACAGGGTCAGCAGGCGTACGGCCATCATCAGGCCCATGGTCCACCACAGGGCCGTCAGCCCGCCGCCGATGGCGGGTACGGCCAGTGCCACGGGCGCGAACAGGGCCAGCGTCACCAGCATCGCCCCGGCCAGGTACGGTCCGTCGCCGGCGCCCATCAGCACGCCGTCGAGGATGAAGACGACGCCGGATACGGGCTGGGTGAGGGCTACCACCAGAAGAGTGGTGAGCAGCGGTCCGCGCACGGCGGGGTCGGAGGTGAACAGCGGGATGAACAGCGGCCGGGCCAGGGCCACCAGAACGCCGAGCACCACGCCGGAGGCGATGCCCCACTGCACCATGCGGCGGCAGGCCGCCCTGGCGCCGTCCCGGTCGCCGGCACCGAGGTAGCGCCCGATGATCGCCTGACCTGCGATGGCGATGGCGTCGAGGGCGAAGGCGAGCAGGGACCAGAGGCTGAGCACGATCTGGTGGGCGGCGACCTCGGCGTCTCCGAGGCGGGCGGCGACGGCGGTGGCGATCATCAGCACCGCGCGCAGCGAGAGGGTCCGGACGAGGAGGGGGACGCCGGCCTGGGCACTGGCCCGGATTCCGGCCGCGTCGGGGCGCAGCGAGGCGCCGTGCCGGCGTGCGCCGCGGATCACCACGCCGAGGTAGACCGCGGCCATGCCGCACTGGGCGATGACCGTGCCCCAGGCGGAGCCGGCGATGCCGAGGCCGGCGCCGTAGACGAGGGCGACGTTGAGGACGACGTTGGCGGAGAATCCTCCGATGGCGACGTACAGCGGGGTCTTGGTGTCCTGGAGGCCGCGCAGCACGCCGGTCGCGGCCAGCACGACGAGCATCGCGGGGATGCCGAGTGCGCTGATGCGCAGGTAGGTGGCGGCGTACGGGGCCGCGGTGCCGGAAGCGCCGAAGAGTTCCACCAGCCATGGGGCGGTGGGCAGCACGGCGGCGATGACGGCGGCGCCGAGGAGGAGGGCGAGCCAGATGCCGTCCATGCCCTGGCGGACGGCTGCGGAGAGGTCGCCGGCGCCGACCCTGCGGGCGACCGCCGCGGTGGTGGCGTAGGCGAGGAAGACGAAGACGGAGACGGCGGTGGTCAGCAGGGCGGCGGCGACGCCGAGGCCGGCCAGCTGGGGGGTGCCGAGGTGGCCGATGACGGCGCTGTCGGCCATGACGAACAGGGGCTCGGCGACGAGGGATCCGAAGGCCGGCAGGGCGAGGGCGAGGATCTCGCGGTCGTGGCGGCGGGCGGTGCGCCGTGGCGTCGCGGGAGCCTGTGTCATGCGCACAATCTAATCTTCCACAGGTAAGTGATGCAAGTGGCTTGCAGTCCTTACTTTCCGCTGTGTGGAGTTACCTTCTCCGTGCCGTTTGTCGCGATCATGAACAGGTTGCCGAAGTTTTTCTCCCCCACAGCCTATGGATGAGGAAAGTGCAGGTCAGGCAGGTGTCGGCGGCGTGATTGTGTGCTTGTCCACAGATGTTTCCCCCGGGCCGTGCACAGGTTCGGGGGACTTCTCCACAGCTGGAGGCCAGTCATCCACACGGCCTGTGGATAACCAGATTGGCGGACGGTGCGCGCGGGCCTACCGTGGTCCGGCGCCCGCCACCTGTTTCCGGCCCGGAAGTCATCCGAACTCGACGCACCATAACCGGAGTCGGGCGTCTCGATTGTCAGAGCTGTGCCGTAAGAAAGAGGGGCACAGTGAGGTCCGCGTCGCGGACGGGAGGAGGTGCCAGGGTGAGCATGGCCGAACCCGTGGAGGACCCCTGGGCGGACTCCGGTCCGAGCGACCGGCTGCCGGCCGGCCGCTTCCGTCGAGGTGACGGCAAGGGCCGTGGCCGGGGCGACCGCCAGGACCGTGAGGACGACGGCCAGGGCTCCTGGGGCGGCGGCTTCGAGCGGGTGCCTCCGCAGGACCTGGACGCCGAGCAGTCCGTGCTCGGCGGCATGCTGCTCTCCAAGGACGCCATCGCGGACGTCGTCGAGGTCCTCAAGGGCGAGGACTTCTACCGGCCGGCCCACGAACTGGTCTTCCAGGCGATTCTCGACCTGTACGCCAAGGGCGAGCCGGCCGACCCGATCACCATCGCGGCGGAGCTGACCAAGCGCGGGGAGATCGCCCGGGTCGGCGGCGCGTCGTATCTGCACACCCTCGTGCAGTCCGTGCCGACCGCCGCGAACGCGGAGTACTACGCGGAGATCGTCCACGAGCGGGCCGTGCTGCGCCGTCTGGTCGAGGCCGGCACCCGCATCACGCAGATGGGATACGCGGCCGACGGCGACGTCGACGAGATCGTCAACAGCGCCCAGGCGGAGATCTACGCCGTCACCGAGCAGCGCACCAGCGAGGACTACCTCCCGCTCGGCGACATCATGGAGGGCGCACTCGACGAGATCGAGGCGATCGGCTCCCGCCAGGGCCAGATGACGGGTGTGCCCACCGGGTTCACCGACCTCGACTCCCTGACGAACGGCCTGCACCCGGGCCAGATGATCGTCATCGCGGCCCGTCCCGCCATGGGTAAGTCGACTCTCGCACTGGACTTCGCGCGTGCCTGCTCGATCAAGAGCAACCTTCCGAGCGTGATCTTCTCCCTCGAAATGGGACGCAACGAGATCGCGATGCGCCTGTTGTCGGCGGAGGCCCGGGTGGCGCTGCACCACATGCGTTCCGGCAGCATGACGGACGAGGACTGGACGCGGCTGGCCCGCCGGATGCCGGACGTCTCCGCCGCGCCGCTCTACATCGACGATTCGCCGAACCTCTCGATGATGGAGATCCGCGCGAAGTGCCGCCGCCTGAAGCAGCGCAACGAACTGAAGCTGGTCGTCATCGACTATTTGCAGCTGATGCAGTCCGGCGGATCCAAGCGCGCCGAAAGCCGTCAGCAGGAGGTCTCGGACATGTCCCGAAACCTCAAGCTGCTGGCCAAGGAGCTCGAACTCCCCGTTATCGCGCTCTCGCAGCTGAACCGTGGTCCCGAGCAGCGCACGGACAAGAAGCCGATGGTCTCCGACCTGCGTGAATCCGGTTCGATCGAGCAGGACGCCGACATGGTCATCCTGCTGCACCGCGAGGACGCGTACGAAAAGGAATCCCCCCGCGCGGGCGAGGCCGACCTGATCGTCGCCAAGCACCGTAACGGCCCGACGGCGACGATCACGGTGGCGTTCCAGGGCCACTATTCGCGGTTCGTGGACATGGCGCAGACGTGATGCGGAGCGGTGTAGGTTCTCACATTTCGTGTCGGATTCTCAGGTGCGATGTCGGATCGGAGTCGGAGCCGACACGGTGCTGAGATCCGCAGATCGCGACCGTCGTCCGTTCGGGCGAAGTCGTGGTGGGGTGCCCCTGTCGGTGTGTCGGCGGGGGCATCGTGCTGTGGACGGCAGTCCGACCTGGGGGTGGGATGGAGGCGGAGGTCTGCTTCCGGCGGCAGGGCGGGGAAGTTGAAGCCCGGTCCTGGGACTCTGTTGCAGCGCTGTCGCTCCAGTCGGCCGTCCCGTGGCGGCGTTTCGTTGGTACAGCGGGCAGAAGCACTATTCGGGAACGTACTGGTCGGCGACGGTTCGAGATCACGTGATCTACGAGTCGCGTCTGGAGCTTGCACGGTTGCTGTTCGCCGACTTCGACTCCTCGGTACGCGGCATCGTGGCCCAGCCGTTCTTGCTGAAGGCCGAGGTGGCGGGGAAGGTCCGCAAGCACATCCCGGACTACCTCCTGACGACCGAGGGCGGCCCGGTCGTCAGGACGTCAAACCGCGTGATCGGTTGTCGAAGCCGGTGGTGGCTTTCACGTTCGCATGGACCCGCCGGGCGGTGGAGTCACGTGGGTGGCGCCACGAGGTGTGGAACGAGCCACCGGACACGGGTACGTGCCGTGGCCGTCGCCCACCGTCCGACCATCGCCGTCACCGAGCAACACGAAGGCGGCCCCTCCGGCCCCCGCGCAGGGGGTGGAGGAGCCGCCTTCGTCCGTCACGTCGACGGAACGTCCGGTACGGGTGCGGCGTCCGGTTCTCCGACGTGCGCGCGGCCAAGGAGACCGGGCCTCGGTGGAGAGGGCCGGAGGTGACCCGCCTCGGACTCAGCCCCGGTAGAAGACCAGCATGCTGCCCGGGCTCTGGGGTTCGCGTTCGCAGTGGACGATCGTGACGTGGTGGCCCACTCCCTCGTCCATCAGCTTCTGGGTCTCCTGTGTGAAGCAGTCCGTCGCGGCGTCGCCCTGCGTGTCCACCGAGGGGAGTTCGGCGGCCTGGGCGGCTCCGATGCCGAGGCCGGAGAAGGCCAGGATGCTGGCGGCGGCGACTGCTGCGCGCTGGAACTTGCGCATGTTTTCTCTCCTTTACGTGCCTACGTGCAGTGGTGCGTGCGCGCCTCTGCGGCGCACGGGCCCGCTACTCGCGGAGCGCGGCTGGCAGACCGGCCCCGCGGTCGGCCGGAGTCGTGTCCGACCGTGGCAAAGCGTCGCGTTGCGCTTCGAGTTCCTCTCGGGCACTGAAGAGTGGATCACACGAACGGGTGGCACTCCAAGTGCTCGCGGTCCCTGTTACAGGGCTACAACAGACCAGCCGGAGTCGATTCCCCGCGTGCCGGCCCGAGGCCGAAGCGGAACCCGCACGACTGCTCCGGGAGTTCAGAGGCCGATCTCCGCCCACACACCGTCCGGCCCGAAGGCGGCCGATCCAGTACGCCGCAGCGCGCCACGAAGTACGTGACGAGAACGGGCCCGTGGCCTCGCCCGGAGCCTTCGGCGGCCGGCGGCACCGGAGCCGACAGGTCGGGTCGCCGTTCGCCCACAGGTCCGCGACTCCGATGCGCAGCGTGCCCGGCAACAGCAGCTCCGGCCCCGTCGACATCCATAACCGGAAGCTACGTCCGGACACCAGCCCAGGCGCGGCGGCGTGGTTCGTCAACTCCGCGACGACGACAGCCCCCACGCGCGCGACGCCGCTGCCGTCCGGCCCCCCCCCGGGACGCGAGGGGCCGCGTCGAGGGCAACCGCGCCAGCCGGGCGCCTCGTGGCGTCGGGCTGAGGAGCGGTTCCTCTCCGGCGAGCCGCGCGTCCCGCAGATCCCTTTCGGCGAACTGGCCGATCGTCCCGCGCCAGACCGTGAGGGGTTCTGTCGCCCGCGTCTCACGTCAAGCACCGTCTGCGCTCACACGGCGGTGGCGGGACGCGAGGGGGAGGCCGGGTGAACTCGGTCCGTTGTGGATTCCTGGAATTCCACCACGGTCGCGCCGTGCTCGTGGGCCCACTCGGTCAGCACGGCGATCGGCTTCACCAGCGTCCGGCCCAGGTCTGTCAGCACGTACTCGACCTTCCCGGCCTCGGCGTGGCGGTCGACCAGGCCGTACCCCTGCAACCGCCGCAGCGTCTGGGTCAGCACCTTCCGCGAGATTCCGCCGATCAGGTCGACCAACTCGCCGTGCCTGCACGGTTCCCGGCTCAACGCGAACAGCACGACCACCGCCCACTTGTCGGCGATGATCTCGATCGCCAGCCGAGCCGGGCAGTCGGCGAGGAAGACGCTGCCGGAGTACTCACGCATGCCCCGACGGTAGCCCGCCGCCAGGAACCTGGAGGTACCTACCGCCTCACTAGCGTCCACGGTCCACGGCGGAAGCTACTGAGCAGGGGAGCCGAATGAGGGCAGAGACCGAATGGCCGGGTGGGCACAAGGTCGTCGCGCTGGTCACCGTCGCGTTGGAGCTGTGGTCACCAGGGCACTGGCCCGCCTATGCGCCTCGAGCGGCATCCCGAGACCGTCATGGCCGTGCACGAGGCGGGTCACGAGATCGCCGCACACTCCTGGGCCCAGGACGTGGTGCCCGCGCTGCTCGATGGCGATGCCGAGCGGGCCAATATCCGTCGTTGCACCGACGTCCTTCGCAGGGCCACCGGCGTTCGCCCGACGGGGTGGATGAGCCCACGCGCCACCGGTTCGAGGCACACTGACGACCTGCTCGCCGAGGCCGGCTACCGCTGGACCGGCGACCACGGCGACCACGGCGACCACGGCGACCACGGCGACCACGGCGACCACGGCGACCACGGCGACCACGGCGACCACGGCGACCACGACCTCCCGCAGGTCCTGTCCACCGCTCACGCTCCTCTGGTCTCCCTCATGCACAGCGACCACTCCGACGTCCGCGACGCTGCGGCCGGCCCGTACGCCTACCGCGACCTGCACCGTGAGCTACTGGACCAGATGCTCGCCGCCCCCGGCCCAGGCGTCTTCCGCCTGACCATCCACGCCCACGTCGGAGGCCGACCGCTCCTCGCGGGCATGGCCGGCCAGATCCTCGACCGCATCCGTGAGTCCGGCGATGTCCGGGTTGCCACCCACGCCCAGGTGGCCGAGCACGTCCTGACACACCAGGGAAGAACGTCATGACCCACGTCCTCGTCGTCGGCGGCACCGGAGCCATGGGAAGCCACGTGATCCGACACCTGTTGGCCACCACCGACGCCACCGTCACCGTCCCCACCCGCCACCCGGAGTCCGCCCACGCCACCGAACTCGCCGCCACCGCGCCCGACCGCGTGCGACTGGTCCGCTCCGACCCGGCGGCCCTAGAGGTCCTGATCGGGCAGGCCGACCGCGTGTTCGCCAACACCGACTTCTTCGCGACGGGAAGCGCCGTGGGCGAGTATCAGCAAGGGCTGCACTTGCTGGCCTCCGCGGAGCGGGCCGGCGTGGAGCGTTTCATCTGGTCCTCGTTGGACAGCGCGGTGTCCCTGACCGGCCACCCCGTCCCGCACTTCGACAGCAAAGCCGCCGTCGCCGCCCACATCGACCTGATGCGGTCGGAGGAAATGCTCCGCAAGGAGACCGACGGCTGGTACACGGGCCACGTCTCGGTACTGACCACGGCGCCGTACTTCGAGAACCTGCGCGACCGGCTCACTCCCCGACCGGACGGCCGGGGCGGCCTGACCTTCAGGCTCCCCCTCGGCGCCGCCCCCTACCCGCTCGTCGCTCTCGACGACATCGCCTGGTTCGCCTGCCACATGTTCGACAACTGGCAGTCCTGGGGCGCCCGCGACCTCGCGGTGATCGGCGACAGCCTCACCGGCGACGAGATCGCCGCCACCTTCGCTCAGGTCACGGGCACCCCCAGCACCTACATCCCGATGCCGCATGACGACCTGCGTGCCGCCGTCCCCGACTTCAGCCACGACTACGCAGCGATGTTCCAGTTCTTCGCCGACCGTGATCTCTACGCCCGGGACCGGGACATCAACCTCCTGCGCCGCCTGCACCCCGGCTTGATGACCTTCGAGGACTGGCTGCACCACACCGGATGGACGGGACGACCACCCACCACGTCACGTCCGAACGCGGGCACACACGGCAGGGCTCGCCGCTCCGGACCGGGGCCGACGTCGGCCTGAGATCTGGCAAACCTGGCGTGCGCGGCGCGACCCTACACGTGGCACGGGGCGCGGAAAGTCGCAGGCCGAGGCCCTCCGACCCGTTATCGCAGCACTGTTATATTAGCGCTGTGACATCTTCCGATCCCACGGCGCTGCCCGATCCCTGGCAGTCGCTGCACGAGCTGCTGGCCGCCATGGACGCCGAGATCGAGCAGGTCTACGTCGCGCGTGGCATCGAGGGGGTGCGACCGCGGTTCGCCTATCCGCTGATCCGGCTCGCCCACACCGGTCCCCTGACCATCCGTGAGCTGGCGCAGTCCCTGAACCGCTCGCACTCCGCGATCAGCCAGACCGTCGCCGCCATGCGCAAGGAGGGTCTGGTCACCTCCGAGCCGGGGCCCGATGCCCGCACCCGGCGGATCGATCTGACCGAGCGCGGCCGGTCGCTGGTGCCGTTCCTGGAGGCCGAGTGGCGCGCCACGCACGCGACGGTCGCCGAGCTGGACGGCGAGGTCCCGCACGCGCTGACCGGCGTCGTCGAGGAGCTGCAACGGGCGCTGGCACACCGGTCGATGCGGCAGCGGGTCCTCGACCACCTCGTTGAACCACCGCGATGAGGGTGCGTGTCCGGTTCCTCGACACCCGCCCCTTACGCAGCAGCCGGCCGTTCCGTGACCTGTGGATCGGCACCTCGGCCTCCCAACTCGGTGGGCAGATCGCCACGGTGGCGGTGCTGGCCCAGGTCTGGGACCTGACCGGCAGTCCGGTGGGGACCGGCGCCATCGGGCTCGCCACCGGCCTGCCGATGGTGCTGTTCGGGCTGCTCGGCGGCACGTTGGCCGACGCAGTTGACCGCCGTGCGGTGGTGCGGGCCACCACCACGGGCCAGCTGCTGGCCGCCGCGGGGCTGTGTGCCCAGGCTCTGATGGACAACCGGAACGTGCTGTTGCTGCTCGCCCTGGTCGCCATGGGGAGCGCGTGCGGGGCGCTCGGCGCGCCCGCCCGGCGCACCTTCCCGGTCCGGTTGCTGCCGGCCGACCAGGTCGCGGCCGGGCTCGCGTTGACCAACGTCTCCTTCCAGGCGGCGATGCTGGCCGGGCCCGCGCTGGCCGGGCTGATCATCGCCCGCTGGGGCGTGTCTGCCGCTTACGCCGCGCAGGCCGTGGCCGTCGCGGTCGCCGTGCTCGGGGTGGTCCGCCTCCCGGCCATGAGGCCCGAGGGCGCCGACGCGGCGGGCGTCGGGCGCCGGCCGGAGCGCGGCGGCTGGCGGATCGTGCTGCGCCGTCCGACGCTGTGGGGCTCGATGGCCACCGATCTGTCCGCGACGCTGCTCGCCATGCCGATCGCGCTCTTTCCGCTGGTCAACGAGGCCCGCTTCGACGGCAACCCGCAGACACTCGGCCTGTTCCTCTCGGCCGTCGCGGTCGGGGGGATCACCGCCGGCCTGCTCTCCGGCACGGTGACGCGTTGGCGCCGCGGCGGCCTGGTGCAGCTGGTCGCGGCCGGCGTCTGGGGCCTTGCGCTGGCCGGCTTCGGCCTGGCCGGGCCGCTGTGGCCGGCGCTCGGCTGCCTGGCCGTGGCCGGTGCCGCCGACACCGTCTCGGTGGTCACCCGCAGTGCCCTGGTCCAGTGGGAGACCCCGGACGCGTACCGGGGGCGGGTCTCGTCCGTGGAACACGTCATCGGTGTCGCGGGCCCCGAACTCGGCAATTTCCGGGGCGGGTTGCTGGCGTCGGCCACCTCGGCCCCCTTCTCCCTGGTCGTCGGCGGCCTGTCCGCCACCCTGGTGGTCGCGGTTGTGGCCGCGGCCAACGCCTCCCTGCGCGCCTACCGCACGCCGTCGGGCGCCGCCGAGCCGTCCGCGCCCGGGGCCGCCGACGCGGCGACGACCGCAGGGTAGGCAGTCGCCGCCGACCTTTCGGGCCTCGGCTTGGAGGCACGGGCGCCAGGTCCCGGTTCTCCTTGCCGCGTCGTCGCGTTGCCGCCACTGCGATACTCGGGCCGGTGACTTCTCCGCAGGGCTGGGCGCGTGCCGAGCGGCTCGATGCCGCCGGGATGGTGGCGGCCCTTCGTACCCGGACCGGCGTCCGGCTGGCGCTGGACGGTCCTTGTCCCGGAGGGCAGGTCGGGGCGGCGTATGTGCGCGGGCCCGACGGCCGCCGGTCCGTTCTCAAGTGGCGACCGCACAGCCTGGTGGCCGACCTGCGGGCCGGGCCGCTCGCGGTCGTCGATGCGCTGCGGTCGGCCGGCTGTCCGGCGCCGGCCACGGAGCTGATCGCCCAGGTCGGCCACGCCGTGGTCATGGTGCAAGAGCTGCTGCCCGGCACCGAGATCGACCGCTTCGACCAGCGCTTTCTGGAGCAGGCGCTGGAACTCAACCGGCTGCAGGCGGGCCGGCTGGCCGACCGCCCCGGCGTTCCGGCGGTGGAGCTGCACCTGCGTGCGGACGGCGCGGGGTACTGCCTGCACGGGCCGTTGCGTCGGCACAACCGGCGCAGTGCCGCGCTCGAACGCCGCGTCGCCGCTGTCGGCGCCGACTTCCCTGCCCGGCCGGCAGGTCAGGACGCCGTGCACATGGACTTCCAGCCCGGCAACCTGCTGGCGGCCGACGGCTCGATCACCGGCGTCGTCGACCGGGACGGCGCCGCCCGTGGTGACCGTCGATTCGACCTGGTCACCCTGCGCTTCGGCCTCCACGCGAAGGAGCCGGGCCCTGGGGTGGTGCAGCGGCTCGACGCCGTTCTCGATGCGCTTCCGGAGGAGGTCCTGCGTCCCGCGTGGGCCCACATGAGCCTCCGCATGGCCGACTGGGCCATCAGGCACTTCGGCCCGGCTGACGTGGAGCACTGGCTGGACCTGGCCGAACAGCGGGTGTGAGCCGGCGTCCGTGCGGCAGTGCGGATCCCTTCGGATGCGGCCGGGGAACCGCGGTACGGAGGCGGGCCGCCTCGGCGGGGCAGCCCGTCGTGGTCCGCTCCGCGGATCAGGGCAGTTTCAGCACGCTGGTGATGCCGGTGCGGGAGGACGGCGGCGCCCCCTGTGCCGCTGAGGAGAGGGCGGACGGCGAGGAGGGCTGAACCCGCGGTGGGCAGGGGCGCATGCGCGTTCCGGACAGGTGCCGAACTCGCCCCGGGGCACGTCCCGTTGGAGCCCGGATGAGCGTGCCGATCGGTCCGACGTGACGGCCGGGAACGAGCCGCCCCTCCCGCCGCACCGCTCGGACGTATCGGGTGGGGCGGCAGCCGCCGGGTGGGGCACTGGCGTCCTGCCGGCCGTCGGGGGAGAGTGATCGGCGGCGGGCAGCAGCCCGTTGCTGAGCTGATCGGCCGTCAAGGAGCGCCATGACCACCGCACCGTCCGAGGGGCCCGCCGAACCCGTATCCGCTTCCGTTTCCGTGCCCGGTCTGCTGCCCGGGACGCGGCGGGCGCTGCTGCGGCGGCTCGCGGTCGGGCAGGCCGACGGCCGGGCGCCGTCGATGACCGGGGCGGTGGTGCGCGACGGGCGGCAGGTGTGGGCGGAGGTCAGGTCGGCGGCCGTGGACGGGCCGGACGCGGGCGGGGAGCCCGTCGGCGATGCGGAGTCGTGCGGCGCGGTGCAGTACCGGATCGGGTCGCTCACCAAGACCTTCGTTGCGGTGCTGGTCATGCGGTTGCGGGACGAGGGGCGGCTCCGCCTGGACGATCCGGTCGGCAGGCATCTGGAAGCCACTCCGGTCCCGGACGCCACGATCGCGCAGCTGCTCGCGCACAGCTCCGGGCTGGCGGCCGAGCCGCGCGGGCCGTGGTGGGAGCGGACCGCGGGCACGCTGCGGCCGGAGCCTTCCGACCTGTTCGGGGAGCGCCCGCAGCGCCTTCCGGCAGGCCGGCGGCACCATTACTCGAACCTCGGCTACGCCGTGCTGGGCGCGCTCGTCGAACGGCTGCGGGACGGCCGGCCGTGGGACGAGGTGCTGCGGCGCGAGGTGCTGGAGCCGCTGGGCATGTCCCGTACGACGGCCCTGCCGGTGCCGCCGCACACGCAGGGCTGGGCGGTGCATCCGTGGGCCGATGTGCTGCTTCCCGAACCGGCCCAGGACACCGGCCTCATGGGTCCGGCGGGACAGCTGTGGTCCACGGTGGACGATCTGTGCCGGTGGGCCGCGTTTCTGCTGCGGGGTGACGACCGGGTGCTGTCCGCGGCGGGGGTCGCCGAGATGCGGACGCCCGCCGTGCCGCCCGAGGACGAGGGCTGGGAGGGGGGCTACGGTCTGGGAATCCAGCTCGTGCGGCGCGGACCGCTGCCCGGTGCGGAACAGCGGTCCGGTGCGGAACAGCGGTCCAGTGGCCGTGTGCTGGCGGGGCACACCGGCTCGATGCCCGGATTTCTGGCGTCCCTCTGGCTCGACCCCGAGGAGGACCTCGCCGGGATCGCCCTGGCCAACTGCACATCGGGCCCGGCGATCGGCGGGATCGCCGCCGATCTCCTGGAAATCGTGGCCGACCGCGAACCGCGGATCCCGGCTCCGTGGCGTCCGCTGCCGGGGCCGCCGGACGAAGCGCTGCTGGCGCTCACCGGGCCCTGGTACTGGGGCGCCAAGCCGTTCGCGCTGCGGCTGCTGGCCGAACGCGCCCTGGATCTGACGCCGTTGACCGGTACCGGGCGGGCCTCGCGGTTCCGTGCGGAGGCCGACGGCACCTGGACCGGCCTGGACGGCTACTACGCCGGGGAGACGCTGCGCGTGGTGCGGGCGGCGGACGGCACGGTCAGCCATCTCGACCTCGGGACGTTCGTCCTCACCCGGGGACCGTACGATCCGGCGGGGCCGGTGCCGGGCGGGGTGGACCCGGAGGGCTGGCGGGTCTGAACGGCCAGGCTGGGTCTGAACGGCCGGACGGGACCGGCCTTGTGGCAGCCGGGGCCGTAGGGCGGCGGCGGTGGGCGCGGACGTACAGTCGTGCCAGATATCAGGAGCCGCCCCACCGCGCGGCTCGCTACCGCTGGAAGGCCACTGTGACTGCCGTGACTGCGAATTCTGATGCCCCGGTCCTGCTCGATCTGCCGCCGCTCGACGCAGCCCACTTCGCACGGATCGAGGACAAGGTCGCCGCGCTGATGCGCACCCGCTGCGATGTGGTGGCGACCCAGGGCGAGGCGCTGCTGCCGCTGGAGGCATGCATCCGCTCGGCGGTACGGCCCGGCAGCACGGCGCTCAACATCATCACCGGTCCGTACGGCGAGACCTTCGGCGGCTGGCTGCGGTCCTGCGGCGCGGAGGTCGTGACCCTCACCGCGCCGTTCACCGGGGCCGTCGACCCGCAGCAGGTGGCCGATGCGCTGCGGGAGCATCCGGCGATCGACTTCGTCAGCCTGGTGCACGCCGAGGCGGCGACCGGCAACACCAACCCGGTCGCCGAGATCGGCCGGGTGGTGCGGGAGCACGGCGCGCTGCTGATGCTGGACGCGGTCGCGTCGGTGGGCGCCGAGCCGCTGCTCACCGACGAGTGGGGAGTGGACCTGTGCGTGATCGGCGGGCAGAAGGCGCTGGCCGGCCCGGCGGGTGTCTCGGCGGTGTCGGTCAGCGCCCGCGCCTGGGAGCGCATCGCCGCCAATGAGCAGGCGCCGCGGCGCTCGTACCTCTCGCTGCTGGACTGGAAGCAGCGCTGGATCGACGGTGGCCGTACCGCGCTGCCGCACGCTCCGGCCCAGTTGGAGATGCTGGCCCTGGAGCAGGCGGTCGACCGTGTCGAGGCGGAAGGGCTGGACGCGGCCATCACCCGGCACCGTGCGGCGGCTGCCGCGGTCCGCGCCGGTGTGCGGGCGCTCGGCGGGCTCACCCCGTACGTGATCCGGGACGAGGACGCGGCTCCGGCGGCGACGACGCTGCGCGTGCCGGCCGGTCTGGACGCAGGCGACGTGGTGTCCGCGGCGCTCGCCGTCGACGGCTCGGTTCCGCTGCTGGCCGCCGCGGGCGGGCCGGCCCAGGAAATGATCCGGGTGAATCACTACGGAAGGGCCGCGGATCGCGGTGTGGTGCTGGCCTCGCTGGCGGCCCTCGCGCAGGCGATGCGGGCGCTGGGCGCGGAGACCGCCGCGGATGACGCGGCGGACGCGGCTGCCGTGGCGTGGGCGGAAACCCTCGCCGGTTGAGAATGCCGCCGACCGGGAGCGGCGTCGTTAGGGCCAAAGGGGTGGGGCCGTGTTTCACGTGAAACACGGCCCCACCCCTTTGACATGTGCGAAATAGCCGTTCTCCGGCCGACCGGGCCCGCTGGAATGACGATCGACCGTGCCTTGTCCCTTCCGTGGCCGGCGGGCTTGCCCGTCCTGCGGCCAACTTCCCTGTGTCCCATGGGAGTTGACGTGGGTGGCGGCTGGGTAGGTGGGAATGGTGCCGCGCGGACGGCTGCCCGGCCCCTGGTGCCCCACCAGTAGCGCGCGTGTGCCCTCAGCCCTTCCGCTCCTCAGCTCTCCGCTCCCGCTCCTCTTCCGCCCCGCTCCCGCTCCCTCTCCCGCTCCCGCTCTTTCTCCGCTCCCTCTCCCGCTCCCGCCTCTCCCGCTTCTCCTTCGCCCGGCGGCCCGGTCGCAGAGTCGGCGCCAGGCGTGTTTTGGGCCTCCATCGAAAACGGAATGACTAACCCGTTTAAAATCGGGGTGCGCAAGACAGGTGCGTACCGCGTTTTCGGGAGGCCGTGGGTGACGGAGTGGATGGTGGGCGGGGGTGTGGCGGTGCCTCGTGCGGATGCCAGGCGCAATCGTGCGCTGGTGCTCCAGGCGGCCCGATTCGCCTTTGCCGAACGGGGGTTGGCGGCCTCGGTCGAGGAGATCGCGCGTCGTGCCGGGGTCGGAGCCGGGACCGTCCACCGTCATTTCCGTTCGAAGGAAGCCTTGTTCGACGCCGTGGTCGAGGAGCGGATCGGGCTCTTCGCCGATACCGCGAGGGACTTGGCCGATGTCGAGGATCCCGGCGAGGTGTTCTTCCGTTTCCTGGCCTCGGTGGTCCGGCTGGCCGCGGGCAGCAAGGCGCTGTGCGAGGCGCTCGCCGGGGTGGCCGATGGCGGTTCCGGCGCGCGGTCGGCGGCCGGGCGGGACTTCGGCGAGGCGCTGGACGCCTTGCTGGCACGGGCCCAAGAGGCAGGAGCCGTACGGCAGGACGTGACGGGGGACGACGTCAGGTCGCTGCTGGCCGGGTGCGTGTCGATGGAGCAGCGGCGGCTGCGCGCGGCGGGCTCCGAAGACGCTCAGGGCCGGATGACGGCGTTGATGTGTGACGGGCTGCGGGCCGGCCGCGCTGTGACGAAACTGCCGGATGCGGCCGGGGAGCGTAACGAAACGGGGTGTGAGGTGTGCGGGGCGCAGGTCGTGGCGGCGCGCACCGGCCGTCCTGCGCGCTTCTGTGGCGGCGCCTGTCGGCAGAAGGCGTACCGTGCCCGGCGCGCGGGTTCCGGCGGCGGCGCTGCGGGCGGGGTCAGAGCTGGAGCTTGAATCCCAGGTGGGACGCCTCGAAGCCGAGCCGCTCGTAGAAGCGGTGGGCGTCGATGCGGGTCGCGTCCGAGGTGAGCTGGACGAGGTGGCAGCCGAGGGTGCGGGAGGTGGCGACGGCCCACTCGATGAGCTGGGTGCCCAGGCCGTTGCCCCGCTCGTCGGCGTGGATGCGGACGCCTTCGATGATCGAGCGGGTCGCGCCGCGGCGGGAGAGGCCGGGGATGACGGTGAGTTGGAGGGTGCCGACGACGCGGCCCTCGCGGACCGCGACGACCAGGTGCTGGTGCGGGTCGGCGGCCAGCACTTCGTAGGCGGCGCGGTACGGGGTCAGGTCGTCCGGGGACTCGCGGGTGGCGCCCAGCGGGTCGTCGGCCAGCAGCGCCACGATGTCGTGGAGGTCGGTCGGGGCGGCGCGGCGTATCTCGATATCGCTCATGGGCGGGACCTTATGCGGTGCGTGCGGGACGCGGCCTGACGGGGCGTAGGCGAGTGGTGGCGGCGGGGCTCCGGACGCGGTCCTTCCGGGACCCCGCCTTTGTGCGCACGGGCCGGCGTCCGGCCACCACCCTTGTCCGCCTCGCGGATCTCGGCCGCCCACGCGCACGGGCCGGCGTCCGCCGTTACGCGGACGGGGCGAGCGTCTCGACGGCCTTCACCAGGGGGGCCAGCTCAGGTCGCTTCGCCGCTTCCTGGAGCGCCTCGCACAGGGCGGTGTCGTGGGTCGGCCTGGCCTCGGCGAGGAGCGTGAGTCCGTCGGCCGTGACGTCGGTGTAGATGCCACGGCGGTCGTCGACGCAGAGGTAGCGCGAGAGCAGTCCGCGCGCTTCGAGCCGGGTGACCAGGCGGGTGGTGGCGCTCTGGCTGAGCACGACGGAGTCGGCGACCTGGTGCATCCGCAGGTGGCCGCCCGGTCCGTCGTGCTGCTCGCTGAGGACGTTGAGCACCGAGAACTCGCGGACGCTGAGGTCGTGACCTGCCTGGAGGGCGCGCTCGATGTGCGACTCGATCCGGCCGTGCAGGGCGGAGAGCGCGCACCAGCCCTGGGCGAGCCCGCGCGAGGGAGCAGGCGGGCAGCCGGTTGCGGCGGCGGGTGTCGCCTGCGGGACCTGTGCTGCCTGCGGTGTCTCGTGCGTCTGCTGCGTCATCGAAGACCTCCTCGGGGGCGTACGCACCAGGGTAGGCCATATATGAAATATACAGCGCTTGCATGTAAGTGCGCCTGCAATTAATGTATGCGCATGTAAGGGCGGTGCGCCATCGATGCCGCACGCCATCGATGACGCACCATCCGAAGGGATCCGTCATGCCTCTCGCACTCCTGGCTCTTGCCATCGGTGCCTTCGGGATCGGAACGACCGAGTTCGCGGTCATGGGCCTGCTGCCCGACATGGCGGCCGACTTCGGCGTCTCCATTCCGCTCGCCGGCTACGCGACCACCGTCTACGCCCTGGGTGTGGTCCTCGGCGCTCCGCTGATGACCCTCCTGGGCACGCGGTTCACGCGCAAGCAGATGCTCACGTTGCTGATGGGCCTGTTCGTGGTGGGCAACGTGCTCACCGCGCTGGCGCCTGCCTTCGGCGTGCTGCTGGCCGGCCGGATCGTGGCCGCCTTCGCGCACGGCGCGTTCTTCGGGATCGGGGCGCTGGTCGCCGCCGATCTGGTCGCCCCCGGCAAGCGGGCCGCCGCGATCTCGCTGATGTTCAGCGGCCTGACCGTCGCCAATGTGGTGGGTGTGCCGGCCGGCACCATGATCAGCCAGCAGTTCGGCTGGCGCACCACCTTCTTCGGCATCGCCGCGCTCGGCGTGATCGGCCTGCTGGGCATCCTCAAGCTGATACCGGCGCAGCGCGCCAAGGCGGCGGCCCGGATCGGCAGCGAGCTGGCGGTCTTCCGGAACCCGCAGGTCGGCCTCGCGATGCTGATGACGGTCCTCGGCTTCGGCGGTGTCTTCGCCGCCGTCACCTACCTCGCGTCGATGATGACCGAGGTCACCGGCTTTGCCCCGTCGTCCGTCGTCTGGCTGACGGCCGTCTTCGGCATCGGCATGGTCGCCGGGAACCTGGTCTCGGGGCGTTTCACCGACCGGGCGATGATGCCGATGCTGTACGTGTCGCTGGCGGGCCTGGCGCTGGTGCTGGCCGCATTCACCGTCACCGCGCACAACAAGGTGGCGGCCACCGTCTCCATCGCGCTGATCGGTGCCTTCGGGTTCGCGACCGTACCGCCGCTGCAGAAGCGGGTGATGGACCAGGCCGCTTCGGCTCCCACCCTCGCCTCCGCCGGCAACATCGCCGCCTTCAACTTCGGCAACGCGCTGGCCGCCTGGCTGGGCGGCCTGGTCATCTCGGCCGGTCTCGGCTACACCGCACCCAACTGGGTCGGCGCGGTGATGACCGTGGCGGCGCTGGGTGTGGCCGTCCTCGCCTCCGTCCTGGAGCGGCGTACGGGGGGTCGGGGCACGGTTGTGGCCTCCGGCGGCGGCACCGTGGCGGCCACGGACACCACCGGTACGTCCACCGGAACGGCGGCGGAGGCTCCGGTTCCGGCGGCGCGGTCCTGACGGGGCCGCGCGCGGCCGGGCCCGGCGGCCCGCAGCGTCACTCGGCGGTCGGCGCGGGGGTCTCCCGCTCCGCCGAGGGGCCGCCTGCGGGCCGCGTCCGGCCGCCGCGCCGGGTGCGGCCCCACGGCTTGAGCACCGAGATCGCCGTGACGAAGAGGTAGGCGGCGGTCGCCACCGACGGCGCGACGACAAGACCGATCCCGTCGGACGGGCGCCCGGCCGCCGCCTCGGCCGCGAGCCGGCCGATCTCCGGGCGGAGCGCGAAGGCCGACAGCAGCGTCGTGGCGAGCGTCAGCCAGAACTTGGTGACGACCCAGCGGTGCCTGGCCGGCCCCCACGGCATCCCCAGGGACAGCACGAGGCCGCTGAGCAGGGCGATCAGCGCGACGGGGATGACCAGCCAGTCCGCAAAGATCTTCATGGCCCGGTAGGCGGCGGCCGTCGTCCCCGGTGAACCCGTGGTGAATCCGGTGACGCCGAGCGCCAGCAGGCCGACGGTGAGCCCCAGCCAGCCGACGGACACGGCGACATGGACGACGAGGACCGCCCGGCGGGCGGGCCGGCTGAGCTGCTGCATACCCGCCACGATCGCGGGTCGCGCCCCGCGGGGCATCTGCCGCCGGGAGTATCCGCGGATACGCGCGGGCGCGTACGTCCCGGGGCGTGGACCAGGGACTTCGGCGGACCCGGTTACCGGCTTCAGCGGCACGGCCTAGGCTCCGGCCCATGGGAAAGCTGCATCTGTTCGACATGGACGGGACCTTGCTGCACGGCTCGGCCGCCGCCCTCGAGATCTCCCGGCAGCTCGGTCTCGACCGGGAGATCGCCGAGTTGGAGCGCGGTTTCGCGGCGGGCGAGCTGACGCCGCCGCAGTTCGCGCAGCGGGCCTGCGACCTGTGGGCGGCGGAGCTGACGGAGGCGCAGGTGGCCGCCGCGTTCGAGGGGGCGCCGTGGCTGGCCGGCATCCGGGAGGTGTGGGCCGACATCCGGGCGCGCGGTGAGCGCTGCGCGGTGATTTCGCTGTCGCCGGGCTTTTTCGTCGAGCGGCTGCTGGACTGGGGCGCCGACGTGGCGCGCGGTTCGCGCTGGCCGGCCGTGCCGATCCGGGAGCGGGTGCGGCCCGACGGCATCCTCTCCGCTGCCGCGAAGGTTGGCATCGCCGATGAACTCTGCGTCCGGTACGGCCTGACCAGGGCCGACTGCGTGGCGTACGGCGACTCCATGTCGGACACCGCGCTGTTCGCCGCGGTCCCGGTTTCGGTGGCGGTGAATGCCGATCACCACGTCAGCGAGCTGGCATCCGCCGCGTACGCGGGGCGTGATCTCCGGGAGGCGTACGAACTGGTGGTTACCAATGGGTAATTGCGGGATTCCGCAGCGGATTTGCCTTCCGAATGAGCCGAATTGCCCCTCTGTGGTAAGGGTCACTGTTATCGGATGTGCCGTGTGAAGAACGGGCGAACGGGGCGTGGATCGCCCCCGGATCAGGGACTTGTGGTTTCAACTACTGCCGGTATGGTCGAGTCGGTCCGGCGGGCCGAGGGCGCGCGTACCCGCGAGGCGCGGGCAATGTGGGGCCGGTCAGGCGGCGAAGTGTCTCCCGCGGTCCGGACTTTGTACGGGTGTCCGTTGTGAGGAACCGGAGAGCCATGCTGAGCAGGCGGTTCCCGGTTGCATTAGCGGGATGTGAGTTTTGTCCGCGTTGCCGGGCATTGCCGGAATGACTTGAGTCGTTGAAGAATTCCGGGGCAGGGTGGGGGAATTCAAGGCACGTTCCGGTCAGTGGAAGTGCGACGACAAACGAAAGACGTTCGAGGCGAGGCAAACCATGGACGCTCCGACCACCGCGACGGCCGATAACGGCTCCTCCGGCGGCAGCAGTGGCGACTGGGGTTGGTTCACTCCGTCGAAAAAGTCCTCCGATGAACTGCCGGAGAGACGGGACGGCGCGGACGCCGGGGGCGACGGCCACGAGGACGGCCGGCCCGCGGCCCGGGAGTCAGGCCCGCGTGACGCGTACGGCGACGGCGGCCACGGCACACCGGCGGCCCATGACGGCCCGGCGGTCCGCGACGCGTACGAAGGTCCGCACTCCGGCCGCGTTCCGGAGCAGATACCCGCGCCGCAGCAGGAGCGGATACCCAGCCGGCCGGTGAACCCGATACGGCCCGTCGGCACCCCCGCCGCCCGCGAGGTCCCGCCGCCGCCCGCACCCGCATCGGCTCCCGCACCGTTCTCCGCCTTCGCGCAGCGCCCGGCCCCCGCGGCTCCCACGGCACCTGTGGCACCTGCGGCCCCGGCACCCCAGGCCGGACCCGCTGCCTCCGCCGCGCCAGCGGCCCCCACTGCCCCCACCATCCCTGCGGCCCCGGCACCCCCCGCCGCTCCCGCAGCCTCCACGGTCCCCGCAGTCCCCGCAGTCCCTGACGCCAAGGCGGTTCCTGACGTCAAAGCGGTTTCTGACGTCAACGCATCCCCCGACGCGATCCTCATCCGGCGCACCATGGCCGAGATCGAGCCGGTGGCCGACAAGGTCACCTCGTACTTCTACGCGATGCTCTTCGTGCAGCATCCGGAGCTGCGGGTGCTGTTCCCCGCCGCGATGGACACCCAGCGCGACCGGCTGTTCAAGGCGTTGCTGACGGCGGCCCAGAACGTCGACGACCGCGAGCGGCTCACCGCCTACCTCTCCCATCTCGGGCGCGGCCACCGCAAATACGGCACCCGGCCCGAGCACTACCCGGCGGTCGGCGAGTGCCTGCTCGGCGCGCTTTCGCGCTATGCGACGTCGAGTTGGGGCCCGGACGCGGAGGCCGCGTGGGTCCGCGCGTACACCGCGATCTCGCAGATCATGATCGACGCGGCGGCCGAGAACGAAGCGGTCGCGCCCGCCTGGTGGCAGGCCGAGGTGGTCTCGCACGAACGGCGGACGGCCGAGATCGCGGTGGTGACGGTCCGCCCCGACCAGCCGTACCCGTTCCTCGCCGGGCAGTACACCAGCCTGGAAACTCCCTGGTGGCCCCGGGTGTGGCGGCATTACTCCTTCGCGTCGGCGCCCCGCTCCGACGGGCTGCTCTCCTTCCACGTCAAGGCGGTTCCGGCCGGCTGGGTCTCCAACGCGCTGGTGCACCGCGCCCGTCCCGGCGACATCCTGCGCCTCGGCGGCCCCGCCGGTTCGATGACCGTCGACCACAGCACCAGCAACGGACTGCTGTGTGTGGGCGGCGGCACCGGCATCGCCCCCATCAAGGCGCTGGTCGAGGACGTCGCCACGCACGGCGTCCGGCGCCCCGTCGAGGTCTTCTACGGCGCCCGCAGCGACCACGACCTCTACGACATCGACACCATGCTGGACCTGGAGCAGTCCCACCCGTGGCTCTCGGTCCGCCCGGTCGTCGCCAGCGGCGCGGTCGGCGGCCGTTCGAACGGTGTCAGCGGCGAACTCCCGGACGCCGTCAGACGGTACGGCCCGTGGGACGAGGTCGACGCCTACCTGTCGGGGCCGCCCGGACTGATCCGCAGCGGCGTCGACGCACTGGTGGGGGTCGGCATTCCGTCCGACCGGATACGGCACGACTCCCTTGACGAGCTGGTCGCGGCGGGTGATTGAGGTCTTGGCAGTAGAGGGCGAAAACAGCTGGTCAGGAGAGGGACAGGACATGCGGCACGCACGTCCGGGCAGCGACGGCGAGCACCTGGTCCAGCAGCGCCTCGGCACCACCGAGCGCGCCGACCGGTTCTACTCGGATCAGGTGCTCGACCATCTCAACCAGCGCATGCAGGAGTTCGTGGCACGCCAGGAGATGCTGTTCCTGGCCACGTCCGACCGGCACGGCGCCTGCGACTCGTCGTTCCGGGCCGGCCCGCCGGGCTTCGTCCAGGTGCTGGACGACCGCACGCTCGCCTACCCCGAGTACCGCGGCAACGGCGTGATGGCCTCGGTCGGCAACCTTTCGGAGAACCCGCAGCTCGGCATCTTGATGGTCGACTTCCTGCGCGACCGCATCGGCCTGCACATCAACGGCAGGGCGCGGGTGGCGCTGGACGCGGAGATGCGGCAGCTGTACCCGTGGCTGCCCGCCGACCCGGTTCCCGGGCGGCGGGCCCAGCTGTGGGTGACGGTCGAGGTCGAGGAGGCGTACATCCACTGCGCCAAGCACATTCCGCACCTTCAGAAGGTGCCGGCGCAGGGGCGCAGCGCGCGGGCCTGGGGCACCGACGACAACAGGCGCAAGGGCGGTGACTTCTTCGGCGCCGCCGCCGATGCGGCAGGGCGGGCGCCGTTCCGGCGCGCGGAGCAGGCCGAAGCCCCGCGGCACGAGGGCCAGGCGGCCGGTCGCCACCGGGCAGCCGACGGGATCGTCGAGGAGCTGAACGACGGGTTCCGGATGGAGGTCGAGCGGGTGCTGGCGCGGGCGCGGCAGCGCAGTCCCGCGGACGACATCGGGTTCCGCGGCTGGTTCGCCGAGGGCGGCAGGCTGGGCGCCGCCGACCGCTGAGGGACCACGCCCCGGGGCCTTCAGCCCAGGTCGGGCGCGTGCATCGCCCGTACGCCCTCGATATTGCCGTCCAGGTAGTGCCGCAGCGACAGCGGTACGACCTCGACGGAGGCGATCCCGACGCGGGTGAACGGCACCCGCACGATCTCGTAATCGCCGCACGGTTCGTCGACCTCGGGGCCGTGCCGCCGGGACGGATCCATCGCGTCCAGCCGGCAGACGAAGAAGTGCTGCACCTTCACGCCGTCCACGCCGCCCTCGCTGAGGTGCTCGACGGTGTCGACGAAGACCGGGACGACGTCCGTCACCTTGGCGCCCAGCTCCTCGTCCAACTCGCGGTGGAGTGCGTCGATGACGGTCGCGTCCCCGGGCTCCACCCCGCCGCCCGGAGTGATCCAGTAGGGGGCACGGCCCGGCTTGGTGCGCTTGATCAGAACGAGGTCCGCGCCGTCGAGCAGAATCGCGCGGGCGGTGCGTTTCACGACTGGCCGAACCGTCATACGGGACAGATGCCGCAGTGACGGCCCCGCGAAACCCGCCGCCACGGCACCGCTGCCCGGAACGGCCCGCCCACCGGTAGCCACCATTCCGCCCGCGCGCCGGGCGGCGGTGACCACTCCGGGGCCACCGCCGCTCCGCCGGCCGCTTCAGGCCCCGCGCTGCGCCGCGTCCAGGGCCTGCCGGACGTCCGCGATCAGGTCGTGGGGGTCTTCGACACCCACCGAGAAGCGGATGAAGCCCTCCGGAACGGCGTCGCCGCCCCAGCGGGCGCGCCGCTCGGCCGTGGACCGTACGCCTCCGAAGCTGGTCGCGTCGTCGACCAGCGTCAGCGCCGCCAGGAACCGTTCCGCGTGCTCCTTGTCCGGCAGCGTGAAGGACACCACGCAGCCGAAGTGGCCGGGACGCATCTGGGCGGCGGCGCGTGCGTGCGAGGGGTCGGACGGCAGGCCCGGGTGGCGCAGTCCGGTGACGTCGTCGCGCTCGCTCAGCGCTTCGGCGAGCGCCAGGGCGCCCACCGCCTGCTGTCTGACCCGCAACGAGAGGGTGGCCAGCGAACGGTGCGCGAGCCAGCTCTCCATCGGTCCAGGAATGGCGCCGACCGTCTTGCGCCACAGCTGCACGCCATCGGCCAGGGCCGCGTCGCGGGTGCAGACGTAGCCGAGCAGGACGTCGCCGTGGCCGGTGAGCGCCTTGGTGCCGCTGGCGACGGAGAAGTCGGCGCCCAGGTCGAGCGGGCGCTGGCCGAGCGGGGTGGCGAGGGTGTTGTCGACGGCCACCAGGGCGCCACGTTCGTGCGCGGCAGCGGCCAGCCGCCGGATGTCACAGACGTCCAGGCCGGGGTTGGAGGGGGTTTCCAGCCACAGCAGCCGGGCGCCGTCCAGCACGCCGAGTTGGGCGTCGTGCGCGGTCGGCGCGGTACGGACCTCGATGCCGTAGCTCTCCAGGCGGGTGCGGACGGCGGGCAGCAGCTGGTACCCGTCGTTGGGGAGCACCACCGCGTCGCCCGCGCGCAGTTGGGAGAAGAGGACGGCGCTGATCGCGGCCATCCCGGAGGCGAACGCCACCGTGTGCGCGGGCTCGTCCGGCGACTCCAGCTCGCCGATGGCGGTCTCCAGGCGGGTCCACGTCGGGTTGGACACCCGGCCGTAGGTGTAGGGGCCTTCGGCGTCGCCCGGGAGGTGGAAGTGGGCCGCGAAGACCGGCCCGGGGAGGGCAGGTTCGTAAGCCTCGGGCTCCGGAAGCCCGGCCCGTACGACGCGTGTGCCGTCGCCCGTCATGCGTCCTCCTTCTTCTGCGGGTGGTGCGGTGAGTGGAGCGGGACGCGCCCTTGCCTCTTGGCGGCCAGGGCGGCGCGCACCTCCTCCAGGAGGCCGTCGGTCGCCGCCTCGATCATCGCCAGGCATTCCTCGAAGCCGTCGTGCCCGCCGTAGTAGGGGTCGGGCACGTCGCGTTCCCGCCACGGCCCGTCGGCGTCCTGATACGAGCCCAGCAGACGGATCTTGGCGGCGTCGTCCGGGCCGGGTGCGAGCCGGCGCAGCGTGCGCAGGTGCCCGCTGTCCAGCGCGATGACCAGGTCGAGTCCGGCGAACCAGGAGGCGGTGAACTGCCGTGCCCGGTGCGTGAGGGAGTAGCCGGCCGACGTGAGGACGGAGACGGTACGCGGATCGGCTCCGTCCCCTTCGTGCCAGCCGCCGGTGCCCGCGCTGCCGATCTCGACCAGGCCGCCGAGCCCGGCGTCCGCGACGTGGGCGCGGAAGACGGACTCGGCCATCGGCGAGCGGCAGATGTTGCCGGTACAGACGAAGCAGACGCGGAATACGGCGTTCACGTGTCGGTGCTCCCGGTCAGTCCTCGTCGGGCAGCAGGACGTGCATCGCCCAGGAGACGACCGAGACGATCACGCCACCCAGTACCGCGGTCCAGAATCCGTCCACATGGAAGGCGAGATTGAAGGTGCCGGCGAGCCACGATGTCAGCAACAGCATCAGCGCATTGATGACGAGAGTGATCAATCCGAGGGTGAGGATGAACAGCGGGAAGGACAGCAGTTTCACCACGGGTTTGACGATGAAGTTGACCACCCCGAAGATCAGCGCGACGAGTATCAACGTCAGTGCCTTGCGGCCGGTGTTGTGTCCCGTCAGTGAGATGTCCGGTTCCAGCAACCAGACGGCCACGGCAAGCGCCGCGGCGTTGGCGATCGTCTTGACCAGAAAATTCTTCATGGTGAGATCGTCGCAGACGAGTCCGAATCATTGAGGGGTGCGAACGACATGAGGGCTTTCAGACTGGAAGAGCTGGAAGCGGAGCGGGCCGCGAACGACGGTGCGTATCTGCAGTTCCTCCGGGAACGCAACATGTCGGTCGGTCTGTACGCACTCGACGCAGGCAGCGCGGACCCGCAACAGCCGCACGCCCAGGACGAGGTGTATCTCGTGGTGAGCGGCCGTGCGGCGATCACCGTCGGCTCGGAGACGCAGTCCGTGGCGCGTGGCAGCGTGGTGTACGTACCGGCCGGAGTGCCGCACAAGTTCCATCACATCAGCGAGGACCTGAGGGTCATGGTGGTCTTCTCTCCGCCCGAGAGCTGAGGGTCGCGCCCCCGAACCCGTAGGGGACAGCTCAGGGGAGCGCCGGGGATCCGAAGCCCCCACAGCGAGCCGCGGAACCCTAGCATCGTGGTGGTAGGGGAGCGGGCCGCAGCCGACGGCACGGCGACCGCACAGGGCAACCGCACACGGCAGTCGGTACGGAACCGCACCGGCATCGGCGCGGCGACGGCTTGAGCGCGCGGCAGAGCGCGCGGGACGGCCGGGGACCGCAACAGACAGAGAAAGCAGGGCAGAGCAGTGGCTGGTAAGGGGATACTCGCAGGGCTTCCGTGGTGGGTCACCTGGGTCGTGGTGCCCGTGATCCTGCTCGTCGTCTTCGGTGGTCTGATCGCCAGCGCGGTCGGCTTCCTGATCAGCCTGCTGTTCAAGATCCTGATAGCGGTGGCGCTGATCGCCGGAGTGATCTACCTGGTACGCAGGTTCAGCGGTTCCTCGTCGTCGAAGGGCGACTGGTAGACCGCACACCGACGACCGACCGACGCCGTCGTCCCCGCGCACCCGGTGCCCCGCTCCGCTCCAGGAACGGGGCACCGTCGCGTGGCGGGCGCTCTGAACGGGCGAACGGAACGGACGAACTGAACGGACGAACTGAACGGAACGGACGAACTGGCGGGAGCGGCAACGGCGTCGGTGCTGCGTCGGGGAGCAGACCGCATCGGCGTCCGGTGTCCGGCGTCCGGTGTCCGCCGTCCGGCGTCCGGTTCCTGTGCAGGCGCATGCGCCAGCCCAGCGTGGGGCCATGCTGCGTCGGAGCGGGTGGGTGGGGAGGGTGGGGGCGGGGGAGGGAACGGGAGCCAGCCGCTCACCCCAGACCCCTCCCTCCCCACCCACCCCCTCCCCACCCCAGCCCTCGCGCAGATGTGCGGCCTTTTCCCGTACTGCGTTGCCTGAGCGGGGTGTTGGGCCTTCACGGGCGGTGTGCGGCGCCCTCGCCATGGTCACTGTCGGTCAAGGAGTGCGCCAGGTGAGTTAACTCGCAGGCCGATCGGGTTACCACTCCGATCCGCCGAGTTAGAGTGCCGTCGCAGGCGTCTTCCGGATGCTGACGTTCCGGAAAATACCGAGTGAAGCGAGATCGGGCCGGACGTCGAGGATGGGGCGGCCCTGGGAGACGCGCGCGACGCGGGAACGATCCCGCGACCGGGGCCCCCGTGCCCCATGGCGATCGGACCTGGGGGTTGACGTTGGCAGTCGTGAGCGGTGAATCCGTTTCCCACCCCACCTTGATCGGATCGGTACAGCGTGCGCTGCGGCTGCTGGAGGCGGTCGGCGCGCACCCCGAAGGGGCGCCGGCCAAGCAACTCGCCCGGGAGGCCGGGCTGCCGCTGCCGACGACGTACCACCTGCTGCGCACTCTGACGCACGAGGGCTATTTGCGCCGGGAGAACGGCGTCTTCGTGTTCGGTGAGGCCGCCGACTCCATCGGCCGCGCCGGGGCGCACCGTCGTCAGCGCCATCAACTCGCCGAAGCGCTGGCCGTGGTGAGCAAGAAGTTGAACGCCGCCGTCTACTTCGCTGTCTACCGCGAGGGTGAAGTGGAGGTGTTGGCCGTCTCCAACGAGCCGGGCCGGCCGCCGGTCGAGGAGTGGGTGGACTTCCGCGCCACCGCGCATGCGCATGCGATCGGGCAGTGCCTGCTCGCCCAACTCGACGAGGCGGCGCGTAAGGAACATTTGTCCCGTTACCCGGTGCAGTCGATAACCCCCTTTTCCGTACGAACTGAGGACGATCTGCTGCACCGTTTGGATACGGTGCGTCGTGGCCAGGTCGCGTATGAGCATCAGGAATATGCCCTCGGCACCGTATGTTCCGCGATTCCCGTCCAGGTCGGCTCCGCGGTCGCGGCGTTGGCCGTTTCTCTCCCTGCCGGAGAACTGCACCGATTGCGCTCTGTCACGGACCGACTACGGAAAATGGCGGAGGCGACACTAACGACACTCGCCTTCTCTATCAGTATCTGAAAACTCACTCCTTGTGATCTGCTGGCACGTGACAGACGATGGCGTCAATAGGGCTACGGGGGACGAATCCCGGCCATCTCCGATCAAGTGCGGGGCAGTGGTTGATGACCGACACAGTTCAGGCAGAAGTGATCATGAGCTTCCTCGTCTCGGAGGAACTCGCCTTCCGGATCCCGGTGGAGCTGGACTTCGACAGCGCCGATCCGTACGCCGTACGCCTCACCTTCGACCTGCCCGGCGATGTGCCCGTCACGTGGGCCTTCAGCCGTGAGCTGCTGCTCGACGGGCTGAGCGGGCCGTCGGGGGAGGGCGACGTACGCGTCGAGCCTGCCTCCGGCGGGCATCTCAGCGACGTCTTCATCAGCCTCCAGGTCGGCGCCGAACGCGCACTCTTCCGCGTCAGCGCACCGCCGTTGGTGGCGTTCCTCGACCGGACGGACCGGCTGGTGCCGCTCGGCGCGGAAGAGGTGTGCGACACCCTGGAAGCCGTGCTGGACCGCATCTTGACGGAGGCGTCCAAGGCGAGCTGACCCACCGCCGCCCGGTCCTCCCCCGGCCCTTTCGGGTCGGGCGTTGTCTCGGTGCGCCGGGCGGGTCCGTGACGAAGAGGGCGCCGGATCCCGCTCGCCCAGGGGATGCCGCGTCGGCCCGATGCCTGCTGCGCCGGTTTCCGCGCCGGTCGGTGGACGTCAGCGGGCCGGTGCGGCCCCCGGCCGCGGCTCCGTCATGCCTTGCGGCGCCGGCCGCGCGTCCCACGCGACCCTCGTGTCGCCCGTGCGCCGCGTCGCGCTGCCGCCCGTCCCACGGCCGTGCCGGTTTCCGTCGCGCCGTCCGTGCCCCAGGTGCCGTCCTCCGCTCCGCTCTCGTCCCCCGGAGCGGCCTGGGGCCTGCGGTCGGCCGAGACGACCAGCGCCGCGAGCAGTGTCGTCAGGGGTACCGACGCGACCAGACCGATGCTGCCGACCAGGGTCCGGACGATCTCCTCGGCGACCACCTCGCTGGTGGCGACCGTGCCCACGCTGCTCTGTGCGATCGAGAACAGCAGCAACAGCGGCAACGCCGCGCCCGCGTAGGCGAGTACGAGGGTGTTCACGACGGAGGCGATGTGGTCCCGCCCGATCCGCATGGCGGCGCCGTACAGCTTGCGCCATCCCGCCGACGGGTCGGCCTCCTTGAGTTCCCACACCGCGGCGGTCTGGGTGACCGTCACGTCGTCGAGCACGCCCAGCGAGCCGATGATGATGCCTGCCAGCAGCAGTCCGCGGATCTCGATGCCGGGGTACAGCCCGTGCACCAGCCCCGTCGTGTCGTCCGTGTTGCCGGTCAGCAGCGCCCAGCCGATGAAGACCGAGCCGAGCAGCCCGATCAGCAGCAGCGAGGCGAGCGTGCCGAGCACCGCGACCGAGGTTCTGGCCGTCAGTCCGTGGCACATGTACAGCGCGATCAGCATGATGGCGCTGCCGCCGATCACCGCCACCAGCAGGGGATTCGATCCCTGAAGGATGGCCGGGAGGATGAACAGCGTCAGGACCCCGAAGCTCGCCGCCAGGGCGACCAGCGCCAGTACCCCGCGCAGCCGCCCGACGATCACGACGGCGCACGCGAAGATCGCGGCCAGTACCCACATGGGCAAGGTGCGGTCCACATCGCTGATCGAGTACTGCAGATCCTTGGGCGCCTTGGGGGAGTACGCGACGACGACCTCCTGCCCCGTCGTGTAGTGCCGCAGCGCGTCCGGTGTCACGACCGCCTGGAAGGTCCGGCCGGCGTTTCCGCCCGACGTGACCTCGACCGTCGCGCGTTCGCAGGGCTTCCCCCGCTCCGCTCCCCCGGTCGGCTGGCCGCCTGGAGTCGTCGGCTGTTGCTGCTGCTCGGCGTGCACGTCGGCGCAGTTGACCTCCTCCACCTTGGTCACCCTGGCCTGTTCGGTCGGCTGGTCGAAGCCGACGCCGGACGGCCGGTGATCGGGCGCGCCGCCCGGCCACAGCACCGCGAGGCCGACCACCACGGCGGCGGCGAACGGGATCAGCACCGCGGCGATGACCTTGCGCAGATGCCGGGAGACGGGCGCGGCGGGGCCGTGCCCGTGCGTGTGCGCATGGCCGTGGGAGTGCGTATGAGGATCGGTGCCGGTCACCGACCGATCATCGCAAGAAGCGCAGGGCCCCCTGTTCACCACGCCACATCGGCCGCTACCGTGGTGGCACCTTTGCAATCGCGGGAGCTCGGAGCACCGGGCTGAGAGGGCGCTGATCCTCGTCCCAGCGGCGTTTCACGTGAAACGCCCGTGGGCGGGAGCCGCTGCGTCGACCGCCGAACCTGTTACCGGGTAATGCCGGCGTAGGGAGTTGGGTCTCCATGACTCTGCAGGATGCACGCACGCCCGAAAACGGCGAGTCCGGCCAGGACGCCTCCGCCAAGGAGATCGGCTGGCACAAGGGCTACCTCACCGGATCCCGCCCTGACCTGCGGGTTCCGGTCCGGCGAGTGCACCTCACCAACGGCAAGGACGTGACGCTCTACGACACGTCAGGGCCGTATACCGACGCTCACATCGAAACGGACGTCCGCCGCGGACTGGCGCCGCTGAGAGAGAACTGGATCATTTCGCGGGGCGACACCGAGGAGTACGCGGGTCGCCCGCTGCGCCCCGAGGACGACGGCCTCAAGCACACCTCGCCGCGTGGCGGTCTGAAGAACCTCGACGCGGTCTTCCCCGGCCGGCCGCGGCAGCCCCGCCGCGGCCGGAACGGCGCCGCGGTCAGCCAACTCGCCTATGCGCAGCGCGGCGAGATCACCGCGGAGATGGAGTACGTCGCCCTCCGCGAGAACGTCACGCCGGAGTTCGTACGTGACGAGATCGCGGCGGGCCGTGCCGTCCTGCCGGCCAACGTCAACCATCCGGAGATCGAGCCGATGATCATCGGCAAGAACTTCCTGGTGAAGGTGAACGCCAACATCGGTAATTCCGCGGTCACTTCCTCCATCGAGGAGGAGGTGGACAAGATGACCTGGGCGACGCAGTGGGGTGCGGACACGGTCATGGACTTGTCCACCGGTCGCAACATCCACACCACGCGGGAGTGGGTGCTGCGCAATTCCCCCGTGCCGATCGGCACCGTTCCGCTCTACCAGGCGCTGGAGAAGGTCGACGGCAAGGCCGAGGAACTGACCTGGGAGATCTACAAGGACACGGTCATCGAGCAGGCCGAGCAGGGCGTGGACTACATGACGGTGCACGCAGGTGTGCTGCTGCGCTACGTCCCGCTCACCGCCCGGCGCAAGACCGGCATCGTTTCGCGGGGCGGTTCGATCATGGCTGCCTGGTGCCTGGCGCATCACCAGGAGTCCTTCCTCTACACGCACTTCGAGGAGCTCTGCGACATCCTCGCGGCCTACGACGTGACGTTCTCGCTCGGGGACGGCCTGCGTCCCGGTTCGATCGCGGACGCCAACGACGAGGCGCAGTTTGCGGAGTTGCGGACGCTGGGTGAGCTGAACACCATCGCCAAGCGGCATGGTGTCCAGACGATGATCGAGGGTCCGGGGCACGTCCCGATGCACAAGATCAAGGAGAACATCGACCTTCAGCAGGAGATCTGCGAGGAGGCGCCGTTCTACACGCTGGGCCCGCTGACCACCGACATCGCGCCCGCGTACGACCACATCACCTCGGGTATCGGCGCCGCGATGATCGCTTGGTGGGGTACGGCGATGCTCTGCTACGTCACGCCCAAGGAGCACCTGGGCCTGCCGGACCGTGACGACGTCAAGACCGGCGTGATCACGTACAAGATCGCGGCCCATGCGGCGGATCTGGCCAAGGGACATCCCGGTGCCCAGGAGTGGGACGACGCGCTGTCCGACGCGCGCTTCGAGTTCCGCTGGGAGGACCAGTTCAATCTGGCCCTGGACCCGGACACCGCGCGTTCCTTCCACGACCAGACCCTGCCGGCCGAGCCGGCGAAGACGGCCCACTTCTGTTCCATGTGCGGGCCGAAGTTCTGCTCGATGAAGATCTCCCAGGACATCCGCCGCGAGCACGGCGGTGACCTGGCGGTCGACGCGGAGGCGGGTATGGCGGAGAAGTCGAAGGAGTTCGCGGCGGCGGGCAACCGCGTCTATCTGCCGATCGCCGACTGATCCGGCCGTTCCGGGACCGGCACCGGGGCGTCCCTTCGCGCGGCGCCTCGGGCCGGGAGCGCGCCCGCCTACTCCGGCCGTTCCTCGGGCCCGTCGTGGTCGGGGCCGGTGAAGTCGGGGCTGGAGTAGCGGGGGCGGGGGCCTGCCGATCCGGTGTCGGGGCTGCTGAACCGGGGGCGGGAGTAGCCGAGGGACGGGATGCGGCTCTTGCGTACGCCGGTCCGGCCCGGGGTGTACGGGGCGGGGGCGTGGTCGGCGGCTGCCGCGAGGGTGTCGTGGAGGAAGGGCAGCAGGCCCTGTTCGATGAGGGCGCGGTGCCATGCCTCGCGCGCGCGGTCGAGGTCGTGGTGTCCGGTGGCCTCGCGCGGCGATGAGCCGTTGCGCAGTGCGGTGATCACCAGGCCGGCCATCGCGACCAGCGCCCCCGCCGCGGTCAGCGCGGCGAAGATCCAGCCGACGGCGATCAGCGGCCGGGCGACGGCCTGTTCGGGGCTGACGGCGCTCAGGACGTAGCCGATGAGGAGGAAGAGGACCGCCGCGATGCCCGCGAGGACCGGGGCGAGGACGGCGATCATGGCGCCGAGTCCCGCGCCGGCGGCTTCCGGCGCGCCGTCCGGGCCGGTGGCCGCGGTGGTGAACGGGTCCGCGACGCCGGGGCTTTGGGCATCTTCGCGGTCGGCCGTCGCGGCATCGGCGGGAGCGCCGTCCGGGTCGCGCAGTCGGTCGCGCAGCCGTACGTAGTGCCGGTACTCGGTCGCGGCGTGGGCGGTGATGGTGGAGGTGGCGTCGAGCGCCAGCGTGCGCAGTTGCTCGGTGGTGAGGTGCTCGCTCGCTGCGGTGGCGAGATCCGGGCGGTGGGCGGCGGTACGCAGCGCTTCATCGAGGAGTCGCGCGAAGTCCTCGCGGTCCTCGTTGAGCAGATGCGGAGCGCTGTTCATGTGCATCCCCCGATGCTCCGTAGGGCCGTACGGGCCGACGATGGCCGGGCAGTTGGCGGAAACGGAGGAGAGCCTGCTACGGATAGCCCGATGGTAGAGCGCCTCCGGCACGGGGTGACAGGGGGTTTCCGGAAATTGGGCCCGGCCCGGAACGGAACCGTCCGGTCACGCCGTGCGCCGACCACCCGCCGACTTGGCCTTCACCTGCCCGGATAACGCTCAGTCAGTCAGGGGAAGTTGAACGACAAGCAATTTTCCGGCCATGGTGACCCCGCCGTCCATGGCGATGGCCAGCCCGTCGGCATAGACGTGCGGCTCCTCGACGACGACGGGCTCGCCGTCGGTGTCCTCCGTGCCCACCTCGCCCAGGAGGTACGGGATCGGGCTGTGGCCGTGCACCACGCGTGTGCCGCCGTAGGCGTCCAGGAGCTGGCGTACGGCCTGCGCGCCGGATTCGTCGCGGAAGGCGAAGCGCTTGGTGAACTTGCGGAACAGGTCCCAGACTTCGTCGGCCTCGCTGCGGGTCAGCACGTCGTGGACGGTGTCGTTGACGGCTTCGATGGAGTCGCCGTATTCGAGGTAGGCGGTGGTGTCGGAGTGCACGAGCAGGTGCCCGTCCTCCTCCATCACGGCGTCCAGGCGGGCCATCCACTGGAGGTGGTGGTCCTCCAGGCGGTCCATGTCGGTCTTCTGGCCGCCGTTGAGCAGCCAGGCGGCCTGGAAGGACGCGGTCCCGGCGCCGGACTGGACGGGGGTGTCACCGAACCGCTTGGCGCCCAGGAGCAGCAGTTCGTGGTTGCCCATCAGCGCCTTGCAGTACCCGCCGGCGGCGGCGGCCTCGGCGGACAGCTGCATGACGAGGTCGATGACGCCGATGCCGTCCGGGCCGCGGTCGGTGAAGTCGCCCAGGAACCACAGCCTGGCGTTGCCCGCCGACCAGCTGCCGTCGGCGTCGATCAGCCCTTCGGCGGCGAGGGCCTCGCGCAGCTCGTCGTAGTAGCCGTGTACGTCGCCGACGACGTACAAGGGGCCTGGCCCCTCGGCCGGTTCGCCGTCCGGTGCGGTCTCGGGGGCCGGTACGAGTCCGGCCGTCGGCTGGTCGACGAGGGTGTCGGCACGCCCTGGTGCGCCGACGACGGGGAGGTCGCGGGCGGTCGGGGTGTACTCATCGGGCAGTTCCGCGGCGTGTGCGGGGAGCTGCGCCTGCGGTGCGGCGGGGAAGTGCGGGGGGACGGTGTCAGCCGGCGGTCCCACGGGCGCGCCGGGGGGCGGTCCTGGCGGCTGCGGGGACGCCGGAGTGTGTGCCGCCATGGTCCACGCCATGGGTCCTTGACCGGCCCCCTGAGTCATTGACCCCTCCACCATCGCGCCGCCGTGTACCTCTCGGACCTTTGCCTGGTCGACGGCGGTCCGCGGTGTCGTTCGCCCATCATAGGAACGCTGCTCGCGGGTTGTGACGCACCCGGGGGTGGTCAATCGACGGGAGCTCGGCGTTCCCTGCGGTTTTATCCCGAGATCACCCTGATTTTCCCTGGCCGTGGGGGCTGACCGGGCCGCTGCCGGTGCGTCGCTCGCGCCGGTTCCGGGAGCGTATCCAACACGCGGCGGCCGGATCATGGCGTGAATGCGACGGTCGGCGTGGCGCGGAACGTCCCGGACGGGAGGCCGACGGGCCGGCCCGGGAGGGGCACCCACTCGGTGCCCCTCCCGCTGCCGACGCTGCGCCGACGGTAGGGATCAGTCGCCGGCCGGGCCGCGCGGCGGGCTGACGGTCGTGCGGGGGGACCGGCGCTGGGACGAGGTCCGCACGATCAGGTCGGTCGGTATGACCTGTTCCACCGGGCACCCGTCACCCAGTCCTTCGATCGCGTCGATGAGGATCTGGACGACGGCGGTGCCGATGCGGCGGGGTTTGAGGGACAGGGTGGTGATCGGCGGTTCGGTGTTGGCGTAGACGGTGGACTCGCTGCAGCAGACCAGCAGCAGGTCGTCCGGGACGCGCAGTCCGTAGCGGCGGGCCGCGGCGAGCAGGTCCGTGCCGTTGGGGTCGAAGAGGCCGTAGACGGCGTCGGGGCGGTCGGGCCTGGCCAGGAGCCGGTCGGCGGCGACGGCTCCGGCGCACGGGTCGTGTGCCGGGTAGGACTCGTAGACCGGGTCCTGGCCGACTCGTTCGCACCACCGGAGGTACGCGGTGGTCGACAGCCGGGTGTAGGTGTCGGTGGTGGTGCCGGTGAGGAGGCCGATGCGGCGGGCGCCGGCGTCGGCGAGGTGGTCGAGCAGGCCGAGTACGGCCGCTTCGTGGTCGTTGTCGACCCAGCCGGTGACGGGGAGGGTGCCGCCGGGGCGGCCGTCGGAGACGACGGGGAGGCCGTGCCGGACGAGTTCGGTGACGACGGGGTCGCCGTCGGCCGGGTCGATGACGACCGTGCCGTCGAGTGCGACGTTGGACCACACGTCGTGGCGGGAGGTCGCGGGGAGGATGACGAGGGCGTAGCCGCGGGCCAGCGCGGCGGAGGTGGCGGCTCTGGCCATCTCTGCGAAGTACGCGAATTCGGTGAAGGTGAAAGGTTCATCCCCGTACGTGGTCACGGTCAGGCCGATGAGGCCCGATTTGCCGGTACGGAGGGTTCGGGCGGCGGCGGAGGGGCGGTAGCCCAGCCGTTCGGCCACCTCGCGGACGTGGCTACGGGTGGCATCCGGAAGCCGGCCCTTGCCGTTGAGCGCGTCGGAGACGGTCGTGATCGATACGCCGGCCGCGGCGGCCACATCTCGGATGCCTGCCCGCCCCAGCCGGCGA
The DNA here is from genome assembly GCF_043199105.1 of Streptomyces sp. NPDC048644. NCBI lineage: Bacteria > Bacillati > Actinomycetota > Actinomycetes > Kitasatosporales > Streptomycetaceae > Streptomyces > Streptomyces sp. NPDC048644. Next base: position 422,695 of record NZ_JBICVO010000006.1, read on the forward strand.
CCGGTCGACCGGCTCACCTGGTGCTTCCCTGCTGCTGTCATGGCGAGCCGATAGTAGGGCTCGGGCGGGCTTTTCGCGGGAGTCGGCCGTCGCCTTGCAGAAGGCACGTTTCTGCAAGGTGATCAGTCGTCAATATCCTTGGAAGGTAAGGGAGTTGTGGGTTTCGGGTGGAGTTGGCCGGGTCACCGGGGGCGTTCGCCTGGCGATCTCGTCAGGTATCGAAGAGGTCTCAAGTCACCTTCACGGGGGACGCGCGCCACGGAGTGAGCTACCGGCGCGCGCAGATATGGCGAGCGCGCCCCGGGGGCGAGTGGGCGGCGCGGTACGGGTGGCTGACTCGCACCGTACGGGGACGGGGCCCCAGGGCCGTGGGAAGGGCGGCCGGGAAGCGGGGGTCTGCCGCCGAACGGGGGAATCCTCTTAAGGTGTGCAGTATTGGAGTCGAGTGGGACGGTCGAGGAGGACCTGCGGTGAGCGAGAAGACCCCGAAGCTGCGTGCTGCGCTGGACGGCATCCCCACCTACAAGCCGGGCCGGCCGGCCCCGGAAGGGCCCGCCGCGTACAAGCTGTCCTCCAACGAGAATCCCTATCCCCCGCTGCCCGGCGTCCTGGAGACCGCGGTGGCCGCCGCCGGGGCCTTCAACCGCTACCCCGACCTGGCGTGCACCGGTCTGATGGCGGAGCTGGCCGAGCGCTTCTCGGTGCCGGTGGAGCACCTGGCGACCGGTACCGGATCGGTGGGGGTGGCGCAGCAACTGGTGCAGGCGACGGCCGGTCCCGGCGATGAAGTGATCTACGCCTGGCGGTCGTTCGAGGCGTACCCGATCGTCACGCAGGTCTCCGGTGCCACGTCCGTGCAGGTTCCGCTGACCTCCGACGAGGTGCACGACCTGGACGCGATGCTGGCGGCGATCACCGACCGCACTCGGCTGATCTTCGTCTGCAACCCCAACAACCCCACGGGCACCGTCGTGCGCCGTGCCGAGCTGGAGGCGTTCCTGGACCGGGTGCCGGGGGACGTCCTGGTGGTGCTGGACGAGGCGTACCGCGAGTTCATCCGCGATGCCGAGGTGCCGGACGGCGTGGAGCTCTACCGTGACCGGCCCAACGTCTGTGTGCTGCGGACCTTCTCCAAGGCGTACGGGCTGGCGGGGCTGCGGGTCGGTTTCGCGGTGGCGCACGCGCCGGTGGCCGCGGCGCTGCGCAAGACGGCGGTGCCGTTCGGCGTCAGCCAGCTCGCGCAGGAGGCGGCCGTGGCGTCGCTGCGCAGCGAGGCGGCGCTGCTGGAGCGGGTCGACGCGCTGGTCGCCGAGCGGTCCCGGGTGGTCGATGCGCTGGCCGGGCAGGGCTGGACGGTTCCGGAGACGCAGGCCAACTTCGTCTGGCTGCGGCTGGGGGACCGTACGACGGACTTCGCGGCTGCGTGTGAGCGGGCCGGTGTCGTGGTGCGGCCGTTCGCCGGTGAGGGTGTGCGGGTGACGATCGGTGAGAGTGCGGCGATGGACCTGTTCCTGCAGGCAGCCGAGGAGTTCCGCAAGGCGTTGTGACGCGCGGTTTTTCCGGCCTTGGGGCCGCGGGCCTGACGGCTCGCGGCCCCAAGGCGTTGTGCAGGGCGCCGGGTACCGGTGCGGAGGCTGCGCGGTGGGGTCCGCACCGTGGATTCCTGCGTGACCGCGGTCACGCACCCCCCGTAAGAATGGCTGGAAGCGTGTGAGAGATAATGCTTGTGAATGTGAACGCGTTCACAAGCGCGCCCTTTATGCCCCGCTTCATTGGGGGCAAAAGGTGCAGATTGCCGTAGTGCAAACGGCGACGTAAGGAGAGAATGACGTGGAACTGGCGTTGGCGCCAGAGACTCTGGCGCGATGGCAATTCGGCATCACGACCGTCTACCACTTCCTGTTCATCCCCCTGACGATCTCCCTCGCCGCTCTGGTGGCCGGACTTGAGACCGCCTGGGTGCGAACGGCGAAGCAGAAGTACCTCAAGGCCACCAAGTTCTGGGGCAAGCTCTTCCTGATCAACATCGCGATGGGTGTCGTCACCGGCATCGTCCAGGAGTTCCAGTTCGGCATGAACTGGTCCGACTACTCGCGGTTCGTCGGTGACGTCTTCGGCGCCCCGCTCGCGTTCGAGGCGCTCATCGCCTTCTTCTTCGAGTCGACCTTCATCGGTCTGTGGATCTTCGGCTGGGACAAGCTCCCCAAGAAGATCCACTGCTTCTGCATGTGGATGGTCTCGATCGGCACGATCCTGTCGGCGTACTTCATCCTCGCCGCCAACTCCTGGATGCAGCACCCCGTCGGCTACAAGTACAACGCCGCGAACGGCCGGGCCGAGCTGACCGACTTCTGGAAGGTGCTCACCCAGGACACCACCCTGGTCGTGGTGTTCCACACGCTGACCGCCGCCTTCCTCACCGGCGCCGCCTTCATGGTCGGCATCTCCGCGTACCACCTCATGCGCAAGAAGCACATCAAGGTGATGCGCACCTCGCTGCGGCTCGGCCTGGTCACCCTCGTCATCGCCGGTGCCCTCACCGCGATCAGCGGCGACCAGCTCGGCAAGGTCATGTTCAAGCAGCAGCCGATGAAGATGGCCGCGGCCGAGGCGCTGTGGGACAAGGAAGAGCCGGCGCCGTTCTCGGTCTTCGCCTACGGCGACGTCGACAAGGGCCACAACAAGGTCGCCATCGAGATCCCCGGCCTGCTCTCCTTCCTCGCCCACAACGACTTCACCTCGCCGGTGCCCGGCATCAACGACGTCAACAAGGCCGAGCAGCAGAAGTTCGGGCCCGGCGACTACCGGCCCAACATCCCCGTCGCGTACTGGGGCTTCCGCTGGATGATCGGCTTCGGTATGACGTCCTTCGTCATCGGACTGGCCGGACTCTGGCTCACCCGCAAGAAGTTCTGGCTCTCGCCGGGGCTGCGGACCGGGGACGAGGAGCCACCGCTGCTGGCCGTCACCAAGAACAAGGTGCTCGGCGCTCGCCTCACCAAGTGGTACTGGTCGCTCGCCTTCGTCACCCTCGGCTTCCCGCTCATCGCCAACTCCTGGGGCTGGATCTTTACCGAGACCGGCCGCCAGCCGTGGGCCGTCTACGGCGTGCTGCGCACATCCGACGCGGTCTCGCCCGGTGTCTCGCAGGGCGAGGTGCTCACCTCGCTGATCGTCTTCACCGCGCTCTACGCGATCCTCGCCGTCGTCGAGGTGAAGCTGCTGGTGAAGTACGTCAAGGCAGGGCCCCAGGAACTCACCGACTCCGACCTCAACCCGCCCACCAAGATCGGCGGCGACAGTACCGACGCCGACCGGCCGATGGCCTTCTCGTACTAGGAGGCGACTGTGCATCTCCACGACGTCTGGTTCGTCCTGATCGCCGTTCTCTGGACCGGGTACTTCTTCCTCGAAGGCTTCGACTTCGGCATCGGCGTCCTCACCAAGCTGCTCGCCCGTGACCGTAAGGAACGGCGGGTCCTGATCAACACCATCGGCCCGGTCTGGGACGGCAACGAGGTCTGGCTGCTCTCCGCGGGCGGCGCGACCTTCGCCGCCTTCCCCGAGTGGTACGCCACCCTCTTCTCCGGCTTCTACCTGCCGCTGCTGCTCATCCTCGTCTGCCTGATCGTGCGCGGAGTGGCGTTCGAGTACCGCGCCAAGCGCAGCGAGGAGCGGTGGCAGCGGAACTGGGAGCACGCGATCTTCTGGACCTCGCTGCTGCCCGCGGTGCTGTGGGGCGTGGCGTTCGGCAACATCGTGCGCGGCGTGAAGATCGACGCGCACAAGGAGTACGTCGGCAGCGTCCTCGACCTGCTCAATCCGTACGCGATCCTCGGCGGTCTGGTCACGCTGACCCTGTTCACCTTCCACGGCGCGGTGTTCGCCTCGCTCAAGACGGTGGGGGACATCCGGGAGCGGGCGCGCCGGATGGCGACCGCGCTCGGCCTCGTCACCGCCGTCCTGGCGATCGGCTTCCTGAGCTGGACGCAGGCGGACAAGGGCGACGCCGGCAGCCTGATCGCCATGATCGTGGCGGTCGTTTCCCTGGTCGCGGCGCTCGGCGCGAACCGGCTCGCCCGGGAGGGATGGGCGTTCGCGTTCTCCGGGATCACCATCGTGGCCGTGGTCGCGATGCTCTTCCTGACGCTCTTCCCGAACGTCATGCCGTCGTCGTTGAACGGGAGTTGGAACCTCACGGTCACCAACGCCTCGTCCAGCCCTTACACGTTGAAGATCATGACCTGGTGCGCCGGCATCGCGACACCGATCGTGGTGCTGTACCAGGGGTGGACATACTGGGTGTTCCGTAAGCGGATCGGCACCCAGCACATCGCCGAGGCCCACTAGCCGTAGCCCTACGCCGAGTTCGCCTCTCCGGGGGGCGAACTCGGCCGGCTCATCTGGACGGATGTTTCACGTGAAACCGGTCGACCCGCGCCTGCTCCGATACGCCCGCGCCACCCGGGGATTCCTCATCGCGGTGGTGGTGCTCGGGCTTGCCGGGGCGGGCCTGGTCATCGGCCAGGCCATGCTGATCGCCGAGATCGTGGTCGGGGCCTTCCGGAACGCGCTCGATCTCGGTGATCTGGCCACTCCCGTGGCGCTGCTCGCCGCCGTCTCGGTCGGGCGGGGGCTGGTCTCCTGGCTCACCGAGCTGGCCGCGCACCGTGCGAGCGCCGCGGTCAAGTCCGAGCTGCGGATGCGGCTGATCGAACGGGCGGCGCGGCTCGGGCCGGGCGCCGAACTCCGCCGCCCGGACGGCGGGACGGACGCCGGGACGCAGGCGACCGCCACCCTGGAGATGCGTACCGGCGAACTCACCACCCTCGCCACCCGCGGAATCGACGCGCTGGACGACTACTTCGCCCGCTATCTGCCGCAGCTCGGCCTCGCCGTCGTCGTCCCGGTCGCCGTGCTGGCCCGGATCGTCACCGGCGACTGGATCTCGGCGCTGACCATCGTCATCACCCTTCCGCTGATCCCCCTGTTCATGATCCTCATCGGGTGGGCCACCCAGTCGCGGATGGACCGGCAGTGGCGGCTGCTCGCCCGGCTGTCGGGCCACTTCCTCGACGTCGTCGAGGGGCTGCCCACCCTCAAGGTCTTCGGCCGGGCCAAGGCCCAGGCCGCCTCCATCCGCGCCATCACCGGTGACTACCGCAGGGCCACCCTGCGCACGCTGCGGATCGCGTTCCTCTCCTCCTTCGCACTGGAACTCCTCGCCACCCTCTCCGTCGCGCTGGTCGCCGTCGGCATCGGCATGCGGCTGGTCAACGGCCACCTCGACCTCTACACGGGGCTGATGGTGCTGGTCCTGGCGCCGGAGGCGTATCTGCCGCTGCGGCAGGTGGGCGCGCAGTACCACGCGGCGGCCGAGGGGCTTTCGGCGGCGGAGGAGATCTTCGCGGTGCTGGAGACCCCGCCGCGGGTGCCAGGCACCGCCGCCGCTCCGGCCGGTACCGCGCTGACCGTCGACGGGCTGAGTGTCCGCCACCCCGGCCGGAGCGCCGACTCGCTGCCCGCCACGTCGTTCGAGGTGCGGGCCGGGGAGACCGTCGCGCTGGTCGGGCCCTCGGGGGCGGGCAAGTCCACCCTGCTCAGCGTGGTGCTCGGCTTCACCGAGCCGTCCGCGGGCCGGGTCCTCGTCGACGGGCAGGACATCGCGTCCCTCTCCCCCGACGACTGGCGCAGCCGGATCGCCTGGGTGCCGCAGCGACCGCATCTCTTCGCCGGCACCATCGCCGAGAACGTACGGCTGGCGCGCCCGGACGCCGATGACGCGTCGCTGCGCGGGGCGCTGCGGGACGCGGGCGCGCTGGACTTCGTCGACGCGCTGCCCGACGGCGCCGCGACCCGGCTCGGGGAGTTCGGCGCCGGTCTCTCCGCGGGCCAGCGTCAGCGCATCGCGCTCGCCCGCGCCTTCCTCGCCGACCGTCCGGTCCTGCTCCTGGACGAGCCGACCGCGGGCCTGGACGGCGGGACGGAGGCGGCGGTCGTGGACGCGGTGCGCCGTCTGGCGGCCGGGCGCACGGTCCTGCTGGTCGTGCACCGGCCGGCGCTGCTCGCGGTGGCCGACCGCATCGTGCGGCTGCCGGACCCGGCGGACGGCGGCGGCGTCACCCGGACCGGCGCGGCGCAGGTCCCGGCGCGGCCGGTGTCCGCCGCCCCGGCTCCGGTGGCCGCCGCCCCGGCCGCCGCGCCCGAGCCCGCCGGTATGGGCGCAGGGGCCGGTTCGGCGCTGTCGCGGCTGCGCCGGCTGGCCCGTGCCCGCAGGTCCAGGTTCGCGCTCGCGCTGCTGCTGGGCAGCCTGGCGCTGGGCAGCGCGGTGGGGCTGATGGCGACGTCCGGGTGGCTGATCTCGCGGGCTTCGCAGCAGCCGCCGGTGCTGTATCTGATGGTGGCGGTCACCGCGACCCGGGCGTTCGGCATCGGCCGCGCTGTCTTCCGGTACGCCGAACGGCTCGTCGCGCACGACGCGGTGTTCCGGATGCTCGCCGATGTCCGGGTCGCCGTCTTCCGGCGGCTGGAGAGGCTGGCGCCCGCCGGTCTGAAGGACCGCAGCCGCGGCGATCTGCTGTCGCGTCTGGTGGCCGATGTCGACGCCGTGCAGGACCACTTCCTGCGGTGGCTGCTGCCCGTGGGGGCCGCGGTGCTGGTCGGCGCGGGCACCGTCGGATTCACCGGCTGGCTGCTGCCGGAGGCGGGCGGGCTGCTCGCCGCGGGGCTGCTGCTGGCGGGCGCCGGGGTGCCCGCGGTGTCGGGTGTGCTGTCCCGCCGTGCGGAGCGTCAACTGGCGCCCGCGCGGGGGCGGCTGTCCACCCGGATCGTCGATCTGCTCACCGGCACGGCCGAGTTGACGGTCGCGGGCGCGCTCGCGGGCCGTACGGAAGCGGTGCGGCGCGCGGACCGGGAGCTGACCGCCATCGCGTCCCGCTCGTCGGCGGCGGCGGGGACGGGGGCCGGTCTTTCGGCGCTGCTGTGCGGGCTGACGGTCGTCGCGACCGCGGTGGCCGGGGTGCAGGCGGTGCGCGACGGGCGGCTGGACGGGGTGGCGCTCGCGGTGGTCGTGCTGACGCCGCTGGCCGCGTTCGAGGCGGTGGCCGGGCTGCCGCTCGCGGTGCAGTACCGCCAGCGCACCCGGCGGGCGGCGGAACGGGTCTTCGAGGTGCTGGACGCCCCCGATCCGGTCGTCGAACCGACGGCCCCGGCTCCCGCCCCCGCCTCGCCTTTCCCGTTGGCCGTAAGGGATCTGGCCGCGCGTCACGCCGGGCAGACCGGCCTCGCGCTGGACGGCGTCGGGTTCACCCTGAACGCCGGCCGGCGGCTCGCCGTCGTCGGCACCTCAGGCTCGGGCAAGACCACCCTCGCGCAGGTGCTGCTGCGTTTCCTGGACCGGGAGGCGGGCTCCTACACGCTGGACGGTGTGGACGCCGCGGCGCTGGACGGCGAGGCGGTGCGGCGTCTGGTCGGGCTGTGCGCGCAGGACGCGCACCTCTTCGACAGCTCGCTGCGCGAAAACCTCAGGCTCGCCCGCCGGAACCCGGACCCCGCCGTGTCCGGTGGCGACGAACAGCCGCCCGCTGACGACCAGGACCTGTGGGACGCGCTCGGCAGGGCGCGCCTCGCGGAGTGGGTGCGCGGGCTGCCCGACGGGCTCGACACCATGGTCGGCGAGCACGGGGCCCGGCTGTCGGGCGGCCAGCGGCAGCGTCTCGCGCTGGCCCGCGCGCTGCTGGCGGACTTCCCCGTACTCGTCCTGGACGAGCCCGCCGAACACCTGGACCTGGCCACCGCCGACGCGTTGACCGCCGACCTGCTGGCGGCGACCGAGGGCCGGACGACGGTCCTGATCACCCATCGGCTGACCGGTCTCGACGAGGTCGACGAGGTGCTGGTCCTGGAGGGCGGCCGGGCCGTGCAGCACGGCGGGTACGCGGAGCTGGCCGCGGCCGACGGGCCGTTCCGCCGGATGCTGGAACGCGAGCGCGCGGTGGATGCGGCGTACGGCCTGGCGCAGCAGGCGTCGAGCGTGCGCACCGGCGTCCCGGCCCTGCCCGCATAACTGGACTTTCCTCGGAAAAGCGTCGTTATTAGGCTCAAGGTATGGCAGCCACGGCAGGACCTCAGGACCCCGCGGACTTCCGGTCCGCCGGATCGGACCCCGACCCGATGCGCGCCGCGACCGAGGCGACCCGCAGCCTGCAGGGCCTCTCGTCCGAGCTGACCGCGCGGGTGCCGCAGCTGCTGGAGGCGATGCGCACGGTCGGCGCCGGTTTCGACCTGCACATCACCCTCGACCGGATCGTGGAGACCGCCGCGGAGCTGGCCGACGCCCGGTACGCCGCGATCGGCATCATCGACGACGCCCGCGAGGGCCTGTCCGACTTCGTGACGTACGGCGTGACCGCGGCGGAGCACCGGCGTATCGGTGAGCTGCCCGACGGCCACAAGGGGCTGCTGGGCGCGCTCATCCACGACCCGCAGGCGATGCGTCTCGCCGACCTCACCCAGGATCCGCGGTCGGCCGGCTTCCCACCGGGACACCCGCCGATGCGGACGTTCCTGGGGGTGCCGATCCGCGTCCAGGGCGAGATCTTCGGCAACCTCTATCTGACGGAGAAGCGCGGCGGCGGGCAGTTCAGCGAGGGGGACCTGCACATGGTGCGGGTGCTGGCCACCGAAGCGGGCATCGCGATCGGCAACGCCAGGCTGTACGCCCTCACCCGGCAGCGGGAGCACTGGATCGACGGCTCGGTCGCGGTGACCACCGAACTCCTCGCGGGCAGCGACGTCGACGACGCGCTCGCCGTGGTGGCCGAACAGGCGCGGCGGCTGGCGGATTCGGCGGCCGGGATCGTGCTGCTGCCCGACGAGGAGGGCGGTCTGGAGATCGTCGCGGTGTCGGCGGACGACCCGACCGGGATCATGGGGACGCAGATCCCGCCGGACAGCCCGGTGACCGCGCAACTCCTGGCGGGCGAGCCGGTGTTCGTGGACGATTCGGCCACCGACCCGCGCATGATCACCGCCATCGCGCCGCGTTTCGGGCCGAGCATGATGCTGCCGCTCAAGAGCGACGGCCGGGTCCTGGGCACGCTCGCGACCCCCAGGAACCGCGGCGGGCGCGCGTTCACCGCCGCCGAGCGCACCCTGGCCACCCAGTTCGCCGCGCAGGCCGCGCTGGCCCTGGTGCTCGCCGACGCGCAGCGGGACCGGGAACGCCTCGCGGTCTTCGAGGACCGCGACCGGATCGCCCGTGACCTGCACGACCTGGTCATCCAGCGGCTGTTCGCCACCGGGATGCTGCTGGAGAGCGCGCAGCGCAGGGCCGAGGTGCCGGAGGTCACCCAGGGCATCGGCAAGGCCGTGGACGAACTGGATGTGACGATCCAGGAGATCCGCACCGCGATCTTCGCGCTCCAGCAGGGCCCGGCCGAGGCGCCGTCCGGGCTGCGCACCCGTGTGCTGCGGGAGATCGGCGCCGCCGCCGTGCCGCTCGGCTTCCAGCCGTCGGCGCACTTCGTCGGACCGGTCGACTCCCGGGTCGGCGAGCTGACCGGCAAGAACCTGATCGCGGCGCTGCGGGAAGCGCTGTCGAACGCGTTCCGGCATGCGCGGGCGTCCCGGATCGAAGTCGTCGTCGATGCGACGGTGGCGCTGCCCGACGGCACGGACGGGGTGCGGCTGACCGTCACGGACGACGGGGTCGGCGTCCCGGAGGGCGGCCGGCGCAGCGGCCTGAAGAACCTCGCGAAGCGCGCCGAGTCGCTCGGCGGATCGAGCGTCCACGGGCCGGGCACCGGCGAAGAGGGCACGGGCACCAGGGTCACCTGGGAGGCGCCGCTCTGAGGCCGGGGGCGGCTACGCCTTGAGGATCTGCTCGATGACGGCTGCCACGCCGTCCTCGTTGTTGGAGACCGTCCGGCCCGTGGTGGTGGCCAGCACGTCGGGATGGGCGTTGGCCATGGCGTAGGAGGTGCCGGCCCAGCCGAGCATCTCTATGTCGTTGGGCATGTCCCCAAAGGCGACGACCTCCTCCGGGGCGATGCCGCGTTCCGCGCAGCACCGGGCGAGCGTGCCGGCCTTGCTGACCCCGGGGCCGCTGATCTCCAGGAGGGCGGTGGGGCTGGAGCGGGTGAACGAGGCGAGGCCGCCCGCGGTGGTGCGGGCCAGGGCGAGAAACGCGTCGGGATCCAGGTCGGGGTGGTGCGCGAGGAGCTTCAGGACGGGCTGGCCGGGGCCGGTGGTGGGGATCTCGGTGCCGGAGATGCCCGGAGTGAGGTGGGGGGTGCCGGTGCCTGGTGACTCGAAGGGGGCCGTCGCTGCGGTGTCGTACGCCGCGGCGTACGGGGCGCCGTCCTCCGCGCCGCCGGGCCGGGCGAGGCCGTACGGGGCTGCCGGGTCCGAGCCGTCCGGCAGGTCCGTGCCGTTCAGTCGGGTCGGCGCGGGGCCCGGAGGCGGTGCGAAGTCGTCGGCGAGCAGCTTTTCGGCGGGGGCGATGGCCGCTGCCGGGTCGAGGTGGAAGGGCGGGTACTGCGGCTCGTAGTGGATGCCGCCGGTGCATTCGACCGCGAAGGTGGTGCCGGGCGCCGCGCTGCGCAGCGCGTCCACGACGGCGCGTGCCGCGGCGCGTTCCAGCGGGCTGACCTCGACGATGCGGCGGCCACGGTGCAGGTCGACGACGGCCGCGCCGTTCGCGCAGATCGCCAGGCCGTGACCGTGCACGTGATCACTGACCACGCCCATCCAGCGGGCCGGGCGGCCGGTGACGAAGAAGACCTCGACACCGGCCTGTTCCGCGGCGGCCAGCGCGGCGATCGTGCGGTCCGAGACCGTTTTGTCGTCGTGCAGCAGGGTGCCGTCGAGGTCGGTGGCGATCAGCCGGGGCGCGAGGGCCGGTTCGGGCACCCGGTGCGGCGTCGCAGAGGCATCAGTCACCGGTCCATCTTCCCGTACCGCGGCGCACAGGCGTGCGGTGGGGCGCGCGCATGAGCCCGTGGGATGGCCGGTACGGGGCGCCGGGGCGGACGCCGGGGCCGGTCGGCGGGGCGGTCCTTCCGGCGCCCTGTGGGTGATCGGGCGGCGGCCGTAGGCTCGGGGGTATGCGACTGAGCACCGTGATCCTCCCCGTTCGCCGTTGGTCCGACGGCGGAAAGGAGGTGTGGCAGCACGCCGAGGAGCTGGGCTTCCACACCGCGTACACCTACGACCACCTCTCCTGGCGGAGCTTTCGCGACCAGGCGTGGTTCGGCGCGATTCCGACGCTGACGGCAGCCGCCGCCGCGACCTCCCGGCTGCGCCTCGGCACCCTCGTCACCTCGCCGAATTTCCGCCACCCGGTCACCCTCGCCAAGGAGTTGATCTCGCTCGACGACATCAGCGAAGGACGCGTCACGCTGGGCATCGGCGCCGGCGGGAACGGCTTCGACGCCACCGCGCTCGGCCAGAACCCGTGGACGCCGCGGGAGCGGGCCGACCACTTCGGCGAGTTCGTCACCCTCCTCGACCGGCTGCTGACGCAGGACGTCGTCTCGTACGAGGGCGAGCACTACTCCGCGCACGAGGTCCGCAACATCCCCGGGTGTGTGCAACGGCCGCGGCTGCCGTTCGCGGTGGCGGCCACCGGGCCGCGCGGTCTGAAGCTGGCCGCCCGGCACGGCCAGGCGTGGGTGACCACCGGTGATCCGAAGCTGTACGCGGAGGGGACGCCGGAGCAGTCGGTTGCGGCCCTGCGAGGCCAGGTGGAACGCCTGGGCAAGGCGTGCGCCGACGTCGGCCGTGACCCCGGTGAGCTGCGGAAGATCCTGCTGACGGGGTTCACCCCCGACCGGCCGCTGGACTCGTTCGACGCGTTCGTGGACTTCGCCGGCACCCATGCCGAGCTGGGTTTCGACGAGATCGTGCTGCACTGGCCGATCGCCGATTCGATGTTCGCGGCCGACGTCGCGGTCTTTGAACGGATCGCCGCGGAGGGGCTGGGGCAGCTCGGCGCCTGACCGCCTCCTGGACCGCTGTTTCCTCCGGGGCTCATGGTGCGTCGCTGGCCTGGGCTTTATCCCGCATAGAGCAAAGAAGAGGGAGAATCGGTGCAGCGGCGTACTGTGCGGCCCGGCGCCGGGGAAGGCGCGGCCCCGGGCCCGCACGGTGCGCGGAACGCGACGTGTGGAGGAGCCATGGCACAGACCCGTTTCGCCCCCGACCGCGGGCTCACCTCCCGCATGGTCATGACGATGTTCTTCATCGGACTGCTGTACGTCGTGGTCGTCGGGGTGCTGGTGGTGCTGCTCAAGGGCGCGTGGGTGGTGGTGCTGGTCATCTCGGGCGGCCTGTTCATCGCGCAGTTCTGGTTCAGCGACCGGATCGCCGCGTTCAGCATGGGAGCCCATGAGGTGACCCCCGAGCAGGCGCCCGAGCTGCACGGCGCCGTCGACCGGCTCTGCGCGCTGGCCGACATGCCCAAGCCGCGGGTGGCCATCGCGGAATCGGACGTGCCGAACGCGTTCGCCACCGGCCGCAACCAGAAGAACTCCATGGTCTGCGCCACGACGGGACTGCTGCGGCGGCTGGAACCCGATGAGCTGGAGGGGGTGCTGGCCCACGAGCTGTCGCACGTCGCGCACCGCGATGTCGCGGTGATGACCATCGCCTCGTTCCTCGGCGTCCTGGCCGGAATCATCACCCGGGCCGCCCTGTGGAGCGGCGTCGGACGCAACAACCGTGACCAGAACGCGGCGGTCGCCGTCCTCATCGTCACCGCGGTCAGCGCGGTCGTGTACGCCATCAGCTTCCTGCTGACCCGCCTGCTGTCGCGCTACCGCGAGCTGTCAGCGGACCGGGCCGCCGCGATCCTCACCGGCCGCCCGTCGTCCCTGGCCTCCGCGCTGACGAAGATCACCGGGCAGATCGCGCGGATCCCGACCGACGACCTGCGCAAGTCCCAGCCGTTCAACGCCTTCTTCTTCGCCCCCGCGTTCAACAAGGAGACCTTCAACCGGCTGCTGTCGTCCCACCCGACGCTGGAACAGCGCCTTGACCAGCTGGGACGGATCTCGGCGCAGCTGGGCAGGCCGTGACGGTGCGGCCGGCGCACCACGGTGCGGTCCGGTGCCCTGGGCGCCGCTGACGGCCGGACGGGAAGGACGGCGGCGCCTGGCACGGCCTGTGCCGGGCGCCGGGACCACCGCGAGCGAGGAGTATGGACCGCATGGGATTTCTGGACGCCCTTCTGGGCCGCAGCAAGCCGGTACGCCCCGATCTCGACCGGCTGTTCGCCCTGCCGTCCGCGGCGGTCACCCTCCAGGCCGCCGCCGGGTTCACCCCCACGGGCCTGGGATCGGTGTGTTTCGCCAGCGTCGAGGGCGCGGAATTCGCCCGCATCCAGGACGAGGTGCGGGCCCTCCTGGGTACACCGGTCGAATTCAGCCAGGACGCGTACGGCTACACCTGGATGCAGGCGCGGCACGATCCGGGGGACGCGGCGGGGCTGGTCAATGACCTGCACGCGGTCAACTCGGCGTTGGAGGGCGCGGGGTTCGGGCCTCAGCTGCTCTGCTCGCTGATGGGTTTCCGCAACGAGCGGGGGCAGCGTCTCGCGCTCGTCTACCTCTACAAGCGCGGCACGTTCTACCCGTTCGCGCCGAAGGGCGACGGCGCCCAGAAGCGGGACAATCCGCTCGAACTCCAGGTGCGGGCGATGCTCGCGGACGATCTGACGATCGAGGAGGACCTCGGCCGGTGGTTCCCGGTGTGGAGCGCGCCGGGCCTTTGAGGGGCGGGCGGCCTGCCCGGCGGCGGTAAGCGGTCGGGCAGGCCGCCGTCGGCGCCGACCCGGAACACCCGGCCTGCCCGGCGGCGTCCAGTGGGGCCCGCGGCGGGCTGCCGTGCGGGCCCGGCCGGGCGGTGCCTCACTCCTTGTGCGCCTGCCGGTCCCTGACCCGCTCCCCCGCCTTCCTGGCCTTCGCGGATTCGATCTCCTCCGCAGCCCACTTCGCCCATTCCTCGTGCATCGTCGACATCCGCAGGCCGTACTCCAGGGCGAGCCGTCCGTAGACCGAGATCATGTCCTCGTCCCACTCCGTGTGCTGGTCGATCTCCTCGTACCGGGCGCGTGCCCGAGCGGCGTCCGAGCCCATCTTCAGGAGGTAGGCGCGGGCTTCGAGCGGGGTGAGGACGCCGAGGAAGAAGACCCGCAGCAGGCCGTCGTGGCGGGCGGGGCCGTTGGGTTCGACGTCGGTGAGCCAGTGCCGCAGCTCGGTCAGGCCGTCGTCGGTGATCGCGTATTCCTTACGGCCGCGCGGGCCGTGGGCGGCGACCTCGACCAGCCCCGCGGTCGTGAGCTTGCCCAGCTCGCCGTAGACCTGGCTCTGCGTCGCCGGCCAGACCTCGGCCAGCGAGATGTTGAACAGCTTCATCAAGTCGTAGCCGCTGGCGGGGGCTTCGGACAGCAGTCCGAGCACGGCATGTCTGAGGCTCATGACCGTCACTTTACCTTCCAGTCTTGACATGTCAAAGATGCACCTTCTATCTTCGACATGTCTGAAGTGGAATGTGGCGTGGGGGGATTTCCGCGGCATGAGAAATGGGGGGTCATGATCTACCTGAGAGGCTTTCTGCCGTGGCTGGCGTTCGCGGGAGCGTCCTCGTTCGGCTGGCAGTGGGGTGCGCTCGCCGGACTCGCGCTCGCCGCCGTGCTGCTCCTGGCCGACCGTGCGGCGGGCTGGTCACCGGCCGCCCGCACGCTGGAGTACGGCACGATCGTGTTCTTTGCGGCGCTCACCGTGCTCGCCTTCGCGCGGCCCGACAGCGGCCTGGAGTCCTACAGCAACGCGCTGTCCACGGGCTGGCTCGCGCTCATCGCCTGGCTGTCGATCGCCGTCAGGTGCCCGTTCACCCTCGCCATGGCCCGCCGCATGGCGCCGCCCGAGGTCTGGGACAGTCCGCTCTTCCGGCGGATCAACGTCGTGATCACCGCGGCGTGGGCGCTGTCCTTCACGCTCACCGCGCTCGCCCAACTGGCGGTCGTCGCCTACGGGTTGGGCGTGATCTTCTCGATTCTCGTCCAGGTCTCCGGGTTCGTCGTTCCGATCAGGTTCACCGCTACGTACCCGGACCGGGCTCAGGCCCGGTTCGCCCGGGAGACCGGTATCCAGCCGCAGCCCCAGGAGGCATGACGCCATGACCACCGCATCCACCCCCGCACCCCACATGGCAGGCAACTTCGCCCCGGTGCCGGACGAACTGACCTGCTACGACCTGCCGGTCGACGGCGCCATCCCGCCGGAGCTGAGCGGCTGGTACCTGCGCAACGGCCCCAATCCGCGGGAGGCCGCCTCGCGGCACTGGTTCCTCGGTGACGGCATGGTCCACGGCCTGCGCCTGGACGGCGGCCGGGCCGTCTCCTACCGCAACCGCTGGGTCCGCACCTCCACCTTCACCGACGGCGCGAAGGTGGTCGACGAACAGGGCCGCTTCGACCGCACCGCCGGCCTGGCCAACACCCACATCGTCCGGCACGCCGGCCGCACCCTGGCGCTGGTGGAGTCCTCATTCCCCTACGAAGTCGACTGCCGCCCCGGCCATGAGCTGGAGACCATCGGGCCGCACGACTTCGCCGGCCGGCTCACCACCGCCATGACGGCCCACCCCAAGACCTGCCCCACCACCGGCGAACTGCATTTCTTCGGGTACGGCGCCCCCAAGCCCCCATTCCTCACCTATCACCGTGCCGATGCGGCAGGGGAGCTGGTGGTCAGCCGCCCGGTCGAGGTACCGGGGCCCACGATGATGCACGACTTCCATCTCACCGCATCCCACGTGGTGTTCATGGACCTCCCGGTCGTCTTCGACCACAAGCTGCCCGGATTGCCGTACGGCTGGGATCCGGAGTACGGCGCCAGGCTGGGCGTGCTGCGCCGTGACGACCCGTTCGGCGAGGTCCGCTGGCTGCCCATCGATCCCTGCTATGTCTTCCACGCGCTGAACGCCCACGACGACGGTGACCACCGCATCGTCCTGTACGTCTCCCGGTACGCCACGTTCGGCGGTCGCGCCCCCGCCCATCTGTGGCGCTGGACCATCGACCTCGCCGCGGGCACGGTCGCCGAGGAGCAACTCGATGACCAGTTCTGCGAGTTCCCCCGGGCCGACGACCGGCTGGCGGGCGGCCCGGCCAGGTTCGGCCACGCAACGTCGTGCGAGTTGCCCGACTCGGGCCCGGCCGCGGGTGCGCTGCTCCGCTACGACCTGCGGACCGGATCGGCCGTCCGGCACGACTTCGGTCCGGGCCGCACTCCGGGGGAGGCGGCCTTCGCGCCGGCGGACGACACTCCCGGCGGCCCCGGCTGGCTGATCACCTATGTCCATGACGCGGCCACCGACACCAGCGATCTCGTGATCCTCGACGCCGACGACGTAGCCGCGGACCCTGTGGCGACGGTCCGCCTTCCGCGGCGGGTTCCCTACGGATTCCACGGCAACTGGCTGCCCGATCCGGTGAGTTGAGGATTGAGTTGACGATCCGCTCCGGTGCGCGTCGGCGCTCATGGACCGTTCTTTGACAACTGCACAGTGAGGCTCAGGCCGGCCGCTGCCGCCGTCCGGGTCAGCCGTCTTCGCCGTCGAGGTCGGCCGTCGTTGCCTTCGTCCTCGCAGTGGCGGCGGTCCGGGCGCCTCGGGTGGCGGGTGCGGCCAGGGCGTCCATGGTGCGGGCCTGGACCTCGCGCTGGGCGGCGGCTGCGATGAACTCCGCCGTGTTCTCCGGCCCCACCAGATCCCGCACGGCGCGCACGGTCGCTGCGGGGAGGGCCACCGGATCCCGGCCGGTGGCGGGGCCGGAGGGCGCCGCGCGCTCACCGCCGGGCAGCTCTCGCCGTGCCGACGGCGCCGCCACCGTGACCGCGGGCCGGTCCGCGGCGGCCGGAGGGAGGGATTCGACGAGGTGGTGGCGGAGGTGCCGGGTGGCGAGGGTGCGCATGGCACGGGCCAGTTCGGCATCGATGGTCTGCTGGGCCAGCGGGCGCAGCCGGCGGATCAGTGCCGCCGCTTCGACCGCCTCCGCCTCCGTCGGCGGGTGATCCAGGAAGGGCTGGAAGACATGCTCGGTGGTGAAGTCCAGGAAGCGCGAGGCGATGTGCTCCACCTCGGCCCGCACCTCCCGCAGATGACGGGCGATGGCCGCCAACGGGACGCCCGCGGAGTGCAGTTCGGCGGCGACGGCGAGTTCCTGGGGGCTGGGCACCAAGAACTCGTCGTCCCGGCCAGGGACGCGTTCCAGGACACCCAGCTCGACGGCCTCGGCGAGCGCCGCGTCGTCCGGTACGCCACCGAACGCGGTGTGCAGGTCGGCGCGGCCGATGCGGGATGCCTTCTCGTCGCTCCAGGGCCCGTCGATCTCGGCCACGAGTCCGAGCACCCCGCCGAGGTCACGGCCGGCGTCCCACGCCTCAAGAAGTTCCTTGATGCTGGCGAGGGTGTAGCCGCGTTCCAGCAGGTCAGCGATCTGCCGGAGGCGGGCCAGGTGGGCGTCGCCGTAGACATTGGCCCGGCCCCTGCGCTCCGGCCGCGGCAGCAGGCCGCGGTCCTGGTAGGCGCGGATCGTCCGGACCGTGGCACCGCTGAGATGGGCCAGGTCCTCGATGCGGTACTCCGGCTGCGGCTGGTCGGTCAAGACGGTGCTCCTCACGAGATGGCCGCGCGGCCCACCGCACCTGCCGCGGCCCGTGCGGCCGGGGAAGACGCCAGGTAGGCGACGGCCGTGCGCAGCGACCCTTCCTGCGAGGGATGGTACGACCGGCGGAGGTAGCGCGGTATCGCCGCTCCCAGCAGGCGCCAGCCGGGCAGCAGCCCCTTCCTCACGGCACGGTGGTGTTCCCGCAGCGAATAGCGGGAGCGGGCGGCGAGTTGGGGATCGTGCCGCAGCAGATAGGCCGCGCCCCAGGCCCAGAGGTGGAGCAGGACGGGCGCCGTGACGGCCATGCCCAGCTGGCGCCTGAGGTAGCGGGCCGGATCGTCACCGCCGGTGTGCTGGTACATGTCGAAGGCCACCGCGCGGTGCTCGACCTCCTCCGCGCCGTGCCGGCGCAGCAGATCGAGCATGACCGGGTCGGGGCCCGCGCGGTCCAGGCCGTCGGCTTCCAGCACCCAGGAGCCGAGTACGGCGGTGAACTGCTCGATGGCGGCGACGAGCGCGAGGCGGAAGCGCAGCCACTCCGGCGCGGGGACCGGGACGCCGAACGGGGCCCGCTCGCCCAGCAGGGTTTCGAAGAGGAAGTCGACGTGCCGGGTGTAGGGGCCGGTGTCGAGACCCTGGTGTGCCAGGTGCTCCAGGACGTAGGAGTGCTGGACGCTGTGGGTGGCCTCCTGGCCCATGAAGCCCTTCACGTCCCTGAGCAGGTCCTCGTCCCGGACCAGGGGCAGCGCTTCCTTGAAGACCTTCACGAACCACCGTTCACCGGCGGGCAGCAGCAGGTGCAGCACGTTGATGACATGGGTGGCGGTGGGCTCGTCGGGTATCCAGTGCAGCGGGGTGTCGCGCCAGTCGAACGAGACCCGGCGCGGTGCGATGGGGTGGTGCTCCTCCGGTCGTGGCGTATTCATACGCGACTCCTGTCGTGGCGACGCTCCTGACCTGGTGTTTCTTCCTTTTTATGGGCCTTCTGGTAGGTGCTGGGCGGCACCCGAGGGCCGGGGGGAGGCCGCCCCCGGGTGCCGCCCCTACAAGCGCGGCTCGATACGGGCGATGGCGCGCAGGGCCCGCGGGGCGAAGCGGGAGAGCAGGTGGGCGCCGCGTGCCTCGGGGGTGACCGGGACCACCGCCTGGTTGCGGACCACCGCGCGCAGTACGGCGTCGGCGACCTTCTCCGGCGGGTAGTTGCGCATGCCGTACGCGCGGGCGGCCTTGGCCTGGCGGCGCTTCTCCTCTTCCGCCGATACGCCGGTGAAGCGCGACGTGCTGGTGATGGCGGTGTTCACCAGGCCGGGGCAGATCGCCGAGACGCCGATGCCCTGCCCGGCCAGTTCGGCGCGCAGGCATTCGCTGAGCATCAGTACCGCTGCCTTGGAGGTGCTGTACGCGGGAAGGGCCCGGGAGGGCTGGAACGCCGCGGCCGACGCGGTGTTGACGATGTGGCCGCCCTGCCCCCGGTCGGCCATCCGCCTGCCGAAGGTCCGGCAGCCGTGGATGACGCCCCAGAGATTGACGTCGAGGACCTTCTTCCAGTCCTCGGGCGTGGTCTCCATGAAGGACCCGGACAGGCCGATGCCGGCGTTGTTCACCAGGACGTCGACGGTGCCGTATTCCGCGTCGACCTTGTCGGCGAGCTTCTCCATCGCCGCCGCGTCGGAGACGTCGACGACCTCGCTGAACGCCTGCGGGGCGCCGATCAGCCGCGCCATGTCGGCGGTGCGCGTGGCCCCCTCCTCGTCCCGGTCCACGGCGATGATCCGGGCGCCGGCCTCGGCGAACGCGAACGCCGTGGCCCGGCCGATGCCGCTGGCCGCGCCGGTCACCAGCACCAGCTGGCCGCCGAAGCGGTCCGCGTGCGGACCGCGCGCCGCGACCTCCTTCGCCGGGTCGCCCTCCTCCTGGGCGGTCACGAACTCCGTGACCCAGGAGACCAGTTGGTCGGGCCGGGTGCGCGGCACCCAGTGCTTGGCCGGCAGGGTGCGGCGGGTCAGCCGGGGTGCCCACTGGTCGAGGTCGTCGTAGAGCCGCTCCGAGAGGAACATGTCGCCGGTCGGGGTGATGAGCTGGACGGGGCAGTGCGCGTAGGCGTCGGCGCGCGGGCGGCGCAGCCGGGCCCGGACGTTGTCGCGGTAGAGCCAGGCGCCGTGGGCGGCGTCGGTGGGCAGCGACGAGGTCGGGTAGCCGCCGCCCGGCACCTTTTCGAAGCGCTCCAGGATGGCGGGCCAGCGCTTGCCGAGCGGGCCCTTCCAGGCCAGTTCGGGCAGTGCCGGGGTGTGCAGCATGTAGACGTACCAGGACTTCATGCCCTGGCCGAGCAGCTGGGCGGCCCGCCGCGGCGAAGGGCGTGACATCCGCTGCTTGATCCAGTGGCCGAAGTGGTCGAGGGAGGGGCCCGACATCGAGGTGAAGGACGCGATCCGGCCCTCGGTGCGCCGGACCGTGGCGAACTCCCAGGACTGCACCGATCCCCAGTCGTGGCCCACCAGGTGCACCGGACGGTCCGGGCTGACGGCGTCGGCGACGGCCAGGAAGTCGTCCGTCAGCTTCTCCAGGGTGAACCCGCCCCGCAGCGGCTGCGGGGCGGTGGAACGGCCGCAGCCCCGGACGTCGTAGAGCACCACATGGAAGCGGTCGGCCAGGCCGCGGGCGACCTCGGACCACACCTCCTTGCTGTCCGGATAGCCGTGCACCAGCATCACGGTGGGCCGCGCCGGATCGCCCAGTTCGGCGACGCACAGCTCGACGCCCCCGGTACGCACCCGGCGCTCCCGTGCCCCCGGAAGCCCGCCGTCCGCCCCGCGGGCCCCGGCGCTCTCCATACCCTTCCCCTGCCTGAGCCCCTGCCCACGCCCCTGTCCACGTTCGGTGTTCACGCGGCCTTCTCCTCCTGCCAGCGCCGCACGTGCGGCAGATCGTCGTCGAGCCAAAAGGCGCTTTCCTGCGGGTCCTTGGAGTCCGTCACCACGAGGATCTCCTCGAACTTCGCCCCCGTGCCCCGGAAGCCGAGGTGCGGTTCGACCGCCCAGAGGCCCGGCTGCGGCGGATGGTCGGAGAAGGTGTACGGGCTCCACAGCGGGGACCAGCCGTCGCGGTGTCCGTGCAGCGCGTCGTTCGCCAGGCTCTTGAGCGACTGGGTGCCGAACCCGAAGAGGGTGGGTGCGAAGCGGCGTTCCCTGACCCGGTCGATTTTGTGGGCGATGACGCCGAAGGGGTAGGCGCGGTGCCGGTTGGTGTGCCCCTGGCGCACCATGAGCCGTTCGACGTCTTCGTAGATCTCGCGCAGCGGCCGGCGTTCGCGGACCTCGCGCAGGATCAGCTCGCGGTGTGCCTCCAGGTCGGCCAGCAGCCGGTCGTGCACGGGATTGAGTCCCAGGCAGCCGGAGTAGCCGATGTCGGCGGTGAAGCCGTTGTGGACCGGCGCGAGGTCGAGGATGAAGGCCATCCCCGGCTCCAGCGCGCGGTGGGTGGGGAAGAACTGCAGCGGGATGCGGAAGTTGGCGAAGGCCGTACGGTCGCCGAACCACGCGAAGGGCAGGTGGAACCAGTCCCGTACGCCGCGCTCGCGCAGCCAGGCGCGCTGCATCCGGGCCGCATCCCGCTCGGTGACGCCGGGCCTGAGCTGGGCGGCGACGGCCTCGGCGCAGGCGTAGGCGAGACGCTGGACGTCCCGGAAGCCGCGCAGTTCGGGGGTGAGCCGGCCGCCTGCCGCCGGGGTCACTGAGGTCACTGCAGCCATCGCCAACCGTCCGTCCATCCGTCAGCAGATCATTGCGGTACGTGCGCGTAACTTGACACTGATGAATGTGACAATGACTGGAGGCTGCGTCAAGAGGTGTGCGGCACGGGCCTCGGGGCGCCGGTCCGTGCGCAGGTCCGGGTGCCGTCACCGGAGCCGGATGCGCCCCAAGGAGGGGATCCCCTACGGGCCTGTCGTCCCGGAGAGGTAGGGACACACCATCGCCAGGGCTGACGACCGGCGTGCCGGGCGCCACTACGGTCGATGACGTGACTGTGATCGTGACCGAAAGCCTGAGCAAGCGGTTCCCGCGGGTGACCGCATTGGACCGGCTGTCCGTCGACATCGCCCCCGGCGTGACCGGCCTGGTGGGTGCCAACGGCGCCGGAAAGTCCACCCTGATCAAGATCCTGCTCGGCCTGGCTCCGGCCACCGAGGGGACCGCGCACGTCCTCGGCATGGACGTGACCGCGCACGGCAGCACGATCCGTGAGCGCGTCGGCTACATGCCCGAGCACGACTGCTTGCCACCCGACGTCTCCGCCACCGAATTCGTCGTCCACATGGCGCGGATGTCCGGGCTGCCGCCCACCGCGGCCAGGGAACGCACCGCCGACACCCTGCGCCACGTCGGCCTGTACGAGGAGCGCTACCGCCCCATCGGCGGCTACTCCACCGGCATGAAGCAGCGGGTGAAACTGGCCCAAGCCCTGGTCCACGACCCGCAGTTGGTGTTCCTCGACGAGCCGACCAACGGCCTGGACCCGGTCGGCAGGGACGAGATGCTGGCGCTGATCCGGCGCGTCCACACGGACTTCGGCATCTCCGTCCTGGTGACCTCCCACCTCCTGGGCGAGCTGGAGCGCACCTGCGACCACGTCGTCGTCATCGACGGCGGGAAGCTGCTGCGCTCGTCAGCCACCGACGACTTCACGCAGGTCACCGCCTCGCTGGCGGTCGAGGTCACGGACACCGACGCGTGCCCCGACGGCACCGGGGCGTTGCGCGCCGCGCTGTCCGCAGCCGGCGCCGCGGTGACCTCGGCGGCCGTCGGCACGGACGGCTCGGCCGCCTCCGGGCACCTGCTGCACGTCGAGGTGACCGGCGACGAGACCTACGACCTGGTGCGGGACACGGTCGCCGGGCTCGGCATCGGGCTGGTCCGGATGGAACAGCGGCGGCACCGGATCGCCGAGGTCTTCCGCGACGCGGACGCGGACGCGGCGTCCGTGGCCGGGGCCGGTACCGCGGCGCCCGCAGGCCGCACCGCCGCCGCTCCCGACCCCGCCGTCTCGTACGCCCCCCAGGAAGGAGGTGCCCCCGATGTCGCGTGAGACCACCGCGAAGCCCACCGCGCAGGCGCCCGCCGCCGCGCCCGACGTCATCCACAACATCGGCTACCGCCACTACGACGGCCCGCGCCTGGGCCGTGCGTACGCCCGCAGGTCACTGTTCTCGCAGAGCCTGCGCGGCGCCTACGGACTCGGCCGCTCCGCCAAGTCCAAGGTGCTGCCGATGCTGCTCTTCGCGGTGATGTGCCTGCCCGCGGCGATCATGGTGGCGGTGACCGTCGTGACCAAGGCGAGCAGCCTGCCCGTCGGATACACCCGCTACGCGATCTACGTCCAGGCCGTCATCGGCCTCTACCTGGCCGCCCAGGCACCGCAGTCCGTCTCCCGTGACCTGCGCTTCAAGACCGTGCCGCTGTACTTCTCGCGCCCCATCGAGCGGGTCGACTACGTCGTGGCCAAGTTCGCCGCCATGGCGAGCGCGCTCTTCCTGCTCACCGGCGCCCCCCTGGTGATCCTGTACGTGGGGGCGCTGCTGGCGAAGCTGGACTTCCTCGACCAGACCAAGGGCCTGGCCCAGGGCCTGGTGTCGATCGCGCTGCTGTCGCTGCTGTTCGCCGGCATCGGCCTGGTGGTCTCCGCGCTGACCCCGCGCCGCGGCTTCGGCGTCGCCGCGGTGATCGCCGTACTGACCATCCCCTACGGGGCGGTGAGCGCCGTCCAGGGCATCGCGTTCGTGCAGGGCAACGAAGCGGCGGCGGGCTGGCTCGGCCTGTTCTCGCCGATCACCCTCATCGACGGCGTCCAGACGAAGTTCCTCGGCGGCACCAGCTCCTTCCCCAACGGCCTGGAGCCGTCGACCGCCGCGGGATACGTCTACCTCCTCGTCACGCTGGGTGTCATCGCCGGCTGCTACGCCCTTCTGATGCGCCGCTACCGGAAGGCGGGCCTGTGAGTCACGTCCCGTCGCCCGCCCCCGCCCCCCTCGCCACCCTCCGAAGGAATGGGCCCCGCCCATGAGCACTCTTCAGATCGACCACGTCTCCCGCTGGTTCGGCAACGTCGTCGCGGTCAACGACATCACGATGACCATCGCCCCCGGCGTCACCGGGCTGCTGGGCCCCAACGGCGCCGGGAAGTCCACCCTCATCAACATGATGGGCGGCTTCCTCGCCCCCTCCAACGGCACGGTCACCCTCGACGGCACCACCGTCTGGCGCAACGAACGCAGCTACCGCCACATCGGCATCGTCCCCGAACGCGAGGCGATGTACGACTTCCTCACCGGCCGCGAATTCGTGGTCGCCAACGCCGAGTTGCACGGCCTGGGCCGCGCCGATGCGGCCAGGGCGCTGGGCACCGTCGAGATGGAGTACGCCCAGGACCGCAAGATCTCGACGTACAGCAAGGGCATGCGGCAGCGGGTGAAGATGGCGTCGGCGCTGGTGCACGACCCGTCCGTGCTGCTGCTCGACGAGCCGTTCAACGGCATGGACCCGCGGCAGCGCATGCAGCTGATGGAGCTGCTGCGACGGATGGGGGACGAGGGCCGCACGGTCCTGTTCTCCTCGCACATCCTCGAAGAGGTCGAGCAACTCGCCTCGCACATCGAGGTGGTGGTCGCGGGCCGGCACGCCGCGTCCGGCGACTTCCGCAAGATCCGCCGGCTGATGACCGACCGTCCGCACCGCTACGTCGTACGGTCCGACAACGACCGTGCGCTGGCCGGCGCGCTGATCGCCGACCCGTCGACGGCCGGTATCGAGGTGGACATCGCCGAGGGCGTACTGCGCGTCCAGGCCGTCGACTTCCCCCGGTTCACCGCACTCCTGCCACGCGTCGCGCGGGAGCACGGCATCCGCCTGCTGGCGGTCTCGCCGTCCGACGAGTCGCTGGAATCCGTCTTCTCCTACCTCGTAGCGGCCTGAGGCCGGAAAGGAGCCCCGACGCATGTCCACGACCTCTCCGACGGCCCCGCCGATGAACGCACCGGCCGCGTCGCACTCGCTGTTCCACCCGACCGTCGCCCGGCTCACCTACCGGGCCCTGCTCGGCCGCCGCCGTGCGCTGATCCTGTTCGCGCTGCCCGCACTCCTCATCGTGATCGCCCTGGTGGTCCGCGCGCTGAGCGGCGCCGACGACTCCACGGCGACGGGTGTCCTGGGCGGCTTCGCGCTGGCCACGATGGTGCCGCTGATCGGCGTCATCGCGGGTACGGGCGCGATCGGCCCGGAGATCGACGACGGCTCCGTGGTCTACCTCCTGGCCAAGCCGGTCAGGCGGTCGACGATCATCTTCACGAAACTGCTGGTCGCGATCGGGGTGACGGTGGCGTTCTCGGCCGTGCCGGTACTGATCGCCGGGTTCGTCCTGAACGGCAACAGCCAGCAGATCGCGGTGGCCTACGCGGTGGCTGCGGCCGTCGCCTCGGTCGCCTACAGCGCCCTGTTCCTCTTCTTCGGCACGGTCAGCCGGCACGCCGTCGTCTTCGGGCTGGTCTACGCCCTGGTCTGGGAGACCCTGTTCGGCAGCCTGGTGGCGGGGGCGCGCACGCTCAGCGTCCAGCAGTGGGCGCTCGCGGTGGGCCAGAAGGTCGCGGCCGACGGCGCCCTCACCTCCGAGGTGCAACTGCCGCTCGCCATCGGCCTGCTGGTCGTCGTCACCGTCGGCGCCACCTGGTACGCGGCGCACCGGCTGCGATCCCTGACGCTGGCGGGCGAGGAGTGACGGACGGGGGCACGTGAGGCCCCATGACGCGGCCGGCGCCGACCACTTGGTCGGCGCCGGCCGTATGTCTGCGTGGACCGGCGGAGGCTGACAGGCTCCGCTTATTACAGTGTTACTGCAATAGTGGCACACTCATCGGAATGACAGCACGAACGAATGCCGTCCCGGAACAGCGACGGATGCCAACCGCGGGGCTGCGTCACGTAGTTGACGCGGCAGTGCCGGTCGGCTGCTTTCTCGCAGGCAACGGACTGGCCGGCCCGGCGACAGGCGCCGTCTGCGCGCTCTTAGGGGGCGGGGCCGTCGCCGTGGTCCGTCTGCTGCGCGGCGACTCGCTGAAGATCGTGGCGATTGCGCTCGGCGGCGTCCTGGCGCACGCGCTGTTCGCCCTCTACATCGGCGACGGACGGGCCTTCTTCCTGCCCGAGCTGCTGCTCAACGTGGTGCTCGCGGCCCTGTTCGCGGGGTCGCTGCTGATCGGCCGCCCGCTGAGCGGCCCACTGGCCCGGCTCCTGCGCGCCGAGCGGCAGGACTGGCGGTCCGACCCCCGCAGGCGCCGCCTCCATTGGCAGATCACGGCCCTGTGGCTCGCCCTGTGGTGCGCCCACCTGGCCATCTGGCTGCCGCTCTACCGCGCGGACAACGTCATGCTGCTCGGCGTCGCCAACGTGCTGCTCGGCAAGCCGGCCACCGCGGTCTGCGGCTGGCTGACGTGGCGCAGGCTGCGCCGCCCGGAAGACCGGCCCGCAGACCCCGCCGGACCGCCCGAGCCCGCGCCGTAACGGGCCACCGCCCGCACTCCCCGCCCCGCCCGGGGCCCGCCGAACCGAAACCAAGGAGTCGACATGACCTCCGCCGCAGATGCCCTCGCAGACGTTCCCGCAGGCACCCCCGTGGATGTCCCCGTGGACATCACCACCCTCCCGCCGCTGCCCGTCGAGCCGCCGCGTGGCTGCCCGTTCGACCCGCCCGCCGAGTTCGCCCGGCTGCGGACCGAGACCCCGGTGTCCAGGATTTCCCTCGCCGACGGCAACTGGGCCTGGCTGCTCACCCGTTACGCCGACATCCGCGCGGTGCTCGGCGACCACGCGCGCTTCAGCTCCGACCCGTCAAGGCCCGGATTCCCGCGCGACGGGATGGCCGGCGGCGCCGCAGCCGAGGGCGGCACCTTCATCCGGATGGATCCGCCCGAGCACACCCGGATGCGCCGCATGGTGACCCGGGAGTTCATGGTCAAGCGGATCGACGCGCTGCGCCCGCGGATACAGCAGCTGACCGACGAGCTGTGCGACGCGATGGCCGCCACCGAGCGGTCCGCACACCCCGTCGACCTGGTACATGCCCTGGCGCTGCCGCTGCCCTCGTTGGTCATCGGCCTGCTGCTGGGGGTGCCCGAAGAGGACCACCCGCTCTTCCAGCGCCTCACCGCCACGCTGCTGTCCCGCACGGCCACCGCCGGGGAGACCGGCGCGGCCCGCCGGGATCTGGTGGCCTATCTCGACTCCCTGGTGACGGCCAAGGAGCAGGCCCCGGCCGACGACATTCTCAGCCGCCTGATCGTCGAGCAGCAGGCGGACGGAAAACTGACGCACCGTGAACTGATCGGATTCGCCGGCATCTTGCTGGTGGCGGGCCACGAGACCACCGCGAACATGATAGGGCTCAGCGCGCTGACGCTGATGCGAGATCCCGCTACCGCCGAGCGGCTGCGCCGGGATCCCGCGCTGCTCCCCGGAGCCGTCGAGGAACTGCTGCGCTTCCACAGCATCATCCGCAGCGGTCCGCGCCGCGCCGTCCTGGAGGACGTCGAGATCGGCGGCCGGCTGCTCAGGGCGGGCGAGGGCGTGGTGTGCGCGCTGCCGTCCGCCAACCGCGACCCGGAGATGTTCGGCGACCCCGACACCCTCGACGTGTCCCGCGCCCACGCCCAACGCCACGTCGCCTTCGGCTACGGCATCCACCAGTGCCTCGGCCAGGCCCTGGCCCGCGCCGAACTCCAGGTCGTCATCGGCACGTTGTTGCGCCGCTTCCCCACGATGCGCCCGGCCGTACCGCTCGACGCGATCCCGTTCCGCACCGACATGGCCATCTACGGCTGCCACACGCTGCCGGTCACCTGGTAGCCGTTGGTAGCCGCGCCCCGGCCGCCCGGTACCCGTCCCCCAGAACAGGAGCCCCCCATGCAGATCACCGTCGACGAGGACAAGTGCTGCGGCGCAGGACAGTGCGTGCTGCTCGCCCCCGAGGTCTTCGACCAGCGTGAGGAGGACGGCATCGTCGTCCTCCTCGACTCCGAGCCGCCCGCCGGTGAGCACGACGCCGTCCGCGAGGCCGCCGCGGTCTGCCCGGCAGCCGTGATCCGGGTGACGGGGTAGGGCGGGCACCCGGCGCCTCAGCCCTCCTCGCGCAGCACCGCGAGGACCGTACGGCGCGCCGCCCGGGAGACGCGCGCGCGGTCCGCGCCGCGCTGTTCCGACAGGTGGTACCTGAAGGCCCAGCCGAGCACCGACTCCAGGATGTCGAGGAGTTCGGCGCCCGCCGCCTCGTCCGCAGCCGCCAGTTCCGGTGCGAAGACCGCGGCCAGCCGGGCCCGGAACTTCTGGTTCATCTCCGCCAGGATCGAGGCGACCGCCGGGGACTGCTGGGCGTGGACGAGGGCGACGATCCTGACCCGCGCCTGGAGCGCGAACACCTCTTCCTGCTGGGCCAGCAGCGCGTCCAGGCGCTTCTCCAGCGGCCAGTCCTGCGGCACCGGCGAGACCAGCTTCGAGACCCGCTCGGCCTGCTGTCGCGCGACCGCCAGGCGGATGTCGTCGAGGTCCTGGAAGTGCACGAAGACGCTGCGCTCCGACACCCCGGCCCGCTGGGCGATGCTCCGGGCGGTCGGGGAGATCTGGCCCTCCTCGACGGCGCTCAGCAGCGCGTCGACGATCGCCTGGCGGGTGCGCTGGGGGTTGCGGATGCGGCGCGGTGGCCTGGCCTGTCCTTCACTGGTGTCCACCGAACAATTCGACCACGCCGCCGCGGCGCCCCTGCCGGTACGTACCGGCAGGGGCGGCTTCCGGTGCGCCGAGGGGGCGCCGGCGGCCGGTCCGTAGGGTTGCGGGGTGACACCCCCGAGAGCGTTGATCACGACCGAGACCGTGCAGCACCGCGACGCGCACGGCGCGGGCGCGCTGCCCGCGCTGCTGTGGCGGGCAGGTCCCGGCTGGCGCATGATCTCCAGCGCGGTGCTCGGCGGCGGCATCGGCACGCGTTCCTGGGTGCTCAACGCCCAGGTGGGGCACGGCTATACGCGCCGCGACCCGGCGGCGCACCTCGCGGAGATCGCCGCGGGCGCACGGGCGGACCCGGGCGGGGCGGGGGCGGGCGTCGGTCTGATGACCGCGGCCGATGTGCTCGGCACCCGCTCGCACGCCCTGGACGACGGGGCGGAAGCGCTGGTCACGGCCGGTGTGGGGGTCTCCGGATGGGCCGCGGTGCCGCCCGCGCGGTCGCTCCCGCACCCCGGGCCAGGCACCATCAACACCCTCGTCGCGCTGCCGGTGCCGCTGTCCGAAGCGGCCCTGGTGAACGCCGTCGCCACCGCCACCGAGGCCAAGGTGCAGGCCCTCCTGGAGTACGGCTGCGACGCGTCGGGCACGCCGACCGACGCGGTGTGCGTCGCGGCCCGCGCGCCTCAACCGGGCGAACCGGCCGAGGAGTTCGCGGGGCCCCGCTCGCTCTGGGGCGCCCGGCTGGCCCGCGCCGTCCACCGCGCCACGCTGCGCGCCGTCACCCTCGACGCGGCCTCCAGGAGCCCCGAAGGGGAGCGGGCCCCCGGAGGATCGCCGCTCGTACCGGCCACTTCCCTGCGCGACGCGTGAGCCGGTGACCCGTAGGCCGGTGACCCTGTATGCCGGTAGGCCCGTGAGCCGGTGCCGCCGTAGGCCCGTCAGCCGTCCGCGGGCCGGGGGCGCCGGCTCACGGGCCGCACCGTCGCACCGTCGCGTCGTCAGGCAGCCGACCCGATCCGGCGGTCACGGCCCGCGCCCATGCCCAGGAGGGCGAGCCCGGCGCACACGACCAGCAGCAGGGCGAGCGGGACGGTCCAGCCGTCGGTGAGCTGGTGGACCGCGCCGAGGATCAGCGGGCCCACCGCCGCCAGGAGGTAACCGCCGGTCTGCGCCATGCCCGAGAGGCGGGCGGCGGTGTGCGCGTCACCGGAGCGCAGCACCATCATCGTCAGCGCCAGGCCCAGCGCGCCGCCCTGCCCGATACCGAGGAGCACGGCCCACAGCCACGCGCCCGCCACCGGCGCCACCAGGAGCCCGACGACACCGCACGCCATCAGCGCGGAGACGGCCACACCCAGCAGCCGCTGGCGCCGCATCCGCCCGGCGAGCATCGGCACCACGAACGAACCGGCCATCTGCACCAGCGTGCTGAACGCGAAGACCAGGCCCGCCTGGCTCTTGCCCATCCCGTGGTCGGTGAAGAGCGTCGGCAGCCAGGCGATCATCACGTACGCGATCAGGGACTGCGACCCCATGAACAGCGTGACCTGCCAGGCCAGCGGCGAACGGCCCAGCCGGGGGCCGGTCTCGGCGGTGTGCGCGGGGGTCGCCGCGGACTCACCGTGGTGGGTGCCGCGGCGGGCGATGACCGCCTGCGGGATCCAGAGGAGTGCGGCGACGGCGGCCAGCAGCGCCCAGGAGGCCAGCGAGCCCTGCCAGCTGCCGAGCGCGTTCTCCAGGGGGACCGCGGTGGCGGCCGACACGGTGGCGCCCATGATCATCGCGGTGGAGTAGAGCGCGGTCATGCCCGCGGCCTTCTCCGGGAAGTCCCGCTTGATCAGCCCCGGCATCAGGACGTTCAGCAGGGCTATCGCGGTGCCGACCACCGCGCAGCCGACGAACAGCGCGACGACCGGCGGTGCGATGCGCAGCACGATGCCGCCGCACAGCAGGACCAGCGCGCCGCACAGCACCGCTTCGGTGCCCCAACGGCGGGCGAGCCGCGGCGCGATGATCGAGCCGAGGCCCATGAAGACCAGCGGGATGGTCGTGACCAGGCTGCTGGCGGTGGCGGCCAGGTGGAAGTGGCCGCCGATCTCGCTGAGCAGCGGCGAGACACCGGCCAGCGCCGCCCGCATGTTGAGCGAGGCGAGGACGATGCCGGCCAGCAGGAGCGCCGGGTGCGCCCGGAGCCGGCGGCGGGCCGCGGTGACCTGCGGTGCCGCGGTCAGGTCCTCCTCGGCGTCGATCAAGGGTGCGTCGGGTCTGATGGCTGACATGGGTGCGTTACCTCGCCAATCGTGGGGTGTGCGCGGGCGGTCGGCGCGCCGATGAGCTGCGGCGGCGCCCATCGCCGGGCGGCGGGAAAAGGAAAAGGGGTGAGTGGGGTGTGTCAGCGGGCGGCGAGCAGGGCTTCCACGGCCTGTTTCGGCTTGTCCAGAAGTGCGCGGGTGGCCCGCTCGGCGGCCTCCGGGTCGCCCGAGGCGATGGCCTCCATGACGGCGTGGTGGTCGCCGTGCACGATCTTCGGGATCTCGTGGTCGTCGAGCGCGGTGACCAGCGCCTCGCGCACCGAGCTGCTGAACCAGCCGTAGGTCGCCGTCAGCGCGGTGTTGTGGGCCGCCTCGACCACGGCTTTGTGGAAGGCGATGTCGTGATCGGCGTACAGCTCCAGGCTGTCGGACGCCGGGTGACCCGGGGTGACTTCCAGGGTGGCCTGCGCGTCCAGGGCGGCGCGCATCCGTTCCAGGTCGGCGGGTTCGTGGCGGACGGCGGCCAGCCTGGCGGCCTCCGCCTCCAGCGCGATCCGCAGTTCGAGCACGTCACGGATGCCGGCCCGCTGGACCCCGCGCATGATGTCGCCCGGGTCGGCGGTGGACACCACGAACGTGCCCTCGCCCTGCCGTGACCGCAGCATCCCGGCGTGCACGAGCACCCGTACCGCCTCACGGACGGTGTTGCGGCCGACCTGGAGCTGTTCGGCGAGTGCGTGCTCGGTGGGGATGCGGGCCCCGACCTTCCACTCGCCCGCGGTGAGCTGTGCGCGCAGCGCCTCGACGACCGTGTCCACCAGGGACTGCCGTCCCGCCGCCTGTAGCGCCATCCGCTTCCCGCCTCCATGTGCCCGGTTGACCGGTCATCCTACAACTGGATGTTTTCAGGGTACACGGATACCGGACGGGCTCGCCGGGCTCACCGGTCCGGAAGTCGCGGGAGCGGGCGGGAACCGCACGGTGCGCTCGCGCGTTTACGGAGAGTGATCAGGCGATGGGTGTCAGACGGCGGGCCGCGGTGGCGGCACCGGAACGGCCATCAGGGACGACGCACGGTCGTACGTCGTCCCTGGTGCCGCCCTGCTCGGGCTCGGTTACTCCCCGCTCGGGCCGGCCCCGATCCCGGCCGTGGCCGGGGTGGTGCCCTGGCCGCTTTCTTCGCTCTCGCCCTGCGGCGCGGACTTCCCGGCGGCGGGTGCGGACGGCGCAGCGGCACCGGCGTCCGAGCGGCGCACGACCGCCAGGACCAGCAGGCCGGTCACCACGGCGACGACACCCGAG
Organism: Streptomyces sp. NPDC048644; assembly: GCF_043199105.1. NCBI lineage: Bacteria > Bacillati > Actinomycetota > Actinomycetes > Kitasatosporales > Streptomycetaceae > Streptomyces > Streptomyces sp. NPDC048644. The sequence continues at coordinate 454,683 of NZ_JBICVO010000006.1, forward strand.
AGCAGGGTGATGTCCGTCAGACCGGAGACGTACGCGGCGCCGACCGCCTTGCCGCCGCCGTGCCCGCCGGCCGCGGCGCCCGGTGCCGCGTCGCGCAGCGCGGTGGCGAAGACCGTGCCCAGGACGGCGATGCCGATGGCGTAGCCGAGCTGACGGAAGGTGTTGACGGCACCGCTCGCCATGCCCGCCCGCTGCGGGGGTGCTGCGCCGAGCGCCGCCGAGACCAGGACCGGCATCGCCATGCCGATGCCGAGGCCGCTCACCGCGAGCCCGGGGGTCAGCGTCGCCCAGCCGGCGTCGGTGTTGCCGTTGAGGAGCAGCGCGTGCAGCAGCCCGCCCGCGCCGGTGAGCAACAGGCCGCAGCCGATGGGTATCTGCGGCGCGAGCTGGGCCAGCCGACGGCCCCCGAGCGCGCCGATGAGCAGCGACATCAGGGCCATCGGCGTCACCGCGAGGCCCGCGGCGACCGGGCTCAGACCGAGGATGTTCTGCGTCCACAGCCCCACGTACGTCAGGTACGGGAAGGCCGCTGCCTGGAGCAGCAGGGCCGCCAGCATCAGCACCGCGAACGACGGCCGGCGCAGCAGCCGCAGATCCAGCAACGGCTGCCGCATCCGCCGCTCCACGGCGACGAACACGATCAGTGCCAGGGCGGCGACCACCAGCGAGGCGAGCGTTCCGGACTCCGTCCAGCCGTGCTCGCCGCCGCGGATCAGCCCGTACATCAGCGCACCCGCGCACACCGTGAAGGAGGTGGCGCCCGCCCAGTCGATCCTGGCCGTGCGGTCGCCGTGCGACTCGCGCACGTGGCGCATCGTGATCCACACCGCGACGGCCGTCAGCGGCAGGTTGACGAGGAAGATCGCCCGCCAGTCCGTGTACTCGGTCAGCAGGCCGCCCAGTACGGGCCCGACGGCCGCCGCCGCGCCGCTCGTGCCGCCCCAGATCCCGAAGGCCACGCCGCGGTCCCTGCCCTGGTAATGGGCCATCAGCAGCGGGGTGTTGGTGGCGAACATCGCGGCGGCGCCGAGACCCTGGACCGCTCGCGCGGCGATCAGGGTGCCCGCGTCGGGGGCGAGACCGCAGGCGAGCGAGGAGAGGGCGAAGAGCGCGAGGCCCGCCAGGTACAGGCGGCGCCTGCCGAAGAGGTCGGCGGCCGATCCCGCGACCATCAGCAGTGCGGCGAGCGCCAGCGCGTAGATGTCCATCACCCACTGGAGCGAGGTGAAGGACGCGCCGAGACCGTCGGCCATCCGCGGCAGCGCGGTGTTCACGATCGTGACGTCGACGAGCAGCATGAAGTTGCCGAGGGTGATGGCGACCAGGGGCCACCACTTGCCGCGCGCCACGGGCCGGTGGCCCGCCGGGCCACCGCCGTCCGCGGCGGGGGCGACCGCCGCGTTCCCCCGATCCGCCGCGTGGTGCATGAGAGTCCTCCGTTGTGGTCGGGCCGGTACTGGCGGCCGTGGTGTCGGGTGGGATCCGGCCAGGGGTGTCCGGTGGCGGATCCAGGTGTCGTGCAGGCCGCGGGATCGGGCCGTGCGATCAGGCCGCGGAGTGCGGCCGTGGGCTGTGCCCCATCGGGTCCGGTCTCCGGTGCCCGTGGTCGGTGCGTCGCCCACAATCCGTCCTGTGGGGGCGGATCTCCCAGCCAGTTCGCCGGCAGTGGCGCAATCCGACACGGAGTAGTGTCGAATGGTGATATCCGACAGGTACGACGCCTTCGACCGTCAGCTCATCCACGCGTTGCAGCTCGACGGACGGGCGCCCTTCAGCCGTATCGCCGCGGTCCTGGGAGTCTCCGACCAGACCGTAGCCCGGCGCTACACCCGGCACCGTACGGCCGGCACGCTCAAGGTACTGGGCCTGACCGACCCGGCGACGCTCGGCGAGGTGGAGTGGCTGATCCGGGTGCAGTGCGCCCCGGACGCGGCGGTGCCGGTGGCCGAGGCGCTGGCCCGCAGGTCGGACACCACCTGGGTGAGCCTGACGTCCGGCGGGACGGAGATCGCCGCGGTGTGCCGGGCGGCGGACAGCGAGCACAGCGACGCGCTGCTGCTGGAGAAGCTGCCGCGCACCCCGAGCGTGGTCGGCGTCACCGCCCACTGCCTGCTCCACGAGTTCTACGGCGGCGCCCAGAGCCTGGTCAACAAGGCGGGAGAGCTGACCGCCGAGCAGATCGCCCGGCTCGGCGGGACACAGCCGCCCGCGGATCCCGCATCCGTGCCGGGCCCGCCCGCCCCCGTCCCGGGCCGGGACGCGACGCCGCAGCCCGGCAGGGATCCCGGTCCCGTCCCGGTCACGCTCGGCGCCGCCGACCGCCGGATGCTCGATGTGCTCGCCCGGGACGGCCGTACGCCGCCCGCCGAACTGGCCGCGGTCACCGGCTGGTCGCCCACCACCGTGCGCCGCCGGCTCGCCGAACTCCAGGCCGGTGGCGTCCTCTACTTCGACGTCGACTACGACATGCGGCGCTTCGGCTACGGCGTGATGGTCGCGCTGTGGATGTCCGTCGCACCGGCCGAACTGGCCGCCGCCGGGGCCGCGTTGGCGACGCACCCGGAGGTCGCGTTCGCCTGCGCCACCACCGGCCCCAACAACCTCTTCGCCTCGGTGGTGTGCCGGGACGTCCGCGCCCTCTACACGTATCTGACCAGCCGCATCGCGGCGCTGCCCGGGGTGCGGACGATGGAGAGCGCGCCGCGGATCCGGCACATCAAGGGCGCGGGGCCTTTCGTCGCCGCCGCGCCCAAGCGCTCGCAGGGAAAACGCCGTTGACCGCGCTCAGCGCCCGTACAGCCGCTCCAGCACCACCGCGATGCCGTCGTCCTCGTTGGACGCGGTGATCTCGTCGGCGACGGCCTTCAGTTCGTCGTGGGCGTTGGCCATGGCGACGCCGTGCGCGGCCCAGGCGAACATCGGGAGGTCGTTGGGCATGTCACCGAAGGCGAGGGTCTCGCTGCCCTTGGCGCCGAGGCGGCGGGCGGCCAGCGAAAGACCGGTGGCCTTGGTCAGGCCGAGTGGCAGCAGCTCGACGATGCCGGGCCCGGAGACCGTCACCCCGACGAGATCGCCGGCGGTGGCGCGTGCGGCCTGGGCCAGCGCGTCGTCGTGCAGCGTGGGGTGCTGGAGGTAGACCTTGTTGATCGGCGCCGACCACAGCTCGGCCGGATCATCGATCTGGACGCTGGGCAGCGGCCCTTCGGTGATGCGGTAGCCGGGGCCGACCAGCACCTCGCCCGCCAGACCGTCCCGGCTCGCGGCCAGCCGCAGCGGGCCGGTCTCCGCCTCGATCTTGGCGAGGGCGAGCTCGGCGAGCCGGCGGTCGAGTGTCACGGACGTCAGCAGCCGCTGTTCACCCGCGTGGTACACCTGCGAGCCCTGCCCGCACACCGCGAGCCCCCGGTAGTCGAGCGCGTCGAGGATGTGCCGGGTCCAGGGCACGGCCCGGCCGGTGACGACGATGTGTGCCGCGCCCGCCGCGGTGGCCGTGGCGAGCGCGGCGCGGGAGCGCTCCGAGATGGTCCCGTCGTGCCGCAGCAACGTCCCGTCGAGGTCCGTCGCGATGAGTTTGTACGGCACTGCCGGGGCAGCGTCCGGGACTGGGGAGGTCACTTGGCGACGGGCTCCAGGATCTCGCGACCGCCCAGGTAGGGGCGGAGTACCTCGGGGACGCGCACCGAGCCGTCCGCCTGCTGGTGGTTCTCGAAGATCGCCACGATGGTGCGCGGGACGGCGCAGAGCGTGCCGTTCAGCGTCGCCAGCGGCGAGACCTTCTGCTTGCCCTCGACGTTCTCGCGCATCCGGACGGAGAGGCGGCGGGCCTGGAACTCGTCGCAGTTCGACGCCGACGTCAGCTCGCGGTACTTGCCCTGGGTCGGGATCCACGCCTCGCAGTCGAACTTGCGGGAGGCGGAGGCACCGAGGTCACCGGTGGCGACGTCGATCACCTGGAACGGCAGCTCCAGGCCGGTCAGCCACTGCTTCTCCCAGTCCAGCAGGCGCTGGTGCTCGGCCTGCGCGTCCTCCGGCGCGACGTAGGAGAACATCTCCACCTTGTCGAACTGGTGGACGCGGAAGATGCCGCGGGTGTCCTTGCCGTACGTGCCGGCCTCGCGGCGGAAGCACGGCGAGAAACCGGCGTAGCGCAGCGGCAGCTTGGACGCGTCGACGATCTCGTCCATGTGGTACGCGGCGAGCGGGACCTCGGAGGTGCCGACCAGGTAGTAGTCGTCCTTCTCCAGGTGGTAGACGTTCTCCGCGGCCTGGCCGAGGAAGCCGGTGCCCTCCATGGCGCGCGGGCGGACCAGCGCCGGGGTCAGCATCGGCGTGAAGCCGGCCGCGGTGGCCTGCGCGATGGCGGCGTTGACGAGGGCGAGCTCCAGCAGCGCGCCGACGCCCGTCAGGTAGTAGAAGCGCGAGCCGGAGACCTTGGCGCCGCGCTCGACGTCGATCGCGCCGAGCAGTTCGCCGATCTCCAGGTGGTCCTTGGGCTCGAAGCCCTCGGCGGCGAAGTCGCGGCGGGTGCCGAGGGTTTCCAGGACGGTGAAGTCCTCCTCGCCGCCCACGGGGACGTCCGGGTGGACGAGGTTGCCGAGCTTGCGCAGCAGGGCCTGGGTCTCGGCCTTGGCCTCGTCCTGCGCGGCGTCGGCTTCCTTGACGGCGGCGGACAGCTCGCCCGCCTTCTTCAGCAGCACGGCCTTCTCGTCGCCCGCCGCCTTGGGGATGAGCTTGCCGAGCGCCTTCTGCTCGGCGCGCAGCTCGTCGAAGCGGACGCTGGACGACCTGCTCCGCTCGTCGGCGGAGAGAAGCGCGTCGACGAGTTCGACGTCCTCTCCACGGGCGCGCTGGGACGCGCGCACACGGTCGGGGTCCTCACGAAGCAGGCGAAGGTCAATCACCCCCCCAGGCTACCGGGACCGGGCCGGGGCGCTCGACGCGATATTTCACTGCGGGCGTTATGTCCGCTTTGGGATTGTTTATTCTCATGCAGTGACAGACGGGAATGCGGTCAATGGTGAGCGGAAAGTGCCGCCGAAGTGACCGTGAAGTGTCCGCCGAAGTGTCGCCGTGATCTACGGCAAAGCGATACGAAGCGCGCCCGGGTGTCCGTAGGGGCCTCCGGGATGCCGCTCGGGAGTGGCCGAATCTCGACGGGGAATTTCCCGGCGGGATTCGGGGTGGATGCGCGAGGCGTGCGCCGACCGTTGATCAACTGGGTGTGTGGAGGGAGTTGGCGGGGCGTCCGAGGGAAGTGGCGGGAAGGGGATTCCGGGGCTCGGGCGGCTGGGGAAAACCGGAGTTGTCCACAGGGGGGAGGGGTTCGGCGATTCTTATCCACAGGCTGTGTGTGAAAACTGTGGAACTCGGAATCCCTCGTTCCGGTAGGCGAATCGTCCGCTATGGATTCGTTGTCCAAACCCCGTTCCCCCACTCTTTCGCATGGAGTTGCCTCGCCCTAAAGGATTGGCCGAGGGAATTGCGCTGACACAGCCCACTTCAGAGGGTGCGGGGGTCTGTGGGGTGATCTGGTAACGAAGGGGTGATTTGTCGAGGTTGCCGGACTCTCACATCGACTCCCATGTCGACTTACCCACAGGTCGAGACTCATGCCTGTGGATAACTTTGTGGACAGTCTCCACACCCCGGCGAAAGCCCCAGGTCGGGTACGCCCCGCCGGGCCGGACAGTGTCCGCCGGGCCCGGCCGGCCGACCGGTCAGGCCCGGCCGTCGAGGCAACGAGTCAGCCAGTCCGACGCATCGGTGAACGCCGCGTCCGTCATGTCCGGGCGGACCGTCGCCGACACCTGGTCGGCGCGCGGGTACGAACCGAGGAAGCGCACCTCGCGGCACACCCGCTTGAGCCCCATCAGCACCTCGCTGACCCGGCGGTCGGTGATGTGGCCCTCGCAGTCCACCGAGAAGCAGTAGCGGCCGATGCCCTCGCCGGTCGGGCGGGACTCGATGCGCATCATGTTCACGCCGCGCACCGCGTACTCCTGGAGCAGCTCCAGGAGCGCACCGGGGTGGTCGGCGCGCAGCCACAGCGCCACCGAGGTCTTGTCCGCGCCGGTGGGCGCGGCGGGCCGGGCCGGGCGGCCGACCAGGACGAAGCGGGTGGCGGCGTTCTGCGCGTCGTGGATGTCGGTGACCAGCGGCTCCAGGCCGTAGGTCGCCGCGGCGAACTCCCCGGCGAACGCGCCGTCGTAGCGGCCCTCCTGCACCAGCCGCGCGCCGTCCGCGTTCGACGCCGCCGACTCCCAGACCGCTTCCGGGAGATGGGCCGCCAGCCACTTGCGGACCTGCGGCTGGGCGACGGGGTGCCCGGTCACCGTCTTGACGTCGGACAGTGGCGTACCGGGGCGCACCAGCAGGGCGAAGGCGATCGGCAGCAGCACCTCGCGGTAGATCATCAGCGGTTCGCCTGCGGCCAGTTCGTCCAGGGTGGTGGTCACGCCGCCCTCGACGGAGTTCTCGATCGGGACCAGCGCAGCCGCGGCCTCACCGCTCCGCACCGCGTCCAGCGCGGCCGGTACGGACACCATCGGCACCAGCTCGCGGGTCGCCGATTCGGGGAGCGTGCGCAGCGCCGCCTCCGTAAAGGTGCCCGCCGGGCCGAGATAGGTGTAGCGACTGGCCGACATGCAGGTGTCTCCCTCGCGTTCTTGCGGGGACGTCCCGCCGATCTCCCTTGCGTTCACGATACCGAGACCCGGCCCGGCCCCGCGGGCTCCGTCCACAGAGCGGCCCCCGCACCCGCCACCCTGTGGACGCGGGGCCGGGATCAGCCCTCCAGCAGCGACTGCCCGACGTAGCCGCCCTGCTCCGGGGCGGGCGGCACCGCGTACAGGCCGCTCGCCTCGTGCCGCAGGAACGGCGACAGCGCGTCGCCGCGGTCCAGCTTCCGCTGGATCTGGGTGAAGGCGCGCAGCGGATCGGCCTGCCAGCAGATGAAGAGCAGCCCTGCGTCCGGTGCGCCGTCGTCGCGGAACCCGTCATGGAAGGAGAACGGGCGGCGCAGCATCGCCGCCCCCTGGTTGGAATCCGGCGCGGCGATCCGGGCGTGCGCGTTGGCGGGGATGACCGGCAGCCCGTCGGCACCGGTCGCATCCAGCTGCATCGGTGTGGTCTCCGAGCCGCCGGTCAGCGGGGCGCCGCTGACCTTCCGGCGGCCTATCACCCGCTCCTGCTCGTCGCGCGAACGCTTCTCCCAGTCGTCGAGGAGCATCCGGATGCGGCGGACGACGGCGTACGAACCGCCGCGCATCCACGCCTGGTCGGCGTCCCGCCCCACGAAGATCCGCTCGTCGAAGTCCTGGTCGGACGGCTTGGGGTTGTTGGTGCCGTCGATCTGGCCCATGAGGTTGCGGGCGGTCAGCGGCTGCGCGGTGGCGCCAGGCGTGCGGTTGAAGCCGTTCATCTGCCAGCGCAGCCGCGCGGTGCCCGCGGCCTCCTTCTGGAGCGCACGCAGCGCGTGGAAGGCGACCAGCGCGTCGTCGGCACCGATCTGGATCCACAGGTCGCCCTCGCTGCGCCCGGCGTCCAGCGCGTCCGACGAGAAGTCGGGCAGCGGGTCGAGCTGCACGGGCCGCTGCTTCTCCAGGCCCGTACGGGCGAAGAAGCTGTGGCCGAAGCCGAAGGTGACGGTGAGCGAGGACGGGCCCGCGTCGCGTGCCACGGCGGTGTCGTCGGCCGGGGCCCGCCCCGCCATCAGCTCATCGGCCAGCTGTGACCAGCGGCGCAGCAGTGCGGCTGCCGCCTTGCGGTCCTTGCCCGGTGCCAGGTCGAAGGCGAGCAGATGACCGGCGGCCTGGAGCGGCGTGGTGATGCCGGCCTGCTGCTTGGCGCGCGCCGCGCGGAAGGGCACCCGCGTCGCGCCGATGGAGCTGAGCGCGGCCGGCGCGTCGCCCTGGGCGGCGGCCGACCCTATGGCGCCGCCGGCCCCGCCGACGACAAGACCGGCGGCACCGGCCGCGCCGACGGTGCCCAGCAGCCGGCGGCGGGACAGTTCGACGGACGGGGATCCTTCGGCCGCCGCGGAGTCGTCGGCGGTGTGCTGCGCTGACCGGTCCGGCTGTCCGCCCTGGCCCCGGTTCGGCTTCTTCGTGGTCATCAGTCGATCTTCACGTTCCTGGTCTCGGTCACCTGGTCGACGTCGGACGTCCGCACGAGCAGCGCGAGCTGCCACTGTCCGGGCACCGGCAACTGGACGCCGTTCGCGCTCCAGTGGCCCTTGCCGACGTGCTCGGGCACCACCGGGAGCGGCCCGAGCTTCTTGGCCCGCAAGGTGAAGGACACCTTCACCTCGGGGACGTTCATGGTCGTGCCCGACGGGTCGGCGATGCGTACCCGCAGTTGGTTGCCGCTGCCGCTGCGCCCCGGGTCGAGGTCGATGCGGGCGGTGCCCTTGCCGTGCGCGCCGCCGGTGTCGAAGGGGATGTTCAGCACCCGCGGCTGGTTGGCGTCCGCCGACCGCCCGGCCTCGCCCGCCTTCACGGCTTCTTCCGTACGGGCCGGTTCGGTGGCGGTCAGCACGGTCGCCACGACGAGCAGCACCACGGCGACCGACGCCTCGGCCAGCACCGACCGGCGCAGCCCCCGCCGCTCCGGGTCGGCGTCGCGCAGCTTCCGCACCTTCGCGCTCTTCAACGCGGCCTGCTGACGGGCGAGTTGAGCGGCCCGCTCGGGGTCGGCGGGCGCCGGGCCGGAGGCGTCGGATGTGTCCGGCGCGTCGGGGGCATCCGGTCCGGAAGCCGCCGTGACACCGGCGGGCACCCTGGCGGCTGCCGTCTCCCCGCCCGCCTCCCGCAGGCGCGCCGTCCACCGGCGGGACGTCCACGCGATGCCGACGAGCACCACGACCAGTGCCACCTTGAGCAGCAGCAACAGCCCGTAGGCGGTGTCGGTGAGCGCGTGCAGGGTGCCGACCTGCCGCCAGGACTGGTAGATGCCGGTGGCCACCAGCACCAGCACGGAGCCGAACGCCAGCCGGGAGAAGCGGCGTACCGCGGTGCGCTCCACGACAGGACCCCGGTACAGCGACACGAGCAGCGCCGCGAGGCCGCCGAGCCAGGCGGCGAAGGCCAGCAGGTGCAGCACGTCGACCGGCATCGCGATACCGGGCTGGAGACCGGTCGACGCGTGCTCGGCCGCCGCCCAGGTCGTCGCGAGCCCGGCGGCGACAAGCACTCCCGCCGCGGAAAGCCAGGCCGTCAGCCGCCGCAGCCGCCCGGCACCGGGAAGCTCCTGCGCCCCGTCCGCTCCGTCGGTCCCCCCGATACGCTCCGCCCTCTGGGCCCGCGCGTACGCCCCGAAGAGCACCGCCAGGTACACCGCGGCCACCGCGAGCAGCAGCAGCCGGGCGAGCAGCGCGGTGCCCGGCTTGGTCTCCAGGGCGCCCTTGAGTACGCCGAGATCGAAGACGTCCGCGAGGTCGCCCGACCCGGTGTACGGGCCGCGCAGCAGCAGCATCGCGAGGGTGGTCGCCGTCAGCAGCGCCCAGCCGCGGACCACGAGACGCTGCACAGGACGGACACCCGCCGCCGCCGGACGGCAGGCCAGTACGAAGACCGCGCCGCCGACCAGCAGCGTGAAACCGGCGTAGGCGAGGTAGCGGGCGATGCCGTACAGCGCGCCCACCAGGCCGCCGCCCGCCTCCTGTTGGGGCAGCGGCGCCTTGGTCGCGGAGGGCGCGCCGACCGAGAAGGTGAAGGCGCCCGACACCGGGTGGCTGTCGGCGGAGATGGCCTGCCAGGCGACGGTGTACGTCCCGTCGGGGAGTCCTGGCGGCAGCCCCGTGCCGTACTTGACGGTCTCGCCGCTGCACAGGTCCCGCAGCTTGCCGCGGTCGACCCGCTTGCCCTTCGGGTCCAGGACGCGGATCGAGTCGTCGCTCATGGCGACGCCTTCGGAGAAGCTGAGCGCGACCTGTTCGGGGGCATGGTCCACCACCGCCCCCTGCGCCGGACTGCTGCCGGTCAGTGCCGCGTGCGCGAAGGCGGGTGCGGCGCCGCCGAACAGGACACCGAGCAGCGCGCCGACGACGATCAGCAGGCGCAGCGCCGCGGGCCGCGGCTGCCGAGGGGCGGTGGTGATCATGAAAGTGCTCCCCTTTCTCCGTACTTCTACGTCACTTCTTCGGTGTGTAGGCGGCGTCCTTCACCGGCACCTCGACCTTGACCGGGTCGGAGGTGCCGAAGTGCAGCTCGACGGTGACCTTGTCGCCCGCGGCCGGCTTCTTCTTGAGGCCCATGAACATCAGGTGGTTGCCGCCGCGGGAGAGCGTCAGCTCGCCGTTGGCGGGCACCGGAAGGGAGTTGACCTGCTCCATCTTGTTGCCGGTCGTCTTGTGTATCGAGATGTCGTCGGAGAGGTCGCTGGTGACCGACGTCAGCTTGTCGGCGGCGGAGCCGGTGTTCTCGATGACGAGGAAGGCGCCCGCCATCTTCTCGTTGACGGGCTGCGGCATGTACGCGCCGCTGACCTTCAGCTTCGGGGCGCTGTCGCCGGAGCCGCAGCCGGCCAGGGCGAGGGCCGAGACGGCGGTGAGGGCGAGGGCGGTGGCGGTGCGGCGGTTCACGGGTTCTGTCCCTTGATGATCTTCGGAAGTGCGGAGGTGTAGTTGTCGGCGGTGGCGTCCTGCATGCCAAGCCAGTGGATGCGGTCGTCCTTGGGCGAGGCCATCAGGACCTGCGCGCCGTGCGTCGAGACGATGTCGCCGTTCTTCTTCGTGACCGGCTTGTCGATGCCGACGTTCACGCTGCGCGCACCGGCCTGGATCGTCTTGAAGTCGCCGGTCAGGCCGGTGAACTTCTTGTTGATGCCGCCGAGCCACTTCTTGAGCGCCGACGGGGTGTCGCGCTCCGGGTCGGAGGTGATGAACACGACCCGCAGATCGTCCTGTTCGGCCTTCGGCAGCTGCTTGACCGCGACGGCGACGTTGGCCATCGTCAGCGGGCAGACGTCGGGGCAGTTGGTGTACCCGAAGTAGATCAGCGTCGGGTGGCCCTTGGTCTTCTCCAGTAGGTCGTACTTCTTGCCGTCGGAGTCGGTCAGGACGAGGTCCGGCTTCTCCATCGGGCTGTCCAGCGCGACGATCGGCTTGGAGGAGGCGCCGGAGACCGATGCGGCGGGCTTGTCGCCGCCGTCGTCGGGTCCGCACGCCGTCATGGTGAGGGCGGCGACCGCCGTGAGAGCAGCCGCGATCAGGGTCTTACTACGCATTGCAGAGGTATCCCGTGTGGTCAGAAGCGGGTGCCGGGCCGGCCCGGAGAGGGCAGGCCCGGCCACTGGTCAGGCGTTGCGGCGTCGGCCGGCGAAGACGCCGTACGCGACTCCGATGATGCCGATGACGATGCCGACGACGCCGAGCACCCGTGCCGTGGTGTCGCTTTCGGACACCTTCTGGTCCGGGGCGTTCTGGGCGGCCTGCGGGCCTGCGGCGCCGTCCTCGGCCGCCGCGGTGAGCTTGAGCACCGGAGCCGGATTCTCCGGCTCCGCCGCGCCCTCCTTCGCCGGCTCGATCCAGCGCACGACCTCCTTGTTGTCGTACGTCTGGAGGGCCTTGAAGACGAGCTGCCCGGCGTGCTCGGGGAGCTGGCCGACGGCGAGCGGGAACTGCTGGAACTGGCCGGGCTCGATGCCGTCACCTTCAGCCGTCCACGTGATCTTGGAGGGGGCCTTGTCGATCTTCTCGCCGTGCGTCTCCACCGGCTTGTCGAGCTTGGCCTCGGTGACCTTCACCTTCCAGCCGGGCACCGGCTGCGGCATGACGGACACCAGCGGATGGTCGGTGGGCAGGGTGACTTCGAGCTTCACCGTCGAGGCGTGGTCGCGCTCGTTGGGGACCTTGAGGTTGATGGTCGCGTAGCTGCCCTGCGCTGCGGTGTCGGGCTGCACGGTGACGTGCGCGAACGCGGGCGCGGCCAGCAGCAGCACACTGCCCGTCGCGATACCGCCCACAACAGGCAGGCGGCGCATCATCGTCTTCTTCGTCATCTCGTTTTTCGCCATGGCGGAAACTCTCCACAGTCAGGAGGAGGTAGGGGGGTCGGCGCGCGCGGCGACGACGCGAAAGCCCCGGCCCTTCCTGCGGGCGTGCTTCGCGTGGCGTCAGGCCGCGAGGGTCAGCGCGGGCGGCCCGCGCCGGACGACACTGTGCTGAAGGACGAGTTCCCGCGGCCCGGCCTTGCCGCTGCCGTAGGCGCGGGGCGCCGCCGGGCCGTTGCCCTGTGCGGCGCCGGTCCCGGCGAGCAGGAAACGGACCAGCGCGAGCGCCGAACGCAGCGCACCGGCCAGCGCCTGCGCCGCCGCTTCCTGCGCCGCGGGAGCCGAGAGCCGCACCAGCCGCCACAGGGCCGCCTCGCCGCGGCGCAGCAGCCACCCGGCGACCAGTGCGGCGAGCAGGTGTCCGAGCAGCATCGGCAGCGAGGGCAGCAGGCAGTGCGCCATCGCGCTGTGGCCGCCCGACCCGGGGGCCATGTCCGGAGACATGCCGGACATCCCCGACGCACCGGCCACCGCCGGATCCACCCCGCCGCCCTCGGCGAGGATGCGCCGCGCTTCACCGCCGTCGATCTGCACGCCGTCCAGACCGCAGGTGAGCCGCCGCGCGAGGCCGATCGCCGCCTGGTCCGAGAGGCCGCCGGAGCCCGCGGTGCCCGGGGCGGCGCCCGGCGCGCACTGCTGGCCGAGCGAGAAGAGCGAGTGCAGGGCGAGCTGCCCCACGGCCAGTCCTGCGGCGATGCCGGGCAGCGTGCGCTCCCGGTCGGCCAGCGGCACCGCGACCGCGAAGACCACGGCGCAGGCGACGCCCAGCGTCCACAGCGGGACCGAGGCGAAGGACCCGGCCATGTGCCCGGCAGCGGACAGCGCGACGCAGACCGCGGTGAACACCGCGGCCCTCAGCAGCCGCAGATCGGCGGCTGCGCGTGCTGTGCTGGCGACGGGGGCAGTCATGGCGGCGCCATCATCCCACTGCGCTTATCCACCGCCTACGGCAGGTCACCGCGCAGGGGCGCGCGGCAGGGGGACGGCGGAGGACGGCAGGGCGCGCGGGGGCGCATACCCCGGAGCTCGCTTACACGGCACGCTCGGTGCCCGCATCCGCCGATCGAGCGGTGTGCCTCCCCCGGCATGCTTACGGGGCTCATACCGCGGCAATACGTAACGGTATGTCGAGCCGCGGCGCAGGAGGCTGGAGCGAATGAGCATCTGGTGGTCACTCCATCTGCGCCGTGAACCTGCGAGCGTGCCGCTCGCCAGACGCCTGCTGCTCGGCGCCATGGAAACGGCCGGCGTCGACCAGGACATCTGCTACGACCTCGCGGCAGCACTCTCCGAGGCCTGCGCGAACGCCGTCGAACACGGCGGTGACGCGGCGGGCGACGACTACCGCGTCACGGCGTTCATCGACGGCGACACCTGCCGCATCGAGGTCACGGACTCGGGCCCCGGCTTCTCCGCCACCCCCCGCCCCCCGACGGACCCGGCCCTGCTGACCCCCGCCCCGGCCCCCACCGACGCCGAGGACGGCCGCGGCCTCTTCCTCATCGAAGCCCTCACCGACCACGTCCGCTACCGCAACCGCACCGGCCGCCGCGGCGCCGTCGTCAGCTTCGACAAGATCCTCAAGTGGCGGGAGGGCGCGGCGCTTCCCATGGCGTCGTGAGGTCCGTCCGCCGCGGGCGGGGCCGGATCGCGGAGAGAACCTGAAGAGGCCCGGATGCCGCGGGCGGTTTCCAGCCGCAGTTCAGCGGCCTGCAACCCATCTGTCAGCCTTGTCGTCCTGATCATGTGGCTACTTCGCCAACCGGTCCGGTCAACAGGGGGAACACAGGACTATGTCCCATGGCAGCATGTCGGTCACACCCGAGGAACTGCGGGCGGCGGCAGGCGCCGCCGATGCCGTCAGCGGGGATCTCCAGGCGCCCATCGCCGTGGCCAAGCGCGACATCGAAGCGGCCGGTACGGCGCTGAAGTCCTGGCACATCGGCCCGGACATGGAACGGGTTGCCCACGACTGGGGCATGGCGCTGGACGAGCTGAGCAAGCGGATCGGCGGCGACCCCGAGAGCGCGGCGTCCCGCCTGCGGCGCACCGCCGACGGCCACCAGTTCAACGAAGACGTCACCGCTCAGTCGTTTCAGGGGCGGTAACCGGTGCCCGAGCGCTTCAAGGAACTCATCAAGCAGGACTTCTCCGACCTGGAAGCCGCCGTCAGGTCCTGGCAGAAACTGGCCAAGGAGTTGGAGGCGGCCCAGGTCAGGCACCGGCAGAAGGTGACAGGGCCGCTGCACGCCAGTGGGTGGCAGGGCGTGGACGCCCGCTACGGATTCATGAAGATGGAGGCGAGCGAGACCCAGCTCGGCACCGCGCAGTCCGACGTCACCTCCATCGCCACCGTCCTGGACACCGTTCATGTCGATATGAAACTGGCCCAGGATCAGTTGCGGATGGCGGTGCGCGTCGCGGAAGGCAATGGGTTCGCGGTCGACGACCACGGCAACGTGACGGACAACAGCCCCTGCCCCACCGGGAATGCCGATGACGAGGCGCAGGCGCAGTATCGCGGGCGCGTCGCTGACATGGACCTCTACAAGGACATGATCCAGACCGCCATCGACAACGCCGGTTCCGCCGACTGGAAAGGGATGCAGCTCCTTCAGAAGATCGACGCCTTCACCCTCGACAAGGATTACGGAGCATCGGCGGCGAAGGACGGCGCCCGCGCGGTCGCCGGGTTCTCCCACATCGACGAGGAATCCATCCCGTCGAAGAAGGACCCGAAGGAGAACGCCAAGTGGTGGGCGGGCCTCACCGAGCAGGAAAAGCAGTCCTACCTCGATGCTTACCCCGAGAAGATCGGCTGGCTCGACGGCATACCCAGCGCCGACCGCGACGAGGCGAACCGCAAGACGGTGGATCTGCAGCTCGCGGAGTACGACATGAAGAAGCAGAACGGCGAGTTGGGGATCCACGACCAGCGGCAGTACGACGGCCTGCGGAAGCTCCAGAACGCGCTCGACAAGGCCGACGGCACCGGCGCCGACGGCAAACGGCTCTACGTACTCGGGATCGACACGAAGCACGACGGGCGGGCCGTCGTCGCACAGGGAAATCCGGACACCGCCCGCAATGTTGCCGTGCAAGTACCGGGCACCGACAACGACTTGTCGAACGTCGATGAGCAGATCGACCGCGTGGACAGGCTGCAGCAAGCGGCTGTCGACAAGGGCGCCAAGGACACCGCCGTCGTCTCCTGGCTCGGGTATGACGCCCCCGAGACCGACAACAGCATGTTTTCCACGGGGCGTGCCAACCCGGCCGGCGGCGACCTGCAGAGCTTCACCCACGGCCTGCGTGAGACCCATGAGGGCGATCGCGCGCACATGACCGTGCTCGGGCACAGCTACGGCTCGACGGTGGTGGGTGTCGGCGCGTCCCACGGCGGTGGCCTCGACGCCGACGACATCGTCGTGGTCGGCAGCCCCGGCATGACCGTGGAGCACGCCAAGGACTTGAACATGGACCCCGATCACGTGTGGGCCGGGGGCGCCAAGGACGACTTCGTCTCCAACCACACGTCGGGACTGACCTTGGGCGAAGACCCGATGGAGAAGGAGTTCGGCGGCAAGGTCTTCGACGTGGACACCGAAGGCCACGGCGGCTACTGGGACAAGGGGAGCGAGAGCCTGGCCAACCAGGGCCGCATCATCGCCGGCCGGGACGCCTCGAAGGGGGATTACCACTCATGACGCTACGGACCCCCGGGCGGGCAGGTCGCATAGGAGCGCTCGGATTCGCCCTGCTGGCCCTGCTCGCATCAGGAGGATGTATGAACGACGGAGGAAAGAACGACCCGCTCCCGGTCAAGAGCCAGGGGCAGGCCGAGCAGCTGGTCAGGAGCCTGGTCGACTTGCTTGCCGGGGAGTACGACCTGAAGGCGGACGGCAAGACCGTCCACAAGGAGTTCCGTGACTGCTTCGGCAAGGAGGGCGAATCCGCCGATGACGGCCGCTTCGACCTGACCTACGCGGTGCGGGCCGCGCTCCCCGAGGCCGAGCACGGCAAGGCGATCCGCGCCATGCGCAAGAGGCTGGAGGCCGAGGGGTACCGGATCAGCGGCTACCGGGAGGACAAATCCCAGGACCCGTGGGCGCTGATGGACGCGAAGGGCGGCAAGGACAACCTCTCCGTCTCGGTGGAGAGTTATCTGCCGCCCACGCAGCTCGTCTTCTCCGTGACTACCCCCTGCTTCCTGCCCCCCGGCACGAAGCAGCAACAGGTGTCCGCCCCGGCGCCCGGCGCCGTGCCCGTCGCGCCGGTGGATCCCCGCCTCGCGCTGATGGAGCCCACCGGGGCCGCGCTTCCCCCCACCCCCTTCGGGTAACGGCCCCGGCGCGCATCCCCCTCACCCCTGCGAAGCCGCGTTCAGCAGGTCCAGGGCGCTGTGTTGGCAGCCGTTGCCGGTGGTGGTGAAGGGGCCGGCCCAGTGGGGGCCGTACTGGTCGAGGGAGGTGCGGTTCTTGGTGTGGAGGGTGGTGGCCTGGTGGTTGAGGTAGGGGGTGTAGGGGTGGTCGGGGAGTTCCTTGTTGAGGATGCCCAGGCCGCGGGCGTAGGGGCCCTTGAAGGAGTCGCCGTCGGATGTGCAGCCGGTGCCGTCCGGTTCGTAGGGCTCGTGCAGGGTGCCGCCCGGGTTGAGGTAGGTCGATGAGGTGGAGGCGTCGGCCAGGGTGCGGGCGCTGTTCAGGACGGACGCGTCGCCGGTGGCGCGGTGGAGTTCGGCGAGACCGGCGAGGATGACGCCCTGGTTGTACGTCCAGGTCAACTGGCCGTTGTTCTTGCAGGAGTTGTCGAGGCCGTCGTTGATGCTGTGGCCCGAGTTGGTCATGCCGCTGCCCTGGAACCAGGACCACTCGTCCTCGGCGCGCTGGAGGTAGGTGCGGTCGCCGTCGATGCGGTTGTGCAGGGACGCGTTGAGGTGCAGGTACAGCTCGTTGGTGATGGCGTTCTTGTACGGCTTGTCGGTGGCCCACTGGACGCCGCCCCCGCAGGCGGAGGTCCAGTAGTCGTGCATGTGGTCGGCGTCGGCGCGGGCGGTGTCCAGGTACCGCCGCTCGCCCGTCACGTCGTACGCGGCGACCCAGGCCAGGCCCCACCAGCCGGTGTCGTCGAGATAGGAGTTCTTGAAGTCGCCGTCCTGCTCGCCGCGGAGCTTGTCGTAGGTGGTGGAGATGGCGTACGTGTAGCTCGGCATGCCGCTGACGCGGATGTTGTCGATGAGCGAGGTCAGCGCGGTGGCCGAGGTCCACCAGCCGGCGAACTTCCCGGTGTCGCGGTGGTAGCCCATCATCAGCGCGGTGGCCGCCGCGGTGCTCCTGCTCCAGGAGTTCCAGGTGGTGCGCTTCCACGGAGTGCAGGCGATTTCGGGCCGGTCGCCCGCCTTGCCGCAGGCGCGCAGCGCGCCGACCCCTGCGTGGTTCCAGTCGTCGACGTTGTACATCTGGCTGCGCCAGCCCCGCGAGCCCTCGGGGGTCTTGGTGGCGCCGAGCCTGCTGCCCGATGCCCAGGTCTGCCCGCCGTCGAAGGAGCGGTCGAGCCAGATCTCGTCGCCGGGGTTGCCGTTGTCGATCGAGGCCCAGCCCATGACATCGTTGTCAGAGAGGTGGAGGGCGAGGGCGCGCGAGTGGACCGACGCGGTGGCGGCGGTGTGGTCGTCGGCGGCGTGCTGGGGGTCGCGGGCATCGCAGTGCTTGTTGCAGATGGGCTGGTCGGCTGCGTGGGGGGCGGCTGCCTGTGCCGCCGCCGACGACGGGAGGGCGGGTGCCAGGAAGGCCAGCAGGCAGGAGGCGGTGGCGAGCCTTCTGAGGCGGGTGGATCGGGAGTGGCGGGCGGTGCCGCCGGAGTGCGGGGTCGGGCGCATGATCTCCTCCAGTCGCAGGGCGGAGAGCGGGTTGACGGCCCAGACAAGCGTCCCGGCTTTGTGCATGTCAAGTGAACGTCCGGTGCAGCAAAGGGAGTTGGGATGTGCCGGGCGCTCCCCGGGGTGACCGGCCGACCGATGCCGCCCCCAGGCAGAGGGATTCCGCCCGTTCGGTGCCGTCGCGCGGGATGGGATGAACCTTTCCCGGTCTTTACTGCGCACTGGTTGCAACTGCGAAACCAGCGCAGCAACGTGAGGAGGGGCGCCCGCAGAAGGAGAGGCGCGACCCACCGGACGCGACCCACCGGAAGAGAGCAGTACCGCCCATGCCCGTGCCCCCCGCCGTACCGCAGGCCACCGCGCCCGCCGCCACCCGCAGGCAGCGCATCGCCCGCTCGATGACCCGCGCCGAGTGGGGCCGTCTGGGCGGCATGGCCGCGTTCATCCTCGCCCTGCACGTGATCGGCTGGTTCACGCTGGTGGCGATCGTCGCGCCGGAGCACTACAGCCTGGGAACCAAGACCTTCGGCATCGGCATCGGCGTCACCGCCTACACCCTGGGCATGCGGCACGCCTTCGACGCCGACCACATCGCCGCCATCGACAACACCACCCGGAAGCTGATGAACGAGGGGCAGCGCCCGCTCTCGGTCGGCTTCTGGTTCTCGCTCGGCCACTCCAGCATCGTCTTCGGGCTGGCCTTCCTGCTCTCGCTCGGCGTACGGGCCCTGGCCGGACCTGTCCAGGACGACGGCTCCCGGCTGCACGACGTCACCGGTCTGATCGGCACCACCGTCTCCGGCGTCTTCCTGTACGTCATCGCGGCGGTCAACCTCGTCATCCTGGCCGGGATCTGGCAGGTCTTCCGCCGGATGCGGGCCGGCGACTTCGACGAGGCGGCCCTGGAGGACCAGCTCGACAAGCGCGGGCTGATGAACCGGCTGCTCGGCCGCGTCATGAAGTCGATCACCAAGCCCTGGCAGATGTACCCGCTCGGCCTGCTCTTCGGCCTCGGCTTCGACACCGCGACCGAGGTCGCACTCCTCGTACTCGCCGGATCAGGCGCCGCGTCCGGGCTGCCCTGGTACGCCATCCTCTGCCTGCCGGTGCTCTTCGCGGCCGGCATGAGTCTCCTGGACACCATCGACGGCTCGTTCATGAACTTCGCCTACGGCTGGGCCTTCTCCAAGCCGGTCCGCAAGGTCTACTACAACCTCACCATCACCGGCCTGTCGGTCGCGGTCGCGCTGATCATCGGCACCGTCGAACTGCTCGGCCTGCTCGCCGACAAGCTCGGTCTGCACGGCGCCTTCTGGGACTGGATCGCCGGACTCGACCTCAACATCATCGGCTTCGTGATCGTCGGCATCTTCTTCGTCACCTGGCTCGTCGCGCTGGCCGTATGGAAGTTCGCCCGCATCGAGGAGAAGTGGGAGGCGGACATCCGGCCGACGGGGGAGGCGGGGGCCGAGTGACGCGCGGCGGTCCGTACGGGCCGCCGCAGCACCGGCCCCAACTCCCTTACCGCACCGCCGCCTTGAGCAGCACCTCGGTCAGCCGCCCCGCCGTCTCCACGTTGCAGTTGCCGAGCGCGATCAGCGGCAGCCGGTAATGCCCCACGAGGCTCGGCAGATCGAGGCCGAGCGACGGCAGCGTGATGCCGTTGGCGTGCAGCGCACCCTGGAGCGCTTCCAGACGCTCGCCGACGTCCTCGGGGTCGGGGGTGCGGTCGGCGTAGGGGGCGTGGTCGTGCATGGTGTCCACCTTCCTGTGCGGTCTGTGACGAATCCCTCACAGCGTGACGTG
Organism: Streptomyces sp. NPDC048644; assembly: GCF_043199105.1. Classification (NCBI taxonomy): domain Bacteria; kingdom Bacillati; phylum Actinomycetota; class Actinomycetes; order Kitasatosporales; family Streptomycetaceae; genus Streptomyces; species Streptomyces sp. NPDC048644. The sequence goes on from NZ_JBICVO010000006.1 coordinate 474,412, forward strand.
ACGACGGCTAGCGTGGAAGCACAGTGAGTTACGCAGGGCAACACACGAAAAATGGTGGTGAGTTGTGCCTCCACGTAAAGCAACCAACGCGTCCGCGGACGTACCCGCCTTCTACGGCGCCGAGCTGCGCTACAAGCGGGAGGCCGCGGGCCTGACGCTTGAGCAGTTGGTCGACGGGAGCTTCAGAGGGCTCTCGTTCCTCAGCCAGATCGAGCGCGGCGAGCGCCGTATGCCGATCGATCTGGCCCGGCACGTAGACGCCAAGCTGGGCACGGACGGCTTCTTCGAGCGCCGCTGCGAGGACGTCCGCAAGGCGAAGCAGTCGGGTCACGCGGAGTATTTCGCGGACGTAGCGGAAATGGAGAAGTTCGCGGAGCGGATCGAGGAGTGGGCGCCGATGCTCATTCCTGGATTGCTCCAGACCAAGGCGTACGCACGGGAGGTGGTGCGCTGCGGAATGCCGTGGTTGCCGCCGAAGACCGTGGAGAAGCAGGTCGCGGCGCGGATAGAGCGTGCTGAGATCTGGGGCCGTGAGCAGCGTCCGGCCTTCTGGGCGATCGTGCACGAATCAATGCTGCGCAGGCCGCTGTTGGAGCCTGGCCCGATGGCTGACCAGCTCGCGCACATCGCGACGGTCATCAAGGGCACGCAGGGAATTCTCCAGGTCATGCCCGAAACGGCTACGGCCTTCCCGCTGATGATGGGCATGGTGAAGGTGATGACCTTCCCGGACGCTCCGCCGGTGATCTACACCGAAGGTGTCCACAGTGGCCAACTCATTGATTTTCCGCCCCTCGTGAAGGACTACCGCAGGTCGTACGATCTGCTCAGGGCCGCCGCACTGTCACCGAAGGCGTCCCTGGCCATGATCGAGGCGACGGCAGAGGACTACAGAAATGCAGCCCAGCAGGAATGACTTCGGCGGTGCACGCTGGCGCAAGAGCAGCTACAGCAATGCCAGCGGCGGGGACTGCATCGAAGTGGCCGAGGACTTCCCCGGCGCGGCCTCCTGGCGCAAGAGCAGCTACAGCAACTCCAGCGGCGGCGAGTGCGTCGAGGTCCTGGACAACCTCCCCGGCATCGTCCCCGTCCGGGACTCCAAGGTTCCGGACGGGCCCGCGCTCGTGATGGGTGCCGGGGCCTGGGGCCGGTTCGTCACGGCCGTCAAGGGCGGGGCGCTCGGGGCCTGAGCGGGGCGCCGCTGTCGGCGGGACGTGCCGCGCGGTCTCGCAGGTGAGGACTTCCCCCGCGGTTTCCCCACACTGCGAGACCGGCACGCACTGTCTAACGCGAACTTGCTCGCGTTAGTCTGTACTGGACAATACGTGGCCCGATCCCGCACGGCAATACGGAGCGGTTGTGAACCCTGCGCCTCACCCTCCCGGCAAGGCCCGTCCGGGAGGTCGTACGGCACGTACCCGAGAGGCCGTACTGACCGCGGTCTTCGATGAGTTGGCCGAGTCCGGGTTCGGCGCGCTCACGATGGAAGGCATCGCCCAGCGTTCCGGAATTCACCTTGCGACGATCTACCGGCGCTGGCGGAACATCGAGGGCCTGGTCTGCGATCTGCTGACGGACGTCAGCAGCACGAGCGTCCCGCTGGCCGACACCGGAACCCTCGACGGTGACCTGCGCGCCCTCGCGCATTCCCTCCAGACCCTCTACGAGGCCGCCCGGGTGCGCGGGCTCCTCGACGCGGTGGTCTCCGCGGCGGCCCGCCAGCCGGAGGCCGCCGGCATCCTCCGCGACTTCTTCGACGCCCGTCTCCAGCTCGCGGGCGCGATGGTCGGGCGCGCGATCGACCGCGGCGAGATCCCGGACGACACCGACCCGGTCGCCGTGATCTCCGGCCTCGCCGCGCCCTTCTACTACCGCCTGCTCATCGCCCGCCGCCCCGTGGACCGCGCCCTCGCCGACTCGGCCGCCCTGGCGGTCAGGGCGGGGGTCGAGGCCGGGGCGTACCGGACGGGCGGCGGCCCGTGGGGAAGCGACTGACTCGCTTCGGCTTCCGACGGCTTTTGACGGGTCCGACGGTGCGCTCGGCGGCCGACGGGCGCACGCTGGAAGAAGCGATTCCGGAGGTGATCGTCATGGTGCACACCGCTGTCGGATGGCATGTCGAGATGGAATTCGAGGAGGACACCCACCGCACCCGCGCGGCGGCGCTGGTACGGCTCCCCGACGGGCGTGAGGTACGCGCCCACGGGTATGCCAGCCGCCACCCCGTCGACTCGTACCAGCCCCGCATCGGCGAGGAGATCGCCGCGGCCAGGGCACTCAACGAACTGGCCATGAAGATGCTGACCAAGGCACACGAGGAGATCGACGAGGCGTCCGGCAGGACGTCCTACCCGCTGGCGCTGTGAGGTGGGCAGGCCAACGGCCGGTGACCCCAGGGGATCACCGGCCGTTGCGCGTGCCGTGCGGCGCGGTCAGCCCTTCAGACCGGCCATCCAGGACTCGACCTCGTCCGAGCGGCGCGGCAGGGCGGCCGAGAGGTTCAGGTTGCCGTCCTCGGTGACGAGGATGTCGTCCTCGATGCGGACGCCGATGCCGCGGTACTCCTCGGGCACCGTCAGGTCGTCGGCCTGGAAGTACAGGCCGGGCTCGACGGTCAGCACCATGCCGGGCTCCAGGGTGCCGTTGACGTACGCCTCGGTGCGGGCCGCGGCGCAGTCGTGGACGTCGAGGCCCAGCATGTGGCCGGTGCCGTGCAGGGTCCAGCGGCGCTGGAGTGCCAGCTCCAGGACGCGGTCGGCGGGGCCTTCGACCAGGCCCCACTCGACGAGCTTCTCGGCGAGCACGCGCTGCGACGCGTCGTGGAAGTCGCGGAAGTTCGCGCCGGGCTTGACCGCCGCGATACCGGCTTCCTGGGCCTCGTACACCGCGTCGTAGATCTTGCGCTGGAGGTCGGTGTAGCGGCCGTTGATCGGCAGGGTGCGGGTGACGTCGGCGGTGTAGAGGCTGTTGGTCTCCACGCCGGCGTCCAGCAGCAGCAGGTCGCCGGAGCGGACCGCGCCGTTGTTGCGGACCCAGTGCAGGGTGGTGGCGTGCGGGCCGGCGGCGCAGATCGAGCCGTAGCCGACGTCGTTGCCCTCGACGCGGGCGCGCAGGAAGAACGTGCCCTCGATGTACCGCTCGCTGGTCGCCTCGGCCTTGTCCAGGACCTTCACGACGTCCTCGAAGCCGCGGACGGTCGAGTCGACGGCCTTCTGCAGCTCGCCGATCTCGAAGGCGTCCTTCACCACGCGGGCCTCGGACAGGTAGACGCGCAGCTCTTCGTCGCGCTCGGCGGTGACCTTGTCGGCCAGCGCCGTCTCGATCCCGGCGTCGTGGCCGCGGACGACGCGGACAGGTCCGGTCGCATCGGCCAGCGCATCGGCCAGCTCGCGGACGTCCTTGCAGGGGACGCCGAGCAGCGCCTCGGACTCGGCCAGGCTGTTGCGGCGGCCGACCCACAGCTCGCCCATGCCGTTGAGCCAGAACTCGCCGTTCTCGCGGTTCGAGCGGGGCAGGCGGTAGAGCGTCGCGTCGTGCGCGTCGCCGTTCGGCTCCAGGACCAGGACGCTGTCGTCGGTCTGGTCGCCGGTGAGGTAGACGTACTCCGTGGAGGCGCGGAAGTCGTACTCGGTGTCGTTCGAGCGGGTCTTGAGGTTGCCCGCGGGGATCACCAGACGCTCGCCGGGGAAGCGCGCGGAGAGCGCGGCGCGGCGGGCGGCGGCGTTCGGGGCCTGCTCGATCGGCTCCAGGTCACGCAGTTCGGTGTCCGCCCAGCCGCTCTTCATGCTCGCGGCGAGCTCGTCGGAAACGCCCGGGTAAAGGCCGTTCTTGCGCTGCTTGATCGGCTGCTCGTCCTCGTCCGGGGTCTCCGGGGTGAGCTCGTCGGTCACGATGCCTCCTTGTAAAGACTGAACCGCGTTCCATCGTATGTGCGGATCGAATGCGGTCCAGAGGGCGGAAGGTGTGACCTCTCCGGCACTTCGGCCATATATCGGCGGGCCCCGGAGCGCGCGTGTCCCGGGACGGGCCCGGCCTACGCCTCGAAGTGCGCGGCGAGCAGGATGACGTCCTCGTCCGAGGCGGGATCGTCGAGACCCTGGGGCAGCAGGGCGGCCAGGATGTGGTCGGCGATCGCGTCCGGATCGCGGCGGCTCCTCCTGGGGACGCGGGCCGCCGCGGCGTGCAGCCGGGCGAAGGCGCGGTCCGTGGTGTCGCCGGTCCGGTGCAGCAGCCCGTCGCTGTAGAGCAGCAGGGTCTCGCCCGGCGCCGGTTCGATCTCCACGCTCGGCGCTTCCCAGCAGGCCAGCATGCCGAGCGGCGCGGACAGCGAGGTCTCCACGAACTCGGTGCGCAACTCGCCGACGATCAACGGCGGGCAGTGTCCTGCACCGGCCAGGGTCAGCGTGCGCGGAGCGTCGCCGGGCAGTCCCGCCGGGCCGCCAGGCGGCTCGGTGAAGGCGAACAGGGCGGTGGCGGTGCGGGCCGATTCGGTCAGCCGCATGAGGAGTTCGAGGTCGGACAGGACCGCCACCGGATCCTCGCCCTCCATGACCGCGTACGCGCGCAGCGAGGCCCGCAGCCGGCCCATCGCGGCCACCGCGCAGGGGCCCGAGCCGGAGACCGAGCCGACGGCGAGGCCCAGCGCGCCGTCCGGCAGCGGCAGCGCGTCGTACCAGTCGCCGCCGCCGCGCGGTCCCGATCCGTGCCGCACCGCGAGGCGTACGCCTGGCACCCGGGGCAGCCGGTGGGGCAGCAGCTCCTCGCCGAGTGCGGTGGCGGTCTTGCGGTGGCGGTCGAGTTCCAGGAGGCGGGCGAGGTGTTCGGACGCGTAGCGCCGGTAGCGGCCGATGAGGTGGCGCTGCCGTTCGGTCGGCTCGGCCGGTTCGTCGTAGAACCAGGTCGCGGCGCCGAGGCCGCCGTAGGGGTCGGCGGCCAACCGGACGGTGTAGCTCGCGGCGTACCCGAGGCGGGCGGCGACCTCGCGCAGCCGGGGGTCGATGCCCTTCGCGCCGGGGATGTCGGGTTCGGCGCTCTCGGTGCGCTCGGCGGCCTCGGTGCGGGCGCCGTCCTCCGGGCGGGATCCGGTGGCGTCGTGGCCGCCGTCCGGCTCCGGGAGGCCGTCGAGCATGCGGCGGTGCGGCAGGGCGCGGTGCGGGACGGTCTCGATGTGGCCGATGTCGGCGGGGCCGAGGCCGAGGCCGATGGTGGTGTCGGGGCCGAGTCCGTCGGCCGGTTCGATGACGATCAGGCCCCGGCCTGCGTCGATGAGGGCGGTGCCGGCCCGCAGCACTTCCCGGAGCGCGTCCGGCAGTGTGCGGGTGCGCGCGAGCCGCTCGGTGAGGTCGTGCAGGGTGTCGGGGTCGGCGGGCGGGTCGGCAGTGTGAGCGGAGCCGGAGAGTGGGGGCTCGGTTCCGGCCACTTTCGGGACATGGGGGACGGTCATGGCCGACGACTTCCGCCAGGCCCGGAATCACACCAGGTGGCAACGCATTTTGGTAGGGAGTGCGTCGTTTTGTTGAGTGATGTTGTGCGGTTGTTTTGTCCGCTCAATTTACTCAATAGCATCGCAAACCCCCATGTCATGCTGCTCAGCTATCAATGCCTCCACATCTACACGCACCAATGACGTGATGTCCAGCATTGTCCCCAGGGGGTTTATGGTGTCCACTGGGCAAGAAGGTTGGCCGGAAAACATCCCCACGGACACTCATTTGGGGTCGACTGACGGCGATCAGCAGCGCGTCATATGCACGATGGCGGGTACGTACTCGGAGAGATGCGGGGCCAGTTGGGGCCGCACCGGAACCCTCCGGCGGACACGGGCGTCTTTACGGACGACGACCGCGACGGACTCCCAAGTGGCGGGGATTGCACTACCGCACAGCAAGCGCCAAGAGCGCGCTACCCCGTCACGTTCCACGCTCGGCGTACGACGTGATGCGCTGCCCTTCGAATACGCAGTGTCCAAAGATCCACGTGGCGTGACCGGCCCCGGGTCGTACGGCCAGGTCGTATGAAATCGCCGCGCAGCGGCATGAACCGGCATGTAGTGCGATGGACTTAGCCCTCGGCGTTAACGGAAAGGAACGAGCGCTCATGCGCGAGATCCTCGGAAGGCGACGCAAGCATCTGTTCCGGCGCACCGGGAGGTCGGCCCTGCTCGGTGCGGCGCTCCACTGCGCCACCGAATGGCAGTGGCCGGTGGTCCCGGGGGTGAGACTGCGGGCCGGCGGCCGGCAGCCCGGCGGCTGGCACGGCCTCGGCGAACGCGCGGCACCCCGGTGCAGCTGCCCCGACGCCGACTGCGTGGTGCCCGGCGCGCACCCCTTCGACCCCGGGCTGCTGGCCGCCACGACCGACGCGCGGATGGTGCGCTGGTGGTGGACGAACCGGCCGGACGCCCCGGTCGTGCTGGCCACCGGCGGCAACGCGCCCTGCGCGGTGAGCCTGTCGGCCGTCGCCGGCGCGCGGGCGCTGGCCGCCCTCGACCACTTCGGCGTCCGCGTCGGCCCGGTCGTGGCCACCCCCACCCGCTGGTCGCTGCTCGTATCGCCGTACGACCTGGCGGAGTTGGGCGAGCTGCTGCACACCCAGGAATGGGTGCCCAGTTCGCTGCGCTTCCACGGTGATGGCGGCTATCTGGTGCTGCCGCCTTCGCAGATCGGCGCGGGCGCGGTCCGCTGGGAGAGGCCGCCGGCCGCCACCCAGGCCGCACCGTGGCTGCCACAGGTGTCCACGATCGTGACCGCACTGGTCACCGCGAGCACCAGCGCCCCGGACGGCGGCAGCCGGCTCGCGTACTGAGCCCTTCCGGGGCCGCGTCCCGGAGTTTCACCCGTACGGGGCGGCGCAGCGCGGGACTTCACCTCCCGGCGCCCCCGTACGGCCGTGCCTGCCGCCGGTCCCGGCAGCTCCGGCCCGCCCGCCGGAGCGTCCCTGCGCGCCGCGTCCCGGCGGCGCTGCCGCTGCGGCCTGCCACGCCCCTGCGGGCGCCTTGGAAGCCCGCACGGTGCGCTGCTGCGCGGTTCCTTGCCCGTGACCCTGCCGGCGGGCCCGGTGGGCGTCCTGAGGTGCACCGACGGGCAACTACGCGCCGGGTGGCGGGTGTTCACGCGGATGCGGGGGGCTGTGCGCGGGGCGAAGAAGATCCACATCCGGTGCCGCGTCGGATGCCGCGCGAGGTCGTGTCCGGTGTCTCGCAACGGATTCCGTACCGATGATCGGGCGGGCGGCCGTGCGGAGAGGGTCCGGCCGGGAAGGGCGTCCGGCTGCGGACATGGAAGCGCCCGGTCGCTGGCGACGGGGGATGCACCAGCGACCGGGCTCCTAGAACGGTAACAAGAGATCGGCGGTTCGCAAATTCGATCGCGGAATTCCGGACGCCTATTTACCGATAGGTAGGGGCAGTTGTGACAGGAGTCACGTCAGGGGCCCCTGGGATGTCACTGTCAGCTCAGCGTCACCTGACGGTTGGTGAGGCCACCGCGCGCCCGGCGCTCCTCCGAGGTCAGCGGGGCGTCCGAGGCGAGCGCCTTCGCCAGCCGCTCGGCGAACGCCGCGGCCGGTGCCGTCACGTCCTCCGCGCTCACCTCCGACGGCAGGTCCCAGACCGGCACGACCAGGCCGTGCGCGCGGAAGGACCCGACGAGCCGGGTGCCGTCACCGAGCGAGGACGTGCCGGCGGCGTGCAGCCGGGCGAGCGCGTCGAGCAGCTGCTCCTCGGGGAACGAGGTGACCCAGCGCAGGTGGTTCTTCTCCGGGGCCTCGCACCAGTAGGCGCCCTCCAGGCCGGGGATGCGGGCGGTCGGGATGGCGGAGGCGTTGGCCCGCTCCAGGGAGGCGGCCACCTCGGGAGCGGCGTTTTCCGCGTCCTCCACCCAGAACTCGAAGCCGCTGTGCACGGACGGCTCGAAATGAGCGTCCGGGTCGAGCAGATCCTGGAGCCGGGGGCCGTCGGCGGCGGGCCGGCCGGCCGCCACCGGGGTGCCGGGCTTCGCGGTCAGGGCGCGCTGGAGCGTGTCCGCCAGGTCGCGGCTGAGGTCGCCGGACGAGGTGTCGTTCTGGAGGCCGAGCAGGACGGCGCCGTCGTCGCGGCGCAGCGCGGGCCAGGCCATCGGCAGCACCGTGGCCAGCGTCACCGAAGGCACGCCGTCGGGCAGCCCGCCCTTGAGGGTCAGCTCGGCGGTCGCGGCCGGCACCAGCTCGCGCAGCGCGACCCAGTCGCACTCGCCGGGCAGGCCGTCGAACGGGCGCCTGACCAGCTCGGTGACGGCGTGCGCCGCACTCCGGCCGTGGCATGCCTTGTAGCGGCGGCCCGAACCGCACGGGCAGGGCTCACGGGCGCCGACGACCGGCACCTCCCCGTCCTGCGTCTTCGGTGCTGCGGCCTGGGGCTGGGGGCGGCGCTTCTTGGCCATGGCGGCGGTGTCTCCTGGTCGATCCTGGGCTGAGAGGCGTTCACGCCAGGGGCGTACGGCCGCTGCGTGCGCGCCTCTTTGGGACGCGGTTCGGCGTGAGCCTAGAGGAATGAGCCCGAATTCGTGTCGCCCTGCCCGCCCTGCCGCACGGCCCGCACTCTTCGCTCCGGCGGCGGCTGCCGGGACCGCCTACACCGGGTCTTCGAGGTCCGCGAAGGCCAGCTCGGGCGGCAGGCTCTGCGCCCCGCCCGCGGCGAAGGACGCCGGCAGGACCGGAGCCAGCGCGACCCGGTCGGCGAAGCCGTCGTACGCGGACAGCACGGCCCAGACCGTGACCTCGCCCTCCATCACCTCGCGTACGCCCCAGTCCTTGGACAGCGAGCGGATGATCGCCAGCCCACGGCCGCCGCGCGCGGTGACCGAGGGGGTGGCCGGACGGGGCCGGGTCGGGCCGCCACCGTCCGTGACCGAAACCGTGAGCTGCCCGCGGCCGTCGATGCGCCAGGAAGCGAGGACGTACTCCTGGTCACGGCCACCGTGGATCTCGCGTACGGACCCCGATTCGCGCACGGAGTCCGGCAGGCTCTTCTCGTATACGGGACGCGCATGCCGAGCGGCATTGCTCAACAGTTCCGAGAGGATGAGGACCGCGTCATCGACGACTGTGTCCTGAACTCCACTTGCCAACAGCTCTTCGCTCATGCGTCGTCTGGCCATGCCGACACCCACAGCACCATGGGGTACGGCCATGATCGACGACGTCGGCACCTCTTGTGCCACCACCAACGCCACCCCCGAGACCTCCTTTGCCCCACGCCACGGGATGAATTCCCCAATGGACTGGACCGGAAACCGGCCAAGCACTGCACAGTGACGCATTCGACACACATGCCCACGTGTCGCATGCGCCGGTGCACACCCTGTGACGAGCTTTAGGCAAAGCCGAGTTGGGTTCGTACCTGCTTGGGGCGATTTGTAATGACCGCATCCACGCCGAGACTCCGGCACAGCTCGACGTCATCGGGTTCGTTGACGGTCCACACGTGCACCCGGTGACCTGCCCGGTGCGCCCTGGCGACGTAGTCGGGGTGTGCGCGCAGGATCCGTATGCCGGGCCCCGCGATGCCGACGCCGGGCGGTAGCCGGCCGTCGCGGTGCCGGGGGGTGAGGAACTGCATCAGGTAGACCGCCGGGATCGCCGGGGCCGCGGCCCGCACGCGGTGCAGCGAGCGCGCCGAGAAGCTCATGACGCGGACCGCGGGCGGCAGGTCCCCTGGGCCCGCGGGCCCGGTGTGCCCGAAGCGCTCCAGGAGGGTGACGAGCCGGTCCTCCACCTGTCCGGCCCAGCGCGTCGGGTGTTTGGTCTCGATGGCCAGCTCGACCCGCCGGTCGGCGTCCGCGACCAGCTCCAGCAGGCGCTCCAGCGTCAGCACGGAGGTCAGCTCGGGGTCCTCGTACTGCCGGTCGGGGGCCTCGGGGTCGCCGGCCGCCGCCTTCCAGGACCCGAAGTCGAGGGTGGCCAGGTCGGCCAGCTCCAGCGCCGAGACGGCACCGCGCCCGTTGGACGTGCGGTTCACCCGGCGGTCGTGCACGCAGACCAGCTGGCCGTCGGCGGTCAGCCGGACATCGCACTCCAGGGCGTCGGCACCGTCCTCGATCGCCTTGCGGTAGGCGGCCAGCGTGTGTTCCGGAGCGTCGTCGGACGCGCCGCGATGGGCCACGACGGACAGGGCGGGAGGACCCGGACGGGCGTCCTGGGCGGGGCGTGCATAGGTCACCGAGTTATCGTGCCATCCACCGTCGTCGGGCCGCCCCGCGCTGCCTGTGCGCACGGCAGGGGACGCGCTGCTCATCGGGCGTGAAGGACGTCCGGCATGAAGGATGAGGGGACGGTCACAGCCTCGGCTTACGGTGCGCTGACGCGCTGTGGGAAAGGCTGGAGGCCGAGCCCCGCCCGTGCCGTCCGGGCCGGGACTCGCCCGTTCCGCCCGGATCCGGAATCCTGAAGACCGGATTCCGCGTCCCTGAGACAGAGGAACCGGAAATCCCGGAACACCGGAACACCCGGTCCCGGAGACCGGCGAACCGGACGACGAGGCGCCGCAGACGCCCCCGCCGCCCGGGGAACCGGAGGACGGGCCGGGTCGTGGGCCGGCACAGTCGTGAAGCTGAGGAGAGAGCCGTGAGCACCGAGAACGAGGGCGCCGCCGTCCCGCCGGAGGCCGAGCCGCCGGCCGCGCCCAAGGCGTCGGACAGCACACCCGCGTCCGCCTCCGCCGCACAGACTCCGCACACCCCGCCCGCACCCGCCGCGCCCCCGCCGCCTGACTTCGCCCCCACCACGGGCGACGGCCGGGCACCGGCCGCAGCAGGGCCGGGCACGCCCGCCGATCAGGACCGAACGGCGACGATGGCCGCGCAGCCCGGATACGGCGGGCCTGGACAGCCGCCGTACCCCGGTGGCGGGTACCCCGGGGCCGCGGGCGGACCCGCGGGGCAGCCGCCCGCCTACGCCTCGGCGGGCCACGGCGCACCCGGTGGCGGCTGGGGCACGCAGCCGCCCTACGGCGGCGGTGGCGGCGACCCCTGGGGCGCGCCGGAACCGCAGCCCCCCAGGCGGCGCAACGGCGGCCTGGTCGCCGCCGTGCTGGTCGCGGCGCTGGTCGCGGGCGGCGTCGGCGGCGGCATCGGCTTCTGGGCCGCGGGCCGCGACGACAGCTCCTCCACCACGGTCTCCTCTTCGGGCGACCCCGGTGCGCTCAACCGCAAGCCCACATCCGTCTCCGGGATAGCGCAGAAGGCGCTGCCCAGCGTCGTCACGATCGAGGCGCAGGGCGCGACCGGCGAGGGCGGCACCGGCACCGGCTTCGTCTACGACAAGCAGGGCCACATCCTCACCAACAACCACGTCGTCGCGGCTGCCGCCGACGGCGGTTCGCTCACCGCGACGTTCTCGGACGGCAAGAAGTACAACGCCGAGGTCGTGGGCCGGGCCCAGGGCTACGACGTCGCCGTGGTCAAGCTGAAGAAGGCATCGGACGCCAAGCTCACGCCGCTGCCGCTGGGCAAGTCCGCCAACGTGCAGGTCGGCGACGCCACGATCGCGATCGGCGCCCCCTTCGGCCTGTCCGGCACGGTCACCACCGGCATCGTCAGCGCCAAGGACCGCCCGGTGGCCTCCAGCGACGGCGGCGGCAGCAGCGCCTCGTACATGAGCGCGCTGCAGACCGACGCCTCCATCAACCCGGGCAACTCCGGCGGCCCCCTGATGGACGCGAGCGGCAACGTCATCGGCATCAACTCGGCCATCCAGTCGGCGGGAAACGGCGGCCTGGGCGGTGAGGGCCAGCAGTCGGGCAGCATCGGCCTGGGCTTCGCGATCCCCATCGACCAGGCCCGCCGGGTGGCCCAGGACCTGATCAGGACGGGCAAGCCGGTCTATCCGCAGATCGGCGTCCAGGTCACCATGAAGGACACCGGCAACGGCGCGACCATCCCCCAGACCGGCAACGGCGGCTCGGACGCGGTCACCCCGAACGGCCCCGCCGACAAGGCAGGACTCCAGCCCGGCGACACCATCACCAAGCTCGACGACACGGTGATCGACAGCGGCCCCACCCTGATCAGCGAGATCTGGCAGCACAAGCCCGGCGACAAGATCACCCTCACCTACAAGCGCGCCGGCAAGGACCGCACCGCCGTCGTCACCCTGGGCCAGCGCACAGGAGACAAGTGACGCGCTAGTCTGATCCCCGCGGCACCGCCAGGCGCTGCCGCGGGGAGGCTTGCCCGAGCGGCCTAAGGGAACAGTCTTGAAAACTGTCGTGAGGTAACCCCTCACCGTGGGTTCAAATCCCACAGCCTCCGCCGTTAAGTGGCCCCTGATCAGGGAACGTCCGATCAGGGGCCACTTGTTCATTTCGATTGCCGTTGATCCGTGGCCGACCGTTCTCGGCCGTTCTCGGCCGCTTTCGGCTTCCTTGTCCGGCACGGCATGGCGCGCTGCTCGTGTTCACCGGCCTCTCCGCCTCGTCTTGGCCCGTGGTCCCGGCCACCCGATTCCCCTACTGTCTTGGGCCCGACCAACCAACCGAGAGGCCAGGAGGTTCGTTGTCTTCGGAACCGCCATCGCCGAGCAGCAACCCGACCCCAACTCCTGGATCGGGATCCGGGCCGGCACCTTCACCACCGCAGCGGTTACGCATGCGCCGGGCGCGGGAGTGGTTCAACGGTCTGACCGAAGCCGGCAAGGTCGCTCTCATCGTCGCTGTGATCACGACCGTCGGTGGAGGCGGGTTCGGCGTCGTCAGCGCCGTCATTCCTCTGTTGGCCGACGGCGGGGGTGACAAGCACGACGATGGAACGCCGAAGAAGACGGCTCCCGGCGATGCCTCATCCGGGCACCGCTCCGCTGATGCCAAGCCGGACACACCGCCAACCTTTCTGCCCGGGTGCAGCACCTTCCCCGGCCTATGGATCTCCAAAAAGGAAATTCCTCCGGGCGTTGGCTTCGACAGCGCGAAGGAGCGCATCGACTTCGCCGATCTCGATGGCGACGGATTCGACGACTACCTAGTGGTCAACGGCGAAACCGGAGCGGTGAAGGCATGGAGCAACCACGGCACCGGCCACGACGACAAGTTCGACTGGGGACCTGGCGGACAGATCACCTCTGGCGCCGGCTTCGACAAGGCAAAGGAGCGCATCGACTTTGCCGACATCAACGGAGACGGACGCGACGACTACTTGGTGGTCAACGGCGAAACCGGAGAGTTGAAGGCATGGAAGAACGTCGAAGGTGACCACGTCGGCCCGCCCAACTGGACGGTCGGCACGCGGATCTCCCGCGGCATGGAGGGCCATGCCCGGATCGTGTTCGCCGACATCGACGGAGACAGGCGCGACGACTACCTGATGGTCGACACCGCGTCCGGAGCGGTACAGGCGTGGTTGAACCGCGACAGCAACCACGACCGCCAGCCCGACTGGAAGCACCTCAACCAGGTCATTTCCGTCAGTCTGGATGGCGGGGACTCGCCCTCCTTCCACAACATCGACTGCGACAGGCGTGCGGACTATCTGGTCGGCACCGAGGCCGGAGCGGTGAAGGCGTGGCCGAACGGCGGTGGCCCGAGCCACGGCAAGTTCGCCTGGAAGAAGGCGAAGGAGATCGCCAACGGTGGCGGCTTCGACAGCGCGAAGGAGCGCCTCGACTTCGCCGACCTCGATGGAGACGGACGCGACGACTACCTGGAGATCAACCGCGAAACCGGAGCGGTGAGGCCCTTGGTCAACAACGGCGGCGACCCCGCCTGACGCAACTCCGGAGCCGCGGTGGCGCACATGTGGACCCAAGGGCTTCACGGGCTTGTGTGGGCGCTTCGGAGCTGTCCGTGAGGAGTGCGGCCAGGTGTTCTCGCTCCATGTCTCGTCCCCGGATGCCGATCGCGGGCGAGGGCCAGTCCTCGCTCGGGACGGCTTTCGTTCCCCGGTACCGTGACGGTGAGTGAGTGACTTACCGGATTTAGCGGTGATTTCGGGTGATGTTGCCGTGGAGCGGAAGGCAGGGCGAGATCGGTATGGCGGGGCGTGGGGTGTGTGGGCGGCGTGGTGCGGGGGTGCGGATTCGGCGGGCTACGGGGCGGGATGCGAAGCGGCTTACGCGGATGGTGCGGAGTTCGCGGGCGTATGAAGGGCCGCATGCCGCGATGGTGGCGGGGTATCGGGTGGGGCCGGATTACATCGAGGCGCATGAGGTGTATGTCGCGGTGGAAGGGGGCGGCGAGGCGTCGGGGGCCAATGGGGGTGTGGGGGAGCGGGTGGTGGGGTTCTATGCGTTGGTGCTGGAGCCGCCCGAGTTGGATCTGATGTTTGTTGCCGATGAGGTGCAAGGGGCGGGGATCGGGCGGCTGTTGATCGCGCACATGCGGGAGGTGGCGCGGAGTGCGGGCATCGAGAGCGTGCGGGTCGTTTCGCATCCGCCGGCCGAGGGCTTCTATCGCAGCGTCGGTGCGCGGCGTACCGGCACCGTGGCGGCGAACCCGCCGGCTGTGATGTGGGACCGGCCGGAGATGACGATCGTGGTGGGGGAGGAGGGGCCGAGGTGAGAGGGCTTGGGGTGGGGCTCAGTCGAGTGTGACGAGTTCGAGGTGGTCCGGGCTCCAGAGGTCCTCCGTTCCGTCGGGGAGGAACAGGATGCGGTCGGGGCGTAGGGCCTCGATGGCGCCCGGGTCGTGGGTGACCATGACGAGGGCGCCCGGGTAGGTGTCGACGGCGCTCAGGACCTCGCCGCGGGACGCCGGGTCGAGGTTGTTGGTGGGCTCGTCCAGGAGGAGCACGTTCGCCCCGGAGTGGACGAGTCCGGCCAGGGCGAGGCGGGTCTTCTCGCCGCCGGAGAGGACGCCGGCCGGTTTGTCGGCGTCGTCGCCCGTGAACAGGAACGAGCCGAGGACGTGCCGCACCTCGCCGTCGGTGAGATGCGGCGCGGTGGCCGCGAGGTTCTCCCGGACGCTGCGCGCCGGATCGAGGGTGTCGTGTTCCTGGGCGAAGTAGCCGAGCCGCAGCCCGTGCCCGTGCACCACCCGCCCGGAGTCCGGCAGTTCGCGTCCGGCGAGCAGCCGCAGCAGGGTCGTCTTGCCCGCGCCGTTGAGGCCGATCACGACCAGGCGGCTGCCGCGGTCCACGGCCAGGTCCACGCCGCGCAGCACCTGGTGGTCTCCGTACGCCTTGGTCAGGCTGACGGCCCCCAGAGGTGTCCGGCCGCACGGTGCGGGTTCGGGCAGCCGGATCCGGGCGACCTTGGCCGTGCGGCGGGCCGGTTCCAGGTCGGCGAGCAGCCGGTCGGCGCGCCGTGCCATGTTCTTCGCCGCGGTGGCGGTCGCGACCCTGCCGCGCATTTTGTCCGCCTGGAGGCGCAGTGCGGTGGCCTTGCGTTCGGCGTTGCCGCGCTCGCGGGCGCGGCGGCGTTCGTCGGCCGCGCGCTGGGTGAGGTAGGCGTGCCAGGTGGTGTTGTGGATGTCGAGGGTGGAGCCGGCGGCTTCCGCGGCGCCCGGATGCGGGCGAGCGCCGGGGGACGGGTCCAGGTGGAAGACCCGGTTGACGAGGCCGGCCAGCAGCTCGCTGTCATGGCTGGTGATCATCAGGCCGCCGCGGTGACCTGCCAGGTACGTCCGCAGCCAGGCGATCGCATCGGCGTCCAGGTGGTTGGTCGGCTCATCGAGCAGCAGCGTGTCGTGGTCGGCGACAAGGATGCGGGCCAGTTCGACGCGACGCCGCTGCCCGCCGGATAGCGTGCCCACCGGCTGGTGCATGACCTCGGGCGGCAGCCCGACACCGGCGGCGACCCGGGCCGCGTCGGCCTCCGCCGCGTAGCCGCCGCGCGCCTGGAAGTCGGCCTCCGCGCGGGCGTACGCGGTCATCGCGCGCTGCTGCGCGGCGGGCGCGGCGGCCTCGGCCATGGCGGTCTCGGCGGCGCGCAGCGCCCGTACGGCGCGGTCCAGGCCGCGGGCGGACAGGATCCGGTCGGTGACGCTGACGGTCGGGTCGGCCGTGCGGGAGTCCTGCGCGAGGTGGCCGAGCGAGCCGGTGCGGGTGACCGAGCCGGCGGCGGGCCTGGCGGCTCCGATGAGGGTGTTGAGGAGGCTGGTTTTGCCGGCGCCGTTGCGGCCCACGAGGCCGATGCGGTCGCCGGGGGCGATGTGGAAGGTGAGGTCGGACAGCAGGAGTCGGGCGCCGACGCGTACGTCGGCACCGCGCACGGTGATCATGGATAACGCTCCGGAAAAAGCTCAAGGACACACAGACACACGGGTGGCGTGAAAGCGGGTGTCCGAGCTAGGAAATCCGGGGTGTCGACATGGCGGCCAGGGTAGTTGGGGTGGCGCGCGGGCGCAGCTGAATATTGCGGGGCCGCCGTGGGGGAGCGGGTGCCGTAGCGATTCGAGAGGGCCCGTGGTGGGCGTCAGGAGCGCTCGTGGCCGGTGTCAGGGGGTCTCGCGCGGGGCGGTGAGTGACGCGACGTAGTGGCGGGCGGCGGAGGCCAGGGTCGCCCGGGTTTCGCGTTCGGGCAGGCCGGCGCGGCGGGCGGCGACGGTGAGGGCGCCGGTCAGTTCCGTGCCGAGGCCGGATTCGTGGGCGCGGCAGGCGGCCCAGAAGAGGCGCGCGTTGCGCTGCCCCGGGGGTGAGGTGCGGACGAAGCGGACGAGGGCCGTGGCGGGGTGGAGTGACGTCGGGTGGGGCGCCGCCGCGGGGGCCGGTTCGCCGGGGTGGGACGGGGGCGTGAGGAGGCGGAGGAGGGCGCGCGGGGCGGCGGCGGGGGTGCGGGGTGCGCCGGGCGCGAGGACGTACCGGCCGTGGGCGGTGAGGGAGCCGGGGCCCACCAGGTAGCCGCCGGTGCCGCGGATGTCGATGCCCGGGGCGAGCAGGCCGGCGGAGTTGGGCACCGGAGGGCGGGGCGGGCCGGTGAACCAGAGGTGCAGGCCGCCGCTGGGGGTGCGGACCGTGACGGTGGGCGGCAGTCCGAAGTGGTGCTGGGCGGCGATGAGTTGGAGCGCGGTGCGGCCGTCGGCGCCGTGTTCGGTGTCGAGGTCGACGCCGATGAGGTGGTGCGGTGGCAGGCCGCAGGCGATTCCGTAGGCCGTGGCCCAGGGGGCGGCGGCGAAGAGGCGGCGCACGGTGAAGGGGTCGCTGCTCGCGTCGTGCACGCCGTGTCCGATCCGGCCGCATGCGCCGCGGCAGGGGGCGGTGGCCCGGCCGTCCCTGTCGTGGTGCGGGGAGCGGACGCCGGGGACCTTGCCGCGGGTCAGCGGGATGACGGCGTAGCCGAGGCCGGCGGCGGTGAGGGCGTGGGCGAGCGCGGCGCTGTGCGGGGTGGCGGGGGTCGTCTGGGGTGATGGAGGCGGCAGGGGCGGTGGGGATTCAGGGGGTTGCAGGGGCTCGGGGGGTTGTGGGCCTGAGGGAGGGCGGGCGTCGCGGGCCGGGTGGGCGGAGCGGACGGAGTGGGCGGCGCCGGCAGGGCGGACGGCGTCGGCAGGGTCGGCGGTGACCGGATCGGCATGGCTGTGGAGTGGGGCCATGGGCTTATTTTCGTACGGATGTTCGAGTAAGGGAAGGGGGGTGTGGGAGTGGGGTGTGCCCTGGGTGGGATGTGGGGGTGAAATGGGGGGTGTTGGTGGTTTAGATGCGGTTTCTCGCCCTTGCGAGGGAATCAGGCGATCCGTTGGGATTCGATGGAGGTGTGGTGGGCAGTTCTCGTCCTGCGGCAACCCGTCGGCGGTCGGCGGGGCCGGGCAACCGCCGGGGGGCGGTGCGGAGTTGTGGCCGGCGGGCCCGGTCCGCTCGCTCGGCCCGCGTGTCCCGCCCGGGGTGTGCCCGTGCGGTCCCGTGATTCCGGTGCGGGGCGGCATGCCGGTTCCGGCACCAGGAGGAGAGATGGCAGGACTGTGCGCCACCCGGCCCGTCGGCGATCGACGGGATGTGCTCGGCGGAGGCGGTACCACGACCGGGCGCATCCCCGGGGTGGACGGGAGGCACCCGCCGTAGCGGGCCGTAGCGAGCCGTGATGGTGCGGAGGTGGGGCGCGGAATGTCTGCGGAGGGGGTGGAGGGGGGCTGGGGCGCCCGGGGGGAGGGGGAAGGGGGGCGCCGGGCCAGGTGTCCGCTTCGACCTTGACAGCGCGAGGGTTTCTGACGGACAGTCAGAAACCCTCGCGCTCGTTCATGACCGGGAGTTGAGGGGCACGGCGCTCCGGCGGGTCGACGGCGCGCGTCCGGCCGCCGGGCACGGGCGCGCCCGCCGAAGCGCCGCGCGTCCGCGCCCGCACCACCGCCCGTATCCAGCCCCGCACCTCACGCCGCCACCAGAAGGGGAGGCCGCCGACGTGCACCTCGCCCCCACCGCGCGCCAGCAGCGGTTGCGCGCCGAACTACGGTCCTACTTCCGGGAGTTGCTGCCCGACGGGCCGCTCGACGACCCCGCCGAGCAGCGTGCCGTGCTCCGCAGGATCGGCGCCGACGGCCTGCTCGGTCTCGGCTGGTCGGTCGCGTACGGAGGGCAGGGGCGCGGCGCCGACGAGCAGTTCGTGTTCTTCGACGAGGCGTACCGTGCGGGCGCGCCGGTCTCGATGGTCACGCTCAACACGGTCGGTCCGACGCTGATGAAGTACGGCACCGACGAGCAGAAGGACTACTTCCTGCCGCGCATTCTGAGCGGCGAGACCGTCTTCGCGATCGGCTACACCGAACCGGAAGCGGGCACCGACCTCGCCGCGCTGCGTACCCGCGCGGTGCGGGACGGCGACGACTGGCTGATCGACGGGGCCAAGAGCTTCACCAGCAACGCCCACCAGGCCGACTGGATCTGGCTGGCCTGCCGCACCGATGCCGGGGCGCCCAAGCACAAGGGCATCTCGATCATCCTCGTGCCGACCACCGTGCCGGGCTTCTCCTGGACGCCGATCGAGACGGTCGGCGGGCTGATGACCACCGCGACGTACTACGACGGTGTCCGGGTGCCCGCCGGGAACCTCGTCGGCGAGGAGAACGCCGGCTGGCGGCTGATCACCAACCAGCTCAACCACGAGCGGGTGGCGCTGGCCGCCATCGGGATGCAGGCCGAGGACGCCTTCGACGCGGCGCTCGGGCATGCCCGTACGCCGGATCCGGAGACCGGGGAGCGGCCCGCCGACCGGGCGTGGGTGCGCTCGCGGCTGGCCGAGGCGCACGCCAGGCTGGCCGCGACCAGGCTGCTGAACTGGCGGCTGGTCGGCGACGTCGGCGCCGGAACGCTCGGCCCCGGCGACGCCAGCGGCGTCAAGTTCGCCGGTACGGAGAGCACCGTCGAGGTGTACCGGATGTGCCAGGAGGCGGTGGGCGACGCGGCCCTGGTGCGGGCCGGATCCCCGGGTGCCTTCGGGGGCGGCGAGCTGGAGCGGATGAACCGTGCGGCGCAGATCAACACGTTCGGGGGCGGCGTGAGCGAGGTGCAGCGGGAGATCGTCGCGACGATGCGGCTGGGGATGCGGAGGGGGCGCAGGTGAGCGGCGGTGACGAGGGGATACGGGGTGGCGGCGGCGGGCGTGAGGACGGCGTCCCGGACGACCTCTGCGCGCGGCTGCGGCGTTTCGAGGGGCGGCCCGCCGCGACCGCAGGTGTGGGCAAGGATCCCGTCAACCTGCCCATGATCAGGCACTGGTGCGAGGCGATGGGGGACGACCACCCCGCGTACCGGGGCCCGGACGCGGTGGCTCCGCCGACGATGCTCCAGGCGTGGACCATGGGCGGTCTGTCCGGCCACACGGACCGCTCGTCGGAGTACGACGCGCTCTTCGCGCTGCTCGACGGCGCCGGCTACACCTCCGTCGTCGCCACCGACTGCGAGCAGGAGTATCTGCGTCCGCTGCGGCCGGGTGCCCTGATCACGTTCGACGCGGTGATCGAGTCGGTGTCGGACCGCAAGACCACCAAGCTGGGGACCGGGCACTTCGTCACGACGCGGATGGACGTGCACGCCGACGGCGAGCCGGCCGGCACCCACCGCTTCCGGATCCTCAAGTACGCGCCGGCGCGGGCGGGCGGGCGCCCCCCGAGGGCCGAGCCGCCGCCCCGCCGCCCCCGGCCTGTGATCAACCGCGACAACGCCGGATTCTGGGACGGGGTCGCCGCCCACACCCTGCTGATCCAGCGGTGCACCGGCTGCGGGCGGCTGTGGCTGCCCTGGCTGCCCGGCTGCCTGGACTGCGGCGGGCAGGAGTGGGACACGGTCGAGGCGGGCGGGGCGGGCACCGTCCACTCGTACGTCGTGATGCACCATCCGCCGTTCCCGGCCTTCGATCCGCCGTACGCGGTCGCGCTGGTCGAACTTGAGGAGGGGGTGCGGATGGTGAGCAACGTGGTCGGGGTGGCGTACGACGAGGTACGGATCGGGATGCCGGTGCGGCTGGAATTCCTGCGGGTGGACGGGGAGTTGGAGCTGCCGGTCTTCCGGGCCGTGACGGGCGCGGGGGCCACGGGCGGAGGCGAGGGCTGACATGGACTTCACACCCACGGACGAGCAGCGCGCGGCGAGCGGTCTGGCGGCGGAGATCTTCGCCGACCTGTCCACGCCGGAACGGCTGGCCGCGCTCGGCAGCGGCCCCGACACCGTGCTGTGGAAGGCGCTGTGCGCGGCCGGGCTGCCCGGTGCGGTGGAGGACACCGGGCTGCTCGGTCTGGTGCTTCTCCTGGAGGAGCAGGGGCGGGTCACCGCGCAGGTGCCGTTCGCCGCGACCTGCGTGTACGGGCTGCGGGCCGTCGCCGCGCACGGCACGTCCGAGCAGCGGGAGCGGCTGCTGCCCGCCCTGCGCGACGGGACGCTGACCGCCACCGGCGCGTTCCCCGGCGGCGGCGCACCGGCCGTACGCGCCGAGCGGGACACCACCGGAGGGCCCCGTTCCGCCCCGGGGGCCGCGCGTCTGACCGGTACGGTGCCCGTCGTCCCCTGGCTGTGCGGCGCCGGGCTGCTGCTGGTGCCTGACGCCGGGCGGCGGCTGTGGCTGGTGCGGGGAGACGCGCCCGGCGTCGGCGTCGAGCCGGTCGCCACCACCGCGCCCTGGTCGGCCGGCCGGCTCACCCTGGATGGCGCTCCGGCCGAGCGGCTGGGGGCCGGCGAGGCTGCGGGCACCGGCCCGTACGACGACGTCGTCGCCGCCGCCCGCACCGCCTTCGCCGGGCTCCAGGCCGGGGTCTGCGCGGGCGCGGTCGCCCGCGCGGTGGAACACACCGCCACCCGCGAGCAGTTCGGGCGTCCGCTGTCCACCAACCAGGGGGTGCTGCTGCGGGCCGCCGACGCGCACATGGACACCGAGGCGATCCGCGTCACCGCCTACGAGGCGGCCTGGCGGCGGGACGCGGGCCTGGACGCCGGGCCCGCCGCGCTGACCGCCGCCTGGTGGGCGTCGGAAGCGGGCACCCGCGTGGTGCACGCCGTCCAGCACCTGCACGGCGGGGTCGGCGCCGACATCGGCCACCCCGTCCACCGGCACTTCCTGTGGGGCAGACAGCTCGGCGCGCACCTCGGTGCCGGTGCCCAACTCCTCGAAGAACTGGGCCTGTTGCTCACTGACGACGCGACGGATGAGGAAACGGTATGAAGCCGGGCGATGAACTGCCCCCGCTGCGCATCCCCGTGACCCGCACGCTGATCGTCTCCGGGGCGGTCGCCTCGCGTGACTACCAGGACGTGCACCACGACGCCGAGGCGGCCCGCGCCAAGGGCTCCCCCGACCTCTTCATGAACATCCTCACCACCAACGGTCTCGTCGGCCGCTACATCACCGACCACTTCGGGCCGCGGGCCGTACTGCGCAAGGTCGCCATCCGGCTCGGCGCGCCCAACTATCCGGGGGACACCATGGTGTTGAAGGGAACGGTGACCGGGGTCGACGGCGGGACGGCGCAGGTCCGTGTCGTCGGCGCGAACGGCCTGGGCCACCACGTCACCGGCACCGTCACGGTCACCGTGCCCGCCGCCGACGGCCTCCCGGACGGCAATGGCCGCGCAGGGGAGGCGTCATGACCCTGGACCGTGCGGACACCCTCGGCGGCCGGGCCGCCATCGCCGGCATCGGCGCGACCGCGTTCTCCAAGGACTCGGGGCGCAGCGAGCTGAAACTCGCCGTCGACGCGGTGCACGCCGCACTCGACGACGCCGGTCTGCGGCCGTCCGACGTCGACGGTCTGGTCACCTTCACCATGGACACCAGCCCGGAGATCACCGTCGCGCAGGCGGCCGGTATCGGGGAGCTGTCCTTCTTCTCGCGCGTCCACTACGGGGGCGGCGCGGCCTGTGCCACCGTCCAGCAGGCGGCGCTCGCCGTCGCCTGCGGCCTCGCCGACGTCGTCGTCTGCTACCGCGCCTTCAACGAGCGGTCAGGGCGCCGCTTCGGCTCCGGCGTCCAACAGCGCGAACCGTCGGCCGAGGGCGCGGCGCTCGGCTGGATGCTCCCGTTCGGCCTGCTCACCCCCGCTTCCTGGGTCGCGATGGCCGCCCAGCGCTACCTGCACGCGTACGGGCTGACGCCGGAAGCCTTCGGTCATGTCGCGGTCACCGACCGCAGGCACGCGGCCCGCAATCCGGCCGCGTACTTCTACGGCAAGCCGATCACCCTCGCCGACCACGCGGCCTCCCGCTGGATCGTCGAACCGCTGCGGCTGCTGGACTGCTGCCAGGAGACGGACGGCGGCCAGGCGATCGTGGTCACCTCCGTCGAGCGGGCCCGTACGCTGCGCAGGAAACCCGCGGTGATCGCGGCGGCGGCGCAGGGCGCGGGCCGCGCGCAGGAGCAGATGACGAGCTTCTCGCGGGATCTGACCGGGCTGCCCGAGATGGGGGTCGTCGCCCGCCAGCTGTGGCGCACGGCGGGGCTCTCGCCCGCCGACATCGACGTGGCGATCCTCTACGACCACTTCACGCCGTTCGTGCTGATGCAGCTGGAGGAGTTCGGCTTCTGCGGGCCCGGCGAGGCGGCCGGTTTCGTCGCGGCGGACGCGCTGCCGCTGAACACCCACGGCGGCCAGCTCGGCGAGGCGTATCTGCACGGGATGAACGGGATCGCGGAGGGGGTGCGCCAGGTGCGCGGCAGCTCCGTCAACCAGGCGCCGGGCGCCGCGCGGGTGCTGGTCACGGCGGGTACCGGGGTGCCCACGTCGGGGCTGATCCTGGGGGCCGACGGCTGAGCGGCGGGCCCGGCTGCCGGGGCGCGGGCCGGGCAGCACGAAACCTGCGAGGTGGGCTTCCTTCGACGGCATTGTCCGTATCAGGTGGTGGAGGTCGCCTTCCGGTCTTTCGACCCTTCCGGCCTCTCAGCCCGGCCCTTGCGTGCTCGAAGGAACTCGTCCTTCTCCCCAACACGCTCCGGTCGAGCTCCCTCGCTCGCCCCGCAGGCTGTTACTTACGCTACGCCTCTTCGCGGCGGGTGAAAAGCCCTTTTTGTGACTTTTCTTCGCGCGGTCGATACGGGCCTCCGAGCATGGCGGAACGGGCCTCGGGCGGTGTCTTCCCGGCCGCTGCCCTAGGGGAGCGCCGCCCCCTGTCCGTCCTGAGGAGGTAGGGCGGCCCCCACCCGTACAACTTCAGACGGAGAGCGCTTCGGCACCTGGGGCCGATCCTCCGCGGCCCTCCCGCTTCTAGCGTGGAGACATGACCACGCCAGTGTGCACAAGCGCCGCGACACCAGCCGCGTACCCGTCGTTCTCGACCTACGTACGCGCCCGGGGGCCGGTGCTGCTGCGCGCCGCGCGGTCGCTCTCCACCAATCCGAACGACGCGGAAGACCTGTTGCAGACCGCGCTCGTCAAGACGTTCGTGGCCTGGGAGCGCATCGAGGACCACCGCGCGCTCGACGGCTACGTCCGCCGTGCGCTGCTGAACACCCGCACCTCGCAGTGGCGCAAGCGCAAGGTCGACGAGTTCGCCTGCGACGAACTGCCCGAGCCCGACCCGGTTCCGGCCCCCGACCCCGCCGAGGTGCAGGGGCTGCGGGACGCCATGTGGGATGCCATCATGCGGCTGCCGCCCCGCCAGCGGGCGATGGTCGTGCTGCGGTACTACGAGGACCTGAGCGAGGCGCAGACCGCCGCGGTCATGGAGGTCTCCGTCGGCACGGTCAAGAGCGCCGTCTCACGCGCCCTGGCCAAGCTGCGCGAGGACGCCGAGCTGGCCCTGATCATGTGAGCCGGACCCAGCAGGTCGCACCAGGAGTGTTCGCCATGCCCGATCGTCCTCGTCAGCTTCGGCGCCGTGTCCCGGCAACGGCCGGGCTCCGCAAGGGTGTTACGGCGGTCGTCGTGCTGGGCGCCGCGCTGACCGTGGCCGGTCCGCCGCCCGCGTACGCGGCGCGGCCCGGCGGCTCAGCCGACGTCCTGCGGCAGGGCTTGGACCGTCTGGTGCACGACGACCGGTACCCGGCCGCCCTGGCCGCCACCCTCGGCCCCGACGGGCGGGCCCGCCACTACACCGCCGGGGTCGCGGACCTGCGGACCGGAGCGAAGGTGCCGGCCGACGGGCAGGTGCGCGCGGGGAGCAACACCAAGGCGTTCACCGCCACCGTCGTCCTTCAGCTGGTGGGCGAGGGCAAGGTCGCGCTCGACGCCCCCGTCGAGAGGTATCTGCCGGGCCTGGTGCGGGGCGAGGGCATCGACGGCCGCCGCATCACGGTGCGCCAACTGCTGCAGCACACCAGCGGACTGCCCGACTACACCGATCACCTCACCGACCTCACCGGCAAGGGCCGTCACACCTACGTCCCGCCGCGCACCGCGCTCGACCTGGCGCTGGCGCACAAGGCGCGGTTCGCCCCCGGCACCGGCTGGGCGTACAGCAGCACCAATTACCTGCTGGCCGGGCTGCTCATCGAGAAGGTCACCGGACGTCCGCTGGCGGAGGAGATCACCCACCGGGTCATCGAGCCCGCCGGTCTGCGCCACACCTATTTCCCCGCGGCGGGCGACGAGCGCATCCGGGAGGCCCACCCCGATGGCTACGTCGCGGCGAAACCGGGCGGACCGCTGGAGAACATCACGGAGATGGATCCCTCCTGGGGATGGGCCGCAGGACAGCTGATCTCCACCCCGGGCGACCTGAACCGCTTCTTCACCGCCCTGCTCGACGGCCGGCTCCTCAAGCCCGCGCAGCTCGCCCAGATGCGCACCACGGTCCCCGCCGACGCCATGTGGCCCGGCGCCAGGTACGGCCTGGGGCTGGTCAGCGTGCCGCTGAGCTGCGGCGGCCGGATGTGGGGGCACGGCGGCGACATACCCGGCTACCAGACGCGCACCGGTGTCACCGACGGGGGCCGCGCCGTCACGGTCGCGGTCACCGCTGTCGGGGCGCCGAGCGAGCGGGGCCCGGCGGATGTCAGAGGGGTCATCGACAGCGCTCTGTGCCGGTGAGCCGGTTACCCGGGGGGATGCGCCGACCGCCGTCGCAACGGCCGCCCCGGGGTGCCGTGCGGCGTGCGCCGGGGGGTCAGGTGCCGCGGTTGACCAGCAGCCTGCCGACGGCGCGTTCGATCTCGGCGACGCGGTCCGCGAGGCCGGCCGGTTCGCCGCCCTCGCCGCCCTCGGCGTCCCGCAGCAGCACTTCCACCTCCGCGAGCTGGGCGACGATCTCGGCCAGGCGGGTGGCATCCAGCTCCCTGTCGGGGCCGTCCGCGGTCAGCAGGCGGCGCAACTGCTCGGACTGGGCGGCCAGTTGGCGGTTCTTTCGGTACAGGTCGAGGAACACGTTGACCTTGGTGCGCAGCAGCCAGGGGTCGAACGGCTTGATCAGGAAGTCGGCGGCGCCCACGGTGTAGCCGCGGTAGGCGTAGTTCGGGTCGACCTCGGCGCCGGTCAGCAGGATGACCGGTACGTCCTTGGTCTGGTCGAGCCCCTTGATGTTGGCGGCGGTCTCGAATCCGTTCATGCCGGGCATCAGGACGTCGATCAGCACCACCGCGAACTCCTGGCGCAGCATCGCCTTCAGGGCCTCCTCGCCGGAGTGCGCGCGGACGACCCGCGCGAGCGGGCCGAGCACGGCTTCGAGTGCGACGAGGTTCTCCTCCATGTCGTCGACGATGAGGAGCGTGGCGGTGTCCGGTGTCTGCGTCATGACGGCTGCTCCGGGGGGTCGGGCCGGGTGGCCGACGGGTCCGCGCCCGTGTCCGGCGGCCGGGGCGTCGCCGGCCGGGCGCCGTGCCGCGGGTCCAGGAGGCGGTAGACGACCGACAGCAGCCGGTCCACGTCGACCGGCTTGGGCACGTAGTCGTCGGCGCCGCTCTCGATGGCCCGTTCGCGGTCGCCCGGCATGGCCTTCGCGGTGAGCGCGATGACCGGCAGGTCCGCGTAGCGCGGGGCCTTGCGCAGCGCCTGGATCATCTCGTAGCCGTCCATCTCCGGCATCATGATGTCCAGCAGCACCAGGCACACGTCGGGTGTCCGGTCCAGCACCTCCAGGCCCTCGCGGCCGTTCTCCGCGTACTTCACGCTGATGCCGACCCGGCCCAGGACGTGTGTCAGGGCGAAGACGTTGCGGATGTCGTCGTCGACGATGAGGATCCGGCGGTTGGCCAGCACCTCGCCAGGACGGCCGCTGAGCCAGTCCTTGAGGCGGGTGGTCTCGGGCCAGGTGACGTCCGCGCCGCCGGTGACCGGGGTGTCGGCGGGCGGCGGGGCGGCCACCGTGGGAGCTTCGGTGTCCTCATCGGCCGTGGGTTCCGGCGGCCGTTCGGGAGGGGCGGGGAGGCCGGCGGGCGGCGTCGGAAGCCCGGTGGGTGTGGGCGCGGCGGCGTGCGCCGGTGGCGCGAGGTCGGGGGCGGCGGACGGGCCGCTGTAGCGCGCCGGCACGTAGAGGGTGAAGACGGAGCCGACGCCGGGCTCGCTCTCGGCGGTGATCCGGCCGCCGAGCAGGCTCGCCATGTCCCGGCTGATGGACAGGCCGAGTCCGGTGCCGCCGTATTTGCGGTTGGTGGTGCCGTCGGCCTGCTGGAACGCCTCGAAGATCGACCCGAGTTTCTCCGCGGGGATGCCGACCCCGGTGTCCTTGACGGCGAACGCGACGACGGATTCCGCGGTGTGCAGCGGCCCGTCGTCGAACGTGCCCGCCGGTGCCCGGGTGACGTGCAGGGCGACGCCGCCCGACGAGGTGAACTTCAGGGCGTTGGACAGGAGGTTGCGCAGGATCTGCTGGAGCCGCTGCTCGTCGGAGAACAGCTCGTCGGGCACGTCGTCGTCGACCTCGGTCCCGAAGCTCAGCCCCCGGTCGACGGCGAGCGGCCGGAACGTCGCCCGTACGTAGTCGAGCAGCTTCACCATCGGCAGCGCCTTGGGGTGCACGTCCATCCGGCCGGCCTCGATCTTCGCCAGGTCGAGGATGTCGTTGATCAGCTGGAGCAGGTCGGAGCCCGAGCGGTGGATGGTGTGGGCGAACTCGACCTCCTGGGCGGAGAGCCGGCCGTCGGGGTTGTCGGCCAGCAGCCTGGCCATCACCAGCAGCGAGTTGAGCGGGGTGCGCAGCTCGTGCGACATGTTCGCCAGGAACTCGGACTTGTACTGCGACGAGGTGGCGAGCAGCGCCGCCTTCTCCTCCAGCTCCGCGTTGGTCAGCTGGAGTTCGTCGGAGCGCCGGCGCAGCTCGGATGTCAGCCGCTGGGACTCCGAAAGCAGCGCTTCGGTACGGGAGTTGGCGATGATGGTGTTGACGGAGACGCCGATGGTGCTCACGAACTGGTCGATGAAGGCGAGGTGCACCTCGCTGAACCGGCTGAGCGACGCCAGCTCGATGACGCCGAGCACCTGGTCCTCGAAGAGCACCGGCAGGATGACGATGCTGGCGGGCGGCGCGGCGCCGAGCCCTGAGCTGATGGTGATGTAGTCAGCGGGGACGGCCTCGACCAGGACGCGCCGCTTCTCCGTCGCCGCCTCGGTGACCAGGCCCCAGCCCGGGGCGCCGCGGCTGGGCAGTTCGTGCCACACCTCGGCCCTGCCGGTGCCGTAACCGGCGATGAACTCCAGGCCCTCGCCGGGCTCGGCGCCCGCCTCGGCCAGGAAGAAGGCGCCGAACTGGGCGTTGACCAGCGGCGTCAGCTCGCGCAGGATCAGGTCGGCGACCTCGACGAGATCACGGTGGCCCTGCATGAGGCCCGCGATGCGCGTGAGGTTGGATTCCAGCCAGTCCTTGGCGCGGGTGGTCTCGCGGAGGTTGGCGACCATGAGGTTGATGTTGTTCTTCAGCGCGGCGACCTCGCCCTGTGCCTCCACCGAGATGGACCCGGACATGTCGCCCTGGGTGACGGCGCTGGCGACCTCGGCGATGGCCCGCACCTGGGTGGTGAGGTTGAGCGCCAGCTCGTTGACGCTGGTGGTCAGCTTCTTCCAGGTGCCGTAGACACCCTCGACGCGCGCCTGGCCGCCCAACTGCCCCTCGCTGCCGACCTCGCGGGCGACCCGGGTCACCTCGGACGAGAACGACGAGAGGGTGTCGACCATCGTGTTGAGAGTGGTCTTCAGCTCCAGGATCTCGCCGCGGGCGTCCACGTCGATCTTCTTGGACAGGTCGCCGTCGGCGACGGCGGTGGCGACCTGGGCGATGTTGCGGACCTGCGAGGTCAGGTTGGACGCCATGAAGTTGACGTTGTCGGTGAGCGCCTTCCAGACCCCGGAGACCCCGTGCACCTGGGCCTGGCCGCCGAGTTGGCCCTCGGTGCCGACCTCGCGGGCGACCCGGGTCACCTCGTCGGCGAATGCCCGCAGCTGCTGCACCATCGTGTTGACGGTGTCCTTCAGCTCCAGGATCTCGCCGCGGGCGTCCACGTCGATCTTCTTGGACAGGTCGCCGTTGGCGACGGCGGTGGTCACCTGGGCGATGTTGCGGACCTGCGAAGTCAGGTTCAGCGCCATGGAGTTGACGTTGTCGGTCAGGTCCTTCCAGACCCCGGACGCCCCGCGGACCTGCGCCTGCCCGCCCAGATTTCCTTCCGTTCCGACCTCGCGGGCGACGCGGGTGACCTCGTCGGCGAAGGCGGAGAGCTGGCTGACCATGGTGTTGATGGTCGACTTCAGCTCCAGGATCTCGCCCTTCGCCTCCACCGCGATCTTCTTGGACAGGTCGCCCTCGGCGACGGCGGTGGCGACCTGGGCGATGTTGCGGACCTGCGAGGTCAGGTTGTCCGCCATGAAGTTGACGCTCTCCGTCAGGTCCTTCCACACCCCGGAGACGCCCCTGACCTGCGCCCGGCCGCCGAGCCTGCCCTCGGTGCCGACCTCGCGGGCGACGCGGGTGACCTCGTCGGCGAAGGCGGAGAGCTGGCCGACCATGGTGTTGATCGTCGACTTCAGCTCCAGGATCTCGCCCTGCGCGTCCACCGTGATCTTCTGGCTCAGGTCGCCGTTGGCGACGGCGGTGGTCACCTGGGCGATGTTGCGGACCTGGGAGGTCAGGTTGGACGCCATGAAGTTGACGTTGTCGGTGAGGTCCTTCCAGACCCCGGACACGTCCCTGACCTGCGCCCGGCCGCCGAGCCTGCCTTCGGTGCCGACCTCGCGGGCGACCCGGGTGACCTCGTCGGCGAACGCCCGCAGCTGGTCGACCATGGTGTTGACGGTGAGCTTCAGCTCCAGCAGCTCGCCGGTGGCCTCGACCGTCACCTGCTGGGTCAGGTCACCGCGCGCCACCGCCGTCGTCACCACCGCGATGTCACGGACCTGAGCGGTCAGCCGCGACGCCATGGTGTTGACCGCCTCGGTCACGTGGAGCCAGTCGCCCTTCAGACCCTGCGGCTTCGCCCGGCCGCCGAGCCGCCCTTCGGTGCCGACCTCGCGGGCGACCCGGGTCACCTCGCCGGTGAACAGCGAGAGCTGGTCGACCATGCGGTTCACGCCGCTGCCGAGGTGCCGCAGGTCGCCGCGGAGCCTGCGGGTGCCGTCGTGCAGATCGACGTGCTGGGTCAGGTCGCCGTCCGCCACCGCGTCCAGCACCCGGGTGGCCTTGGCGACCGGATCCACCAGCGCGTCGAGGACCGTATTGGCGCAGTCGACGTTCGCCGCCCAGCCGCCCTGCCCCGGGCTCGGGCCGATCCGCTCGTCCAGCCGGCCCTCGCGGACGATCTCGTGCCGCAGCCGCTGGAGCTCGCCCGACAGGTGCGCGTTGCGGGCGACGAGCTGGTGGAACGCCCCGGCCAGGTCGGCCAGCACGCCGTCCGGGGCGTCGTCGGAGCCCGCCGGCACCCGGGCCGTGAAGTCGCCGTCGCACAGCGCGCGCAGCGCCGCCAGCAACGGGCGCAGCTCCTGGGCGCGCACCCACGGGCCGCCCGCCGCCGGGGCGTACGGCTCCCGGGCGTCCCCCGGCGGGACCGGCTCCTGGGGGGACGCGGCGGATTCGGGCCTGGCCGGGTCGTGTGCCATGGCGCACCATCCCCCCAATGATCCGTTTGGGCGTATATGTCATAGTATAAAGGGCTTGCAAATCGTGCTGCCCAGGCGCACCAGGGGGTGCAGTGGGATCTCCTTCCCCTCACACATCCGCCTCCGTGTCCCGGAAGGGCCTCCCGGCGAACCAGCTCGCGCCGGCTGCCGCCCGCCGCTTCGTCCGCGCCGCACTGGTCGGCGGCCCGCCGCCGGAAGCCCCCGCGGCGGCATCGTTCGCGGCCGGCCTCACCGACCCCCTCATCGACGACGCGGTGCTCCTCGTCAGCGAACTGGTCACCAACGCCGTCATGTACGCGGGCACCGAGATCGACGTCAGCTGCCGCCTGGAGCGCGGCCCGCGCAGGGCCCAGGGCGCCGGGGACGACGGCCCGGACGCCGCGTGCGTGGTCGTCGAGGTCGTCGACCGGCACCCCGCCCGCGCCGTGCACGGCGGCGTGGACGTACGCCGCGGGCCGCCCGGCTACGGCCTGCAACTGGTCGGCGCGCTCTCCGAATCCTGGGGCGTGACCTACCGCCGCACGGAGAAGACGGTGTGGTTCCAGCTGATGGCCCCGGACGACCGCCCGATGCCGCCCGACGACCGCCCTCCGGCCCACGACGTCCCTCCGGCCCCGGAGGACCGCCCAGCGCCGCCCGACGCACCACCCGGCGACCACCCTCAGGCCCCCGAAATCCACCAGCCGCCACCGCCTGAAGACGGCCCCGTTGTGCTGGAGGGAGCAGCCGGCCCCGCCCCCGTAGAGGAACCGGACCCCGCCACCGGCCTGGCCTCCGCCACCGGCCCGGACCCCGCCCCGCCCGACCGCCCCCGCGCCGCCGCCGTCCGCATGGCCCCCCTCAGCCCCTCCCTCACCCGCCGCCCGTCCCCGCTCCGCGGCCACGCCGCCGAGTGGGCCGACCGCGGCGGCCCCTCGTTCCTCGCCGAGACCAGCGAGCTGCTGGCCGGCCAGCTCGACCAGGACATGGTCACCGCGCTCGCCGCGCAGCTGCTGGTCCCACGCCTTGCCGACTGGTGCGGCATCTGGCTGAGCACCGAGAGCAGGGGCCTGCACCTGTCCCGCGTCTGGCACGCCGACGAGCAGCGCCTGCACGCGCTCCGCGCCGAGCTGGAGCGCGAGCCGCCGTCCACCGTCGTGCGCACCGCAGGCACCGCCTGGCCCTGGCCGGAGAGCGCGGGCGGCGGCCGGGCGGGCGGCTCGGCGCTGGCCTTCCCCCTCCTCTCCCGCGACACCCCGCAGGGCGTCCTGCTGCTCGGCCGGGCAGGTCAGCTCCAGATGACCGACAACGTCGCGCGGATGGTGGAGGACGTCGCCCGGCGGGTCGCACAGGCCGTGGACACCGCCCGCCAGTACACCCGGCAGACCACGATCAGCAGGGCCCTCCAGCGCCGCCAGCTGCCCACGACGCTCGCCAGCATCCCCGGCGTCGACACCGCCGTCGTCTACGAACCGCACGGCCAGGGCCAGACCGTGGGCGGCGACTTCTACGACATCTTCCCGATGGGCGCCCGCCGTTGGGGCTTCCTCCTCGGCGACGTCCAGGGCAAGGACCCCGAGGCGATGTCCGTCACCGGCCTGGCCCGCCACCTGGTGCGGCTGCTGGCCCGCGAGGGGCAGGGTGTCGAGTCGGTGCTCGGCCGGCTCAACACGGCCATGTCGGAGGAGAGCGCGGAGGCCGTGGAGGCCGGCGGCGAGCAGGCCAGGCCGCGCTTCCTGAGCATGCTCTACGGCGAGTTGACCCTCGCCCCCGGCACCCCGGGCGCCCACGGCACGGTCGCCAGCGCCGGCCATCCGCTCCCGTTGCAGCTGCGCGACGACGGCACCGTCGAACCGGTCTCCGAGCCCCAGATGCTGCTCGGCATCGACGAGGGCGCCACCTTCCACCCCACCCCCTTCCGCCTCGCCCCCGGCGAAACCCTGCTGTGCGTCACCGACGGAGTCACCGAACGCCGCTGCGGCAGCTGGCAGTTGGACGACAACGACGGCCTCGCCGCGATCCTCGCCGAAGGCACCGGCCTCGGCGCCAAGGCCCTCGCCGAACACGTACGCCGCGCCGCCCACGACTTCGGCCCCGGCCCCGTCGAGGATGACCTGTCGGTCCTGGTTCTCCAGGCGGCGCGGGGGGTG
Organism: Streptomyces sp. NPDC048644; assembly: GCF_043199105.1. NCBI lineage: Bacteria > Bacillati > Actinomycetota > Actinomycetes > Kitasatosporales > Streptomycetaceae > Streptomyces > Streptomyces sp. NPDC048644. The sequence continues at coordinate 506,893 of NZ_JBICVO010000006.1, forward strand.
CAGGGTCGGCCGAAACCTTGACAGTCCGTCAAGACCCTGCCCGGCCCGCCCGCCGCCGCTCCGCGAGCCGCTCCAGCGACCACACGGTCCACGGGTGTTCGGGCCCGAGCACGCTCGCCCGCGCATCAGCAACCAACTCGGCTTGCTCCACCGCCTCTTCGAGCAGGCTGAGCTCACCGAGAACTCGGCTCAGCAAGGAGCGGGCGGCGAGAGTCTTGGGGTGGTCAGGGCCGTAGGCGCGCTCGAAGGCGGCAACCACGCCACGGACGAGGGGCAGGGCCCGGCGCTGATGGCCGGTGGTGATCAAGGCGAAGCCGTGGTTGAGCTCGGCGGCCAAGGTGATCGGGTGCCCGGGGCCGACCACGCTGCGGCAGTCCGCCAGCAGCTCGGGTCCGGTGGCCGGGGCCGCATCCGGGTCGGCCGTGAACTCCAGCAGGTATGTCCGCGCGATGAGCGTCGACGGATGGGCCGCGCCCAGCGCGGCGGTCCGCCCCTCGACGGCCCGTCGCAACAGCGACACCGCCTCGGCCTTCTGATCGAGCCCCCAGGAAAGCACCGGGGACAACCCCACGCAGCTCTCCAGCGTTTCGATGGCATCCGCGCCGAACGTGGCGGTGCAGTCCGCGAGGACGAGGCGATGGGCCGCCTCCGCTTCCTCGTACCGTCCGAGCCGGTAGAGAGCCCGCCCGACCCGTTGACGGATCGCGATCACCGCAGGGTGGCTCGCGTCCAGCAACCGTGTCCCGCGCGCGACCGCGTCCTGCGCCACCGATAGCGCGGACGCGTAGTCGCCCGCCCGGTGCAGGGCCACCACGAGCCGCAACGCGCAGTCCAGCATGCGCGTCACGGTCGCCGGACCGACCTCGGTCCACTGGGCCGCCCGGCGCAGCAACGCCCGGGTGTGCGGCGCGAACGGAGTGAGCGGCGGGTCCTCACGCGTCCACGGCTGCGTCACGTCGGGCAGCACCGTGCCGAGCAGCTCGGCGGCAGCGCCGACAAGCGCGTCACGCTGATCTGCCGGGGTGCCTCGGGCGATGCTGTCGAGCAGTACCCCGTGGGTGCGCACACAGCGGGACGGACCGGGTACGAGGCGGGTCAGCGAGTGGTCGAGCAGTCCACGGAGCGCCAACTCCACCCGGGTGCGGGGCAGCACCGCACCGATGCCCGTACCGGCCAGCAGGTGGAGCGGCAGCGGGTCGTGGGACCAGCAGGCGAGCAGCTGGATCAAGGCCGTGGCCTCGGGCAGCCCGTGGGTGCGCAGGGCGTCCAGGGACAGTTCCCAGGTGCTGCTGGCGAGATGGCGTGAGTCGTGGCCGCTGCCGTACTCGGCCCCTTGGTCCAGCAGGTCGATGGCGTCCACCTCGGGCCCCCGGTCGAGGGCCCGCCCGTACTCCGCCATGCTCCATGGATCGATCACCTGGTGCGCCAGGTAGCCGCCCGCGAGGGTGAGCGCCAGCGGCAGCCGCCCGAGCCGGTCCGCGATCTCGGCAGCCTCCTCCACGGTCCCGCTCTCCGGAGCCAGATCGCACAGCACCCGCGCCGCGTCCTCCCGCGGCAGCACACCCACATGGTGCAGCTCGGCACCGGGCCACCAATGCGCGGCAACCTGCCGGGTGGTGACCAGGGTGGTGCCGCGCGGGCTGGTACGCAGCCAGCTGCCGTCGCGCAGGACGGCCGGATCGTCGGCGTTGTCGATCACCAGCAGCCATCGCTCGTCGGACCGGTCCAGTCGGTCCCACACCAGGTCAGCGGCGGCCCGCAGCCCGCTGCGCGCGGCGGTGAGCGCACCTTCGCCCGCCCCGCGGTCCGCGGCGACGGCGAGCATGCCGGCACGCAGTGAGGTCAGGTCCGAGGCGTTGACCCACAGTCCGGCCCGACCGCCATCGGCGGTCGCGGAGCGGAAGATCTCGGAGGCGACGGCGGTCTTGCCGCAGCCGCCCAGACCGTGCAGGACGTAGACCTGATGAGCCCCGTCGCCCTTGAGGGCGGTCCGCAGCCGCTCCAGCAGTTCCACCCGGTCGCGCAGGACCACCGGAGAGCGCCCTATGGCCGGTCGCCGTACGGAGTCCGGCGCCGTACCCGACGCGGTGGACCGATCACCGTGGTGGTGGTGCTCCGTGATGTGCTGGTCACCGCCGGATTGGTAGACGCGGCCGTTGTCCTCCGCCCGGCCCTCGGTCGGCCCCTTCATCGCTCGGTGCTGCGCAGGTCGCCTCCGGCCTGGTGGATCCGGGAGCCGCCGGAGGCGGTGGCGCGCTGCGAGACGGCTGTGGGCGGTCCGAGCGGGGCGATCTCCCGCTCGAAGAACTCCGAGAACTCCTCGCCCTTGCGGTACAGGGACTCGAATTCGCCGACCGTCGTCGCGATCTGCCCGGGATCGATGAACCGGCGCGCGCCTGCCCCCTTCAGCTTTTCGTCGTAGATCACGGCATACATCACCGCATTCCCGAGGACGACGACCTCGGGCAGCGGACCGTCGCGCTCCAGGTCCGCGATCTCCCGGGCATCCAGTACCCGGATCTCCTCGCCCAGTTCCGACCGGAGCCGGAAGGAGTTCAGCTCCCACTGGAGGTACGGAGTCACGGGGAATTCGACGATACGAAGCCTCCGGAACGCCAGGCCGCGTCGGGCGGCGTCCTGGAAGTACGCGGCAACGGAGTCCCGTTCGGCCTCGATCAGACGCAATGCGCCCGTCCAGTCCCCGGTGGCGAATGCGTCCCAGCTCGGCGAGCCCTGCTCCTTGAACGTCTGGCCGCGCTCGATCTTGGCGAGAAGACGGATGTCGCTCGCGTAGAACCGGCCGAAGTCCTCCAGGTAGTCCGGCCTCTTGAGGACCTCACCCGCGCCGCCACGGAAGCACTCAAACACTGGGAATGTCCGTCTTCGCCGCGATGAGCATGCTGCGGGGGATGACCACGAGACGTTCGTCCAGGCTGATGGAGACTCCGTCCGGCAGACGGGTGCCGAGGGAAGTGGTGAGGTCACGTCCGATCACGGCGATGTCGCCGTTCTCCAGCTCCCAGATGTCCGGGCATTCAGGGCCGGAGTTGGTCGCACCCAGCTCCAGGGCCGACTTACCCAGACGCCTCTTGAAGTTCGTTACCGGGTCCGCTTCCCATGGCCTGCTCATGACGCCGCCCCTCTGCCACCTTCGGTTGCTCCAACGTAGCAGTGGGGGACATTCAAATCCCTTGCGCCGTAAGGAACTTGTCCTGATCGAGTGAAGGCTGCGGGGCCGAAAGAGTGCCGCCCCCGTGCGGACGGCACTCGGACTGGGTCACGGATCCCCCCACCCGTCGACGGCCGTCTCGCGGAGCCCTTCGGACCACGTGAGGAACCGGTCGATCTGTGCTTCGCGGAAGAGGTGCGTGGGCGGTGCATCGGCGCACCGTTGGCACAGCGAAAACTCCCAGCCGGGCCCGGAGTCGGAATACAGGTAGGTCTCGGCGACGTCGCGGGTGGTGCCGCACCCCTCGCACGATGTGGGCGTGGGCGGGGACGGCACCGCACCCGGGTGCCGCCGGAGCGCGGTCACGCCCCGGTGGGCGCGCCCCGTGGCGACGATGCGGTGGAGGTACGCCTCGATGGCGTCAGGACCGGCGCCGGGCGGCAGCGGATCGAGCCCGACCGTGAGGTGCACAGGACCGCCCCGGGCGACATGGTCCAGCCAGCCCGGCTCCGGTCGCGGCAGCCGCAGGGCGTGGGCCGGGTGCCCGTAGTCGAGGGCCACCAGAGAGCCGTTCATCAGGAGGCGGGCGCCGATGCCGGGCAGCGGTTCGGCGGCCGGTCGGAGCGCCATGGCGTCGGCCATGCCGAGGAGCGCGGTCTCGACGGCCGCCGGGGTCTCGCCCCGTCGCCGCCCGGGTACGTGTCCGATCAGCAGGGCCCCAACGGGTTCGGCGTGCGGCGTGGTGTCGAGCCAGGTCGATACGGCACACCCGGCGAGGAACGCGGGTCCGGGAACGGGACGGGTCATGAGGTCGGCACCTGCGGCTCCGCCTCGTCGGCGCGAATACCGGCCGCACGCCGCTCCCGCGCGGTGGACAGCCGTGTGTCGTCGGGCGGGCAGTCCCATTCGATTCCCCCACCGGGTGGCCGGAGTTGGAGGTACGCGCCCTCACAGCCCATGACGCGGCCGAGCCTGCCGGACCGGCGGTCGATGACGTAGATGCCGGGGCGGTAGCTCATGCGACGGCCCTCCGGAGTGCCGCCGTGAGCAGGCGGGCGGTGTCGAGGGGACAGCCGCCCAGCTCGATCAGGCCCGGTGCCCGAGGATCGCTGCTGCTCCACGTCGAGTGATGCAGCCGGAGCGACGGCAAGGTCACGCCGGCGTCGTGAAGGGCTTTCCGTAGGTCGTCGAGCACCCCGTCGGATTCCGGAATGCGGCGTGCGGCCCTGCGTGGATTCTCCGAGGTCATGGGCCGGGCTCCTGTCTCGTGGGCGCAGGTCGCACACCAAAATGACGCAACGTCAGAGTCGGTAAAGCGTCTCGGTGTTGCCGCGCTGATCGTTCGGATTTTCCAAGACTGCACCTGGCCCGATCAAACCTGCAAGACTTCACAAAGGGAATTCGAATGGATTGCTCAAATTGATTAAGAGCATTGCGAATAGGGCGCGCCACTGCTTCTATTCGGAGTGTCGGAAGTCCTTCATAATGGGTGTGGGAAGGGGAGCGGATGCCGGAGCGATCAGCGGGGTCCACGGTTCCGAGGCGGCAACTCGGGCGCTATCTGCGTGACTTACGGATGCGGGCGAGGCTGACGGTGCGCACGGCCGCCAGGGAACTGGAGTGGTCCGAGGCCAAGATGTGGCGCATCGAGACGGGCCAGACCTCGCTGCGCAGCCACGACGCCGAGACCATGTGCAAGGTGTACGGGGCGCCGGCGGACATCACCGAGGCCCTGATGGGGCTCGCCAAGGAGACCAAGGCCAAAGGGTGGTGGCACTCGTACGGCGATGTCGTACCCGAGGGCTTCGATGTCTACATCGGCCTGGAGGGAGCGGCGTCGAGCCTGGCCACCTACGAGAGCGATCTCGTTCCTGGGCTACTTCAGACCGAGGATTATGCGCGGGCCACCATCCGGGTGTTGACCGACGAGGATGAGGAAGAGGTCGAGCGGCGAGTAAGGCTTCGCATCGAGCGACAGACGCTGCTCACCCGGCCGACTGCCCCTCCGCAGCTCTCTCTCGTGCTGGGCGAGGCGGCGTTGCGTCGGTCGACCGGCGGCCCGGAGATCATGCGCAAGCAGTGCGAATACCTGGTTGCCGCATCGGGGTGGGCGAATGTCATGATCCGTGTCGTGCCGTTCAGCGCGGGGCCCCACTACGGCTTGGCAACAGGCCCGTTCGTCGTCCTGCGGTTCCCGACGACGGGCGACGGGACGGAGACGGAACCACCGACCGTGTACGCGGACGGCTTCACCGGCAGCCTGTACCTGGACAAGCCGAGCGAGGTGCAGGCGTACGACCGTGCGTTCCGTGGCATCTGGGAAGCGGCACTCGACGAGCAGGCGTCGCGGCGCCTGATGAGGGAGGTAGCGGAGAGCTATGGACAGGATTGATCTGAGCGCGGCTCGATGGCAGAAGTCGAGCTACAGCAACGGCACGCAGAACTGCGTCGAGGTGGCGCCGGGCTTCCCGGGTGTGCTGCCGGTGCGTGATTCCAAGCGTCCGGAGGGGGCGGCTCTGATCGTTCCGGCCGGTTCGTGGTCGGCGTTCGTCGGGGCTGTCAAGGGTGGCAAGTTCGACGCCTGATCCGGGAGTTACGACGCGAAACGTGCCCCCGTACCGGTCTGCGGCCGGTGCGGGGGCACGTCGGCGTGATGCGTCCGCCGCAGGGCATCTTCGGCGGCCGGATTTCCCACACTCGGGAATCAGATCCCCTACAGACTGCCCGTGTCCAACTCAAATCTGCAAGACCGGACATGGATAATTCCGCAATGATTCCCGAATGAGCGACGGGAATAGCAAATAGGGGCGCCCGGTACTTTCATTTATTGCGTGGAGAGTCCTTCAGGGTGAGTGAGCGGGCGGACTCCCGGTTCCCGCTGGCCGTCGGGCACATCCGGCCCCCCACCCACCACCCCGTCCGATTCCCGCCAGCACCCCGCCCCCCGCCCGCCGACCCTGGGAGTCATGACGACAACGGCCTACCTCCCGCTGCCCATCACCCCCGCCACGCTCAAGGAACTGCGCGAACTCGACGACTCCGGGCGGCCGTTGCGGCCGTATACCGCGCGGGAGGACGGGGTGCCGATCGACTCCGTCGGCAGTCCGCTGCGCTGTTGTCTGCGGGGTATCGAGGCCGGTGAGCGGGTCGCGCTCGTGTCGTACGCGCCGCTGCGCCGTTGGGCGGCGGAGAGCGGGGCCGAGCCGGGTGCCTATGACGAGGCGGGGCCGGTGTTCATTCATGCCGGGCCCTGTGCCGGACCCGCCGAAGGCCGGGGGTATCCCTTCGCGCGGCCGGGGGCGCTGCGCACGCTGCGGCGCTACGACGCGTCGGGGCGCATCGTCGGGGGCGCGCTGTTCGAGATCCCGGACGACGCCGAGGCCGGTTTCGGGCGGGCGCTCGATGCGGCGTTCGGCGCGCCGGAGGTGGCGGTGGTGCATGTACGGGCCCTGGAGTACGGGTGCTTCCAATTCGAGGTGCGGCGCCCGTAGTCTCCGTGGGGCGGGCCGACGGGCGGTTGCCGCCGGTAAGCGGTGAAGAACACATCGCAAGGGCGTGACATACCAATTGGTATGCGTTGAGAATCGCAGCACACGACTACCCGCCCGTAACAAGCGGAGGCACCCGGTGCTCAGCACGATGCAGGACGTACCGCTCACGGTCTCGCGAATCCTGACGCACGGCTCGACCGTGCATGGCGAGTCGGAGGTCATCACCTGGACCGGAGCGGACCCGCACCGGCGCACGTTCGCCGAGGTCGGCCGCCGGGCCGCGCAGCTCGCGCACGCGCTCGGCGGCCTCGGGGTGGGTGAGGGCAGTGCCACGGGAACGCTGATGTGGAACAACGCCGAGCACCTGGAGGCGTATCTCGCCATCCCGTCCATGGGTGCCGTGCTGCACACCCTCAACTTGCGGCTGCCCGCAGAGCAGTTGACGTGGATCGTCAACCACGCCGAGGACCGCGTCCTGCTGGTCAACGGCTCCCTGCTGCCACTGCTCGCCCCGCTGCTGCCGCGGCTGCCCGCCGTGGAGCACATCGTCGTCGCGGGACCTGGCGACCGTTCCGTACTGGACGGCGCGCGGGCCCGGGTGCACGACTACGAGGAACTGCTCGCCGGACACCCCGAGCACTACGACTGGCCCGAGGTGGACGAGCGGGCGGCGGCGGCCCTCTGCTACACATCCGGGACGACCGGCGACCCCAAGGGCGTGGTGTACAGCCACCGTTCGGTCTATCTGCACTCACTCCAGGTCAACACCGCCGAGGCGTTCGCGCTCGCCTCCCATGACGTCGCGCTGCCGGTCGTGCCGATGTTCCACGTCAACGCCTGGGGCCTGCCGCACGCCGCGTTCATGGCCGGCGCGTCCCTCCTGATGCCGGACCGCTTCCTCCAGCCCGCCCCGCTCGCCGAGATGATCGAGACGGTACGTCCCACCATCGGCGCCGCCGTGCCCACCATCTGGCAGGGCCTGCTCGGCGAACTGGACGCCACCCGGCGCGACGTGGCGTGTCTCAAGACCGTCATCATCGGCGGCTCCGCCTGTCCGCCCGTCCTGATGCGCGGCTTCGAGGACCGGCACGGCATCCGCGTCGTGCACGCCTGGGGCATGACCGAGACGTCCCCGCTCGGCTCCGTCGCGCACCCGCCGGCCGGCGCCACCGGTGACGAGGAGTGGGCCTACCGCACCACCCAGGGCCGCTTCCCCGCGTCCGTCGAAGCCCGGCTCATCGGGCCCGGCGGCGAGACGCTGCCCTGGGACGGCGAAGCCGCCGGTGAGCTGGAGGTCCGCGGCCCGTGGATCGCGGGCGGGTACTTCGGCGGCGCGGACGGCGAAGTGCAGCGCCCCGAAGACAAGTTCAGCCCGGACGGCTGGCTGCGCACCGGTGACGTCGGCACCATCACCCCGAACGGCTACCTGACGCTGACCGACCGGGCCAAGGACGTCATCAAGTCCGGCGGGGAGTGGATCTCGTCGGTCGAGCTGGAGAACCACCTGATGGCCCACCCGGGTGTCGCGGAGGCCGCGGTGGTCGCCGTGCCGGACGACAAGTGGGGCGAACGCCCGCTGGCCACCGTGGTCCTGGCCGATGGCGCGACGGCCGGGTACGAGGAGCTGAAGGCGTTCCTCGGCGAGCGCATCGCGCGCTGGCAGGTGCCGGAGCGGTGGGCGCTGATCCCTTCGGTGCCGAAGACCAGCGTGGGCAAGTTCGACAAGAAGGTGCTGCGCAGGCAGTACGCGGACGGGGAGTTGGACGTCACCCGCTTCGGGGCGTAGGGCGTGGCCGGACGCGGCGATGAGTTCACCGGTGGAGGGCCTCGCGAAGGGCCCGCCCCTGGTCGGCCAGGTTGCGCTCGCTGATCCGGGCCTTCGGGAACAGCAGGTCGAATCCGTGCACGGCACCAGGGACCTGGATCAGCTCGGTGGTGACTCCGGCGGCGCTGAGACGCTCGGCGTAGCGCCGGCCCTCGTCGCGCAGCGGGTCGGCCTCTGCCAGCACGACGAAGGCGGGGGGCAGCCCGCTGAGGTCGGCAGCCTGCACCGGGGAGGCATAGGGCACGAGGCTGTGGCCCCCGGTGTAGTGGCGCCAGGCCAGCTCCGTCGCTGCCCGGTTGAGGACCGGCGTAGCGGTGCTCTCCCGCATCGAGGCACTCGTCATGCCGCTGTCCAGCGCGGGGTAGAGCAGCACCTGGAAGATCACCTTCGGCCCTCCAAGGTCGCGGGCGCGCAGGGCAGTTGAGGCCGCGATGTTCCCGCCGGCGCTCACTCCCGCGACGGCGATGCGCTCCGGGTCGCCGCCGACCCGCGCCGCGTGTCCGGCGAGCCAGGTCAGGGCCGCGTAGGCGTCATCGGCCGCTGCGGGGTAGAGGTGCTCGGGCGCAAGGCGGTAGTCGACGGAGACGACGACGGCTTCGGCGTCCAGGGCGTACCGCAGGGCGTGTTCTTCCTCGGCTTCCGGAGAGCCGTAGGTGAAGGCGCCGCCGTGCAGGTAGAGGACGACCGGCAGAACGCCGTCCGTGGCGGGGCGGTAGACGCGCAGACGCAGTTGTCCTCCGGGCCCCGGGATGAACAGGTCCCGAACCTTCACGCGGTCGTCGACGGGCGTATCGGGGCGCTCCCGCAGGGGCCGGTACAGCTCGGGCACGGCGAGGACGGAATCCAGGTCGTAGAAGGGGAAAACCCCTGCGTCGGACGTTTCGAGCAGCGACTGGATCTCGGAGTCGACAGGGGGGACGGGCATGACTGGCCGCCACCTTTCGGGGGGGAGGGCGGAAAAGGAAACGTCATCAGCTTCTCCGGCCTCCGGCCACGACAGAAGTGGCCCAAGGGCCAGTATGTGCAACTATCGGGCCATGACTGTCGCGGCTCCTCACCAGGTAGTGGTTCTCGCCATCGCACCGGTGGTCGCGTTCGACCTCAGCATCCCGGCCCAGATGCTGGCCACGGTCACCGCACGCGCGGGAGGCGCGGCGTATCACGTGCGGACCGTCACGCCGGACGGCTCTCCGGTGCCGACGGCGAACGGGTACGGCGTCACGCCCCAAGGGGACCTGTCCCTGCTGGAGCACGCCGACACCGTGATCGTCGCGGGCACCCGCTCCCCTGACCTGCTCGACGACGGAGTACTGGACCCGCGCATCGCGGAGGCGTTGCGGGCGGCCCGGCGCCGAGCCCGCATGGTGTCCCTGTGCACCGGATCATTCGTTCTCGCGGCTGCCGGCCTTCTGGAGGGCCGCAGGGCCGCGACGCACTGGCGCTACGCCGACCGGTTCACACGCCTCTTCCCGGCGGTCGACCTCGACACCAACCCGCTGTACGTCGCCGATCGCGGGGTCCTGACGTCCGCCGGCGGTGCGGCGGCCATCGATCTGTGCCTGCACGTGATCAGGGAAGACCACGGCAGCTCGGTCGCGAATCAAGTGGCCAGGTACAACGTCGTCGCGCCCATGAGGGAAGGAGGGCAGGCGCAGTACATCGATCAGCCGGTCGCGGAGGACGCGGGGATGTCGACCGCCGGGGCGCGCACGCTGATGACGGAGCGCCTGGACAGCCGGCTGTCCCTCAAAGACCTCGCCGCGCACTGCCACATGAGCGTGCGGACGTTCACCAGGCGGTTCCGGCAGGAGACGGGCCTGTCCCCGGCTGAATGGTTCACCTCCGCCCGCTTGAAGCACGCCCGCCACCTGCTGGAATCGACAGACCTGCCCGTCGACGACATCGCCGCCAGGACCGGTCTGGGAAGCGGCACGAACCTGCGGCAGCACATGCGGATCACCCTGGACACCACGCCATCCGCCTACCGGCGGGCATTCCGCTCGACGACCACCACCACGGAACACCGGCCCTGACGGCCGCCCTCCGGTTCCCCGGGACGCTCAACGCCCCGCGTAACACCGTCAGTTCGTGCCGATCTTGGCGAGCAGGTCGACGATGCGGGCCTGCACCTCGGCGCTGGTGGAGCGCTCCGACAGGAACAGCACGGTCTCGCCCGATGCGAGGCCCGTGAGCTGGGCCGGGTCCATGTCGGGGGCGGTGTAGACGACCAGGGGGGTGTGGTCGAGCAGGCCGTTGGCGCGCAGCCAGTCGATGATGCCGGCCCGCCTGCGGCGCACCTGCATCAGGTCCATCACCACCAGATTCGGCCGCGCCTGCGTCGCCAGGGCGACCGCGTCGGCGTCCGCCCCGGCCCGCGCGACGTGCATGCCGCGCCGCTCCAGCGAGGTGGTCAGCGCGCCCGCGATGGCGTCGTTCTGCTCGATCAACAGCACGCGGGGCGGGTGCTGTTCACTGTCCCGCGGCGCCAGCGCCTTGAGCAGCACCGCCGGGTCGGCGCCGTACGCCGCCTCGCGGGTGGCCTGCCCCAGGCCCGCCGTCACCAGCACCGGGACCTCCGCCGCGCCCGCCGCCTGACGCAGCGACTGGAGCGCGGTACGGGTGATCGGCCCGGTCAGCGGATCGACGAAGAGCGCCGCCGGGTACGCGGCGATCTGCGCGTCCACCTCTTCGCGGGAGTTGACGATCACCGGGCGGTAACCGCGGTCGCTCAGCGCCTGCTGGGTGGAGACGTCGGGCGCGGGCCAGACCAGCAGCCGGCGCGGATTGTCGAGCGGCTCGGGCGGCAACTCGTCGTCCATCGGCGGCGGTTGGTGGTCAAGCACCTCGACCGCGCCGTTCGGCCCGTCCAGCGGCTCGGGGCCCTCGCTGCCCTCGTCCGGCGCGGAGATCGCGAAGGCGCGGCCCTCACCGGCGCCCAGCAGATGCTGCTGGTGCGGCTGCGCGGACTGGCCCGGAGGCGGCGTGTGCGGCTGAGGGCGCCCGGGGTGCGGACGGGTGTCGGCGGGAGCGGTGTCGGCCGCGGCCCGCTCGTCGTCCTGCGGGGGTGCGGCGAGCTTGCGGCGGCGGCCCGAACCCGCGGACGTGCCGCCGGGCGGCGTACCGCCGGGCGGGGTGGATCCCGGGGCGCCCGCCGGACGCTGCTGCTGGTCGGCGATCTGCTGGGCGAACGGCGCGCCCTGCCCGAGCGTGCGGACGCGGAACGCCCGCCCGTGGGACTGCCCGGCCGCGGGGCCGCCGTCCTCCTCGGGGAGCGGCTGCGCGGCCTGGTCCTGCGGCTGCGCGTGGCCGCCGGAATGCCCTGGCTGCGGCGTGTCGGCCGGGCTGGGACGACCGCGGCGGCGGCCGGTCGGGGCAGGGGCGGCGCCGTCGGGTTCGTGGCCGCCCGCGGGGTCGGCAGCGGACGGATCCGCGTCGTCGGTGGGCTGCGCGACGAGACCTTCAGGGCCCGCGACGAAGGTGCCTGACGCCTCCGCGTCGGCCATCGCCGCCGCCGCCCGCTCCTCGGCCGCGGCCCGCCGTGCGCGCCGCCTGCCGGTCGGCTCGTCGTGCCAATCGGCCTGCGGCGTACCGGAGTTGACCGCGGGCTCCAGTTCGAGGCCGGGCTGCGCTCCGTCCGCACCGGCCGGTCCTTCGGCGACCGGACGGCGGGCGCGGCGGCGGCCGGTGCCCTCGGACTGCTCGGGCATCCGGCCGGGGAGCGCGGGCAGCGCCGGCAGCGACGAGGGGGCCTGATCGGCCGCGGCGGGCGGCAGCGCGAAGGGTGAGCGGACGCCACCGGCGGACAGCGGCTCGGCGGGCGCCAACTCGCCTGGCCCGTGCTGCCCTTGCTGCCGCTGCTGGTCCTGCTGCCGCGGTGACGACGGTCCGTTGCCTTCGCGCTCGCCCGGCACGGCGCGCTCGGGCGCCTCGGCCAGCGCGCGACGGGCCCGCCGGCCACCGGCCTGCTGCGACGGACCCTGAGGCCCGCCCTGGCCCGATGCCTGGGGGTGACCCTGCCCCGGCGCCTGGGGGCGCCCCTGAGGCGGCGTCTGCGCCCCTGGTGACGGCTGTGGCGTCTGCGACGGCCGGGGTGCCTGCGGCGGGAACCCGGCGGGGGTCAGATGCGCGGGCCCTGAACCGTCGCCACCGGGCTGTCCGCCGCCCTCGGGTGCCCCCTGGGGCGCACGCCGCCGCCCGCTCGCCGGTACGGCCTCGGCGCCCGCCATGCCGGGCGGCAGCCCCGCCCCGTCCGTTCCGGAACCGGCCGCTCCGCCGCCCTGTCCTTCGCCGCCCTGGGACGCCCCGGAGCCATCCGTGCCGGGCCCCTGCCCGGGGCCCGAGTGCCGGGCACGCCGACGGCCGGTCGGGGACGCGCCGTCCGCCCCTTCCGCACCACCGGCACCGTCAGCCGCGCCGCCGTTCGTTCCACCGTCCGCCGGGCCACGGCCTCCCGGACGCCCGCCACCGGGCCCGGCGGCACCGTCCGCACCGCCCGGCTCGCCCGGACCCTCGGGACCGGCACCACGGGCACTCTCCGGGCTCCCGGCCCGCTGGGTGCCGCGCGCCCGCGCCGCGGGAGACGGCATCACCGTCGTCTCGTTCCCGGTCGCCTCGCGCGCCCGCTCCGCCTCCGACGGCACCGAGCCGTCCGGCGTCACCGGCAGCTCCAGCACGTACGCGCTGCCGCCCGCGCCGGGACCGCCAGGCACCTTGTGCGTCTGCATCAGCCCGCCGTGCTGCCGCACGATGCCGCGCACGATGGGCTCGTGGACCGGGTCGCCGCCGCCGTACGGGCCGCGCACCTCGATCCGTACGACCGCACCGCGCTTCGCCGCGGCGACCACGATCGTGGAATCCCCCGCCGGACCCCTACGGGCTCCCGCGACCTGCCCCGCAGGGGTGCCCGCGTCGCCACCGTCCCCAGCGGACGGCATCCGGCCCGTCGAGTCCACCCCCGCCACATCGGCGATCAGGTGCGACAGCGCCTGCGCGATCCGCTCGGCGTCGACGGTGGCCTCGATCGGCGGCGCGTGCACGGCGAACTGGGCGCGCCCAGGTCCGATCAGCTCGATGGCGCCCTCCACACCGGCCGCCACGACCTTGTCGAGCGAGACCTTCGCCCGCTTGAGCCGCTCCGCGCCCGAGTCCAGGCGCTGATAGCTCAGGACGTTGTCCACCAGCGTCGTCATCCGGGAGTGCCCGGCCGCGAGATGGTGCAGGATCTGGTTGGCCTCGGGCCACAGCTGGCCCGCCGGATCGGAAGCCAGCGTGCCCAGCTCGCCGGTCAGTTCCTCCAACGGCCCGCGCAGCGCCTGCTCCAGGACGGCGAGCAACTGCGCGTGCCGGGCGGCCAGCGCGTCGTACGGGCGGCGGTCGGTGAACGTCATCACCGCGCCGACGAGCTGATCGCCGTCCCGCACCGGAGCCGTCGTCAGATCGACGGACACCGAACGCCCGTCCTTCGCCCACAGCGCCTGCCCGCGCACCCGGTGCTTGCGCCCCGACCTGAGTGTGTCGGCGAGCGGCGTCTCCTCCCAGGGCAACGGCGAGCCGTCCGCCCGCGAGTGATGCATCAGCGGGTGCAGCTCCTTGCCGCCCAGCTCGCTCGCCCGGTACCCGAGAATCTGCGCGGCCGACGGGTTGACCAGGACGACCCTGCCCTCCGAGTCGACGCCCACCACACCCTCGGCGGCGGCCCGCAGGATCATCTCCGTCTGCCGCTGCTGACGCGCCAGCTCGGTCTCGGTGTCCAGCGTCCCCGTCAGATCCCGCACCACCAGCATCAGCAGCTCGTCGCCTGTGTATCCGGTGCGGTGATCGGCGTACGCGGCCTCGAAGGCCGATTCGTACGGGGTCCTGCCGTCCTCAAGGTTGGCGCTGGTCACCTCGACCAGCAGCTCGGTCCCGTCCGTACGCCGCGCCACCATCCGCGTCGGCTTCGTGCGCCCGCCCTCGGACTCCTCGTCCCGGCGCCGCATGGAACCGGGGATGCGCTTGGAGTCGAACGAGGGGAGGAGATCGAGGAGTCCGCGTCCGACCAGGCCGGTACCGGGCGCCTCGAAGGTTTCCAGCGCGATGGTGTTGGCGTTGACGACGGTGCCGTTGCAGTTGACGAGCAACAGGGCGTCAGGGAGGGCGTCAAGTATGGCTGCGAGGCGAGCAGCGCCTCGGGATGGCCTGCTGCTCACGACGACGCTTCCTCCCTGGGACCACCCCGCAGTCGCGGGGCCGACCTCCCTGTTACGCACCTTGCCGACCCGTCGGGGCGGATCGCTGGAAGGGAGTCTACGGGCAGTTGCCCGGGACGCGGAGGCGGATGACGAGGAGGTGGTGCCACGGCCCCGTGCGACTCGCCGCAGGCCCGACATGTGCCCCGCGTCCTGACCTGCCCTCCCACTCCGGCACGAACCGGGTCGGGCATCTTGTTACGAACCGGTCTTCGGGAGCAGCGGCTCGAAGCGGTCCCAGCGGGCGATCTCACACCCGTCGGTACGCCGGAACTCGGCGTTCACCCGGCGTCCCGCCCAGGTTCCGGTGACCCGCGCGGTCGCCGAGCCGCCGTAGATCATCGTGCACTTCGCGCTCTGCGGGACCGGCGCGAAGGCGTCCTTGCCCCACCGCGTCATCCGGTCGAGCCGCTCGCACGCCTCCGCGGCGCGGAAATGATTTCCCCCGTCAGGGTGGCAGTACAGCTCGAAGGTGCCGTCCGTCCGTGCCGAACCGGAGCCGCGGACGGTCACGGTGAGGTGATCGGCGGCGTCCTGGAGACCCGGGGCGTCCCAGAGGCGGCGGTGCCCCGTGGGCGGCCGGAGACCGGTGCGGTCGATGACACCGGCGGAGTCGGAGCCGTCGGTGACGTCGGTGACATCGGTGACGTCTACGGGGCCGGTGGGGCCGGTGGGGTTCGGCCCGGTGGCGTTGCGCGGCTCGGAGACCGGGAGCGGGATCGGCGCGGCCGACGCGGCGGGCGCGAGCACGGCGAGCGCGGAGACGGTGGACACGACGGAGACGGCGGCGGTGGCGGCAGCGGTCAGCAGGAACATCAGGCGGTGCGGCATCACGGGCTCCAGAGGACGGACCGAAGGCGGGTACGCGACACGTACGCGCCGGGGCACACGGCGGTTTGCCGGAGGAAACCCCGACACTCCTAACGCGGCGCCGACCCCGACGTTGCGGTGCAGGAACGTCTTTGCCGGGGGGCCTGCCAGCCGAGTACCGTAGGGGGCGATTGGTGACAGCCCGCAGAGCTGTGCCATCATCTGGACACGCCACAGCGCGCAGACGCGCGTGAGGTGTGTGGAGGCGTCGCCTAGTCCGGTCTATGGCGCCGCACTGCTAATGCGGTTTGGGGCTTACCCCCCATCGAGGGTTCAAATCCCTCCGCCTCCGCTCCCTTCGTTCGGGCCCCGTTCTTCCGAGAGCGGGGCCCGAACGCGTTCCGGGACGCCCGGGGCCCTCCGGACTTCCGGCTCTTCCGGGGCTCCTCCGCGATCTTGCGCCCCCAGGAGGGGCCGCCTTCCGCCCTTCCGCCCCGCCCGGCGGCCACCCGAGACCTTTGAGCCATCCGTCCGCCGCGGACTGGGCACCCGCCGCCCCGCGCGCCACGCTGGACCCATGACCAACGCCACCCCGGGCCCCGCCGCCCCTCTCCACATCGCCGGCATCCCCGTCCCCGACAGCAAGCTGGCCCAGGAGGCCACCGAGCTGGTCCGCGACGTCACCGACGAGCTGATCTACCACCACTCCCGCCGCGTCTACCTCTTCGGCGCCCGGCACGGCATCCGGCACGGCCTGGAATTCGACGCCGAGCTGGTCTACGTGGGCGCGCTCTTCCACGACCTCGGCCTGACGGAGAAGTTCCGCACCTCACAGCAGCGCTTCGAGATCGACGGCGCCGACGAGGCCCGCGCCTTCCTGGCCGCCCGCGGCATCCCCGAGGACCGCACCCGTCTGGTCTGGGAGGGCATCGCCCTGCACACCACGCCGGAGATCCCGCACCACATGGCCCCGGAGATCGCCCTCGTCACCGCAGGCGTCGAGCTGGACGTCCTGGGCATCGGTTACGACGCCCTCCCGCCGGAGACCCGCGAGGCGATCGTCGCCGCCCATCCCCGCCCCGACTTCAAGCGCCGCATCCTGCACGCCTTCCACGCCGGCATCGCCCACCGCCCCCAGACCACGTTCGGCAATGTGAAGGCCGACGTCCTGGACCGCTTCGAAGAGGGCTACACCCGCCCGAATTTCGTCCGGACCATCGAGGACTCCCCCTGGGGCGAGTAACCCCCAGAACCCGGCCAAGAGAGCGTTTGTGCAGGTCAGAGGTGGTGTGGGCAATGGATTTCGCCTCACGGCGCGGTTCATGTAATGTTGTTCCCGCAACGCCGACCGGCAAGAAAAACCGCCGGGAAAGCCAAGCGCTCGTAGCTTAACGGATAGAGCATCTGACTACGGATCAGAAGGTTGCAGGTTCGAATCCTGCCGAGCGCACATAAAGCAAAGGCTCCCTGGACATCGTCCAGGGAGCCTTTGGCGTCAGCGGGTGACGTCAACGCGGTCGGAGAGTCGCCCTTCTCCTCCCCCTCCGGTTCTTCTTCGGAGTCATCGAGATTGAGCGCGTTGTCCGTGTGCTCCGCTGTGGCCCGCAGCGTCGTGTTCATCACGTGCGCGTAGTTGTCGAGCACCATTGGGATCGTGCTGTGCCCGAGTGTCCCCACGATCGTGCGGGCATCTGCCCTCTGCGCGAGCAGGAGCGGGGCACAGGTGTGGCGCAGGTCGTGCACGCGCACGCGCCGCTCGTTCGCGTCCCTGCACAGGATGGTCAGCATGCGGTTCAGGCCGGTGACCTTGTGCTCCCGCTCCTGTTGCTCCCGGCGCTGGGTGAGCGCCCACACGAGGTGCCGGGGGAGCGGCACCGTGCGGATGGACCGCGTGTTCTTGGGCGTACCGAAGAGCAGTTCCCGCCTGATGCGCTGCACGTTCCGCCGCACCCGGAGCTGGCCGTTCTTGAGGTCGATGTCCGACCAGGCGAGCGCGAGTGCCTCGCCTCAGCGCAGGCCGGTGGAGACAAGCAGGAGTCACATGGCATACAGACAGTGGGCGCGAGCGGTCTTGAGCAGTAGCCGTACTTCCGCAGTGTCCAAGGGATGCATCTCTTTGAGCGTGACGGTCGGCGTTTCGACGATGCACGCGACGTCCTGAGCGATCAGCTCCTCGTGCATTGCCTGTTGAAGCGCGGACCGCAGGACCGCGTGGATGTACTGCACGGTCCGAGCAGAGGGGAGACGCTTGCAGCATTGCGGTCGGCACCGCGCAGGCAGCACAGACAGGCGCTCTTGAACTCCGTGAGAAAGCGGCGGATGTCTGTCAGGGACAGCCGGTTCAACCGCTTCTTGCCGAGTGCCGGCCGAATGTAGAGACGGGTCAATCCCTCATAGTTCAGGGTCGAGGGCTTGAGGTGCTCCGGGGCGATGGTGGCGAGCCAGTAGGTCAGATAGTTGCCAAAGGCCATCGTCGACGACGCGGTGGGGATGCCTTGGCGTGTCTTCTCCTGCAACTCCGTGAGCTTGTCGGCCACGTCATCGCACGTCTTCCCGTAGACGAACTTCCGCGTCCGCGTCCCGTCGGTCCGGTAGACGTAGGCGGCGGCTTGGAAACGTCCGTCCTTGCACTTCGTGATGGTCCCTCCGCCGTTGGCGTCGCTTGGTCATCAGGCAGCTTCCTCCAATCGGTCGCGTACGCGCGGACGCTGTCGCCCGGGACACGGCGGGCCCGCCCGATCTTGCTGCTGGGGAGTTCGTTCGAGCGGATGAGGCCGTAGACCTTGAAGCGGCTGAGGCGCAGGGCCGTCATGGCCTCGGGGACGGTCAGGGCCTCAGGAGTTGTGGGTACGACGCTGAGCACCCAGACCTCCGGGAGGGGAAGGAGAGGGGAGGGGGAAGTTGCTGTCACATTGCTGCGGGTCTCGGCCTGTCGCGGCCCAAGCCTGTGAGCTGCGGTCTTGCGGTGTCTCTGGGTGACCCATCGCGGCCCACGGTCCATCGATGTCGATGGTGTCCTCACCTGAGATGGTCAGGAGGCGTTCGACGACCTGGCTGTTGTCGTTGCCGGACAGACGGGCGTCGGAGATGACCGCCAGTGGCTTGCCGACCAGCGTGGACAGGCCGAAGTTCGTACCCAGACCGGCCAGGGCGGGGCCGGCGAGGTTCGCCTTGCGGACCAGCTTTTTCAACACTCGCGCGATGGTGCCCTTTCCGGAGAGAGGCCGACCATGAGCGTGATCTTTTGTTGGCCAGTGCGGCCGGAGAGGACGTAGCCGAACCATTCCTGAAGAGCGGCGATGGCGTCGGCGTCGTTGGACTAGATCTCCCGCAGGAGCCCGTCCCAAATGGGGGCGGTGGCCTGCGGGTCGTAGGCGAACGGCATAGAGACCAGGTTGAAGAACCCCGGACCGTGCAGGAGAAGAGCACGGTCCCTGATGCGCAACAACCCGTTGGAGCAGGCCACGATGGGGCTACCGTCCGCTGCATCGGTCTCCTCTTGGTTGATCCAGGCGGGAGCGTCGGTGTCGGTGGGCAGGAGAGTGACGGCGCCCAAGGCGTCGAGCAAGTTGCCGATCTTCTGCTTCGTGGGTGCCCAGTCACGCTGTTCGGGCGCACCATCCTTGCCCGGAGAGCTGAACACGATGTGTTCCAGGCGGGTGTACATACCCGCCCGCATCGGCGCGTCGTCCACCTCGCGCCAGCAGGTTTCCGTCCAGCGCATCCACGAACCGTGCCAGCGGCGGCACACGAGCTGACCGGCTTCCGTCTGCCGGTCCGGGATGAGTCGGCGAGCGAGTTGGAAGGCGGGGGCAGTTCCTCCGTTTCGGGGGAGGTGTTCATGCGGCAGCCCTCCTTCTCCTGGGGGGTGCGCAGGGGACACAGGTCGCGGTGGGTGGTGTGGTCGTCGATGAGTGCAAGCACGCGGGCTTCACCGACAGCGCTGTGGTCGCGGCCGCACTCGCATTTCGAGGTGGCGGTGGGGACGGCGTCGCGCGGGGCGATGATGTGCAGCCACGGGATGGGGCAGCGGTCATCGCTCGGGCGCAGGTCAGGGCGAAGAGCTGAAAGGACGCCTTCGGCGCCACCCTTGGGGGCGCCCACGGCCGCAGCATCCACAGCCTGTGCGGCGGCCTGCGGGTGGTCGGTGGCAGGGGGGAGGCAATCCAGGGCGGGGGGCGACGGGGCCGTCATGTTGCCTCCCGTGGGGTGGCGTGGGCGATGACCCAGTCCAGTGCGTTGCGGATGGTGGAGCGGCACTCGGCCGGCGGGAGTCCCGTCGACGCCCTCTGGATTGCTTGCTCCGCCACGTGCCGGGGGAGCACGCGACGAACCGGGCGACCTTTCAGGCGCTTCACCCTGGCGTACTTCCACCGCGCCGAAGAACTTGTTGCGGAGCTGGCCGCAGCCGGACTCATGGATGTTCAGGTCTTCGGCATTGAGGGGCCCGCGTGGTCACTCGTGAAGGGCTGCCGAGCAACAGCCGGGCTAGGGGCCCACGGATGAGCTGATTGCCTCTGCAATGGAGGCGGCTCGAATGGCAGAGCCGTATCCGGAATTGCTCGCTGCCAGCTCTCACCTCTTGGCAGTGGGTCGGGTTCCTGCTGACATCAACCCCTGACAGCCTGCGGCACGCGTCTGAACTCGGAGTCGTCAGAGACTCCGACGGGCTCGCGGCACGTCTCAGTTGGGGCGTGAGGCGGCGCCATTGCCCTCTGTTCGCCTGATTAATGGCGTGAGTGCCTGCGACGATGTGAGCATGCCGATGCCCGGAATGCCTCTCCAAGCTGCACTCATCCCCGACTGCACCGAACTGGAAGCCCACCGTGCTGCCTACAAAAATGCCAAGGCCAACGACGCGATCTTTGTGTGCATCGCTCGCCATGGGCAGCGCTGGAAGGTGGAGCTTGATGCCATGGCCAGCCGCAAGCCCTACGTCCCGGACCAGGCGGTGACCGTCCTGCAGTCCGCGGCTGAAGCGTTGGTATTGGATGGCACCGTGGCGCAGGCCAACATTGGGGCTGACTACATCTCCATGTGGCCGATCGAGACCGAGGAGAGGGCCCGCGAGATCGGTGCTGCGTTCCAGGCTGCTATGTACGGTCTCCAGCGGCTACACATCGTCGTTCCGCGGCCGCGTGGACGGCCGTAGCCCCCAGGCGGTTCCGGAGTGGACGGCTCAGTCTCACTTGTGGTCTCAGCCCACGCGTCTTCCGGTCTCGAAGGTGGTCCCAGACACAGACCCCAGATCGGGCCCATCCCGGCCTGGGGTCTGTACGCAGAGATCCAGGAACTGATCAAGCCCGGGACTTAAGTCCCGGGCTTATCATTCTTGCTTCGAAACAGAGGGATCACTCCGTCTGTGCTCTCTATTTCTTGGGTCTCAAGAAATAGATCCTCGCGTACAGGGGACCTGGCTGTCACTGTTCGGAATATCCCTGGAGTTACCCGGGATTCGTTTGCCAATGAGAGTTCGTCCATCCCTACGCTCGAAAGAATCTCCACCGCCTTTGGGTAAAGTGACGGCTGTTCCACGGCGGGCATTTCGCCTGGCTCTCGGCGACGCCATCCCTTCGAGGACAAATAGGCGACTGCATTGCGATACGTGACGTCGCTCATGACGCCCAGGGCCCTGGATCGGTACAGCAGAGCCTGAAGGCTTACGCCGTAAGTCTCCTTCAGCTTTGCAAGGATTCTCCAGTCCGCCTTGCTGGGCAAGAGAACGCGCAACTCGTCTTCTGGGAGGAGGAGTTCGGCTGCGAAACGGTGAGCCTGGTTTTCGATTACCTTGCTTCCCGGTTCGGCATCTACATGCATTACGAGGTGTCCAATTTCATGGGCGACGTCGAAACGCTGGCGGTAGTAATCCTCCTTGGCTGGGTTCAGCACCACCGTTGGCCTATAGCCGTCGTCAAAGGAGTAGGCGTCCACGGCGGCGGTCTGTGCGGGGCTGAAAACCACCACGACGCCGTGGTTCTCCGCCAGGCGTACCAGGTGGCCAACTGGTCCTGAGCCGATGTCCCAGTGATTCCGGAGGAGGCGAGCCGCCTCCTCCGGAAGGGTGCTCGACTCATCTTCCACGTCGACGCTTAGGCGCGGCAGATTGGGTTCTGGGAACTCGACGTGCCGTTCGAGAGCTGCGCCTACATCTCCAGAAATCACTCCGTAAGAAAAAGCTTGGTCTCGCGCCAATTGTGTCGTCGAACGCAATGACCGAAAGTGAGGTACGGAGTCACTAGCTGTCGACTGGTGAGGGCCAGGGAGGAAGAAACCTGGATCCACTCCAAGTGTCAGGCATAGTTGAGCAACCGTCGCGGGAGCTGGGCGTTTCGTATTGTTTTCGTACGCCGCGACAGCGGTGGGGCTTTTGTCGATCTTTGCCGCGAGGGCGTTCTTCCGCAAGCCGATCAGCTGTCGCGCGAGCGTCAAACGTCGTCCGTCGAAAAGGCGAGAGGCGTCACCAACCTGCACATCTGTGCGGCGTGAGGAATTCATGACCATCCACTCGTTTCATTACTTGTCGTTCTGTCCCGACGCCTGGTAGCGCTCTCCGCTCCCTTCCGACGGCTGGCGACGAAGACGAACGGGTGCGTCCTGGACGCCGGGCGATCCGGGAAGAGGGCCGGGCGAAGCGGGAATCGATTCGGTAGTGCGAGTTCCCGGGCTGGCAGCAAGTAGATCATGCTTCCAGTACCAGGCATCTCCGCCCCCACGATTCAAACGAGAGCGCCCCAAGTAAAGTTCTCGGATACTCAGCTCTCGTTCAATACTGTGGGCAGCGATGAGTGTTGTCGCGTTGAGCTCCGCATCCTCGTCCCTCAGTGCCTGGATAGCGGCGGCGAGAGAATCGAGCTCCTCGCCGAACAGGGTGGGGTGAGGGTCCAGCCACCCGGTCGGCTGCCCCTGCGAAGCGACGCGCTGCTTGGTGGGGCTCTTCTGTGGCCACGGGATGCGGTTGCTCTCCCCGTAGACAAACGACGTGAGCAGGAAGCGCCAATCTCCACACCGCCAGCCCGGAGACTGGTTGAGGTCAGACCGGACCACCAGGCCCGGGGTGATGAGCGGCATCTTGCGGTGCTCGCCTGGGGCCAGTCCGGCAGCCACGAGGTCCAGGCCGGCAGAAGCGGATTCAGGTGAATCCACACTGTGCTTGCCCGTGGAGAATGCCCGGTGTAGTCGGTCAACGAAGAGCCTGTGGGCGGTAGATCCAACCCAGCCCTGATCATGCCCCGTGTCGGGGTCGTAGTCCTCCATGGTGCGCCGGTAGGCCGACGCGTTGGCCCATGCCAGGGCCGCGAGAACACCACTGGACTCAAGGTCCTCAAGCGCATCCTGCTGTTCGCTCATGCCACATGACTCTACCTCATCTCAGTAAGTGTTGCGCGAAAATGAACCAGGCGTTGATGGTGGCGCCCCCAGGTAAACCGAACGTGTGACCTATTCTGAGCTTTAACCTACCGTTCTGCAGGGGTGGCCCGCCAGTGCTTCGGCGTTGCTCGCGCCGATGGCCTGACATCGATCGCTGACATCAACACAGGCGTACAACGACGCATCACGGCGGAATCTTCGGTGGTCGTGCAGGCCGTGAACTCTCCGATGATCTGCGGACCCCGATCGTTGGCCACGGCGGTGCACCCGCCTACGGATCAGAAGGTTGCAGGTTCGAATCCTGCCGAGCGCACAGCAGGCCAGAGGCCCCGTCGAGGAATCGACGGGGCCTCTGGTGTTTCTCTTGACGGCAGTGATTGACGGCAACCGCATCGGCAGTCCGGGCGTGCTTCTGGCCCTGGGGGCCAACTTGCGGCAGGGCTGATCTCGTACGGGTGCAAGCCGGATCCTGCGCATTTGGTCAGGTGGGAGCGGGGCAGCGTCCCTTTGATCCCGGCTTCGGAGTCGGCACGGTGGCTGCCGGCACGGGACGGGCCCACAGAGAGACATCTCACGTCCCTAAGAAGTCAAGCCGCGACCGCGAGATCGGCTGAGGAGGAGGTGAAGGCGTGTTGCTCGTCGAAGGGCTGCCGAGT